>JAGOAA010000007.1 GCA_017984215.1 Cytophagaceae bacterium
AAGGCGGAGGTACCATTCCGAATTTAACCTATTCGAAACCTGAAATCATGAATATGATTGATGATATCGTTCGTAAGGGGATTTTCTTGCCAAAGGGTATGCCAAATTTTGGGAATCGTTTTACGGCCCAACAAGTGAAAAATATTCAACAGTATATTTATTCGGAAGCGCAGAAAAAATAAAAAAATCAGGTAGTTGATAATCGTAAAAAAGGGGATTTCGGTCTCCTTTTTTCTACTACCTTTGGCAAACCTGAGGAGGATTGCCAAAGGTTAAGTGGGGGAGCACTAAATAAAAATTCATGTCAAAAATCAAAAGCACGCTTGTGCTAACAGCAGCGTTGTTATCCATCAGTTTTCTAAGTCTAGCGCAGAAGCGGAATCTAACTTTATCCCTCATGCCGGATACCTATGCGGTTTGTCGGCTAGCGCCCGATGCCAAAGTTCCAGAATGGGCTTATCAGGGTAGCTTTTATTCCATCGCAAAAACGAGTGACGAGTTATCGATCGTGGTCGATCAGCGCTATGCACCGGCAGGAATTAAGAAGGCTGAAAATTGGAAGGGTTTCAAAGTAGAAGGTCCGCTTGATTTTTCGTTGACGGGTATTTTAGCTGCTTTGTCAAAGACCTTAGCAGATAACCAAATTCCGCTGTTTTCCATCAGCACCTTTGATACAGACTATATTTTAGTTGAAAGCAAATACTACGAAAAGGCGACGCGCGTACTTGCGCTGGAGAATAATTTCAAGTAGTTGATAAAATGAAAAAGGAGGACATTTGTCCTCCTTTTTCAGCTACCTTTGGCAAACCTGAGGAGGATTGCCAAAGGTTAAGCGGGGGATTTATTTCGCGATACTTCCCCACACTAAATGCCTAAATTTCTCATTGAACCGTGTAGGTTCAGGTGCAATTTGTAGGAATACCATCCCAATCATATCTTCCTTGCGGTCGATCCAAAATTGTGTTCCAAAGTAGCCTTTCCAGAAATAAGAACCCGCCGAAATAGTTTCAAACTTCGCTTGCTCTTCTGGATATACATAAACTGTTACGCCTGCCTTGAATTGCGATCGGCCCGTGACACCTTTGGCAACACCATCCGTGGTAGCTACGTCGAATAGCGGTTTTTCGATCATTTCGACGGTCTTCTTGCTCAAGATACGAGCGCCATCCAACTCGCCATAATTCAAGAGCATTTGGAAGAAACGGGCATAATCGTCTACATTACTAACGACGTCCGTTCCACCCATGGCCAATGATGTATTTGTATTTTTATAGTAGTCCATCGACATGTCCGCCGAAAACCCTAATAATTTCTTGCCTACTTCATCCGTGTAGACGCTCTTTTTCCCCGACTTGTCTTGTGTATAAACTTGGGACATGTTTTTCCATTCGTTTGGCGTAACACCCACAAATGTCCGTGTCATTTTTAAGGGCATAAAGATTTCTTGACGAAGGAAGTCGGCAAACGTGCGGCCATCCAATACTTCAACCACGCGACCTAATACCTCGAGGTTCATGCCATAGGTCCAGCTCTCACCGGGTTCGTGTACTAGTGGTAATTTTGCCGTGCTGCGAATGATTTCAGCGAGAGTGAGTTTGGTATCACCCTTTGGAAAAGCAATCGTAACGCCCGCATTCAAATACCCTTCGCGGCCTAGGCTTGAGAAGGGAGGATAGGCAATGCCCGACGTATGTGTAAATACGTGCTTCATTAAGATTTTGTTTTTGGCAGGACGGGTGATGAATTGATGTTTCAGTGTATTATATCCCACCAAAATTTGCATGTTGGCAAACTCAGGCAATATCGTCTCTAGCGGCGTATCCATCGTAAATAGTCCTCTTTCGAATAATTTAAGACCCGCAACTCCGGTAATAATTTTAGTCATACTGGCCATCCGAAACAGATGGTCGGTGCGCATCGCTTCCCCCGTCTCAAGATTCGCTTTGCCAAAGGCCTTTTTGTAAGCAACTTTTCCATGGCGGACAATCATACCAATGGATCCTGGGATGTGCTGTTTTTCAGATTCTTTCGCCATGAAGGCATCAATGCGCGCAAGACCTTCTTTTGATAAACCGAGTTGGGCCGGGTCTCCCGCGGGCAAGTTTTGTGCAAAACTGCCGAAGGAAATGAGTGCAACGGCGAGGTAAATAATGTGTTTCATCGGATGGCGTAATTTTGGTTAATCAAGATACTGATTTTATAAAAAAAGGAAGACGTTTGTCCTCCTTTTTCAACTACCTTTGGCAAACCTGATGAGGATTGCCAAAGGTTAAGTGGGGGGGAAATAGAATTATTGCATGATTTCGCTAATCTTTTTCGTGTCATATCGTAACCATTCAACCACTTGCTTGCCGTCCTTTATTCCATCAACGGAGTGGATGATAACTTTCACCGATTTGTCTCCTCGGGTCATAGTAAACCAAGCGTATGCATATACGAAGTGGTCGGCATCAAAATAGCCCGGCTTGTTGTAAATCGTTTCGGTGATTTCTCCGATTTTATCTAATTTCATGGTGATGCCTTTGGCTTTCATGTTGGCAAACATAGCTACGTTTTGGTCCAACGTAATGGTATCTGCATTGTCATAAAAGACAGCGTCTTCTGAATAAGTTGCTCGGTATGTTGCTGAATCTCCATCACTTAGCGCCTGCATGGATTTCTTCGTTAATTCAATGTTTTCAGATTTGTCTATGACATAGCCGACAGCCCCTTCAGGCATTGCACTTTCTTGCTTCGAGCAAGACATCATTCCACCTGCGATTACGCAAGCGATTAGCATTAATTTTTTCATGATTTGTGGGGTTAAAAAAAAGGCCAACTCACCGAGTTGGCCTGATATTAGAACTAGTTGAATGTACCTACTGCGTATTTTAATAATACCGATTGGTTGATTTTACGTAATGAATCCGCTTTTTTAAGGTATTGGTCTACCGTCAAATTCATATATTTCTTCGCACCATTGATGTATGATGGGCTAGAATCTTCATCAAGCTTAGACAAGTCTTTGAAGAAAGTAATTGTGGTAAATTGGCCCGTGCCATCGTCAGACATAGGTGCTAAATGTTGCCATAATGCCCATTCTTGAATATTTCCAGCCTTAATACGATCCATGTGAATGGCCTTTACTTGCTTTTCGAAATCGATGTAGGCAAAATAGTTTGTTGTCGTTGTCTTCATGGTTTCCATTAAAACCACTGAATTCATATCATTCGAGCTACCTGTGTATTCGATAGCTTTTGTGATTTTATTACGCATAACAGATTGAACTTTATCGGTCTCTTCAAGAATTGTATACATGCTTGGATCTTCCTTAACTAGCGCATTAAACATATCCATCGGATATTCAGTGATTTTATTCAAGTCATACGATGCATTCATAGATACATAATCGTAATCAACAGACTCAGATTTGTATTCATTTAAAATCTTATATGCAGCCCAACCTGTGATTAATCCGGCTGCTTTGCGTTTTTCTTGAATAACTTTCCAACGCTTTTCGAGTGCCATTGCCTCATCGATGGTGTGACCTGGCTTCAATTTGTGAAACGCTATGTTGATGTAAATGGGTTTGTTTTGTGCGAATGTGCTCGCAGTGATTGCAAAGATTGCAAGGAATAATAAGGTAAGTTTTTTCATGGTTATTTGGGTTTAAAAAATTGTCCGTGTGCGATATGCACACGGACTAAATCAATTTATTTTTTTGTTTTTTCTCTTGCAAATTGAGTAATAGAATCAATTTTGCCAGCTAAGTTGAAGCCAAATAATTCCACCAATTCTTTATCCCAAACAGTACCGTCTTTCAAGACACGCTTCTCTGATGAGTATACCAAAATGCCAGACGCAGGGTCTGTATTTGTCAATTTAAAAGGTAGAATTAAGCCTGGTTTCCAATCCAATGATTTGTATTGAGCGAACTCCTCAGGAAGCATTGCTTTTGTTAATTTAGATTTTGTTCCGTTATAAGCTTCAATGCTTACTTCATCTGCAATAATATCAGCAAAAGCTTTCACATCCATCGCGTTCCATGCCTTCGCTAAATTTTCGATCGCAGCGACTTCACCACGGTTTGAAAATTGTAAAGATCTACCATCTGCTTCTGATCCTGGTTTGCTTGAGATGTATTTACCTCCCGAAGTTTTACCATATTCATTTGTAGATGGTATGTTAACGTATTGTTGGAAGTTTTCAATTTTACCTGCCTTGTCGATGAAAAACAATTCAAATAAATTTAAATTTTGCTTTGATCCATTTTTGAAAACGCGTTCCTCCGTAGATTGAACCATTACGATTTCATTATTTGAACCTTGAATTTTAATTGGTAACATGGCCATTGGTTTGTTGGTCACTGATGTCAACGATGCCATGCTTTTTTTGTGATTTTCGCCATCTTTTTTAACCATTTCGGCCGACCAAAGTGCGATTTCCGCTTCATGGTTTACAGCGTTATAAGCTTTTGTAGCTTCTAATACGGTATTCATGCTTTTATCAGAGCCTAGTTGGAAGCCTTTTCCTTCGTTTTCTCCTACGAAAACTTTTCCAACTGTTTGTGCATTCACGATAAATGCAGATGCAACAAATGCACCCAAGAGTACGATTTTTTTCATGTGTTTTTTGATTTTTAAAATTGTGTAAGCAAGAAAGTAAGATTGATTCTCTAATCGAATAATTTGGATGGGCACTTTGTCCCCTTTTGCATTTTTGGGAACAGATTAGATGCGTGATTGGGTAAGTACTGGGTGGGTAATGGCTACTTTTGATCATTAACCAATAAAACGAAATGAAAAATATCTTAATGCTTTTGGTTGCGGCGGGAACATTGTTTTCTTGCACGACACAAAGTGAACAAAATGAAAAAATCGCTGCTGAAAATATCGCGTTTTATTCGCGCGTTTGGGAGGTAGCCATCAACGAAGGACGAACCAATATTTTGGATACCGCTTATGCAGAAAATGTGGTTTTGCATACGGTCCCAGAAACCAAGGGGAAGGCAGCTGCCAAAGCCTATTATGACAATTATGTAACCGGCTTTTCAGACCGCGAATTCATTATCAAAGAAACTTTTGCTTCCGGAAACAAGCTTGTTAAATACTGGCAATTTAAAGGAAAACATACAGGGAACTTTTTTGGTATTCCTGCGACTGGAAAATCTGTGGATGTGATAGGTTGTACGATTGCAACCATCATCGGTGGTAAAATTACGGAAGAGCAAGATTTCTTCGATAACCTAGCGTTTTTCAAACAACTCGGGATCCAACCTTAATATTAGATGAAGTAGGTAATGCAGAAAGCCTTTTGCTAGTTAGCAGAGGGCTTTTTTGATTTAATGAAGGCAGAAGGTGTAACGCCTTGTCTACTCTTGAATGCGTCAATGAATTTTGATCGTGATTGAAATCCAGCTGCAGCTGACATCGCCTCAATCGTATAGACTTTCGCGTGACCAGCCTCGATGAGTTGGACCACATATTCAATTCGTTTGTCATTTTTCCATTCCCCAAAGGTTTTATTCAGGTCATTGTTGAAATATGCCGAAAGGTTTCGCTCGGGTACCTTCAAGTCAAAAGACATTTGAGATAAAGTGAAATCCTTTTTGATAAACGGAGCATCTTTGAGGTATTCAATTAATTGCATCTCAAACTCCGAGGTGTTTTCAAGTGCTTTTACTTGTTTGGCAAAGCTAGATTTGATTTTCTGGTATGTTGATGCGGAATCTAAATCCAACGAATAGGAAATGTTTCCGTAGAGGATATTGGGGAACAGAAATAAGAAAAAGTTTTGGATAAAAAATCCTCCACCACAAATCCGGAAGAAATGTTCTTCGCTAAATATACTTTGGGATGAGATACCCAGAAAATAAACGGGCTTAAAATACAAGGTGATCATGTGGCCCAAACTCGTACTCGCAATGACGACTTGAAGGGTGATTAATGTGAAGAACCAGCGCTGAATGATGGGATGGTTCGTCGGTATACTTCCATATTTTTGTAGTAACATGTGTTTATTCCAAAAGAAATAACCAATCGATAGGATCGCATACAAAATGACATGGATGGATCTGCCATAAAGTAATTGCTCAAAGGTGACCCAGTTGAAGTTTAAGCTGTAATCTTCGGTAAAATTGACGATTTGATGTGCTATTTCTGTTTTAACTTCCAGGGGTAGTCGCGTAAAGGGCAAGGTAGCAAAGCCAACAAAAATGGCGGGGATTAAATGTAAAGCATCTGTCCAGCTAAAAGATTTATTTTCTGAAACGGTGTGTTTAACGTAATAGAACAGGGTTGGGCCTAGTAAGAAGGAGAGTGGCAAGAAATGCACAAAGCAAATGCCTTCCCAAAACTCCATTTTACTGTAATGCAAGCCGAAATAGACCATCACAACGAGGTTGCAGCACAAGAAAAAGAGTGCTAAAAAGATGTTTGACCTGTTTAATGAACTAAGGTAGTACAACAGGATAAACGATGTGAAGATGCCGAACACGGGCGCAAGTATTTCCAAATGGCTAAGTTAATTGGAAACAAGTTAACAAAATTGCACTGATTTGTCATGAACCCTGTGTAAAGCTTTGTGCATTTACGCAGTATAATAAGATCTTACTGCCGTTCATTGTTAGCTTTGGCAAACCTTGGAGGATTGCTAAAGCTAGGCTGGATCTATCGCAAAACAGCTATTGGCTGAAAATCCGATCCAGTCCACTGTCCAGAGGGCTCCCTGAAGTGAGCTTATGATCACATAATCGGTCGTTTCTTGTTCATTATATGCTAATCCTTTGGAATTGATTATGCTTTCGAAATGCGCAAGGTCATTCCAGTTCATGCAGCCAAATCGGATCAATTCCTCGTCTTCACGTAATGATTGATTCGGAAGGTCTTTACGGTATTGTTCGACGCCTCCTTGGTATTTTGACGCTAAGGTACTTTTGCGTACCACTAAATTGATAAATTCGAGTTCGATTGCCATGGGGTAAAATTAGTCAGGTTTCGAATACATTTGACAGATAGCTATTTTGGTAAATTGTCATTTTGAAATTGCTTTAGTGCTCTGTTAATCAATGATTTGAGGGGCTAGATTGTGCGTATTTGAGACTAAAAGTGTCACTCTTTTTTTTGGTAACTAACCCGTTTCATGTAAGGATTTTGCAGCTTTACATTCGCAAAAAAAATCCATGAGCACTATTTCAGAACGTATCAAAAAACACTTTGAGGGGGATATCCACATCTTATTAATTGTCATATTTTTAAGCATCATAGGGGTGGTTGTCCAATTTTCCGCCAAAGGGCGTTTGACCATGGATGGCCCGCTAATTCCGCTCCAACACCTATTTAAATCGCTACTTATTTTGGTCGGCGGATTTTACGCCATGGGGATTTTTTCACGTATGGATTACTTGAAATCCACAAAATACGTCGATATGGCTCTCTTTGGGTCCTGGTTATTGATTGGATTAGCGTATGTCTATGGTCGAGAGGCAGGAGGCGCCAGTCGGTGGTTGCAGGTTGGCCCGCTAAGTTTTATGCCTTCAGATATGGCCAAATTATGTTTGACCATTTCTTTGTCGAAGATGTTTGCTGCCCGACAAGCCGATCCGGATGCCTACAATCCATCCGTGCTCGTGGCGATATGTCTCAAGATTGGCGGCACTTGTTTTTTGATATTCTTGTCCAACTTTTCTACCAGTGTCATCGTCTTTGGTACCTCTATCGTTTTAATGATTTTTGGGCGAGTACCCTGGAGGACGATCACTATGGTCTTTAGCATTTTTGCCGTCCTGGCCGTTACGCTGATTTTTTCTGGGGTAGGTCAAAGGTCTGCGACGATTATTAATCGCGTGGAAGTCTATATGAATCGGATGATGGGCCGACAAAGCAAAGAGGAAATTGAAATCGCCGATCAAGGTTCAAATTTTCAGTTAAAACAAAGCCTTTATGCCATTGCCTCGGGTGGAATGCAGCCCAAAGGTCCGGGGAATAGCCAATTTCGTTTTCATTTATCACAGGCTGAGTCCGATTTTGTCTATGCGATTATCGTGGAGGAATGGGGACTTATTGCGGGTATTTTACTGCCTGCCATGTTTATGTGGCTGTTTTGGCGCGGGGCACTTGCCATCTCCTACAGCGCTAAACCCCTCGGAGGACTTATGTCGGCCGGACTTACCTTCTCCATCGTCAGTCAAGCGTTCTTAAATATGTTTGTTGCCGTAGGTGCAATTCCTGTCACGGGCCAACCGATACCCTTGGTTTCTGCAGGAGGTACCTCGCTCATCTTTACAATGATTAGCATCGGTTATATTCTTTCAGTTACGCGAGATAAAGAAAAAACAAAACTCGCTCGCAGCTCTTAAGCTTTGGCAATCCTCCTCAGGTTTGCCAAAGCTAGTTTTTTTGGCGGATGTTGAAATGACACCAACTGATTTTTAAAATCAGCTAATTGATAATCTGTTTTACGCCCTAAAACTCTCCTTCAAAACCACTACCTTTGGCAAACCTTGGAGGATTGCCAAAGGTTAAGAAGCGAGCCCAGATACATTGAAATACATCATTTGTTTATTTTTACTGATCAGCACGTCGTTGCACGCGCAAAGTCCCCTCGACTCCTTGATGCAACAAGCCGAATCGCTTGGTTTGCGTTCAAAAGATTATCAATATCCCCCAAACGATAGCAGTGCAGCGAAAAAAGCAGTCCAACAATTCATGCTGGACCTGAAGTTTGGAAAGCAAGCACCTAATCTTCGCTTTCAAGGCTATGATTTCAAACTGCCCCGCGAGGCATACGAAAAACGCTATGGCGAATTGTGGAATACACTCAAGATTAAAGAATTAGCTAATCGTCTAATTAATGAAGATAATGAAGTACGAAAAATACTTCACGTATTACAAGATTCCTCCCATTTCAGCGCAGAGAAAAAGCAGTTGTTAGCTAAAGCGGCCAACGAATATCGCTGGCTCGCAGCTGTACGTGCTAACCGTTCACTCGTTTTGGTCAACATCCCCTCGACCCAACTCAAAGCCTTCGAATCCCACAAACAGGTATTGCAAATGAAGGTCGTATTAGGCAAACCGAGTAGACCAAGTAAAACCTTGTCGAGCAAAATTAAAAACCTTATCATCACACCGCATTGGAGTGTACCTCGCAGCATCAGTGTAGAGGAGCTCGTTCCTGAAATCCGGAAAAATATCCGCTATTTTTATGCGAGTCATTTGGAGATATTTGACCAACAAAATCGAAAGGTTCATCCCGAGAAAGTTCCATGGCATCGCTTAAACGCCAATTATTTCCCATATTCTATGCGCCAAAGAACCGGCAAATGGAACACCTTAGGGATTTTGAAAATTCAATTTGATAATCCATTCAAGATGTATCTCCATGATACATCGGAAAAGAAATTGTTTGCAAAAGAAAAACGCTTCTACAGCCACAGCTGTATCCGCTTGGAAAAACCCTTGACGCTGGGTTCTTGGTTATTGAAACCGAACTCCACAGCCATCGATACGCTCGATGCGCAAGCGGCTTATTCAGATAAACCCCAAACCTACTTGACCATTCAACGCAATATTCCCTTAGTTATCTGGTATAGCCTCGTGGATTTTGACGATCAAGGAAACTTGAGGTTTTATCCGAATATCTATAAACGTTAGATCTTGTAGTATTGCTCCCAACCTTTGCGAGGTGAAGGGCCAACTAATAATTGGTTCGCCAATTTATTATTTGTAATCAATTTAGTCTCCCGATCAAAAACGAGCTTCGTATTCAATTTCTGAGCCAATACACCTAATGAGAATACTTGACTCAACGGTCCGGCAATCGCGAAAGGTGATCTTGTCTTTTCTTGACCCATACAGGCCTTCAAGAAGTTTGCATAATGGTTCGATGGGCTCTTGGGAACATCTGGTAATTTAAGATCCTTACCCGCATCGCCTAAAATGGAAAGTGTTGATCCATGCGATCCGCCTTTAAATGTTAAGTCTTTGCTGTAAATGATTTTACCAGGATTCAATTTCGCGGGCTGGATTTTACCATTACTCGCCGGTGGAATGTTTGGATCTAATTCCGTGGTGCCATAATTAGCAGGTACCGGAGGGATATTATTGACCCCATCATACCAGGTAATATCCATCGCTGGCATATTTTTGCGTGATGGGAATTTAAACTGAATTGTCGACGACATCGGATAAAAGAAGTCATTGTGTCCATCTGCACGCAACATATTAATTTCCGTAGGTAATCCCAGTTCCAAAAATTCATGTGCCGTGTCCATGATATGTGCTCCCCAGTCTCCCAAAGCGCCTAAGCCATAGTCAAACCAGCAGCGCCATTGCCCATTAACGAAATCTTTTTGGTAATCATGATTTGGCGAAACGACACCTTGCCAAATGTCCCAATCCAAAGTGCTTGGAATCGCTTCTGCTGCAGGGAATTTTTTGATGTTGGGGTCCCAACTATGCCAACGACGTGGGGAATTCATATGGGCAGTCATCGCAGTCACATCTTTAATGATGCCCGCTTCTTTCCAAGCTTTAAATTGGAAATAATTGGCTTCCGAGTGACCTTGATTTCCCATTTGGGTAACCAAATTAGGATGTTTGCGTGCAGCAGCCATCATCAATTCAACCTCATGAAAGGTACGCGCCATCGGTTTCTCCACAAACACGTGTTTGCCCATGCTCAAGGCCATCATCGTAATAGGGAAGTGGGAATGATCCGGCACACCGATCGAAACGGCCTCGAATTGATTGCCCATTTTATCAAATAATTGTCGGAAATCTTGAAAACGTGGCACATCTGGGAATTTTTCCAAAACCTTCAAGGTTTGGGGAGCCCCCATGTCCACATCGCAAAGCGCGACAATATTACAAAGACCGGTATTGTATAAGGACATGACATCCAATCCCCCTTGGTTTCCTATTCCGATGCAGGCCAAATTGACTTTGTCGCCTGAATTTTTGGAGATGAAAGCGGGAAATGCCGCCGCTGATGTTAATAATGCCGCATTCTTCAGAAAGGTTCTGCGGGAGGATTCATGTACTTGACTCATAGCTTGTTATCGGTTTATAACAGCTAAAGACCAAGCGCATCAAAATTTACTTGAATTAGATGGTGATCGAACAGCGTTCCTGCGCACATTGTTCTTTCATTTCGGCTAAGGCCAAATCGGATTTCAAGATTTCACTTTTCTCTTGCGACAATTTGCGAATAATCTTGCCCTCACAAAAACGTCTCACCTGCGTTTCGGTTGTTAATTTCAGGCCGGGAACCTCGGTTAGATTTCCATGTTCATCTTTCGCCGCCATGGTGAAATAACAGGAGTTTGTATGTCGGACAATGCCATCGCGCGGGTTAAATGACTCGACACGCATGCCTACGATCATCGTGGTCCGCCCCACATAATTAACGGATGCCTTAATCTCTACCAAATCACCCACTTCAACCGGACTTTTGAATTCGACTCCTTCCACGGAAACCGTCACACAGTATTGATGGCTGTGCTTGGAAGCACAGATGTAGGCAACTTTATCCAATAAGGATAGGATAATTCCTCCGTGTACCTTCCCGCCAAAATTGGCATAAGAGGGAATCATTAACTCGGTATAGGTGGTCTCAGAATCTTGAACTTCTTTGTAGTTCATGGGGATAATTTTGATAGATAAATGCTTTTAAAAATCTGCAAGTCTTTGTTTCTTGCTGATTCAATTTTAAAGATAGCCTATTAAATTATGAAAAGAAGAACATTTTTAGCTGCAACGCCTCTTGTGGGTCTCGTAGGTTCCCAAACTTCTGCCGAAAAACCTTTATTGCATCACGTGTTTTTCTGGTTGAACAACCCCAATTCAGAAGCGGATAAAAAACAATTAATTGCGGGATTAAAAACCTTGAAAGGTATCCCTACAATCAAACAGATTCACATTGGTACGCTCGCGTCTACCGAAAAGCGCGATGTCGTAGATACTTCTTGGGATGTCTCAGAACTCATGTTTTTCGATGATGAGGCTGGCCAAAAGGTCTATCAGGATCATCCGATTCACTTGGAATTCGTGAAAAACAATTCACACTTATGGAAGAAAGTTATCGTTTACGATTCGATTAACGTATAGCCGGGGTAAACGCTGCCGGGGTCTTCAGATCCCGGCAGCGTTACACAACGGTCAACTATATGAAAACGTATATCGATTTATTGATAAATCGCGAAAAGGAAAGTTTAAGCCAATGAAATTAACTGAAAAATCAGTTTTTGGGTGGACACCCTGCCGACCTATCACCCTGCCGACCTAATTACACGAAATCTTCGCGCATCGGGCTGAAAACATCCACTAATTCACCGGATTCAATACAAACTGCGCCGTGAATTAATTCGGAGGGAACAAAATAGACATCCCCCGCATATAAGCGCGTTGTTACTCCATCTATGCTAATATCAAATACACCTTTGGAAACATAGGATGCCTGCGTATGGGGATGCTGGTGTAAAACACCTACAGCCCCCGACTCAAAAGCCACTTTCACAAGCATCATGCTATCATTATAGGCCATGATTTTTCGTTTAATTCCTGCACCTAAATCGGTCCATTCGACAGTTGAATCCTGTATCAATGTTTGCATGTGTTAGTTATTTAATGACCCCGCCGTGATCCATGATTTTACTTGGTCTATTTCACACGTACTTAATTTAACACTCGCCGAGGGCATCGGTTTATAGCCTGTTTGATGCACAATGGATCCATACAATTGACCATTGGCTGCGTATTTCTGCACATTCGCATGGGTCGTCAAATCAATGCTCCCCGATGGGCGTGTCCCACTGTGGCAACCCGTGCAGTTGGTGGCCAACAAAGGTTGAATAACATTTTTGAAGCTGACATTTGTCGTCACGCAATTACTCGCGGAAGCATCACATGAATTGTTTTTCGCTCCCTGCTTAATCCAAGTTAACACGTTCGAAATGTTTTCGGTCGAAAGCGGACCCGCCGGCGGCATCCGGTCCTCACCTGTTTCAATCAGGGATTTATATAAATCACTTCCCGCCGGATTCGTGATTTTGACTTCGCGCATGATGTTGGCATAATCCGTTAATATAACCCCATCTTTCTTTGAAATGGCATCGTGACATCCGCTCATGGCGCAGTTGGAGACCAACAAGGGTAATATCTTTTGTTTGAAATAAACTGTGTCTGGGCTGCAATTAACAGTAATCGGCGGTTTAACGACCGGCACATCTACGACAGGGTTTACGGGATTGGCTGGGTTAAGGTCCACCAAAATATTTCCACTCGGCGCGGATCCGCGTATCCATTTTCGAACAATCGTGATGTCGCAGCTGCTTAATTTACTTGTTGCCGAGGGCATGGGTTTATAACCTAGGGCGTGTGTGATGGATCCGTACAGTTTGCCATTTTTCACATAGGTTTGAATCTTGGCATAGGTAGAAAGATCCACGCCCGCTGATGGATTACTTGCATTATGGCAAGAAACGCAGTTGGTGTTCAATATAGGCCAAACCGACTTGTCAAAAGATATCGCCATCGTATCACAGGTGCTATTCGTGCTAGGCACCTCGGTGACAACAGAATCGACCTTGTTTTCTCGTGGGATAATCTCGATGTTCTTGTCTTCCAAACACGCCCAAAGCGATAGACACATTCCGAAAAATACGAATCTTTTCATCTAGCGTAGATTATACTGAAAGGAGCCTTTGACCTTAACCACTTCCGCAATTTTGGCAAAGACAATTTTGGGGATATCAATCTTGTATTCATCTAAACGGATATCAAAGGTGCAGGTTAGCTGTAAGGTCTTGCCGTTTGAAACGATGCTTCCTTTTAATTCCACGGGTCTTGAAATTCCATGAATGTTCGCTGTTCCTGCCGCAGTTACCGCATAGGTTCCGGGCGTTTTGAGGTCAACGTTCTCTTTGATTTTTCCTTTAAAAGTCGCTGAAGGAAATTTATCTGTCTCCAAATAGTTCTCGTTAAAATGCTCTTGCATCAACTTATTCGGGAAGATGAAATTTGTTACACGCATCTGAACAGCTACCTCATTTGTTGCTGAATTAATAATGCTTCCCACTTGTTTATTGACGGCATCGATATCCTCCATGGGTGTCTTGGAAAAAAAGGATACTTCACCCGTTTGGGTGGCGTATAATTGGGCGTTTGCTGATAGTCCTACCAGGCAAAATGCTAATATGAAAAGATTGCGCATTATTTTTTGATTTTGGGTTCGAAGCTAAAGGTTCTCGCCATGTTGAAGCCATAAAAAAGATCCCCGTTTTGCCAGGTACCGATTGTTTGGCCGATAAAATGTTTCTCAATCATGCCACGAGAATTTGTCACATGCAACTGGAACACGTGCCCGCCAGTTTCAATGTCGAATCCGATCGCCAATGAATTGTGGTAAGGGTATTTTTGGCCTGCAGCCTCTTCGTATTCCTCTTTTTCGATTAAATTATAATAATACTCTGCCGAAACACTGAGTCGATTACTCAATTTATAACGTCCTCCAAATCCCATCGCGGCCTGCGTGTTTTCCATGTAGATATTTTCCGCAAGGTTATTGTGGAAGAGGGTTGGCATCAACTGCACAGATAATTTGTCCGAAAACTTTCGGGCAATTAATAATTGGCCCATAAATGTCTGCCGCTGTAAATTGTTGTTGAAGCGCATCACCGTCCCTGATTCCATCGTGTAGCCCGTTTTCATCGTATTACTCGCGATGCTCCCATACGCCGTCACCGTCACAGGCATCTTATTGGATTGGCGAATTACTTTGTATTTGACATAGCTATCGTAGGTTTTCTCGATGGTAGAACGACCTGCTCCTACAAGCAAGCGATCCGTAATCGCGTATTCCAAACCGAGTCGAATCCGTGCCTCATCCAAACCCAAAAAATTATCGATAAAGCCCGAATTAATCGCCCCAAAGCGGTGCGAAATCCAGAAATTGAGGTGTTGTTTCGCAATCGTCTCCACAGTTTGACCATTGATCAATCGGGAAGCTTTAAAAGTCGCCAAGGTGTAATTCGTTTGTTTGGCATCCTCTTTTTCCAACATGGCCATCAGGTCATCCTGTGCATGAAGCGGAATAGACCCCAAAAAAAGAACACATGCTATGAATAGGTTACGCATATACCCGGAGTGTTGTGCCCGTTAGAGCGGTTTGATACGTCGTTAAGGCCTTACTTGTCACGGATAAAGCCGTGCCTGTCGTACTGAACGTTGCTCCATGCGCATTGCAATAGAATTTACTTCCATTGTAAATCACCTGTGCTTTTCCCTCGTGTGTACATATTTGGGTAACTGCAGCAAAACTTGTGGATGAAACACGTGCAATGACAATCTGATTGTAAATGACATATTTGCCTACGGTGTTCAAACCAGCATACGATGCATTTGAAAGATCTAAGCTAAAATCAACCGCGGATGCCGGCGTTAAAGCCTCGTTTTCGCAAGAACTTAGCGCACTTGCCCCACAATAAACGGCTAATAAGGACGCTCCTTTTAATCCCATGGATTTCAGGAATTCATTTCGTTTCATTTTCGATTGCATATTTCTTCAGGGTTAATAGATGCAATTTAAGTTTTTATCAGGATAATTCTTCGCGTGTTTCGTATGACATTCATCATTATCGACGGCTTAGGAGCGAGGACCCATCAATGCCAAGATTTCGACGATTAAATTTTATGCGATAGGCAGAATACGAAGCGGTTAATTATTTCCGTACATTTGAAAAATTTAACTTCCATGATTGAACTTTTTGCACTCCGGTTTCTGATCAATTTGTTTTTTACCTTTTTGGTCATCCGATTCATATATTACCCGCAATACAAGAATAAGGACTTCGTATTTACCTTTTTTCTGTTCAATTCCATCTTATTTGTGCTATGTTTTTTGTTGGCAGCGGCCGACTTGAAGTTTGGATTTGCCTTTGGTCTTTTTGCGATGTTCTCCATGTTTCGTTACCGGACGGTTACCGTGCCGATCGGGGAAATGGGTTATTTTTTCCTCGTTGTCACGCTAGGTATCATCAATTCCATCGCGTCACTCGAGAATTACGCGATGCTGATTTTAGCTAATTCACTGCTGGTAGGCGTGACCTTCCTGTTAGGCCGATTCTTAACGCTGACACACGAGAACTTTCAGGTATTAACCTACGAAAACCTTGCTTTAGTCAAACCGGATCAAAAGGCCGTGTTACTTCAGGATCTGATTGAAAAAACAGGCCAGCCGATTCACCGGGTGCAGGTGGTGAAGGTAGATTACCAAC
Source organism: Cytophagaceae bacterium (assembly GCA_017984215.1). Taxonomy (GTDB): domain Bacteria; phylum Bacteroidota; class Bacteroidia; order Cytophagales; family Spirosomataceae; genus Aquirufa; species Aquirufa regiilacus. The sequence goes on from JAGOAA010000007.1 coordinate 16,250, forward strand.
GAGGCGTTGCTCAATTAAAGGCTTATTATTATTCCAAGGATAATGAAACCTTTTCGGCTGATGCGGAAGCTTAGCTTACTCTTTTTTTTCCTCGTTTCGCTCCATGTTTCGGCACAGGTTGACACGCTCAGCAATGTTGAGGTAAAGGCCAGTAGGCCGGAATATGGAAAGCAAGTCTTTTATCCGAGTGCGAATCTGACCAATTTAGGCGGAAACTTACAGGATGTGCTTGCCAATATTCCTTCCATTTATGTGGCGGGTGATGGAACCATTCAATACCGCGGTAGCCAAAGCCTCACCATCTATTTTGATGGAAAACCTTCGGGGATTTTGGCTTCTTCCAGAGCGAATGCGCTGAGTCTATTTCCGGCTGATCGCATCGATTACATTGAAATTATTTCCTCCCCAGGAGCAAAATATTCGGCAGAAGGGAGCTCCGGAATCTTGAATATTGTCTTGAAAAAAGGCAAAGGTTTCAAGCAAGCGCAGGCAAATTTGCAATGGGGAACACATGATCAAATGGCCTTTTCGGCCCGCTATGGCAATGGTTATAAACGTTTGACCTATGCGTTTGATTATAATTTCAAACAGTCGATACGAGATAATTACCAACAACTTTACCGGGAGAATTCGAGCCTCTATGGCTTAGCCCAAATCCAACAGGAAACCTTTGAGGTGAATCGAGATTATAACCATGCCTTGCAAAGCCAACTCGAATATCGCTTGAATCCCCGCTGGAGTTTAGGCATGCAGTTAATCACGCGGTATTCGAAAGATCATAATAATGAAGTCAGGCAAAATTTATCCCAATTTATACGTTCAGCGGATCGCTATTACATCCGTGATGCCGATAAGCGAGGCGATGATCGGGGTATGGATGTGTTGATTTCTTTGGGAACGATTGCCAAACAAAAGACAACGGCACACCTTGATTTTTTATGGATTCGAAACATGGGTTCTGATCAAAACGATTTCACGCAGCGCTATTTCTATGATGGCTTCGATATCCCCAACACGAATTTTCCTAATCGGATTGAACAATCTTCGGCGCTTAGTTCGAATTACACCTTGCTTTTGCAAGGAGACTGGGAAACTCAATGGTCCAAGAAACTGCGCCTCGATTATGGATTTAAGGTGACAGAACGCTTCTTTGATACGGGTTTTCGCTATGAAAAATTGAAGGGAACATGGGAATTAGATACCAAACGAAGCAATGCTTTTACCTATGTTGAACGCATTCAAGCGATTTATGGAGCGGCCCGCTACGCAGGTAAAAACTGGGATTTTCAAGGTGGTTTACGTGCCGAGGCAACGCAGGCTAATTTGAATTATGTGCAGCTATTTCCCTCGTTTTCATTGGAAAAAGAATTAACGAAAAACCAGCAGCTGGGTTTGCGCCTTAGTTCTCGGGTCAATCGACCATCGTTTAAGGCCTTGAACCCGTTTATTTCTTTTGCGGATCCCTTGAATTTGCAGTCGGGGAACCCGATGTTGCAGCCGGAGCGAACATATTTGGTCGAAATGGAACATTCCTTGGATGTAGGGACTTTGCATACGACGAATCAGGTTTTTTACCGTCGGGTTAATCAATTGGTGGGTCGAGTGCGAACCTTGATGGATGGAGACACGACGTTGACACGCTTTGAGAACATCTCGCATTCGGAGACTTGGGGACTAGAAAACATTACTTCGATCAGTCCGATGAAAAATTGGAAGGTGAATGTGACGAGCTCCTTGTACCAAACGGATCTGCAAGGTCAGGTAAAAGATCAAGCCTTAAACCTGAATCGCTGGAGTTGGAATGGGCGTTTAAGCCAAATTTGGAATCTTTCACCGCAGGCATCTGTGCAGTTGAGTGCCATCTATCAATCGGCCCAAATTCATCCCTTAGGTATTATTCAAGGGTTTTATACCGTGGACTTGGGTTTCAGGCAAGAATGGAAATTCTGGGTATTGAATGCCCGCTTGAATGATGTGTTTAATACGCAACAGACGGTGTACGATTCGCGGCCATTTGGTTTTGTCAATGATCTGAAAAAGAAAAAAGAAACCCGAATTTTCTACATCGGCCTGGCGTTTAAACTCAGCTCAAAGAAAAATTCGGGTCTTAAAAATCGGAAATCGGTCAACGAGGACGAAGCCGGTGAGGAGGATTAATTCGCTCCTTTAACACGTCCTTTTTCGGAGTCCAATCCCGTGGAACGTTGACGAGCACCTTTTATGGCAGCATTTCCAAATCGGTAAGTGAAGTTCAAACGGACAACGCGTGAATCGTTTTTCGGGCGAACTAATACATCCAAATCTGCATATTTAATGGTTACCGGTGGGTTCGATGTGTACAATATGTCTTGTGCATTCAATCGGATGGTCGCACGTTTCTTCATGATGGTTTTTTGAATTCCCATATTCAAAGATCCTCCTGCACCGAATAAAAAGGCGCCTTCGAGTCCACCCGTGAAGTAATTTCCACCAAATTCAATTTTGTAGTCTTTGGGAAGTGTAAAGGTGTGATTCGAGGAAACGTAGAACATGTTTCCGGCCGTGTTGATGTTTGCAGTGGAAACGCTTCCTGTCAATTCCGCCCGATTTATAAAGATATCCGTGTTGCTTGTCCACCAATTCTTGATCGGGATCGGTAGGGAGATTCCTAGGCTATAGGTAACGCGCTGCGCCATGTTGGCCGTCGTCTGAAAGGTCTTGCGCGTCTCGGCTTCTTGCTTCAAAAGTTGGGTAATCACCTGATCCGTGTGGCTATAACCCAACGTAGTTGAAATTCCACCCATGTAGGTGTGACTCAATTCGAATGAATTGGTGAGTTGGGGCATCAACATTGGATTTCCCACATTGTAGGTATAATTATCTAAGAAGAAGACAAAGGGGTTTAGATCGGAATAACCCGGTCTGTCGATCCGTCTGCTGTAATTCATGCCCAAAGTATGCTTTTTTGAGGCTTCATACTGTAAGAAGGCACTCGGGAAAATCTGCAAATAATCCCGGTGGAAGGTCATGTCGGCTTCACCCGTGTAGGCGGATGAGGTTCCATCCGCAAGGGTCCACTCACCACGAAGCCCAATTTGGTAACTCCATTTCCCAATCGCCCTTTCGGTATTCAGGTATAAGGCGTGGATCTGTTCGGTATAGACAAAGCGATTACTTTGGCCCGTTAAGAAATTGTAGTAGGCCGCTTGTGCCGATTTCGATCGGAACTGCAAATCGTTGTCGGTTTGTACCCAAGAGGATTTCATACCCATGCTCCACTTAGCCTTTAAAAAAGATGGGATGACATAGTCTGACTTCAGGGAATATTGATTGATGTACGATGCGGAATTGGTACGCAATAATGAGTAGTCCGGCATTACGGGTAGAAAAAGTGCATTTACATAGCGTGATCGGTAGTTGTTTTGACTTTCATCCACAAACCGCGCGTGATCCAGGTCAATCGTTAATTCACGCCCTGTGGAGTCATAGGTATGTTTGAAATTGAAATTGGCGGCATAATTGAAGAACGGGTTTTCCAAAGAGTTGTAGGTGTCGAGGCGTGACAAGACTTCATTTTGACTGTTCATCTGAACCGTTTGGTTCAGCCCGTCGTTTAAACTGTTGTAATTGTATCCTCCGGAAAGTAATATGCCAAAGGTCGTTTTGGGTGAATAATACCAATCGACACCGCCTTTAATTTGTGCATTTTTGTTTTGGTTGGCATAGCGAAAACTTTGTTCCCAGTTCTCTTGTTGGGCCGTGAATCTGCGCAATAAATAGTTGCGTTCCATGTTTGGTCGCTGGCCCACGGAGGCGTTACCGAACCAGTTCCAACCGTTATTTCGGTAATTCAGGTTAGCTCCTAAGGCTTGACGTAGGAAATAGGCTTGCGCTAAGGTGGCATTCGCGGAACCGTTCATGCCGATGTTCGCATTCTTCTTCAATCTGATATTGATAATTCCACCGGTTCCTGCGGCATCATAGCGCGACGAAGGATTGGTCATAATTTCCAAGGTAGAAATTTGGTCGGCGGGAAGATTGCGTAAATAATTGGCCAAATCCGTTCCGGTCAAATAAGAGATTTTTCCATCGATCATGACCTTCGCGCCTGATTTTCCACGCAGGGAAATGTTGCCGTCTTTGTCGACGATGACCCCTGGAGAACGCTCCAATACTTCCATGGTTGTATTTCCCGCGGCCATGGCGGAGTTCTCCACATTGACGATGGTTTTATCCAGTTTTTTTTCGATGAGTGGTTTTGTTGCCCGCACTTCGACCTCTGCTAATTCTTTGGTCAATGGCGAGAGGCTTATGATGCCTAGGTCGATTTGGGATGTTTCAGTAATGCTGGGTAAGCTCAGTTTTTTGCTCGTAAAACCCGTGGATTGGACTTGTAGCACATAGTTGCCCGCGGGGATTTTATTGATTTTACCTAAGCCATTTTCGTCGGTCAAAAAGCCTTTGTAGAGCGATGAGTCCGGCAATTTCTTTAGGATGGCTGTTGAAAAGGGGAGAGGTTGCTTGTTGTTATCCTGCAAGTGAAATTGCAAGGAATTTTGTGCAAAAGCGGTGCTGGAAATGAGTAAGAATAAAAGTATGAAACGCATGTAGGCGGATTGAATAATTAATTAATGAAAAATACGAGATGCAATTTCCGATGAATGCGTTGCATGGCCAACAAGATTAGGATGAGTGGCCAAAAAAAAAGCCTGAACGAATCAGGCTTTTTTTGAAGAATTATAAAGGTCTTAGTCGGAAGACCATACCCGGGTTTTCTGTCCCCACGTACAAGTAACCGTCTGAGCCTTGTTTCACATTTCGCATGCGACCTAGGTTGACTAATACCTTTTCTTGTTTGATGACTTTGTTGTCTTTGATGACGCAACGGTTTAGGTAGTTGAAACGCAATGAACCCACCATCAAATTGCCTTTCCAAGCAGGATATTTATCGCCAACCACGAAAGTTAATCCCGAAGGTGCAATGGAAGGAATCCAATACGAGATGGGTTGTTCCATGCCGTCTTTTTTCGAAATCGCCGTGATCGGTTTGCCATCGTAGTTGATGCCATAGGAGATGACAGGCCAACCGTAGTTTTTGCCTGCTTGGATGATGTTGATTTCATCGCCACCGCGTGGACCGTGTTCTGTTTCCCAAATAGCCCCTGTGCTTGGGTTTAGCGTTAAGCCTTGAGGGTTTCGTTGGCCATACGAATAAACCGATGGATGTGCGCTTTTGGCAAAAGGATTATCTGCCGGAATGCTACCATCGTCTTTGATGCGGTGAATTTTTCCATTGTCATTGTCCAAAGCCTGTGGGAATACTTTTTCCATGCCGCGTTCGCCTACACTGAAGAAAAGGAATCCTTTTTTATCGAATGCCAAACGAGATCCGAAGTGGTGGAAGGTTTTCGTATAAGGTTTCGCCTCAAAAATTTCTTGTGATTCAATCCACTGGTTGTTTTTGATTTTACCACGTACGATGGCCGTTGTAGTTTCTGTTTGTCCAGCTTCTATTCTGAATTTAGAATATGACATGTAAACCCAACCATTTTGTTCGTAAGCTGGGTGCAGGGTGATGTCCAATAAACCTCCTTGTCCCTTAGCCATCACAGCAGGGGTTCCAGTAATGACTGTTTTGTTTTGTTTTTGATCGACCAAATACAATTTACCAGCACGATCTGTGATTAAATAATCGCGGTTTGGCAATTGAGCAAAACCCCAAGGGCTGTCTAAACCTGTCACGATCGTGTCTAATTGAATCGTCATGCCATCCGATTTGAAGATGTTGCTCGAAGGCTTGTTGGCAAATTTATATTGCTCCACGCCCGCTAAATTCTCAACGATTAAATCAGCTAATTTCTCGATTTCTTGTGCCGTTAGGACTTCTTTCCAGGTAGGCATGCCTAATTCTGGATAGCCGCCAGAAATGCTGGCGATGATTTGTTCTTTTTTATTGCCGTGTTTCCATTGACGGTCAACGAAAGCTTCCACTTTCTCGCCGTGGCAAGAGGCACAATATTGGGTATAGGTTTTCTCTGCGGGTCCGTCGATAGCGACTTGTTTGGCAGGGCTTTTGCGCAGTGACATGATTGAGATGGCACTGATGGTTAGGAATGCGAATAGGAGTATTCTTTTTTTCATAGTCATATTTTAAAGGTTTGTAAAGGTATAAAATATTGGACAAAATAGTAGAGACGCGATACCTCGCGTCTAAAAATGTTGGGTTCTGCCAAAGACGCGAGGTGTCGCGTCACAACAGGGTGATGTGATTAGACGCGAGGTATTGCGTCTCTACAAAAGGTAATGTGATTAGACGCGAGGTATTGCGTCTCTACAAAAGGTAATGTGATTGGACGCGAGGTATCGCGTCTCTACAAAAGGATTGCCAAAGAGATACGACTAAAAGTAATGAATCGCTCGAACGCGGTAGAGTTCGTTTTTGCGTGCTTCCCGGTAGGAACCGTCAATGAATAATTGTAACCAAGCGATGTTTTGATCGGTGATTGTTGTACCCATGTATTCGGTGGAAGACCAATAGAGGTCTGTTTTGTCGATTCCGCCAATTTTATCAGCTTGTAAGTAGATTTGATTCAGCTCATCTTTACTTGGTAAGAACCATTCCGTGTAGCCACCGTAGGAATAATTCGCACATAACCTGGCGGCGGAGTTTGGCGTTCCGCACATGCGAACAATTTCGGCGGAGTTCATTTTTCCGGAACCGATGTATTCCGCGCGGGCTTTGGTAATCGAAAAGCCTTGACATCCCCAATACGTGGATTTACTCACATCTTCCGGACTTACCACAAATCCATGCTGTTCTCCGCGTACATAGCCTGGGTCCGTTTCTTTAAAGAAATACGCAATCACACCCCCTTGATGAAAGTCGCCTATCTTTATGGTTTCGGCCGAGGGGTTTGTTGGGGCTACGGGCGCCGTCGGATCTGTGATGACAACAGGCAAACTGGATTTTGTTTTAAAGCAAATAGCTGACCCATAAACGACGCCTTTGCCATTGATCGCATAGGCAACGATGTAATAGGTTTTGTTTTCGGATAGGTTTGCCAAATAATAACTGAAGGGGCCTTTCCCGATTGCCACGGGGAATTTCAAGTTGTTGATCGTCGGATTCGGGACGATGCTCACGCAGAAACCTTTTTCTGTTACCGGCGTATTTCCTTCTGCTGTGACGGTTCCTGTGAGCACGGCACCATGAATGGCTATATCGCTCACAGAAACGGTTTTCACGCTGGCGTAGGTATAATCTCCGGTCGTAAAGGGAATGGGAGCCCCATAGGCTGTCCCTTTTTTATTGGTGGCGAAGGCACGCATGTAATACAAGACGTTTGTTTTTAAGTTGGTGACCACCAAACGGTACGCTCCTACATTACCCGGGATGATGAATTTTTGGCAATCGTTCAAATCCTCTTTGTCGGGGCATAATAAAAACCCGCGTTCGGTGATGATGTCACCTCCATTGTCTAAAACTTCCCCGTTTAGATTGGCTGTGGTATTAGTCACGTCATTGACACTGTTGCTCGAAACAATGGGCGGGCTAAAATTATTCGTTGTGAAGTTTAATTCGTCACCATAACTTATGCCAAGCGCATTGATGGCATAGGATTTCACATAATAGCTTGTATTCGCATTCAGCCCGGGAAGTAGGTTGTCAAAAGGTCCTTCGCCAAAACCACTGGGAACCTTATTGTCTTGAACAGTTGGATTGGGCTTCGTACTAAAACAAAAGCCTCGCTCGGAAACAAATTTACCGCCATCGTAGCCGACGATACCAGCCACCTGGCAGGAATTAATGTAGACGTTTTTGATTCGATCCGTGCTGACCTCGGGCAGCGTGTATTCGCGTGTGCTGAAGGTTTTGATGGTGCCGAGCGTCGTTGTTTCGGAGTTTTTGGCGAAGGCAACGAACGAATAAAGTGTTTCGGCTGTTAGGCCTGTCACGAGGGCTGCGAAGTCGCCAATGCCGGCACTTGCATTGACTTTATGCTTCAGCAGTTCTTCGGGTTTGTTGTGGTCGGCATAATAAAATCCACGTTCGGTGATACCAAGGAGGTCTTCCGAAGCGTTAGAACCTTGTAGGGTTACGGATGCTGCGCGCGGATTGATGGCTTCTTTGGTTTGTACGTTTGGGGCAATAGGTAATTGGTCTTTTTTGCAAGAAACAAAAAAGAAGGCAAATAAAAGCCAATGAAAAATGTTTATAGAACTAAGCTTATGCATCTAATCGTTGACCCATAGGTCAAAGATATTTTGCGGTAATATTAAGGATAAAATTTAATTAATAGAACCTATCCTGATGGATGTCAGCAAAGAATAAATAGGATTTTTGTAAATTGCCGGATAATATTTCGGTGTGAGCGATTGTAGGAATGCTAGCATTTCCCGGTCGCGACATAGAAAAAATTAGAACTAGGATTATTTAAAACCTCCTTGAGATTCAGGGAGGTTTTTTTTAGATGTTCTGGAATAATTCACACATTTTGACATCCAGCGCCTGTGCTATTTTGTATACTTGAAATAAACTGGTATTAATCTGGCCAAGCTCGATTCTGCTTAGCTGCGTATATTCCATGTTCGCGTCAGAAGCGAGTTTCTCGATGGTCAAGCCCTTAGCCAATCGAATGACTCGAATATTGGCTCCTACTTTTCTGCTGATCTCTTTTTTGCTTGATTCCATGCCGCAAATTTGACATAGTACGGTATCGCTTACAATGGCATATTTGTGACATTAGCATGAAATATTCGTTTGTTTGTATGCTGGCTAAATAGGTGAAATATGTTAATCACTTATTTAAGTGTTTTAAATGATTTAGTTAACGGTTTTCGACGGTATATGTTAATTATCTTCAATTAATAGATCTTCGATTGATTCTTTACTGATATCCTTGTGCAAACAATAGTATTTTGATCTCCGGTCCAGTTCTGTCGACTGACGCTCAATGCATTCTGGAACCTTGTAAATCATCTTTAATTTCATATTCAAATCCTTTAGAAAGAGATGTCGGCGTTGGCGTTGGTTTTCTTTAGAAAGACGCTCAATACGCAATATTTCATTGGCCTCTACCACGGAGAGTAACCTGGATTCACTGGTCAAAATTCTTTTTAAAAATCTTATTTCTAAGGTATCAAAATAAGGCATAAGAATTTTGGATTCGTTAGTAGGCTCATTTTCAACAGCTACTTGCGCGGTTGCTGAGCTATTTTTCCTTATGAAACGCTTGAAATTTATGCCAATCGTAACACCTAAGGTTAAGGCAAGGATTACACTTGAGATAATTGCCATAGTAAATTGTGTAAATGATAGAACAGGTTGAGTTAAATGTTAAACCAATATAATATGTCATATATGCTATAATATGTTATACGGGTTATAACAATTTTTTATTTATCTAACGGTCATTTTGGCTATTCTGTGATTCTGAGTCCTATTTATGTTAAAACGGTTATTGACGTATCTTCTTCTTCCTATATTATTCTTTTGAGTATTGAAAATCCTTTTGTCATCTGCGGCGTTCTTTTTAGCCCTATCGTGTGACTCAAGGCGGCGAAGCCGTGTTCTACTAATCAATACTTTATGCATTTAAAAAACGCTATCCTATTTGCGTCCATCGCAATATTTTTAGGATCCTGTGGTATTAATCGTGAGTTGGCTTATTTTAAAGGCCAACAAGACACCACCCTCACACTGGCTCAACATTCTTACGAGCCAAGCATTCAAACCGGAGACATTTTGTTTGTTGGAATCAGTAGTTCTGATCCTCAAAGTTCCGCGTTGTTCAATAGTGTTAATGCGGTGCCGGCCAACAATGCGGCGGGGGCCAACTTCATGACACAATCGGTAACGCCTGGCTTACTCGTTGATAATCAAGGTAGTATACAATTGCCTAAAATTGGAAAGTTGACGGTAAAAGGAATGACAAAATCGGAACTGACACAAGCGCTTCAAATTGCACTTATTCCGTATTTAAAAGATCCGATCGTCAGCATCCGTTTTATGAATTACCGTGTGACCGTTTTGGGTGAGGTGGTGCGTCCATCGACCTTTAATGTGTCCAATGAACGCATTTCAGTGCTGGAAGCGCTGGGCATGGCCGGAGATTTAACGGCCTATGGAAATCGAAACAATGTTCTCGTTATACATGAAAATGAAGGAAAGAAAGAATTTCATCGTGTCAATTTAAACAAGATGGAATTATTTCAATCCCAGCATTTTTACCTTCAAAGCAATGATGTGGTTTATGTAGAGCCCAACAAAGCGAAATCCTACCTAGGTAGCGAAACGTCGGTCTATCTTCCGGCCATCATCAGCAGTGCGACTTTGCTCGTACTCGTAGTCAATAATTTCTTTAAATAACACTTCATGCAATCAGAATTTGATGATTCATTTGATTTGAATCAATCACAGGACGGCAATTTATTTACCCAAATTGCACAGACCTATCTACCTTTTTGGCCTGTATTTGTCTTAACTGTCCTCTTAAGTGTCTTGGGTTCTTTCTTTTACCTGCGTTACACCGCACCGGTTTACCAGGTGAATGCCAAATTGCTCGTGAAGGATGATAAGAATGGGGCAGGAGCAGCCCAAATGTTGGACGCTTTCGATATTTTCGGGGACAAGAAGGTTGTCGACAACGAGATTGAAATCATTCAATCTAGTCCTTTGATGGAGCAAGTCGTTCGTGACTTAAACCTATATACGACACAAACACATATTGGGAATGTTTTGGATCGTGAGTTGTATGGCCAGCAAGCGCCGCTTCAGTTGATCGCGATGCAAAAGGATTCTGTACAAACATTGCGCGAAGCAATTCCTGTCGATGTTGATTTCCAACAAAAACGTTTCTCCATTCAGGGAAAATCCTATCCACTGGGTTCACGCCTTTATTTAAACGGACAATATTATTACGTTTCGCTGAATCCTGCTTTTGTTCCTGCGAAGGATTTGCCGAAGCCCTATACGATTTTACTTAAAACGCATGCGGTGGCAGATGTGGCAGCGCAATTATTGACAAGTCTAAAGGCGGAGGCGAGTACGAAAAAGTCCACCGTCATTTATTTGAGTATGGAAACAATCGTGCCGCACAAAGGGCGCGATGTGATCAATCAATTGTTTAAGGTCTATGATGAATTCGCGATCGAGGACAAAAACTTGGTGGCGAAGAATACCTTACGTTTTGTAGAAGGTCGTTTGGGTATCGTATCGGATGAATTAGGCCAAGTAGAGGAAAACATCAAGAATTACAAGACCCGCGAGGGCATCGTGAACATCGGTGAACAAGGGAAATTGTTCTTGGAATCGGTGAAGGAACACGATCAAAAGCTATCCGAGATAGGAATTCAGCTTTCTGTATTAAGCGACATCGAGCAATATGTGACCGCCAAAAAGCCGAGCACGGCTGTAGTTCCATCCTTGATGGGCATTAACGATGCCACGCTAGTCCAATTATTAGGCAAGTTATATGAGGCGGAATTACAATTGTCCCGTATTTCCAAGGTAACGGGTGGTCAGTCGGATTTACAGGCGCAGCTGCGCGAAGAGATCGCGGCGCTGAAACCCTCGATATTGGAGAACATTGGGAATATTCGCGATAATTTGAAGACGGCGCAGGCCAACTTGCAAAATAAGCTCAAAGAAAGCAATGCCATGCTCGTGGAGATTCCATCCAAGGAAAAGGCCTTGGTGGAGATTAGTCGGCAGCAGGTCATTAAGAATACCATTTACACCTTCTTGTTGCAGAAACGCGAGGAGTCAGCCTTGTCATCTGCCTCAGCCATTGCGGACAGTCGGGTCGTGGAACCCGCCGTGTACAGTGCCTCACCCATTAAACCTAAACGGAACATCATTTATTTAATCGGTTTGGCGATTGGTATTGGATTAGGTGTCTTATACGTCTTGTTTAAGGAGACCTATAATCCCAAAGTTTTGTTCCGTGGAGACATCGAGCGCCGGGTGAAGGCGCCTATCTTGGGTGAATTAGCGCAAGGAGACTCTGAGGAGCACATCGTGGTGAAGGCGGGCAAGCGAACGATTTTGGCGGAGCAATTCCGGATGTTACGAACCAACTTGGCTTATCTGGGATTGAATCAAGAAAAAGGCAATGTGATTCAGGTGACATCATCCATCTCCGGAGAAGGAAAGTCCTTTGTGTCTGGAAACTTGGCGGCGACCATCGCGCTGACCGGTCGGTCGGTCTTGATTATGGAATTGGACTTACGTAAACCTAAAGTGCGTCAATATTTCGGGTTGGAAAAGGGGAATGGGGTAACGGATTATTTGATTGAATTAGCGACCTTGGATCAGGTGATTCAGCCGGTACCGCAGGCCGATAACTTATTCATCATGTCAGCTGGGGCGATTCCACCGAACCCCACGGAGCTTTTGGGATCTGACGCATTCCAATCCATGATGGAGGAATTAAAGCAGCGCTTTGATTACATTGTGATGGACACAGCGCCAATCTCACTCGTGACCGATTCGCAGGTACTCGCGCATCATGCGCAGGCAACGATGTATGTGTTGCGCCATAATTATACGACCAAAAACTACCTGGATTTCATCCAGCAATTATTTGTCTCCAATAAATTCAATAAGCTTAATTTGATCTACAATGGATTAAAGCCGAGGGGCTTAAAGATGTATGGAAAGGGGTATGGCTATGGTTACGGATATGGATACGGGTATGGCTATGGGTACGGCTATGGTTATTATGCGGAGGATAAGAAGGGTACAAGTTCAATGTGGAAACGAATCCAATCTAAATTTAAAGCTTAAGGTAATTTTGGAAGCAGCGAAGCGGGTAGCTAAAAATACGGGTATTTTATATATCCGAATGGCTATTACGGTTTTTATATCCCTTTATTCCACTCGGCTAATTTTAGCCGCCTTGGGTGTGGCAGATTTTGGTTTATTTAATTTGGTAGGCGGTGTAATTTCCATGTTGGGTTTTCTTAACAGTTCAATGGCTGCGGCGACTCAGCGCTTTATGTCATTTGCGCAAGGGGCAGGTGATTTAGAAAGGGTTAAACGGATTTTCAACATGAGCTCCTTGTTGCACTGGGGAATTGCCATTTTAGTGTTATTCTTATTAGAATGTGCAGGTTATTTTTTCTTTCATGGAATATTAAATATTGCGCCAGATCGAATTGAAGTAGCCAAACTTATTTATCAATTCATGGTCATCAGTACAGTGTTTACCGTGATATCGGTGCCTTATGAAGCAGTGATTACCAGCCATGAAAATATGATGGTTTATGCCATCTTGGGAGTTTTTGAAGCAGTTTTAAAATTAGCTATCGCTTTTTACATCACTCATACAGTTTTTGATCATTTAGTGATGTATGGTGTTTTAATGGCAGCCTTATCCGTATTATTATTAATTATTAAAAGGATTTATTGTCATCGCGTTTACGAGGAATGCCGCTTACATACTCGGAAATATTATGACAAGCCTTTACTAAAAGAGATGGGCGGATTTGCTGGGTGGTCTTTGTTAGGAAGCTCTAGTGGTATGTTGGCGAATTATGGGCAAGGAATTGTTTTAAACATTTTTTTTGGAACAGTTATTAATGCTGCCCATTCGATATCTAGTCAAATAAGTGGTCAATTAGGTACTTTTTCAGTTGGACTTACTAAATCCATGAACCCTTTATTAGATAAATATGAAGGTGCCGGAAATAGGGTTAGTATGTTGAAAACTATATTTACAGGAACAAAAATTTCTTTCTTTTTATTGAGTATTCTATACGTACCTTTTATAATTGAAATGCCATTTATTATGCAGTTTTGGCTAACTAATGTACCTGAATATACTGTGTTATTTTGTAGGCTTCTATTGATACGTAACTTAATTGAACAGTTTTATATACCACTTTCAAATGCAATTTCATCAGTGGGTAATATTCGTAGGTTCCAGAAAGCGAATGCGGTATTAAATTTATTGCCAATAATTACCTCTTTTCTATTATTTAATTTTGGGTTTCCTGCATATACTTTGTATATAATTTTTATAATTTTTACGACCCTTCAATATTTTAACGTAGCTCATATTTCAAAAATATTTCTTGGCGTTTCTCAAATGAAATATTTTAATGAAGTTATACTCAAGTGTGCCTCTGCATTCGGGGTTTCACTTATTTTAGGTTTTTTGCCACTCATGTTTTTTAGTGATAGTTTAATTAGGTTGTTTTTAGTGTCATCAGCAGGTATGTTATCATATTTATGGCTAATTAGGACTATTACATTAACTCCTGAAGAAAAAATGATTTTTAAAAAACTAATCTTGTCTAAGTTTAAGATCCTTTCTTTAAATGATAGGATTTAAATTATGTTCATTAATCAATTTGCCAAAATTAAAAATAGGGTTAGGTCTGAAATTATAAATTTTTCTAGATCTAAATCGTTTTATTTTTTATTATATAAATGTTATTGGCGGTACCTCTTGATTAAGGAAAAGTCCAGTAATTACTCTGTCAATTATTACACTGCTGCCCCTAATATTGGGGCTGGAATTGGGCATCAAATAGCTAATTGGATTGCTGGGTATTGGTTTGCAAAGAAGTTTGGATTAAAATATGCCCATAGTCCATTTTCAGTCGCAATTTGGGATGTATTTCTTGGATTTGGTCAAAACGAGCCAATTGTAAATGATTTAATTAAAGTTGGCTATAAGGTGGTAAAGTTGCCTTTATTTGATGAATTCAATAGTGCCGAAATGGTATTACAAGAAAAGATTATTGCATCATATTCTGGTCAAAAAGTCATTTTTAAAGCAGAGCAAGACCAAGGTTACCATGACCAGTTTGGTGTAATGGATGCTTTGAAACTAAAGTTTTTCAATTCACCAGCCCGTTTGAATGACCGTTTAATTTATGATGACAAATTTCTGAATATAGCTATTCACATTCGGCGAGGCGATATTTCTGAGGGGCAAGAAAATAGAAATCCGAATTTGTTAATTCGATGGCAAAGTAATGAATACTTCTACAATGTGTTGAAAAATGTTCTTGCTTCAATTAAACCTTATCCAAAGCCAGTTGCTATTTATTTGTTTTCTCAAGGAAATGATGATGATTTTTCAGAGTTCAAACAATTTGAAAATATTCATTTTTGTTTAGAATTTAATGCAATGGATTCTTTTTTGCATTTGGTTTATGCTGATATATTAATCACAAGTAAAAGTTCATTTTCATACAAGCCTGCTTTATTAAATAATGGTATTAAGATTTCTCCTAAAGATTTTTGGCACGGGTATCCTAATTTAACTAACTGGATAATAGCAGATGAGTCTGGCGAATTACTCAATAACATACTCAACTTAGATGAATAATTTTCAAATATTTGCATTAAAATGTCTCAGAAAAGCGTATCAATATTTTATGGGTTCGCGAGATATTTCTAAAGCAGAATGTATTCAAGATCCTCATGTCGCTTCACAAATAATTTTTGAAACGTTGACCTCAGATGCCCCATGTTTAATTGGTCGATTTGGAGCTAACGAATTATTATGTTTAACAACATATTTAGGTGTGAAAGAAAATAATAGGAATATATTTTCATTTATAACTGGAAAATCTTCTGAATGGTGGTGGAATGAACAAAATTTAGTGAATATGAACATTGTTGCAGGATTTTATCCGCTTCAAATGGATAAGATTGAGCAATTCTGTCAGCTAATGCTTGAGGATATTACACATATCGATGTTTTAGGTTCCTGGTTAAATGATGAGCAAAGATTTAGTGATAAAATGAAAAGTTGCACAAAAGTTGGTTTTGAATTGTTGAATCCTTTTTTTTCAAATAATCCATGGACAAAAGCATTAGAACACAAAAAAATCTTGGTTGTACATCCATTTTCAGAAACAATAGAAAGTCAATATTTGAATAGAAAGTTACTTTTCGATAACGAAATATTGGTGGAATTTGATTTAGAAACAATTAAGGCTGTTCAAAGTTATGCTGGCATTCAAACTGATTTTAAAGATTGGTTTGAAGCATTGGAATTTATGAAAAATGAAATTAATCGCAAGGATTTTGATATTTGTTTAATTGGCTGTGGAGCATATGGATTACCATTAGCGGCATATGTAAAAAGTATTGGAAAAAAAGCAATTCATTTAGGAGGGAGTTTACAGTTGCTTTTTGGAATTAAAGGTAAGAGATGGCTTGATCCAAATTATAATTCTAATTACAACTACTCATTATTGGTGAATGAATATTGGGTTAGTCCTAATGATAGCGAGACTCCTAAATATTCTAATATCGTTGAGGGTAGCACATATTGGTAAATTAAATTGCATAAATGCATATCGCAATATTAGCCCCAATTCATAGATCATTTATATCATTTTTATTGCCGAATTATTTGTTGAATGATTTGCCAGAGGGATATAATGGTGCTCCATGGATTGGTCCAATGCTAGCTGAATTAGTTAATCAGGGGCATACTGTTACAGTAATTACTACTTCAATCGCTACTGATGGCGAATATTCTACAAAATTGTTTAATTGTAAAAACTTCACATGGATTGTTGTAGCATCTAGGAAACATTCTTTTCGAATGAACGGACTTAGACTTGGACGAATAGTTGATTTTTTTTTCTACGAGCAAAAACAAATGTTGGATAATATAAAAGTTTTAAATCCTGATATTATCCATGCTTTTTGGTCATACGAGTTTGCTGGTGTAGCAATTAAATCAAAATTGCCTTGTTTAGTAACAGTGCATGATAATGCACATGAAGTTCTTAGGCATTTTAAGAATTTATATCGATTTTTTAGATTATTGATGTCAGAATTATATTTAAGTAGGGTTAAATATGCATCAACCCCTTCACCTTATTTGTATAATTACGTGCAATCAAGGTGCGAAAAAGTTGAAATAATTCCTAATCCAGTCTTTATTTCTAATAAAATAGATCAAATTAAATTAAAAATAAATAAAAGAGTTGAAAAGTTTAATTCTCCCAAAATAATTATGATTTTTAATGGATGGGATTCTCTTAAGAATGGAAATAATGCATTGGTGGCATTTAATTTGTTTTTAGATAATTCACCGAACGCTACATTACATTTGTATGGAAATGGTACTGAATTATATGGCAATGCTTATATACATGCAAAGTCTTTAAACATTCGAAATGTCTATTTTAATGGATTTGCTTCTCATGAAATGATATTTCAGGCTCTAAATGACTCACATTTGCTATTGCATCCATCTCTTGAAGAATCTTTTGGAGTTGTATTGATAGAGGCAATGTCTTTAGGTATTCCATGTATTGGAGGTTATAATTCTGGAGCAGTGCCTTGGGTAATTAATAACGAACAATTATTGGTAGACGTCCTAAATCCAAATAGCATATCAGATAAATTATTAGCGTTATTTACTAGCAGTGATTTTTATATAGAATCGGCTTTATTGGGGTATATGAATGTTAAGGATAGATTTTCTGTTAAAAATGTTGTGGAATCATATCTATCTTTATATGACAGAATTTTACAAAAAAAGTAATTTCTTATCTAAAGGAATTTAATAGAACCTATTTAGTATTTGTAATAATTAATAGGTTTTAAACAAAGTTGAAAATATTAACTATTTTATCTGTTTTAGTTTACTTGATAATCTTATCTAGTTTGTCTAATTATTTTGATATCTCAAGCAAAGTAACCTACGGGTCTTTCTTAATAATATTATTAGGTTTATTTAATGTTTTCGTCAATCGTGATCCTCAGAATTCTAAAGAAACCGTAACATTAAAAAAGGGAATTATTTCTTTTTCTTTCCTTGTTTTATTAAAGTTGATATTGAATCAAAGCAATCAAATTACAGAGTTATTCGTATTGTTATTAATTCCTTTATTGCATTCATATAATTTAATATTGTTAGATAGGTTTTCTAGAAATGTTATATTCAATGTGATAATTGTTTTTTATATAATTGAATGTTTATTAGCAATCTATGAAAAAACATCGGGGAATTTAATTTTCGGGCAAAATGATGGTAGCCTCGGGCAATTAGTTGAAATTCAAAAGGTAGAATTTAGAAGTAATAGTTTACTAGGTCACCCACTGAATAATGCATTGTGTGTTTCTGTAATAATGTCTTCAATACTTTTAAGTGTATTTCCTAAGTTTTTAAGATTGTTTCTTTTGATGATTGGCTTTATAGCACTGATTTGTTTTGATGCCCGCGCATCAATTATTATTTGGATGATTGTTTTTGCAGTCCATTTTTATAAAGATTTTAAAAAAGGCCTTGGTATCTCTTTATTTTTCGGATTGCTAATTACCTATTTTATTACAGACTCGTTAAAACTTTTTGGCAGGATATCTAATTTTGATTTACTTGATGGAAGTGCCCTAGCTAGAATACACGTTTTAAATGCATTTGATTTGTTGTCTGGTTATGACTTATGGTTTGGGAATAGTATTCTATACTTAAAAATAGTAGAATATTTGGGCGCTGGAGGAATTGAGAATTCCTTCGTTGTTTTTATAGTAGATTTTGGAATAATCGGAACAATTATTTTACTGTATTTCTACAAAGATTATTTTTCTATTGTATTCAGGAAGTTTAGTTGGTACCCTAAAATTATTTTGATTTCAGCGTACTTTGTTCTGGGTTCCACAAATAATGGTTTGTCAAACCATATCCCTTTATTTTTGTTCATAAGTTGTCTTAATTGTTTCCCCTTTTCAAGCAATTATTATAATAAATGAAGTCTGTCGCTGCTTTAATTACATGCCACAATCGGAGGGCGAAAACTTTAAATTGCCTTCAAGCATTATTTAATCAAATTGGTTTAGGGGGTGAATATTTATTAAAAGTTTTTGTAGTTGATGATGGATCTTCCGATGACACTTCAGGCGCGATAAGTTCTCAATTCCCAGATGTTTGTTTAATAGACGGAGACGGTAATTTGTATTGGAATAGGGGAATGCATTTAGCATGGGAAATTGCGTCTAAAACGAAAGATTTTGATTTTTATTTATGGTTAAATGATGATACTTATTTGTTTAAAGATTCATTGTATAAATTACTTAAAGCAGCAGAAAGTACAAAATATTTGTCCGCAGTTTGTGGTAGTACAGTTTCAAGTAGGCAAAATATAATCACCTATGGCGGACATTCTATTAAAGGTAATTTGTTACTCCCCACTGGGTATTTACAAGAAGCTTTTACATTTAATGGTAATATTGTCCTTATACCCAAGGCAGTTTATGAAAAGATTGGAAATTTGGATCCTATATTTCATCATTCAATTGGGGATTATGATTATGCACTAAGAATCAGGAAACATAATCTTAAATCATTTATTTTAGAAGAGTATGCTGGGGAGTGTGAAAGGAATGAGGAACTACCTAAATGGTGTTTGAGAAATATTTCATTTAAGCAAAAAGTTGCTAATTTATACTCACCCCTGGGTAATAGTCATCCAATATTTTATTTTTATTATACATTTAAACACTTTGGATTTTTTGTGAGTATCAGACATTTTGTTTCAATACATATTAGATTGTTGTTCCCAGGATTATGGCTGAAAAAGTAATTTTTCAAATACATTCAACTTCTGTCATTAGTGAATATAAGAAGGCAAATTATCGAATTGAATATGCTGATGGTGATAGTAAATTTGAAAGTGATTTATGTGCTATATATTTTAGTAGCCATGATATATATTATCCAAATACTTATGATGCGTTTCATTTGTCAATTGTTCAAAATGATAAATATGAATGGCGCAATAGCAAAGTTTCCAATGCTCAAAAACATATTTTTGTTCGTGATATTCACAAACAATGGTATTTAACAGGAATTAATGAAACTATAAATAACCCACAAAAATTATATGAATTTTTGAAAACGGAAACGGAGGGTTTTCGAATAATTTGTTTAGGTAGTTCAGCTGGAGGCTATGCAGCTTTATTATATGGAAATTTACTTAATTGTGAACGAGTTTTTTCATTCAATCCTCAGTTAGATTTAAGAATAATTAAAGAGAGTTCAAATCCGTTTAAGGATCCTGTTTTATTCGAAAATTTTAATGACATAGGTTTTTTTGAAATAAGTAAATTTTTAAATTCAATTACTGCAAATTATTATTTTCAATCGTGTAATTCAACTATTGATTTAGCCCAATTTGAATCAGTTAATAGAGATACTAAAAAGAAATTGAGAATTATTCGATTCAAAACTTCAAACCATGGTTTTCCTTTCTTAAGAATTAATGTTAAACATATTTTGTCACTTTCAACTGATGAATTAGACAAGCTAGTTGGTGAATTTTTTCATCCATTTGCATTCTCAGTTAAGTTGATTGGGTTGATTTCAACATTGAAATTCCTCTTAATGGCTCTTGGTGGTCGTTTTAAAAAGAAATTGCTAGAATTTAAATTCAGCAAAGTGACATAAGATTTAATTAAACTAGATGTTTTTTTTCAATACGGTATTAAATTTTTGTAAAAGTGCAGACTATTATTTATCAAATTTTCTCGTGTATTTTTTTTAAAAAAAAAGCTAATATTCAAGGCAAATATAATTGGGATTTTAAAGAGCCAATTTTTGTTGGACGATTTGGATCTAACGAAATCAAAGCTGTATTATATCCCTTTCTTCCATTTTTTATAAAAGCATTTGTAAGGGAAAGAATTTTTTATCCATTTAAGATTGTTGCTGGTTTTTTTCCGATTTCGGATACTTCTGTTAATCAATTTTCTAAATTAATGTTAGAAGACATGAAGTTACTAGATGTGTTAGGCAGTTGGAGAATTGAGGAATTTTTTCTTGCTAACCATTTAAAAAATGCAAATAAAGTCTCTTTAATTTCGCTTGAGCCTTATTTTCAAGATGAACCCTGGTCAATGTATCTAAAGCATAAAAATGTATTGGTAATACATCCGTTTTGCCATACGATAGAAAGACAATATTATGCAAAACGCGAACTTTTATTTAAAGACAAAAGAGTGTTACCGCAATTCAAATCGTTGCAGACTATCAAGGCAGTCCAATCTTATGCAAACAATAATTCTCCATTTACAAATTGGTTTGATGCTTTGGATCATATGAAGTCCCAAATAGATGAATTAGATTTTGATGTGGCAATAATCGGGTGTGGAGCTTATGGTTTTCCTTTAGCTGCGCACATAAAGCGGAAAGGTAAAAGTGCGATTCATTTAGGAGGTGCAACTCAGATTTTGTTTGGGATAAAAGGTAAAAGGTGGATTGAAAACAAGAAATTTGATCACATCATAAATGAGCATTTTGTATTCCCAAGTGAATTTGAAAAAATAGAAGGGTGTGAAAAAGTTGAAAATGGTTGTTACTGGTAATATTCTTTTGAATTGGTGTTGAATAATCTATCTCCTATTGTGCTTTTTTGCTACAGAAGATTGGATACATTAATTCAAGTCATAGATTCGTTGAAAAATAATTCGTTGGCACAAATTAGTGATTTAATTATATTTTCAGATGGATGGATAGATGCAGAAAGTCAAATAGATGTGTTAATGGTAAGAGAATATATTGCTGGGATTTCTGGATTTAATTCGTTGAGAATTTATGAGTCAAATATTAATAAAGGTCTAGCAAATTCAATAATAGAGGGTGTTTCTGCAATATTGAATGAGTATCAATGTTGTATCGTATTAGAAGATGATTTAATTGTAAGTTCTAATTTTCTTGACTTCATGAATCAGGGTCTAAATTATTATCAGAATAATGAAAAAGTGATTTCTATTTGTGGATATTCTCCTTTGATTGACTCAACTGAAGATGTATACTTTACGCAAAGATCTTCTTCTTGGGGGTGGGCAACCTGGTCTAATAGGTGGGATAGAGTTGATTGGGATTGCAGATACTATAATTCGTTTAAATATAATATATTTAAGAAAATTCAATTTAATAAAATGGGGTCAGATCTTTCATGGATGCTAATGAAGCAAATGAATGGTAATATAAATTCATGGGCAATTCGTTTTTGTTTTCACCAATTTCAAAATAGCTTGTATTCTATTCATCCTACTATTTCAAAAATAGAAAATATTGGCATAGCTCATTATAATGCAACAAATACATATAAGAGTTTCAATCGGTTTAAATCGAAATTTGACATCACTCATAAAGTGAATTTTCAATTTAAATCTCAAGTAAAACTAGAGTCAACCATAATTAGTCAGTTTGTTAAGGTTAATTCAATTAAAGCTAGGATTTTAAATAAAATATTATTGATAATAGAGCGTATCAATTCAATATGTCGATTAAATGAATAAATTCTGTCAGGTTATGTCTCACTTTATTTGAATTGGCTGAAAATATTTAATTTTAGATGAACAGTTACCAAACTCAAAAATTAGGTTTATTTAATCTAATCATTTTAAGATTAATTAAAACCCCATTAAATTTTGCTTTAAGATTATTTTTACATTTAGAACTCCCCCGAAATTCGTTTTCTAAGAAAATTAGATTACCACACCCTTACAATATCATAATTAACGATTGTGCAACAATTGGTAGTAATTGTACAATCTTTCATCAGGTTACGATCGGTTCACAGCGTGAAATATCTTTAAATTCTGGTTCTCCTATTATAGGTAATAATGTAGTGATATTTCCTAATGTTGTGATTGTAGGCAATATATTTATAGGAGATAACTCGGTCATAGGAGCAGGATCTATTGTTACTAAAAGTATGCCTAAAAATTCAGTGATAGCTGGAAATCCTGCTAAAGTCTTAAGAAAAATTAATGAAATCTAAGATACTTTTCCTTATACATTTACCTCCACCGATACATGGTGCTGCTTTAGCTGGGAATAATATTAGAGAAAGTCGTTTAATTAATAGTAGGTTTGACAATCACTTTATTAACTTAACAACTTCAAATAGTTTGGGTGATATTGGGAAAATTAGGATATTAAAAATTCTTGAAATTTTTGCTCTTTGGATAAAAGTATTTAAAACTCTATTTACGGGTAAATTTGAACTTTGTTTCATCACTATTAATTCAAATGGAATAGCCTGGTATAAGGAGATGGTAATCGTTATTTTAACTAAGATTTACCGTGTGCCAATTGTTTATTTTTATCACAATAAAGGTGTTTTTATAAATGCAGATACTTTTATAAAGCATAAAATGTATCAACTTCAATTTAATAATTCCAAAACGATCTTATTATCTAAATTGCTCTATAATGATATCTCCACTTTCGTCAAAGAATCAGATGTGTTTATTTGTCCATATGGAATCGAAAAAAAAGATTTTTGTTCTAATGAGCCACTTAAGGAAAAGAATAAAAAGGTATTAAATATTTTATTTTTGTCTAATTTGATTGAATCTAAAGGCGTTTATGTTTTGCTTGAAGCGTGTTTAGCATTAAAAAATAAACAAATCCCCTTTCATTGTACATTTATTGGAGGGGAAGGAGATATTTCAGCTAGTCAATTTAAATTGAAATTGCAAGAGCTAGGATTGCAGAATGAGGTTGCCTATCAAGGAAGGAAATTTGGTGTTGATAAGGAAAATGCTTTCGTTGAAGCTGATATATTTGTTCTTCCTACCTTCTATCATAATGAGTGTTTTCCAATTGCCAATCTTGAGGCAATGCAATACTCAGTGCCAATAATATCTACCTTTGAAGGTGCAATTCCTGAGATGATTATACATGGATATAATGGTTTTTTAGTTCCTCAAAAAAGTGTTGATGAATTAGCTCTAAAATTGGAAGAATTGATATTAAATGATGAAATGAGAGTTAAGATGGGACGAGCTGGAAGAAAGATGTATGAAACCAATTTTACTTTAGAGATTTTTGAAAAGAGGTTGGTCGAGATTTTACAAAAATGTTTAAAAAATAATGGTAACGATGTTAATTAATTTCATGTGTGGTTGAATCTTAATTTCCATATAATTAATGAAATTATTGCAATATAGTTTTAGATAAATATTGTTTTTTACCAAGTGACAATAATTATTGGCCTTTGCTCAGTATTAAGTGTAGTTTATAATTTTATTCTAGTCAGAATGATAATAATTGTCATTTAAATAGTCTTTGAAGAAAGGTTACTTTTTAAAATTTTAAAAATCCACTCCATATTCTCCTATACCTTCTCCACACAAAACTTAAACCATACGGTCTTTGAGTTAATGCGGAGAGCTCGCTTGCAGATTTCCACCATGGTATGCCTCAGCAATGTGCACATGCTCATGGAGGCCAAAGGAAATCAGGAATTCAGCCAAATCTTTCGCAATGCTGATTTACGCTTATTAGATGGTATGCCACTCGTTTGGTCCTTTCAGTTCTTTCATGGCTATCGGCCTGATCGCATCGCTGGGAAGCATTTGATGCAAGCGCTACTCGAGAAAGCATCCCATGAAGCCATTTCGGTTTTCTTTTATGGGAGTACCCCGGAAAAATTAGCCATCGCTCAGTCGTATTTAGAAATAAACTTTCCATACTTGAAAATTGCTGGCTGTTATTCGCCACCTTTTCGTTCGCTGACTGCCGAAGAGTACCAAGAACACGCCGAACTTATCCAAGAATCAGGTGCGTCTATTGTCTTCGTGGCGCTGGGTTGTCCCAAACAAGAACGCTGGATGCATACGATGAAGGGAAGAATACCAGCCGTTATGTTAGGGGTTGGGATTGCGCTGGAGGTGCTGACGGGCCAACAAAAATCAACACCCACTTGGATGGAAAATGCGGGGCTTGAATGGCTATTTAGACTCTATAAAGAACCCCGCCGCTTAGCAAAACGCTACTTCGTGACGAATCTTCAGTTTATGGGTTTATTCATAAAATCCATGCTCACGGGAAATACCTAAACAATTATATGTTCTCCTGGCTTCATCGTAAAAAAGAACCCATTCCACTCGTTCCCTGGGGAATCCACGTGGATATCCACAACCACGTCCTTCCCGGCATTGACGATGGGGCCCAAAACCTAGAGCAAAGCGCCTTCTTATTAAAAGGTTTAGCTGATTTAGGTTTTCAGGAAATCATCGCGACGCCACATACGGCCGCGGGCATTTACCTGAACAGCCCTGCGAGTATAGGAGCGGCTTTTGATTTGGTTCAGTCATCTACGATTCCTGAAAAGGTCAATCTCAAGGGATTTGCTTCGGAATACATGTTGGACGATTATTTTGATCGCCTAATTCCTTCGGGATTATTGTGTTTGCCTAACCGACCTAATCATCGCTATGTATTAGTCGAGTTTCCTTACATGGAATTGCCTTATCACTGGCATGATTCCTTGTTTGCCTTACGAAAAGCGGGCTATATTCCTATTTTGGCACATCCGGAACGTTATGCCTACATCAAGCCATCCGTGATGCTGGAACGTATCCGTGCCACCGGGATTTTATTCCAATTGAATTTACTTTCCCTGGGGGGCTATTATGGGAAAGAGGTCATGCAGGTTGCCCAAACTTATCTGCGTGAGGGCTTGTATGACTTTGCCGGAACAGATGCCCATCATGCGAACCACATCGCGGGTTTACAACGCATGGCTTCGGATCCCGTTGTTTCCCAAATGATTGCGGAATATCCGTTTAAAAATAATTCTATTTTCAGTACGCACGCTTAATGCGATCAGGCCAACGATTCTTGGGAGCTTTCTTATTGCTACTGGCTGATGTAGCCTGTTTCGGCTTAACCTATTTTCTGGTTGACCTATTTCAGGCTTACTTTCCCAGCCACGGACCTCGCTTTATGGAACACCATAATTTCTGGGTAAATGCTTCTATTTGGGGTGTTGTGGCGCTTTATTTAGGTGTTTATCGGGCTTATGTGGAATATCAATTGGATGTGCTCATGCGCCAGACCTGGCGGGCCTTGGTTTTCCAACAGTTGATTGTTGCCTTTTTTTTAAAATTGAATACTGGCCATTTTTACTTTGAACAAGTTATTTTCATCAAAGTAGGCTTGCTGTTTTTCTTCATTTTTGCTGTTCGTTTTCTGCTCCTCCGGATTGATTACATCATCGAAAATCGCTCGAATCATTTTAATCGAATAGGTATTTATGGATTGAATCTGGATGCCATCCAGTTGGCCTCTCAGTTTGAGATGCAATACCATGGGCGGAAATTTGCGGGAATTATCAATGAGGAAAAGGTTTTAAGTCGCTCAGATGATGACCTACCTATGTACATTCAGGTGTTGCGCGCGATTGATTATGCCCAAGAAGTAAACATCCGAGAACTCTTTGTTTGCGTGCCTACGCATTACATTCATGATTTGAACTATCTGTTTCAAGAGGCGGAGAAGAAGTTTGTTCGACTGAATATTGTTCCTTCCGCTAAGGATCAGCGTCGCTGGGCTTACCCAGTCCAACAGGAGCTTGGAATCCATTTCATCACGAATCGGGTGAAGCCGCTTGATTCCTTAGCTAATCGGATGATCAAACGAGGCTTTGATATCGTTTTTAGCCTATTGGTCATTGTACTCGTATTGTCCTGGTTATATCCGATTCTCGCGGTGATCATCAAGCTGCAAAGCAAGGGTCCGGTCATTTTCAAACAACAACGGACTGGTCGTGGGAATATGGTTTTTTGGTGTTATAAGTTCCGGTCGATGCGTGTGAATGATGCAAGCGATCGCGTACAAGCCGTCAAGGATGATGTGCGTCTGACGCGAATAGGTGCATTTATTCGGAAGACGAGTTTGGACGAGTTTCCGCAGTTTATCAATGTGTTGCTCGGGGATATGAGTGTAGTAGGCCCTCGGCCGCACATGCTCTACCATTCACAAACGTATCAGCGCTTGGTGGAGGGTTTTACTTTCCGCCATTTTGTTAAGCCTGGCATTACGGGACTTGCCCAAATCAGTGGTTTGCGTGGCGAGGTCAATGGTCCTGAAATTCTGCAAGCCCGTATTCAGAAAGACATCGAATACATCGAACATTGGAATCTGATTCAAGATGTCAAGATCTGTTTCTTGACGATTTACTTCCTCGTGATGGGGGATGACAATGCCTACTAATTCTAAATTATATATACGATGATGTACATTTATTTTGCCTCTGGAGTATTGGCAGGCTTTTCTTTTACGGCTTTTTTGTTGATTAAAGAATTGTACACGCTGAATAAGCGAAACCAGGTTCAAGTCAATCGAATTGCACGCTTGGAACAGTTAAATCAATTACTCAGCTCCCAGGTTTCAGAAGAACGTTCACACATCTCCGCTCAGAAAAAAGAACATAATATATGATCTTAGGCCTATTACTCAGCATTTTTTCCTTTGCGGTCGATACCAGTGCACACATGGACATCGAGGTCAAGGCAATGGCCTCGGATTCCAAGTTGACGCCTTTCTGGACGCGGAGTTTGCAATATGGTTCGGTGCCTATGGAGAATCCGGGCATCGGTGTCCGATTAGGCATGCATCGGATGTATCACTGGGATGAGTTGTATGATTGGAAATATGGGGTGGAGGTGAATGCTTGGGGAGGCCAACAAAATACGGCATTCTTAACCGAAGCCTATATCAGCGGTCGGCGAGGCGGATGGGAGCTTTGGGCAGGACGAAAGAAAGAAGTTTATGGCTTAGGGGATACGACCTTGACATCCGGATTTTATGCCTGGTCAGGGAATGCCTTGCCCATGCCTAAAATCCAATTAGGCACCCCGGGATACCTCAATATTTTCAATCAGTGGATCGGTTTGAAGATGAGCTATGCACATGGATACTTTGACAACCGTGGCCCCTTGGAAAATGTCATGTTACATCAGAAGAGTTTATACGGTCGCATCGGTCGGCCAGACTCTCGTTTGAATTTATACGGAGGCTTAAATCACCAGGTGCAATGGGGTGGGAACCGGATTGTGCCACTTACGACAAAACGTGCGATTAATGTCTACCCAAGTAGCTTAAATGCTTATTTCTATGTCGTCACGGTATTAAAGAATCGGAATTGGGTAGCCATGGATCCCAATACGACCACGGATGATACAGACAATCAATATGGGAATCATTTGGGATCTATTGACATTGCGGCTGAATACAAGACGAATTGGGGGCGGATTCTATTTTATAAACAGACGGCCTATGAACAGGGGGCTGTATTTAATTTGACTCCCGCGGATGATGGATTGACTGGGCTATCAGTGAAGTGGGATGATCAGCAATTTATCGAGGGTATTTTAGTCGAGCACCTTTATACGGGAAATCAAGGCCTGTATCGGTCTTGGATTGCTAAATTGTTTAATACCGTCGATACGCATTTCGGAGAAAAAATCGAATACATGTATAATGGCGCTCGTTCTACCGGATGGTGGTACCAGGCAGATGAGCTAGGAACCCCCTTGATCATGCGGGATTCGAAGACTTTGCAGGGGGGAGATCGGTTTACTTACAATGCCGTTAATGTGATTTACCTGGGAATGCGTGGGCATATTACGGAGGATTTTGATTGGGTATTTCGGGGATCTCGTGCTATTCAAACCCATTTAAGGCCTTCTCGTAATCCAGTGCCTACTTTTCAGCAGCAGTCATACAGTTTACGCGTTAACCACATGCGTAATGAACAATTTCATTTATCGTTTGAATTAGGATATGATCAAGGAGAACGTTTGGCAGGAACGATCGGACTTCAAGTTTCAGCACGTTACATCATCAATTAATTATGGGAGAATTTAGTAAGGTTGCCCAGATGGGCTATTTGAATCAGTACAGTAAGTCTGAGATCATGGATAGGTTAAGTGATTTTCAAATTGACGTACTCGAGTCATCCAACGCAGGGGAGAAGATTCGCTTCGCGGGTGAATCCATTCAAATTGATCTACAATTTGATGGCCAAGGAACATTCATCAAGATAATCGCTGAAGAATGGATTGATATGGGGATGAAGCATACAAGAAAGTAAAGTATTAGTAGAATAACTGGTTCTTAAATCCTCCTGATGCTGTCGGGAGGATTTTTTGTATGTTATAACGCGATTTGATCTGCAAAATCTTTTTAATCATGTAGTATTGCGTGAGAGTTGTCTTTATCACGATAAAAGATATTTTTAGAACTAGGATTATGATAAAGCCTCAATGATTTTCGTTGAGGCTTTTTTTTGTGCGATGAAGCAAAAAGTCATGCTAATATGTGGGCGCGAAAATCGATCTGCGGATGCGTTATTTCATGCGCAATTAATGGCTTATGTTAAATCCTTTGATTTGTCGGTCATCGAAAATTCAAGTGATTTACCCATCGAAGCACGTTCCCCGAAACTCGTGCGTTTTCTTACATATTTTGGTGTTTTCAACCTATTAAGAACTACGCTGTACCTTTTTCGTGCTCCTTTTGAACGTTATCTCGGTAAGAAGAACGTAGAGGCACGCATTCGACAGCTGCGTCCTACCTTGCGGCAATTGGATTGGGATCAGGTAGACGTATATATCTTGGGTCGTTCTGCCGGAGCTCTGGTCGCTTCTCGTTTAGCGATGGAGTTTCCAGTGAAGGCGGTTATAGCCTTAGGTTATCCATTTATTCATCCTGCATTTGGGATGCAAAGCTACCGTGTGAAGCATTTGCCACGGATGCGGCAGGCGATGTATGTTTTTCAAGGAATTCGAGATGAATATGGGGCTCCTGAAAAAATCAGTAGTATTCCCATGTCTTCCTGTGTTCGCATCATTCCATTGAATACGGATCACTCGTTTGTATTGGACGGTGCCTCTTGGGAGGATTTTACCTCCCAGTTGGCCGTCATTTTATCCTAAGCCGTCACTTTTCCTATCGCGCAACTCACATAGGATTTGGCTTCTTTCAGGAATGTATTATGTCCTTTTTCGGGATATCCCATGCCATCCATTTTTTTGACATAGGATTCCTTGTCTAATTGCTCACCTTGTATCGTAATTTTCTCCTCCTCGAGGTTGATGTCCACGGATTTTACACCGGGGAATTCTAAAATAGCCTTCTTGATGCCACTCATGCAGCCGCCACACTTGATGTTTTCTACGAAAATTGCTAAGGTTTCCATGCTGATCGTTGTTTTGTGAACCCAAATGTAAAGAACAGCGATCACGTAAGACGTGATGCATGTCATGTTATAGGATTGCCTTGATCTTTTCTCGTACGCCCTTCTTCAGACGGTAGGTGATCAAACGCTTATCTTCTGTCGAGGCCGTGCGTTCGATGGCGTTGTTGATGTTGTAGTAGAAGGCCAACTTCTCATTCACCTGTTTGATGGTCATGAAGCGAATGCGTCGCTGGTTTTCTTGGGATTTTGTACCGCAATCTAGGATATCATTCAGTTCATTCGTGGGGATGTAATTTTCTCCCGCGGCCAAAAGTGCCTGTAGTAATTTACGTTCCAATGGGTCGAATGAAGGTTCGATTTTACGTTTTTTTCGATAAATCCAATAAGCTAACGTAAGGCTTATACATGCAATGATTCCACCTAAATAGTATTTCGTATAGTCTACTTGGTAAAATTTGCCTAAGTAAGTTGATTTTCTCAGTAGACTATTAACAGGTATTGTTTGAAGTGGACCTCGGTCGGCATAATGAAAATATTTGATGGTGTCATCACTGATGTAATAACTGCCACCCCCTTCAAAATAGGAGCCGTTGTCTTTGTACTGATGTATTTCGTTTTTGATTGGATCGATGATGTAGATACGATCACGTGCCATTTGAACAAAATGGGTTCCATTCCAATAAATTATGCGGTGCTCAACTAATGGAATTTTATCTGAAATGTTTCCTAAAACTTCCCAGGTTTTATTCTTGAAATTAAAGCGTTGGAATACCTTTGTATATTCTACTTTTTCGTCTTCTAAATAGTTTTTATTATTTGATCCACCTGAATAATAGGCATCATCCTGTTTCGAATAGCCTTGAAAGCCATCGGAAATCATCTCAGGCCCCTTATTTTTTGGGCGTAAAATTTCCCATTCTTTGGTCGTTTTATCGTCAAAATAGGTGATGTGTTTGTTGTAATTCCAAAACCCTTCGCCTCCCACGGAGTATAAAACATCATTCCGATAAAAATGTGTTGCGCTAAAATTATATCCACTGTGGATTGTGCGATCGATGCGCTTAAAGACGGATGTCCGCATATCAAAGTCATAGACCAAGCCCGTTCCTTGAATGGTAAAGCGAATTTTTTGATTTGGAAGAATGAAAAAATCTGGATGCGCACTCTTTGCTGATAAGGGCGTTAGATCTTGTTCATCCATGATTACATCACCTTGGATTTCCCATTGATCCGTGCTGATTTCTTTTTCTAATTTATGTGTGCTAAAATTTATCCGATAGCGCAAAGAAGCACGCGTAGGAAGCCAATCCATGTAGTAATCGAAGGCATGGCTGGTCAAGCTCAGGCAAATGCAAGTAAATAGAATGATGTTTCGAACTAGTTGGGTCACGCTAATCATGTTATGATGCAAATTAAGAAATTCGATGAAAATATCATGTCTATTGCGCGGTCAAATGTGTACAATAACATGAATAACGGAATTGTACACGGTTTTCTCGCTAGAAAAAAAGTATTTTGAATTTGTAATATTCTAAAAATACATGAAAATACAAGTACTCCTTATTTTGGGCATCTTTGCATGCTTTACGAGCTATTCACAGGACATCCGCGTAAAATCAGTTAATAAAAATGTACTGGCTTTTGATGCGAGTACACCCAAATTGCTCAGTGATCTTGGGCTAACGGATCGTTTTCATGTCTCGCGATATTTAGAATTCGAAGATTTTAGCGGCGATGGCAAAAAAGATTTATTTGTCAATTATGCAGGAAATCCGGAAAAGGCCCACATAAGTGCCTTGTTTGTCCAGAAAACGGTCAATGGGAAATTGCAATGGGTAGAAGATGTAAATTACCGCGTCAAGCAAAATTCCGATTTCGGGTTTGTGACGGGCTTGTCGGCCGACTTCAACGGCGATGGCAAGCGGGATATTTACCAATTCACGCAAAACTACCATGGCAAGCCGGGTAATCAACCGGCTAATTACATCGGGGGGAAGAATAATTACCCTGACAATTATTTAATCAATACAGGGTCGGGCTTTACTTATGTCATGGCAGACAATTACTTTAATGGGGATCAAAACAATGGAGATTATCTGAATCAAAAGGAACCTATCATCTTAGACCCAGATAAGGATGGAATACCCAATGTGGTTTTTGGTCACCAAGGCCAATTTGGTAACGATGCTTATCAACGAAAGCCTGGTTTATTTGATTTGTTTTATTCCTATGAACTAGACGCGAATAATAAATGGACTCGGGAATTTTTATACCCGAATGCTAATCCCCTTGGATTTTGTTGTGATCACTTAGAGGCATTTCCATTTAATGGGCAAGTCGTCAACAATAAAGATTATTATTTCTTGCTGCGTTATGACCAAATGTGGGATAAATCGACAGGCAAAGTACAGCCTTTTACCTCATGGAATTTAGCGGATAACCAATACGTGGTTCAACAATATCAAATTCGGAAGCAAGATCTAAATTTAAAATTTGACGCCAATGGAGCTCAAGATTTTGGACAACTTCAAAGAGAATATCCTTATTCCATCGTGAATGACTGGGGAACGCATTTTGTGGATTTGGACAAAGATGGGAACATGGAGATGATAACATTAGAATGGGGAAATAATAAAGGGAGTGACAATCGACCGAATAAAATAGGGGTCTATAACCTGAAAGGGGAGGAGATTTCTGCCCAATGGTTCGACAATCGATTGAATTATGATAATACAAATTCGCATGCCAATGGAATCCATTTGGTAGATGTGAACAACGATGGCTTGGTCGATATCGTCCCGCAAAACGGTTGGTATGAAAAGAAAAATGAGCAATGGGGTTATTTTATTTTCATCAATAATGGCAAGAAAATGGTTAAGCGTTCTGTCGTATTCCCTACGAGCGACCAATCGAGTGAGTTTTTTGACCAAGGTGGAAATTGGAAAGGATTTAAAATCCCCTTTGATTTTAATGGGGACGGCATCTATGAAATCATGCAGATTCGCATGGATCACAACATCGATATTGTCGAGTTGAACCTGACGGATGTGGATAAAGATGGTGTGCCAGATGATGCAGATAACTGTCCGAAGAATTACAATCCGGATCAGGCGGATGCAGATAAAGACGGGATTGGCGATGTTTGTGATGTGATTAATTCTTATTTGGTTAATCCCATCAAAGTGAAAAGTACGGAGACTGTTGATATTTATGCGATTAAGAACCCTTTTGCTTTTGAAAATGAAAACGGGCGCATCGTGAATGGCTTAGAGGATTTTCATCCACCATTTGACCGGGGAACGATTCCTTTGGATTATAACCAAGATGGAAAAATGGATATCATTCATTCGAGCACGTACATTAGTGGCATCAGTTCACCCATCGCGATGGGGCATTTATCGGTTCCCATCTACTTCAAAAACAAGGGAAATTTTAGTTTTGAGGTCTATCGTAATCCGAATTACCTGGATTATTCGATCTTTCATGCAATTCAAAACTATGAGCTCGTTGATGTAAACAAAGACGGGAAGTTGGAAATATTTCCAGGTGGAGAGCATTACCATACGGAACAAACGGGTGGAGAAAACTACAAGAACTTGCAATTTTGGATGGCCAAGAATAACAATCATCAAGTTGATGTCGATTACAGCAAATCTGATTTTAAGTTGAACCGCTATTATTCTTTCAAAGACCAGAATTACCTGATTGACGAAGTGAGCAAAATCGATATTTCTGTCGAACGCGCGAAGGATCCAAGCAATATTTTTGACTCCATTCAGTCAATCGGTACAGGAGACATTGATAAGGATGGGGACGTTGATTTGGTGCAAATGGCGCAATCCACGAATGGGCGTTATTTTTCAGTTATGTTGAACGATGGAAAAGGGAATTATACCTTGACGAAATCTTCTACTGATATTACCTTTCCGGAGGGGCGCTTGATTTTAGATGATTTAAACCTTGATGGCAAGATGGAACTTTTGGGTGTAGGGAAAAAAGGTGAATCCAAGCAATTGTATTTATACGAATTTGACAATCTTGGCGGCACGAGTTTTGATTTCAAAAATCCCAAGCAAATCGATTTGGTATACGATGCCAAAGATCCCATCAATCCAGCTAATCAAAGTTTGCGCTCCTTCAAGAAGCAAGACTTGGATGGGGATGGAAATCCGGAATTCATTTGTTATGTGACAAATCAGTACTCAGGATTAGGAAGTCTGGATTTCCAGCCTGCTAAATTGGCCTTGATTGAGCCACATAATCAGGTTGTTATCTATACGAATACACAAGGTGTTTTAAGTAATACAACTGCCAAATTTATTCCAGATCAGAAGAATTTAGGTAAATGGTTTAGCAATGAGAGTGGCATGTACTTCATTGATTTGGACCAAGATGGGAACCTGGATTTAGTGCCTTATGTGAACACCTTGGAGCCTAAGTATTTATGGAATAGCACTTCTGATTTTCAATATTTTGCTTTTAATTCATCAACTAAAAAGTTTGAACATAAATCGAAGCCCAATTACATTTCGTTGTTTACGATGGCCGATAAAAACTATGGTCCTTTGGCAAATAATTTAAGCCGACATGCCTATGATTTTGCGGATTTAGATGGCGATGGAGCATTGGAAGTAATTCAGCCTTCTATTCGCATGGATTTGGATCCTGCCGTCAAGGGAGATGAGAATTATTTGTTGATCATCAAGGATAAGGCCTTAGATAAGCGTCCAGATGATGATGGGGATGGGGTGAAAAATATTGTGGACAAATGTCCCAATACCGTTGCTGGAGCGAAGATTGACGCAAGTGGTTGTGAGATTGTACTCGCTACAGTGAAGGAAGATAGTCCGCTGATGCTTTCTCCCAATCCTTTTGTGTCAAGTCTAAAAATCAATTATCCGGCCGATTTTGGTACGCTAGTATCAGCGGAATTAACGGATATCAAAGGTGCCGTTGTTTGGAGTAAATCTTCTGTTACGAATGACGAGCTTGTTGATTTGTCTTATCTTGCGGCCGGAAATTATGTGATGAAGATGGTTTCCTTTGTGACTGGCAAATCACAATCTATCAAATTAGTAAAAGCATTAAATTAATGAGAAAATTAACATGGGCATTTTTGTGCTTGGGATTAGCGGGATGTAGCAAAGAGGTATTAACCCATAAATTAACAACGGACGCGAGTCCGATGAATGGCGGAACAGTTGCGCCACCGAGTAATTCCTATGAGTATGGGCAACAAGTAGCCGTATCGGCTACCCCGAGTGGAGAATACATCTTCAAGGAGTGGAAAGGGAGTTTAACGGGAACGACGAATCCAGCGAATTTATTGATGGATGCCGACAAGCAAGTAACCGGCGTTTTTGAGAAACGTCAATATCCTTTGACCTTAACGATTGAGGGGAATGGAACGGTGAAAGAGGAGGTGATTGCAATTGCATCGCAGGCTCAATACCCTTCGGGGACAACCGTAAAATTAACCGCCAAAGCCAATCCGGGTTCCACATTTAGTGAATGGAAGGGGGATTTGACCGGGAAGGATTCAGTCTTGACGACGAGCATTACAAAACCCATCAACTTGACGGCGAAATTTTTGGACCGGCCGATGGTTCCTGCAGTGAATACGGATATCTACCCGGATTTTAATTTCAATGATCATGTGCAAGGGAAAAATAGTCCTTATGATTTTAATGGAGATGGAATACCTGATATGGTAGCTTATAAAATGCGAACGGATAATTCTGTCACTCCTGCAATTGTTGAAATTAAAGATTACACGGGTAAAAATATCTATTCATTTAATGTGAAAGATGTTAAACCTGCGATTCGAGAT
Organism: Cytophagaceae bacterium; assembly: GCA_017984215.1. Lineage (GTDB taxonomy): Bacteria > Bacteroidota > Bacteroidia > Cytophagales > Spirosomataceae > Aquirufa > Aquirufa regiilacus. The sequence continues at coordinate 52,035 of JAGOAA010000007.1, forward strand.
TCGTTGCGAACGGTAATGATTGACTTTCGTGATTTGAATAATGATGGCAATTTAGATTTGGGTCTATCCTACATGGCAGAATGGTGGAATGGTCAGAATGGTGCTCCGGGCAGCACGGTGAAATATGTAGGGAATTTTGTGTATTTATTACTGTCGAAAGGTAAGCTTCAATACGAACCCTTAGAAGTATTAGATGATCCTAAGAACCCACAAATTTCCTTTAACATTAATTTGTTTGACTGGGATTTTGATGGCAAGGACGATGTCTTAATGTCGGATTTATCGAATGGAGATTATTTGAAGAACCTGGGAAATAACAAATTTGAAAGAAGAAAACTAAGTTCTCCTCCATTTAAACAAGGGATGTCAAATAAATTGGATTTTGATGGAGATGGTAAGGTTGATTTTGTGAATTTATATGTCAATCAATACGACGAGAATAATCGCCAAACCTCTTCAGATAATTCGCAGACCTTTTCTGTAATGACCTCTAAAGGCGTTACAAGTTTTCCCGTTGTAGGGAAAACAATTACCAAATACATATATATTCTTGGAGATATTTTGTCAGCGGAACGTATCGCCATGGTCGATGGTGATGGAGACGGAGATATGGACTTGGTGGTAGGTAGTATACGTGCTAAACCGAATTCCCCTTGGACTTATGTGCAAGACTATTTCGAGAATACGGGTAAGCAATTTGAATATCGCCCCAACTTCATTGAGATTGATTCAAATCTAATCGGGGAATTGCAGGTTTGGACAGCAGATGTCGATAAGGATGGCGATGTAGATCTATTTTATCCCACGTACCGCAAAAGCCAGTTGAATGCGCCCCATGGAGGCTATTTCTGGTGGGAAAACACCAAAGCTGGTTTTAAGATTAACAAGAATTTTTATTTAAAATATTAATGAAGAAAATAGCTCTTACATTGATTTGTGTAGGCTTATTAGCTTGTAGCAAGGAAGTACTAACACATAAACTTAGTACCGATGCGAGTCCGATGAACGGCGGAACCGTTGCGCCGCCAAGTAATTCCTATGAGCATGGCCAACAGGTCAACTTAATTGCGACACCATTAGGTGAATATATCTTCAAGGAGTGGAAAGGTAGTTTGTCGGGGACTGCGAATCCAGCGAATTTATTGATGGATGCCGACAAGCAAATAACGGGCGTTTTTGAGAAACGTCAATATCCTTTGACCTTAACGATTGAGGGGAATGGGACGGTGAAGGAGGAAGTGATTTCGATGGCCACACAATCGCAGTATCCTTCTGGAACAACCGTACGGTTAACTGCACAAGCAGGAGACGGCTATGTGTTTAAAGATTGGACAGGGGATCAGGCAGCGAAAGAAAACCCGCTTCAATTAATTATTCAAAAGCCCGTAAGTTTGACCGCTAATTTTGGTTTGAAACCTTTTGTGCCGCAAGGCTATCCCATCAAAGGGGTTAATTTGACAACCAAATTTGCAATAAACCAACGCTTTTTTCCGGGACAATATTTGACTACACCTGTCGCTCAAAAGATGGGTATTCAAATCGGCCAATATCCTGATGCACATATCTATAATTATTGGGATCCATCGAAAGCCTACTTGGATTTTAATCAAGATGGCCGCCTAGATATGTTTGCCTTTCTTACGCATTCTGGGACTAATGTTTTTGGTGATATTCCCGGAAAAGTGTTTTTAATCAGTGATGTATTTGGTCCCAAACCAGTCATTACACAACATGAATGTAGTACGCGTTTTATGCCTCGATTAAGCACGATTGATGTCAATAACGATGGCCAAATGGAAGTTTTATTTACTTCAGAAGATGATCACATGTTGCAAAATGGAACTTCAGGTCCACCCTCACAAACGAAATATGCGATGATATCGAAAGATGGCATCGTGACGTATAAGTCTTTTGGTGAGAAGCAATCCATCCATGGACAGACATTTGGGGATATTGATAATGATGGGGATATCGATGTTTTTAACTGGCGGAATGCCTATACGCAAGTGGAAGGTAAGTCCTTGCCCTCTATGCCTATTATCTATTTAAATGATGGACAAGGAAATTATACGCAAGCGGATTCCTATGAGCATATTTTGGGCCTAAGTGAAATTGTTAAAGATTTAGGCTATGGATATCGTAACTATGGCGCAATCGCCATTGAATTATTTGATTTAGATGGTGATTCTAATTTAGATTTGGTCGTAGGCGGAGATCATCGAATTAAAACCTATGAGGCATGGAATTACGGACATAATACCTCGCGGGTATATTGGGGACAGGGGAAAGGTAAATTTGATTTTGTGAATAGCTATACGGATTTGCCAAACGATTATACCGATAATTACAATTCCCCAACAGGCGGCGGAATGGAGCCATTGGGCTATACTTTTTTAGACTATGATCAAGATGGCGATATGGATGTACTCTCTACGATTACGCCAGATTATGGTGGATATGTACTTCAATTACATGAGAATAAAGGAGGCAAGAAATTTGTTGATGTGACTAAAGACAAAATTACTGGCTATATCGATCGCTTTACTCGGAATGTGGCCGCGCCGGCGGGTAGTTTCACCAACTTTTATAATATTCGATTATTTGATAAAGACGGAGATGGTGATTTAGATATTGTACCCGATGCGGTGGCTATTTGGGGATTTTGGACAACAACACTTCCCACGAATTTATATTGGGAAAATCAAGGAGGAAAATTCGTGCGCAAATAATTTTATATCTTGTGGTTTCTTTGCTCTAAACCCATGAACAAACGCCAATTTCTTAAATCCAGCCTCGGCCTCAGCTTAACGCCTTCTTTGGCACAATTACTCGCACAACCTGCTACGGCAGATGATGAGTTGTATTGGGCGCAAATCCGAAAGGCTTACCGCATCAAACCGGATTACATCAATTTAGAAAATGGCTATTACAATATTCTTCCCGAAGCCACGCTGGAGAAACACATTCAGCATATTCGGGATGTGAATTATCAGGGTGCCTATTACATGCGAACGACGCAGTTTCCCGACCGCAAAGCGATGAGTAAACTCGTAGCCGATGTCGTACATTGTTCGCCGGATGATTTGATTCTGACTCGCAACACGACGGAATCCTTGGACATGATTATCGGGGGGTATCCCTGGCAAGCGGGCGATGAGGCTGTGTTTGCCCTGCAGGATTATGGGGCGATGCAGGATATGTTTGAGCAGGTGGCGCGCCGACAAGGCATCGTACTGAAAAAAGTATCTTTGCCATTGCATCCGGCGAACGACGAGGAAATCGTGAACCTCTATGCGAATGCGATTACGCCCAAGACCAAATTGCTCATGGTCTGCCACATGGTGAATGTGACGGGCCAAATACTCCCCATTCAAAAGATTTGTGACATGGCACATGCCAAAGGCGTCGAGGTCATGGTGGACGGCGCTCATGCAGTTGCTCATATTGAATTTAATCTCCCAGATTTACATTGCGATTATTACGGTGCAAGTCTGCATAAATGGTTGGCCGTCCCACTCGGCGTGGGAATGTTGTATGTGAAGCCGGAGCATGTCCAAAAGATTTGGCCGGTATTTGCCGAAAATGAAAAGGCTGCCAAAGGCATTGAACGCTTGAATCACTTGGGTACGAATCCTGTACATACGCATTTGGCGATTCAGGATGCGGTGGCGTTTTACCGCCAACTAGGTCCTGCGCGGAAAGAGGCACGCTTGCATTACCTCCAACAATACTGGACAAAACAAGTACGAAATGTTCCAGGCGTTATCCTAAATACTCCGGAAGATCCGAAGCGGCATGGAGCCATTGCGAATGTGGGTGTCGCTAAATTAAAACCGGCGGAATTAGCAAAGCGTCTGTTGGATGAATATAAGATCTATACCGTGGCCATCGATGGCAACGGCGTGCGGGGTTGTCGGATCACGCCGAATGTCTTTACAAGCACCGCAGAACTCGACCAGCTGGTTCGGGCACTGAAAGCTTTGGCATAAAAAAAGCCCGCTTGCTGCGAGCTTCTCTTTAAAATACTTGATTCACTGTCACAATGAGCGAAGGTACCGATGGCCTGCTTGGACTTGTGGTTGCTGCTTTAAAGGCGATGTAGACTTGTGGGTTTGTTACGCTCCACATTAATTCAACCTGATCACCAGCGGCTAGATTTTGAAAGAAGTTCCATGATGCGACTGTCGCAGCGGTATTTAATCCGCCGGATATAACAACCTCCGTTGCACTCGCGGGTACATTGACACCATTCTTACGCAACCAAATTTTTACTAATTGAGCTGCTGTTCCCGCCGAGCGATCTAGTTGGGCCGAGAATTGAATGTTGTATATCCCTTCATTGATAAACCGCAACTGCGAATCATTCTGTACCGAAATTCCGGATGCAAAATCCGTATTACTTAGTTTCATGGCCACTGCTGAATCAGCTACCGCGGCGATTTGATTACTTAAATCATAAAAGCTACCATAGCTCGCTTGGCTGAATGCGCCTGTTCCATTTCCACGAACCATACCAGTCAGTGTACTCACGCCCGTCCCGCCGTTGGCTACGGAGATATTGCCTGTCAACTTGCTCGCTTGCATCGAAGCGATTTTTGCATCGGTTATATTCCCATCCACGATTTTCGTTGTCGTCACCGTGCTATCTGCCAAATTCGCAAATTTCACTGCATTAGTAGCTAGTCGGGGAGCGGCAGCCGTTCCCGTCAAATCTCCCGCTAATTGAATTTTCCCTAAGGTCGTTGTCGTGGCATCTACCGTCGTTTGCGCGTCGATGTAGGTTTTGACAGCCCGTTGCGTGGGATACAAGGTATCACTCGGTGCAGTTGCCCCCAAATTAATTGCTGTACTGCGGTTCGCAACATTTTCTTTCAGCGCTAAGCCCGGAACGCTAGGGGATGTGGCCGTGCCGGAAAGGTCTCCGGCTAATTGGATTTTACCCAATACATTGGTCGATGCGTTCGGTGTTGTTTGCGCATCGATGTAGGTCTTTACCGCCTTTTGTGAGGGATATAAGGTGTCGCTGGCTGCTAAGGCGCCTAGGTTCGCTGCAATGGATTTGTTTGATAGGTTTTCCTTCAAGACCAAAGCCGGAACAGTGGGTGCGGAGGCGGTTCCGGAAAGATCTCCCGCAAGCTGTACTTTTCCTTGGATCAAGGTTGTTGCCTCCGGTGTCGTTTGTGCGTCCACGTAGGTCTTAACCGCATTTTGCGTAGGATAAAGTGTTGTACTATTGCCTAAGTTCAAATTGTCTGATTTGTTCGCCAGGTTTTCCTTTAATGCCAAAGCGGGTACGGTGGGAGCGGAGGCGGTTCCTGAAAGGTCTCCCGCTAGCTGCACTTTTCCTTGGATCAAGGTTGTTGCTTCCGGCGTTGTTTGCGCGTCGATGTAGGTTTTGACCGCTTTTTGAGTCGGGAATAATACATCACTGGGATTGGTTGACCCTAGATTCGCGGCGGTACTTTTGTTGGCCGTGTTCTCTTTGGTTGTTAAAGCGGGAACCGTAGGAGCAAAGAATGTTCCGGATAAATCTCCTGCCAAAATAAGTTTACCTGCAATGCTCGTTGTGGCATTCGGTGTTGTTTGTGCATCTACATAAGCTTTCACGGCGCGTTGGCTTGGATAAAGTCCATCCCTTGCATTAGCACCACCTAGGTTTGTATCCGGCGATTTGTTTTGCAACCTTTCGTAAGTAAAATTCAAATTTGTAATGACCCCATTCACCTCATTCGCTTGCGTGACTAATTGATCTAAACGACGATTTTGTACATCGTTCATGACATTGATGTCGGTGATCGATTGGTTAATCACAGCTACCTGGGATGTGGTTTGTAAATTGGCCGATTGGATTCCTTGAATATCCTGTTTGTTTTTGAGGATATCGGCTTTGATCGGGTCTAAGTCCTTTTTAGAAACCACTTGAATATCATCGGTAAATTGAGATAATTTCGTGGGAGCGGAACGAACATTTTGGTAGTCGACACTTTCCGCATATAAGGCATAGGCGGAATAATTCAGGGTTTGCGTGCTAACCTGCGTGAATGTTTTGCCTTGGTCAAAGCTCACGTCGACCTTCAGTTTCTTTGGATTTGCATCCCAGATGACAGCATCGAATTTCGCGTATTTGCCCGCTGTGCTCATGCCTTGGGTGGCAGCCGTATTTCCCGTTCCAATATTCACGTTGACTAGGCCGTAGGCATCCGTCTTCGTGCATTGAACCTCTTGGTAATCCAAAAGGCCATTTTTGTCTTGTAAACTGAATTTGATGCACACGTCACTCGAGCCATAAGGAAGGTTGGAAATGGTATTTCCAGGAACATCCAAAGGGTTCGGATTGAGAATGACGGCTTGGTAATTCAATGTTTTGGTCTGTGCCAAACTGCTAAATGCTAGCAATGACACAAATGCGATGCGTATATAGGTCAACATAGGAATGCTTATGGATTGATTTTAACGCCCAACGAAAAGGTTGTTGGGATAATGCGTAAATGATTCACCGGATAATCGGGTTCTTTCACGGAGCTTAAGTATTGGTATTTGACAAAGCCGCTCACAAACTTACTGAGGTGATGTACGAGTGAGATGGAATAACCCCCATAGATTCGAATCTTTGAAAATTGCGGTTGGTCGTCTAAGGGCATGTATTGGTTAGCGATATACTGATTCCCATTCCACATTTTTGCCACGGAAACGATGCCTTTGATATCCAAGGAAATGGCTTGATTGATCGGGATTTCGGGTCCAATTTCGCCGATAATTCCTAAGTGGTCTGCCTGGTAACTCAAGGCGATACCTTGTGTATTTCCGACGCTGTTGTATTGATTGTAGGTGAAACCAAAGGCGTATTTGATCGTGGGCACGTAGAGCGGATTGTCATCTTTGTCGAACGCACCAAATAGCTTGGATACTTTCCACAACACGTTTTCACGTTTCAGTTGGACATGTAGGCCGGTTGCGGGTTTCAGGTAGTCGACGATGGCGCCGTTGAGATTTTGATACTGGTATTCGGTGGAGTTACCGCCCACTTCGAACACAAGTTCTTGAGCGTTTGCTTGATTGAGCACGAGGCAAGCAAGCAAGAGAAATAGTATGCGCATGAATGTGTTATAACGTTTTACGAAGATACAAAAATCTGTGAGCTTCGTTTATACACCCGCGTTTTTTCCCGCGATGTATCCTGTTGTCCAGGCAGCTTGAAAATTGAAGCCTCCCGTGATGCCGTCGATGTCGGTCACTTCACCCGCAAAATACAATCCAGGAACGAGTTTAGATTCCATGGATTTGACGTCAATTTCTTGGAGGTCAATGCCACCTGCGGTCACAAATTCCTCTTTAAAGGTCGTTTTTCCTTGTACTTCGTAGCGGTCGTTGATGAGTGTATTGATGAGTTTGTTGGCATGTTTGCCTACTAGATCTTGCCAACGGGTTTCGGGCTTGATTTCGTTTTTTTCCAATAGGTATATCCACAATCGATTGGGAATCGGGAAGGGATTGTGGTTTTGAAGCATTTTGGCTCCATGATTTTTTTGGATGGACGTGCATGTTGCTCGGAGGGCTTCCTCTTTCACCTCGTCGAGCCAATTCACCAAGATCGAACAACAGTAGTCCTTTTCGGCTAAGATGCGCGCACCCCAGGCGGAGAGCTGAAGTATAGCGGGTCCACTCATGCCCCAGTGGGTGACGAGTAAAGGCCCGATGCCCACGAGTTTTTGCCCTTCAATGCGCACCCGAGCATGTTCGACGACCACGCCCATCAAGGCTTTGATGGGTTCTTTCGGCATGTTGAAGGTAAATAGCGAGGGTACAGGCGGGATGATGTTATGCCCAAAGGATTCAATGGCTGCAAACCAGGTGGATTTCGGTTGGCCCCCCACCGTAATAATCACCCTGTCCGCGACATGTTTACCCTGATTCGTTTCGATTTCAAAGCCTTTGTCGGTTTTTCGGATGCTTTCCACGGAATGACTCGTGTATAATTCAATCCCCAGTTTTCTAGCTTCTAGAAGGAAACAATCGATGATGCTTTGGGATTCGTTGGATAAAGGGAAAATGCAGTTATCGGGGTAGGTTTTCAGCGCTACACCACGCGATTCGAACCAGTTGACGGTATCCTGTGCGTTAAACGTTTCGAATGCTTTTCGTAGGAATTTCTCGCCGCGGGGGTAGTTTTCCGATAGTAAACGGCTGTTGAAGGTCGCATTCGTCACATTGCATCGTCCACCACCGGAAATTTTCACCTTGCCGAGGAACTTGCTTGTCTTTTCCAGGATGCATACATGTGCATCTGGGAAATGGGATTTGGCGGCAATGGCGGCAAAGAAGCCTGCTGCTCCTCCGCCGATGATGGTGATTTTCAAAGACGAGTGTTTTGACAAAATTAAGACAAATATTTCATGGACAAACCTATTTGTCAGCCGGTTTTATGAATTTTAGTTACTTGTATCGACTCGCATCAATAACTAAACACAAGCCTGCCTGGAAGACAATCAGTGCACCTGTGCCATACCAAAACCAATCACCACCTTGCATTTTGGTCATGCCGGCATCGATAGCTAAGGAAAGTCCACTTCCGGTGAGGATAAGGCCGCTAGTCGCTTGAAGGACCCAACGGGTCGTAGATTTTTGTTTCATGGGTGTAAAAGGTTTGAATAAACGGGTTTTCGATTGTACTGATCGTCAAATAGGAGTGGATATTCTTTGGGTCTTTTAAAGTACCCGCGTAACCAAGTATCGCGGTCACTTACGTTCCAAAAGGTAATGCCATATTGTTGTTGCTTGGGTATGGCACGGTAGGCATTAAAAACAAGATTAAATTTTTGCATTTGTGCCTCCTTCGCAGCTTCGTTATACACAAACGTTGAGTCGTTTTTGGGATTCACAGCAACATCTAATTCCGAAAAATGGATCGCAAGTCCCGTCGCGGTGGATTGCTCGATGACCCGACGAATATCTTCATTTTTTGCATTGATATTGATGTGCATTTGTAGCCCAAGTCCGTGAATGGGGATTTGGCGCGTTTGTAAGTCTTTGACCAGGTTCAAGATAGCTTCCATTTTTTTGGGCTTGCCATCTTGTCCATAATCATTGTAAAACAAAAGGGCGTTCGGGTCGGCTTCATGCGCCCATTGGAAACTTTTGGCGATGTAATCGGGGATATTTTTTGACCAAATGGATGGCCTCAAACTGCCATCGTCTAAAAATGCTTCATTCACGACATCCCAACCACTTACTTGGCCTTGGTAATGTTTGGCAACGGTTTGGATATGATTTTTTAGCATGTTTTCCCATGCCTTCGCATCGCCCGTAAAATCATTCATCCATTTGGGAGCCTGATTATGCCAAACCAAGGTATGGCCATGCATGCGTTTATTGTTGTCGCGGGCAAACTGGATTAGCTCGTCTCCTTTGCTAAAATCGAAGCGGTCGGAATCCGGATGAATGAGCATCATTTTCATGTGATTTTCGGCGGTGATGCTGTTGAATTCGGATGTGGCTACGTTGCGATAGGCTTCATTTGTTGACAACAATCTAGGGTTGACTGAAGCGCCGATGGGAAATGTATATTGGTCTTTGAGGTATCTGTCTTGGCTGTAGGCCATGTGGGTCAGACTCAATAGGAGGCAACAAAGAATGTTTTTCATGTAAAAGAGGTTTTTGCAAGATAGCTAATATTGTCAATTCTCATGTCTGCTTTCCATCAATTCCATCGATGTGCCGCCGCTTCATTTGATCAAAAATGTTCCTAAATCGGGTTTGGGAACATCTTGATTTAGGAAGGCAACTTCATTGGTGTTGGAAAATCTTAGGTTCGCAAACTAATGTTTAATCTTAAAAACAAAACAATGAAAAAATTATTGATGATGGTCGCAGTAGCGACTGCGATGTTTGCCTGTGGCCAACAAAAAACGGATGCCGTTAAAACGGATGCTGCGGAAACAGATTCTTTGGGTGGAACCATGACAGGTTTGGATGAAAAGTCCAAAGCAGTTGAAGCACAAACGCAAGCTTATATTGATCAAGATACGGCCTATGCTGGGGATGCCATTGATGAGAATATTCGTATCTACTATCCCAATGATACTATTGTCGATGTGAAGGGCAAGCAAGCATTTTTGGCTGATTTTAAAGGCCAATACAAGAATTGGAAAAATGTTAAATTTGACCGACTTCGCGTGATTACCTTAAAATTAAATAACGGTGAAGTGTGGACAAATTTGTGGGGCGTAATGATTGCAAAAGGTAGTTTTACTGGAAAAGATATCTTGATTCCAATTCATCGTGCCGTGATGTGGCAAAATGATAAAGTCGTTCGTGATATTCATTTATACGATACCAAATTGATTATGGAAGAATTAGCGGCAAGAGATGCTGCTGAAAAGAAATAAGTGGGTTGATTTCATGAAGAAGGGGCGGACGATAGTTGGCCCCTTTTTTGTTTTATTTAGACAGGCGGCCCGCTGGCTTTCAAGTTTCTGCCCCAATAATACCGCTATGTTAAATTTAGGTGGGTAAGGCTTTACTACCGATTAAATGATTAAATTTGCTCCCCTAAAGCCTATATTGGTGGAATTTGATTCGATTTCATGTCTAAGCATGTAAAGATTTCCGTGTTAATGGCGGTATACAATACCGACTTTCAATTAACAAAAAGAGCCATAGATTCTGTTTTACAACAAGATTTTCAAGATTTTGAGCTAATCATCATCGACGATGGCAGTACCGAAAATGACCGTAAAGCCTTGTTGGAGTACGTAGAAGCCCACGAAGAAAAAATCGTTTACATTCGGCATCGTAACCGCGGACAAGCGGAATCGATCAATCGGGGAATATTGAATAGTGTGGGAGAATTTATCACGATTCTTGATAGTGATGATGCATACAAACCGTTCCATTTAAGTACCTGTTTGATGGAGGTGGAAAATGTGGATTTAATTTGTTCGACGGCGGAGGCGGTGGTGGATTCTGTGGATGACTATTATGTTCCGGATAAAAATGACCTCACCAAAACAATCCATTTAGATGATGCGGTGCTTTTTGGAACCTTGTTTGGCCATCAAAAAGTGTTTAAAAGCATTGACTTCAAGGGTGGTTTTTCGGCTGATTCAGCCTTTTACGAACGTGCCGAGATTCAGTTCAAAACGAAGAAGGTATTCCAACGATCCTACATCTATTACCGAAATAATCCGAACAGCACCTGTGCTTTATTGAAGGAACAACTCCTGTTGAACGCCAATTAATGAAGCCTCACCTTGTTTTAGCTTGTCACATTACCGGTGTGTACGATGTGAATCGGAATACGACCTTAGCCGATGATTCCTATGAACTTGTTCGGGCATGGGCGGAATCCGTCGCGGAAGCCAAGTTACAAGGGATTATTTTTCACAATAGTTTCTCCGAGGAAACCTGTGCACGTTATCAAAATGCGTACATTTCCTTTGTTCGGATTACGTATAACCCGGCTTTTAATCCGAATGTCTACCGGTATTTTGTTTACCGAGACTTTTTAGCGCAATACAAAGATGAGATTCAGGGGGTATTTGTGACCGATGTGTCGGATGTGACCCTAGCTCAAAACCCTTTTATTCACCCGCTGTTTACCGCGAATCCTGTTGCCCTTTTCTGCGGGGATGAACCGAAAACCTTGCACAATGAGTGGATGCTGGCGCATGCGGAGCATCTGCGTGGCCAAATTTCGGATTACAGCGCTTACGAAGAACGCTTTGCCTCCGAATCACTGTTGAATTGTGGTGTTTTTGGCGGAGCCTTTTCTGTGTTTTATGAATTTTTACAGCAATTGTGTGCCTTGCATTCAACCTACAATCATAGTAACACAACGGCATATACCGGCGACATGGGTGCCTTTAATTACCTGGCAAGAACCCGATTTAATGCTAATTTACAGCACGGGGCCCCCGTGAATACGATTTTTAAGGCTTATGAGAATGAGCGCATGGATTGTTGGTTTCGGCATAAATAAGTCTAATGATTTGCCTGATAAACCCTCAGAAAATTCCCGCCTAAAACCTTGCTAATATCTTTGTTCGAATAACCTCGTGCGATAAGTGCCTGGGTAAAAACAGGGTAATCCAATACTGTTTTTAATTGCTTTGGCGCGGAATTAATTCCATCGAAATCTGAGCCTAATCCCACATGATCCACCCCAATAAGCTTGACGATGTGATCAAAATGCTTCATTAATTGCTCTAAATCTGGTTTAATGGCATCGCTTTCTGCTGCGTATTTATCTCCAATCAAGGTAAACGCATATTCCATTTGCATGCCTGCGCCAACTAATGAATCAATCTCAGAGCTATGCTTTTTACGAAATTCTTCATCTTTTTGCCAAAAATCGAAATCCACAAAAGCCGAGTAAAAGTTCAAATGGATCACTCCGCCATTTTTTCCAATCGCTATAATTTGCTCATCTTTCAAGTTTCTAGATACGGCACAAACACTATAAGCGTTGCTATGAGAAGCTATAATTGGTTTCGTAGTTGTGTTTATTACATCCCAAAACGTCGCCTCACCCACATGTGAAACATCTACTAACATGCCCAATTGGTTCATTTTTTTAACAACTTTTTTGCCAAAATCATTCAACCCTTTGTGTCCCTTAAAGCTGGGATTCTTTTCATCCGCATGTGAACTCGCCCAGCTCGGTGAATTGTTCCAAGTCAACGTCATATACTGCACTCCTCGGTTATAAAAGGTCTCTAATTTCTGTAGATCATTCTCGATCATATGACCACCTTCCACTCCGAATTGCGCTACTAATTTTTGCTCTTTTAAGGCGCGCTGGATGTCTTTCCAGGTTTTAGCTATCACCACCTTATCCGGATTTCTGGCTGCCACCGCATACAAACTGTCCATCTCCCGCATCGCCCACGCATATGGATTCGCTTTCTCCCCATCACACCAAACAGAAAATAATTGATAATCCACACCGCCCTTTTTAAAACGGGCTAAATCCGAATGATTAATTCCTGTCAAATCCTGATCTAGTGAAACGTTCTTTTCGATACATGCGGTTAAACAGTCGTTGTGCGTGTCTACCAAAATGGAATTGAAATGGATATCCTGCGCGAATGTCGATGTGGAAATGAGAAGGAAGAATATGTATTTCATGGTTAATGGGCAATTTCAGCTCTTAATAACTTAATCAATTTATCGTTACTTTTTATGGCCGTTTTGAGGGTTGAACGGTAAACGAAAATATAGTTGTAATACTTTTGGACTTCATATATAAATTCATCTGAAGCTAAAATTTTTCTCGTTTTAGGCAGACTTAAAATAAAGTTTTTAAAGACTAAATGATCATTCGATGTGTAATGGGTTTTAAATTTATTTTTCTCGCGAACGGTCGATCCTAATCCGATCGGCAAATAATTATTGTAGCTGTTTCCCACTTGATCAAAAAAATCATTGAGAGATTCCAAACCTTTAAAATCTACTTCATAGTAAATCGATAAGGTGTGCTTTAATTCACTTTCTTCCAATGACGTGAACAAGCCACTCGATTGCATGTTTTTAAACGAGCTGTTATTCATGTAAAGGGTCGTTGTTCTAGCAAAAAAATCAGGAATAACGCTAATCGAATCAATTAATTGGTTTTGACTTATTTTTTTTGTTTTTGCTAGGTAGAGCAGGTAATTGACTTTGTTGAATTTTTCAATCATTCTATCTCCAGAGGCAAGGACCCGAGTGATTTCACTCGAATCAGATTGTAAATCCTTTAGTATGGCAATTTTATTCAGTTCGATTCGGTGTTCAATGACCTGGTGCTCTCGAAAATTTTCAGCTAAAAATCCAAGTGTTACGGCCGCAAAAAGCATGACAAATTCAGTGATGTATTCTTTCCACTTTTTGGGATGATGCGAATGATGATGTACTTCCATAGGTAATTTAATGTGATAAGGTTTTCTTGAAATTATCAGTTTTATTCGGTTAAACAAAGTGGCGTTTGATTCACCTATCGCTAAAAATGATTTACCGAGTTTCCGGTCAGATTTTTAACGCATTTTTTCTATCTTTAAAATCTACCTGCATCAACACTATGAAAAAAATCACTTTCCTATTCCTTTGGGTATCCCAGCTCATTTTAGCGCAAGTACCAAGTCCCAAATCTCATTTTGGCTTTTCCATAGGTGATAATTATCACTTGGCCACATTTACGGAAACGGAAGCTTACTTACTGAAAGTTGCCAAAGCATCTCCCCGCGTTAAATTGCAATCGATTGGAAAAACTGAAGAGGGCCGCAATCAATACATGGTCATCGTTTCTGATCCTAAAAACATTCGGAATTTAGCCAAATACAAAGCAATCTCACAACGCCTAGCCCGCGCGGAAGGCCTCAACGAAGCAGAAGCCAAAGCCCTTGCAAAAGAAGGGAAAGCCGTGGTTTGGATAGATGGCGGATTGCATGCCACCGAAACCGTCGGTATTCATCAATGGATCGAATCCATTTATCAATTTACCACACGCACCGACGAGGAAACCAAGCGCATTTTGGAAAATACAATCATCCTTTTTGTTCACGCAAATCCGGATGGACAAGAGTTGGTTTCCAACTGGTATATGCGCCAAAAAGATACCCTCAAGCGCTCAACGGAACATTTGCCACGTCTGTACGAAAAATACATCGGTCATGATAACAACCGGGATTTCTACATGATGAATATGAGCGAGTCTGCAAATATGTCGCGCCAACAATACATCGAATGGATGCCGCAAATTCTCTACAATCACCACCAAACGGGTCCGGAAGGAACTGTAGTTGCGGGACCGCCCTATCGCGATCCATTTAACTATGTCTATGATCCACTGCTGGTGACTGGGATTGACGCTTTGGGTGCCGCGATGAGTTCGCGCTTGAATGCCGAAGGTAAGCCAGGTTATACAATGAAATCTGGATCTGTTTACTCAACCTGGTGGAATGGGGGATTACGTACGACAGCTTATTACCATAACATCATCGGTTTATTAACGGAAATTATTGGCGACCCTACGCCCAAAACAATCCCTTTAGTGCCCAGCCGTCTAATTCCAAATTCTGCAACGCCATTTCCTATTACGCCCCGCAAATGGTTTTTCAAAAATTCCATCGACTATTCACTCGCGTTGAATTACGCGGTGCTGAATTATGCAACGCGAAACCGAGAAGATGTATTGATGAATATTTATAAAATGGGTCGTAAGTCCATCGAACTCGGATCGAACGATTATTGGACCTTGTCGCCGAATAAAGTGGAGAAGTTAACGAGCATTGCAGGGAACAATCTCAAGACCAAGAGTGATAGTTTATTTGCTGTGGTTTATAAAAATCCGGAGTCACGCGATGCCCGTGCTTATATCATCACGGCGGAGCAATCCACGACGCGTTTGGCATTTATCAACATCCTAATCAAAAGTGGTATTCGCGTGGAGAAAGCGACTAAGGCATTCGAATTTAACGGAAAAACCTATCCGAAAGATTCGTATGTGGTGAAAACGAACCAAGCCTTTCGTCCGCATGTCATCGACATGTTTGAGCCACAAGATCATCCCAATGATTTTCAATATCCGGGTGGGCCTCCGGTTCGCCCTTATGATTCTGCAGGTTGGACACCCGCATTTACCATGGGGATTCAGTTTGATCGGATATTGACCGACTTGCAAGCTCCTTTGGAAACCATCCCTTACGGTCAGATTCAATTAGCCACTTCAGCGTTTGAAACGGCCAATTATTATGCATTTTCTAGTGCAGATAATGCGTCATTTACCTTGTTGAATGACTTGTTGAAAGCGGGAATTGAGGTAACGAAAACGAAGGGTTCATTCTGGGTGAAGCATAGCACAACTGCATCTGTCATCCTGGCAAAGGCAGCCGTGAAAATTTCGCCTTTGGCAAGTATTCCAGTAGAAGCTTCGAAAAAACTCTCGTCGAGACGCATTGGCCTTTGGGATGTCTATGGAGGTTCTATGCCGTCTGGCTGGTTGCGATGGATCCTGGAACAACACCATTTTGACTTCAAACTTGTCTTTGCCAAAGAAATTGACAAGGGGAATTTGCGTGCCAAATTTGACGCCCTAATCTTTGTCGGCCGAGCAATTCCTGGTGTTAAATCTGAAAGGGCCAACGAGAACATGCCTAAGGAACCTCTTGAGTCTGACATTCCAGAAGAATACAGACAGACAATGGGGAAAATTACGATAGAAAAATCCATTCCTGAATTGCGCAAGTTCCTGGAAGAAGGTGGAGATATTGTCACAATAGGGTCTAGTGCAAATCTTGCCTATCATTTGAACTTGCCTGTAAAAAATGCGCTCGTGGAAGTTGTTGCCGGTAAAGAGCGGGATTTGCCAGGTGAGAAATTTTATATTCCTGGAAGTGTGATGCAAGTGGCGGTTGATGATTCGGTGGAGGCCAACTGGGGTATGACATCAAAAGCCGACGTTTATTTCAGCGCGAGTCCTGTGTTTAATCTGGCTGCTGATGCCATTGCACATGGAAACTTAATTCCGTTGGCCTGGTACGCATCCGACAAAACCTTGCGTAGTGGCTGGGCATTCGGACAGACCTATTTACAAGGTGGCATTGCTGCTTTTCAAGCCAAAGTAGGCAAAGGGAATTTGTTCGTCTATGGTCCTGAAGTTACCTTTAGAGCTCAGACGCACAATACCTTTAAAATGGTATTTAATCAGTTGTATGAGCATCAATAGAAAATGTGTGCTTTTGTTGTTTTTAGGATGGGGCTTTTTTGCGAAGGCACAGAAGTCGGTGTATTATCCATCAGCTAAACATTGGGAACATAAATCACCCACTTTTTTTTCGATTGATAGTATTAAATTGAAGGAGGCTGTAGATTTTGCTTTGGCGAATAAAACTTCGCAGCCTAAAAATTTATGGCTTTCGCAGGCGATGCAATTTGGGAAGGAGCCTTTTTCAGATCCGATTGGTCCTATGGCTGATCGCGGTCCGGTGGCAGGGATTATCATTTACAAAGGTTACATCATTGCGGAATGGGGGAATCCTTCAGCCGTGGAAATGACTCACAGTGTCACGAAGAGTTTGGTCTCCTCGGTGGTAGGTTTGGCGTTCGACAAAGGATTGATTAGTTCCTTGGACGACAAAGTATATACTTATTTGCCTCCTGTGGAGGTAGCACTTGGGGATGCGCCATCCAGCGAAAATCCGATTGCGAAAACAGCCTTTATTTATCCGTTTGAAACGGAACATAATCGAAAAATATCCTGGGACCATTTATTGCGCCAAACCAGTGATTGGGAAGGGGTTTTATGGGGTAAACCGGAATGGGCGGATCGTCCTTCGGATAAGCCGGCAGAGTGGACGACCCGAAAACGATTTGAACCGGGTTCGGTGTATAAATATAACGATACGCGGGTGAACGCACTGACGTTGGCGTCTACCATGCTTTGGCGAAGACCTTTACCTGAGGTGTTGCGAGAGCATATCATGAATCCCATCGGTGCGTCCAATACATGGGCATGGACGGGATATAAGAATGCTTGGGTGGTTGTGGATGGGAAAATGATACAGGCGGTTAGTGGGGGAGGACATTATGGGGGAGGCATGTTTATCAATGCTTATGATATGGGGAGATTTGGTTTGCTGACATTGCGAAAAGGCAATTGGAATGGAAAACAAATTTTATCCGAAGAATGGATCCGGAAATCGATCACACCAGGAACTGTTAATTATGGATACGGGTTTATGAATTATTTTTTAAACACAGAACGTAAATTATATCCTTCGGCGCCAGCTTCGGCCTATGCACACATCGGTAATGGAACAAATGCTATCTATGTAGATCAGGAAAATGATGTGGTAGCTGTGGTACGTTGGATTGAAGATAAATCGATGGATGGTTTTCTCCAACGCTTATTAGGTGCTTTACCCAAGAAAAAATAAGAGACTTAAATTTTAACATGATGCGTATCAAACTTGTCGGATTATTGATTTTTTTATCTGCTGTTCAAGCTTTTGCACAAGAGGGGTATTTTATTAAGAGTAAAGATCAAACGGACATTTTTATCGAGGAAAAAGGTGCCGGAAAGCCCGTCATAATTCTTACGGGAGGGCCAGGATTAAATCCAAATTACGTTTATCCTATACATGAATATTTGAGTGCAAATTTTCGTTCGATTATTTTACATCAAAGAGGTACGGGAAAAACGATTATGGCTAAAATTGATTCCACGACGCTATCGCTCGAAAAGTATCTGGAAGATTTAGAAGCTTTACGGATTAAATTAAAGGTGGAAAAGCTCATTTTGGTTGGGCAATCTTGGGGTGGCATGCTTTCAATGGAATATTGCGCTCGTTATCCGAAGAGGGTGGAGAAACTCATATTAGTCGGTTCGGGAAGTCCGAGTATGCATATGCTCAATTATTTTTCTGATAATATCAACGGACGTTTGTTGCCGGAAGATTTAGCAGAACAACCTGGCATGAAGCAGAAGTGGGCAGGTTACTTTTTCGATCGTGCATCAGCGAAGGCTTCAAAGGCAGCCATCGATTTCACGAAAATGAATGGTCAGCCTGGCATAAATAAAATTATGGTAGGTGATTACGCCACAAAAGAGAATCGGCGATTGGTAAATTTGAAAAAGTACAAAGGACCTGCTTATGTCATTCAAGGCTATCAGGATCCTGTGGGTTTTGCCGCCTATGAGATCAAGTCGGCCATTCCTCAATCGCAGTTACTGTTTGTAAAACAAAGCGGGCATTTTCCTTGGTTAGAGAAGGAAAGTACCCAAAAGCAGTTTTATGAATATTTAAATCAAGCGCTAAACTAATCTGTCAGAATAATGAGGGTCTTAACTCCTTAATGCTCCAGTTCTTCGTCTAAGAGTTTAATTAACTCCTTGGCTTTTTGCTGTTGCATTTTGGACATCCTTTCATAATTGGCCATGTATCCGATCATTATATTTGCATAGTTCGCATATTCAAAGAATAGGTTTTTATCTGATGTTAAAAATGCGTTACCCGTTTGTTTCTTGATTTTGTCTAATCTGGCTCTATCTAATTCTGATTTAAACTCCTTTGAAAAAACATAAATATGAAGTATTCTATTTTGAATTCGATGGACATTTGCAGCTCGTTCTATAATCTCATCTAATTGCACTTGCATCGTTATTTTTTCTTTTTCATAGTCTGAAATTTTACGAACAATTTCTTGGTTTTGAATGAGTCGGAAACCACCTGCATTTCTTAATTGATCGATCGTGCCTGATGAAAAATCGATATTGTAAACTCTGGAAATTAATATAATGCTTTGTGAGTAAATAGAATCTATATCTTCCTCTTTAATGTTAGCTTTATAAAGTACGTTACTCAGTTTATTGCCAGCGGTTACAATTTCTTCCATTTTAGAATTTTTTGCATCCATTTCACTTAAATCCGCTTTCAGATCTTTATTCATGCTCACTAAATAATCATGCTCCTTATGACGTTCCGCTCGGTATTCGAGGTAGTATTCTGCCATGAATCCTAAAAAGACGGCGAAGAATAGCATTAAGAATTCTTGAACGTATTCTTTCCACTTTTTGGGGTGATGGGAATGGTGGTGTACTTCCATGGTTATTTGAAGGGCTTAATGCCTGGTAATAAATGTAAGTTTGAAATTAAATGATAGCAACTTAACTTCCTATTTTAGTTTAAAACTGAACACATCTGATTTAACAGAAATAGATGGATCTTTTGTCAAAATGGACCAATAATATATTTTCCCTGGTTGTAATTTGATTTCATATACAGCGTTTTTTGTATCAAATGAATTACCTGCGAATTTTTGATTACTCGTTAGGGTGTCGATTCTAATGGTATAACTTAGTGCATCTTTATCAGGATCCTCTGCCAACCATTCGAATTTGACAAGACCGTCCGCATTCAAATTTATCGTGGAGCCAGGGATAGGGTAGATTGCTTTTGCCGCATTGGGTGCACGATTTGTATTTCCATCGCCAGATAAATAAAATTTCCATTGTGTCGAAGTAACTGTTTTGCTACCTGCGTTTGAAGCTATCATGATCCATGCATACGACTTACCTCGAATTAATGAAATGGTTTTCGAAGTACCCGTAACATCGGGAAACTTAGTCGTTTGATTAGCCAGGATATCCGTAATTTGAAGCTCATATTTAGTTGCATTGGGTGCCGCTTTCCATTTGAATTCCACATCTGCTTTGTCGGCAGATATTAATCCCGTCTCACAATTTTTATTGTTTTCGGGGAGTTCTAAATTGAGTTCTCCAACCTCGGGAATGGGTGCAGGTTTAGCTGGTGTTACGGGCACAGGTTCAATGGATTCCGTTTTTGAGCACCCACTTATAAAAAAGAATAGAACCAATAAATAGATTAGGTTTCTCATTTGTTAATATTTTATCAGTTTAGTAGTTGATCTAACCGTGGCGCCATTGATTTTGACTAGATAAATACCTGCAGCAAGGTTACTCAAATCCAAGTCTATTATTCGACTGAATGGTATCGCGTGAACTGTTTGATGGATCGTTGTTCCGTTGATAGAATTGACTGTTATTTCAGCCTTTGAATCGCTTCCTTGGATAAATACTTGAACGGGCCCTGAGGTGGGATTAGGGAAAATATTCGTTTCTTCCGATAAAAATATTTCTTGGTTATATGCCCCTTGACAATCCTTATCGGTCGTAATTCGTAGTGTATTTAATCCTTTCTGTAAGGGTAAATTAATGTGCGAATCAATAGTCTCTGTTCTTGATCCATTGAGATTTATGTAATAATTTTCAGCCCCTTTTAAGTTGATTTTCAAACTTTCGGTTGCGACGTCAACGTACGTACTGGCATTGAGCGCTTGTGGTTCACTTATGTTGATGTCATATTTGCGCTCATAGGTTGGATTGCCATCTACACGTATGGTAATGGCATAGGTGCCTATGGCAAGCTTGTCAATTTTCTGCGTAAAATTATTGGATTTGTTCAGGACACCTGCATTTGTGTCACCTATAAGAATCGTATAGGAATAATTCTGATTGCTTGATTTAATTGTTATTGTGCCATTTTTTTGTCCAATACAAGAAGCAGAAGTTGCTGCAACAGAGAAATTGTCTGGTGCTAATGAAAATACTTCACAACCATTGGTATCTACCATCGCGCCGATAGGCGTGTTGAGGCACTTATCTTCTCGATCTAATACTCCATCCATGTCATCATCCGCATAGGCTTTGGTGATTCCCACTTGATTATAAGTCCTGTTAAATACATCATTTAACGTGGCATTGTCACCACCTAACCACTGCTCAACCACAGAAGAATAAATCTGTCTAAAATCGAATTCAGCTTCCAAATTATCTTCCCAGGTAATTTTAGGGTCAATTTTCGGGTTTTTACCTAGCACGTTGGCATTCAAATTATTCCCAAAAATCATCATGGGGAATGCGGTGCCATGATCCGTTCCGCCCGTAGATCGAGAAACAATTCTTCTCCCAAACTCGGAGAAAGTGACCAACATGATCCGGTCCGAATCGCCTGTTTCGTCTAAGCATTTCATTAAAGCAATGATTCCATCATTTACCTCTTTAAGGAGTCTTGCATGAACGCCCTGCGTATGGTCATCTTGATTGACTTGCGAATCGTGGGTATCAAATCCTCCCACGGAAGCATGGTAAATTCGGGTATTTAAACCTCCTCGAACTAATCTGCTCAATTGGTAAAATTGAGAACCCAATGGACCATCCGGGAAGCGCGTGGAATGGTTTCCTTTTATGTAGGCGTCCCGTACGACTGCACTGTATAAATTAGATTGATTCGCAATGGTTTGAATATAATTCAGCTTTTCTCCAGTATAGGTATTCGGATAGGAGTTATCAAATTCATTAATAATTTTATTAATGTTTTCAGGACTTCCTGGTATAAATCCAGGAAAAGAATTTACGCCTGTCAACAATAATGAATTCGAATATCCCAATTCGATGGCTAATGGATCAGGATACTGGCTATTGGGATATGCTTCTGGGAATTCAGGGTGATCATGTTCGGCTAATCTACCTAACCAGCCGGATGTGACAAATTGGTTAGAATCTGAAGCGGATTGCCAAATATCGGAGGATCTAAAGTGCGAAAAATCGGGCGTTGGATAGCCAACGTTTTGAATAATTTTCATTCTTTTTTCGTCAAAAAGAACTTTCATGTCCTTGAATTCAGGATGAAAAGCTAAATCATTCTTTCCGAGTTGGATTAATTTTTTCTCAGGTATGATGACATGGGGCCGAACCTTATCAAGGTTGGCATATTGATCCATTGGCGTTATCATGTTGAGCCCATCGTTCCCGCCGTCCATGCGCAAAACAATTAATATTTTGCCTGGATCAACGGTGTTTTCCAATAAAGAATATTTCTTAGATGCGTCTAAATATGATAGATGAGGAAGCATCGTGCTTGCAGCCAGTGCATGCGAAAAATTATGAATAAAGTCTCTTCTTTTCATCTAAAAAACATGGATTTCGTTCAAGTCAATGATTTGCGATAAAATTTGACCTACCCGACCAAATAAGGTGTTATAATTGTCATAATTAGGACTATTTTGAAATGATCTAACCGCATCTGCCCAATAATAATCAGGTAAATTATCCCCTAATATGGATTTTTTGATTCTTATAAATGCTTTTTCATTTATATCAGCACCTGTAATTATCTTGGCTAAATCTCGAATGAATAAATTGATGTCAGTCGGATCTTTCGTTTTCTTCAGCAATACATTTAGATCAAATCGCAATTGGGTGCGATCATTGAAACCGATACCGTTTCTAATAATAGATTCTGCTAACTCTTTTCGTCGTTTAATCGAATCAGAATTAATCCAAATTAAGTCATACACAGGTTCTTGGTAATACGCCTGCCAACCAGCTACGCTCGGGGGATTTCCAAAAGTGTATCCTTGTCTCCCTATGTAACCATGCTTCACATCTTTAAATATGCGGTAAGACAAATAAAGAGGATCAAAATATTTGGCATCAAACCGATTTTTATCTTCAGCGAAAAATGAATTAGAGAACACATTATTTTCATATCGGGTTAGATGTCCTTTTAACAAATCAAATTCTTTAAACAAGCCCATGGAATATTCCATGGGTGATTTGATCATGGCATTGTAAAATTCTTCTGCGAAGAAATATTCACTTTTTAAAAGGACTTTTAGGGCCTCCGCCAACGAATAATTACTTTTTCGTAAAACAACCGCCAAGGGCTTGATGATATTTTCCTCTACATGATCGTTCAACACAGGGTATACAAAAAACTGAACTAATCTTCGAGAAAGGTAAATAGCTACTTCGTCAGTCTCGAAAATCATGTCAAAAAACTCCTTTAATTCGATCTTTCCTCCATCAGGTCCTTTTCTGCCTTTGATTAAACGATTGCCATAGAATTTGGAAAATTGCTTATCCCCTGTGTCATGATTGTTCTCATTGTAATTGTTTTTAGTAACAAAGCCTTCATCCGTTAAATTTTCAATGCCAAAAGAGTCCCATCCTACCAACAATCTCGCAGCCGCTTTTACATCGGACTCCGTAAATTTAGAAAAGGGTCTTTTGCCTACAGTGAACAATTCTTGTACCTCGCGGGCAAAATTTTCATCCGGAGCCTCCTTCTTGCTGAATTTTAAATTAAGAAAATACAGCATGTTATCTGAAAGCGTTACATCATAAATGTAGTCTTTGTAATTCCTCCAAGCCCCCTCATACGTTAATTTAAAGCTGTAGTAAAGCGCCTTGATGCGTACATTATCATCTTTGTAAGGGGTTAACGTGTGTAAAAACAAAAATAGCCTCCCTGCTACGGTAGTTGGTTGAGCGTAGAAACTAGCATAGGTCCATGAATCGTATGCGGACACACGTTCCATTCCAGCGAATTCAGGCACGAATCCTTGTCTTTCCTCGCGCGATAATGCTTTGCTAATGAAGGGTTCACCGGGTTTAACATCATCTACCAAATATTTTTTCTTGTATTCCTCTGCTGGAAAATCGTGGTAATAATTATTGACAGGTTCGCCTAATTCCGGTTTCTTGAAAATAAGATCGATCGCTTGGTCTAAGGTTAGCCCTTCCAGGTCTTTCATGTGGCGCTCCGCATACCCTACTAACACCCGGTTGAGCAGATGCCTTTTCTGGGTGTATCCAAATTCCCCGGTGTATTTAGCTAATGTTTTTTTTACATCAACCGTTTTATTTCGAGATGCTAAAATTGATTGTAAATCAATTTTATCCTTTAGGAATGCATCATATGCACTGGGAGGGGTAGTCTTTTGGTTTGACTTTAAATCCATCTTGTTTCAATTGGGGACAATAATCCAACTAACTATTCTACTTATTAATTAGGAACGAACATTGAACATGAGGGGATACCCTGTTTCGATGAATTTCGTTCGCTTAACTTAGGGGTGTTCTATATTGAAAGGAATACCTATTGTTGGTTTTCTTTAAGCATATACCTACTTAAATTTATACTAAATTTCTGGAGTTGAAAAACTTATTTTTTTATATGTTCTAAAGCAAAAAAATGAAAATTACGATTAACCTATTAACTTCAATTTTGCGTTTATTTTACGGATTAGCATTTGTCAAATATTTTCCCTGATTGAACGCTGCTGTAAATCACCTAGGTGAAATTTGGCTCAGGTGTGTGGTCAACAAATGAAAACTTATTTTGAATATTACCTTCTATGAAAAAGCTTATTTTATTACTACTCCTATTTGGTATCGGAGCTCAAGCCCAAATTCCTGAAAAATTCAAGGTGATGAAAGCCTATTCCGGCTATTTCAATTTCTATTATGACGAGTCAAATGACAAAATTTTTCTCGAGGTAAATAAACTCAACGAAGCGTTTTTATATGCTTATTCCCTCGCACAAGGGGTAGGCAATAATGACCTAGGTTTAGATCGAGGCCAACTAGGAAATGAACAAGTGGTGTTTTTTGAAAAACAAGGGAGTAAACTTTTCTTGATTCAGCCGAATACCCGATACCGTGCCAATACGACAAATGCGTTGGAGAAGCTTTCGGTCCAACAAGCATTTGCCAAGTCTGTCTTGTTTGGTTTTAAAATCGAGCATACTGTCAATGGATCCTATTTTATTGATTTTACTGATTTCCTTATGCAGGATGTGCATGGTGTCTTAAAGCGATTATCTCAAGCTAAGCAAGGCACCTATAGTTTGGATAAATCCAAAAGTTCTCTCGCTTTGGAACGTACTAAATCATTTCCTAAAAACGCTGAGTTCGAGGCGCGGCTTACTTTTGCTGGGAATGGCATTGGTTCTGAGATAAGATCGGTAACGCCTAACGCAGATTATGTGACGGTTGTGGAGCATCATTCATTTATTGAATTACCCGATGCTCAATATGAACCTCGCTTGTTTGATCCACGATCCGGGGCAAATGCAATTACCTTTCAAGATTATTCATCTCCGGTTCAAGAAGTAATTGAGAAGAAGTGGATTACAAGACACCGGTTAGAAAAAAAGGATCCGAATGCAGCTGTTTCTGAGGCTGTAAAACCAATCATTTATTACCTGGACAATGGAACTCCTGAGCCGATTCGCTCAGCATTGATGGAAGGAGGTCGCTGGTGGAATCAAGCTTTTGAGGCGATTGGATATAAAGACGCATTTCAAGTTAAATTATTGCCAGAAGATGCAGATCCGATGGATGTGCGTTATCATGTGATTCAATGGGTACATCGGTCTACACGTGGTTGGTCTTACGGCGCTAGTATTGCAGATCCGAGAACAGGTGAAATTTTGAAAGGCCATGTAAGTCTAGGAAGTTTACGGATTCGGCAAGATTTCTTGATCGCTCAAGCGCTCATGAATGCACCTTTTGCGGTAGATGGTTCCACTAATGGACCTATGTTGGCTATGGCATTGGCACGTATTCGTCAATTAGCAGCGCATGAAATCGGTCATACACTCGGCTTTGCTCATAATTATGCCGCTAGTTCGCGTGGAAATACGAGTGTGATGGATTATCCACATCCACAGATCGATTTCAAGGGTAATCAAATTGACTTCAGCCATGCCTATGATACTAAAATTGGCGACTGGGATAAGGTATCGGTGGATTACGCCTACGGTTCGCATAAGTCTCAAACGGAACTTAATCAAGTATTAGATCGGGCATATGAAAAAGGTCTCCGTTTCATAACAGATGCAGATGCTCGTAACTCGGGTGGTGCGCATATCTACGCGCATCTTTGGGATAACGGAACGACCATCGTTGATGAATTGAAACATATTATGGCTGTGCGAAAAAAAGCAATAGCTAATTTTTCTGTGAATAATATTCGCCCCAATGAAACCTATTCACATTTGGAGGATGTATTTGTACCCTTGTATTTTTTGCATCGTTATCAGACGGAGGCAGTTTCAAAAATTATCGGCGGTTCCGAATATAATTATGCCGTTCGTGGAGGAAAAGAATTAGTGCTATCTGCAGCACCATATGATTTACAAATTGATGCATTACATACATTGACAAACACATTGGATGCCCAAAATTTAGCGATTCCCAAAGATAAACTAGCTTTGTTTCCTCCGCGCGCTTTCCATGAGGACCGTACGCGAGAATCATTTAAAGGTAAAACGGGAATTACGTTTGACCCTTTTGGTGCGGTTGAGGCGGCGGCCGACTTCACCCTAGACTTTCTTTTACATCCGGATCGATTATCGCGTTTGGTTAGCAATAAGGCCGTTGATCCAAAGCAGTTAGGTTTATCTGAAACCCTGAATTGGCTAACACAGGCGACAATTTACAAAACACATGCGGATACATATCTTCAAGCTACCCAATCAACGATTAATTATAAGGTGCTGTCCGCATTGCTAAATGTATTAAACGCACCTTCGCTTTCGCCGCTAGCAGCAGCAGAGGTACAAGAATCGGTACAGAAAATTGGAGCTTTTTATCGCAAGAATACCAATACAATGGCCAAGTATATGGTTAAAACCATTGATCAGTTTAAATCAAATCCGAGTGATTGGAAACCGATGCAAACACCTAATATACCAGACGGGGCACCCATTGGAATGGACTGCTTAGATTAATTATTTTAGATTGAGGGAAGTCGTTTTTTGCGATTTTATATTAGCTCAATTAGTTAAGAGATTCGCTTCAAGTTTATCGAGCGCCACAGTCAAAAGAATTGATTCTGTTGATGTATTGCGTTGCATCTTATTCTTTTGATGCGAAAAACAATTTACCCATGAGTATTTCTTTCGTGGGTAAATTATATAATGAAGGTACTTTGTTACGTATTGCCAAATTTTACTAAGATCACACGGGCCACGATGAGGTGCATCCGGAGGCGTTTCGTTAAGGTTTCTAATGCTATTTACTATGAAAAAATATCTGCCTATTTTGATTTTCCTTTCTACAGTTGCGCTGTTTTGGGCTTGTTCGAGTACTACGATTCCAGCGGGAGCGAGGGCTGTCACGCATTTTGATAAATCTAGATATTTGGGGACTTGGTATGAAGTTGCTCGCTTGGATTTTTATTTTGAAAGGAATTTGGTCAATACAACGGCCAATTATTCCCTGAATGAAGATGGGAGTATCAAGGTCGTCAATAGAGGTTATGAACCCTTTAAAAAGATATGGAAGGAGTCTACAGGTAAAGCCAAGTTTGTTGGGCCTGAGGATGTCGGGATGTTGAAGGTATCGTTTTTTGGCCCATTTTATGGCGGATATAATGTGGTAGCCTTGGATTCGAATTACCAATATGCTTTAGTCGCGGGGGAGAATTTATCGTACTTATGGATTTTGTCGAGGCAAAAATCGATCCCTGATGCGGTTCGAAAGGAGTATCTCGCGATAGCCAAGCGGATAGGTTATAAAACGGAGGACTTGATTTGGCTGTATTAAAGTGCTTGGGATCAGGTAGTTTTTGGGGTCAGACAGAGATGCGAAATCCCTTGTCATGAAGTGTCCGCCTTGGGTGTTAAGGTTTATCAATTTTCCGGCACAATTGTGTAAATTGCTCAAATAAACCTAAAATTAATTATGAAAAAACACTTGATTAAATCAATCGCCGCCTTGTGTCTGATGGTTTCGTTGAATTCATTTGCACAAGAAGTAGGACAAGTCGATAAGCTTGTATCCCCAGAGATTAGTTCAAGCAATGACGTAACCTTTCGCTTGAAAGCTCCGTCTGCGACATCTGTCAAATTATCAGGTAATTGGATGCCGGTGGTTGCTAATGCCAATGGTCAAGGCGCATCTCGCCAACTAGTTGACCTAGTTAAAGATGCTAAAGGAGTTTGGTCCACACAGGTAAAAGCTTTAGCGCCCGAGTTGTATGGATATACGTTTTTAGTGGATGGTGTGACAACCTTGGATCCGGCTAATTTAAAGGTCGCTCGTGACGGTACATTCCGAACGGAGAGTTTGTTGTATGTTGGAGGAACGGAATCAGATTTATATTGGGCCAAAACAGGGCCAAAAGGAAGTGTTCACCAGATTTGGTATGATTCCAAGTCTTTGAGTTTGACGCGTCGCATGATGGTCTATACGCCACCAGGATACGAGGATTCGAAAGAGGCCTATCCGGTATTGTATTTATTGCACGGTGGTGGTGGAGATGAGGAGGCTTGGCCGACATTAGGTGTGGCTCCCAATATTTTGGATAATTTGATTAATGCTGGGAAAGCAAAACCCATGATTGTGGTGATGACCAATGGTAATCCTGGACAGGCGGCTGCCACGGTAGTGACGCCTGCTCTTCCAGCATCGAATCTGCCAGTAGGAGGCATGGGTAGTATGTTGTTTGAAAAGAGTTTGGTTGCTGATGTTATTCCTTACATTGAAGGTCATTTCCGAGTGAAAAAGAATAAAGCGAATCGCGCATTGACAGGACTAAGTATGGGTGGATTACAAACGATGAATACGAGCTTTGAGCATCCGAATATGTTTAATTATATCGGGGTGATGAGTATGGGATTTGCGGATATGAGTCGCTTTGGTATTAAGGTGGATCTCTCCAAAAGGGATGAACAAATCGAGGCGCTCAAGAAATCAAATCCAGCCTTGTATTGGATTGCCTGTGGCAAGGATGATTTCTTATTTGACAGTGTTGTAACGATGCGTGCGGAATTAGACAAACATAATTTTTCGTATAAGTACCGAGAAAGCGAAGGAGGTCATACCTGGACAAACTGGCGGGTGTACTTATCTGAGTTTGCTGGGATGATTTTTAAATAGTCCGTATTATTTAATGTAGATTGAAGAACCCGAATCCGGATGGATTCGGGTTCTTTTTTATGGTCCTTTGAGTTATTATCATACATATGAAATATCACTAAAACTATTTTTCAAATCGTAAATGTGATTGTGTAAGCTTTTATTTGAAAGGGCATTTTGTAAATTTGATTTTCTGCAAATCAAATAGCATTTATGTCTTCAAGTTTATCTGGTACCTCATTAAAAAGAATCGATTCCATCGATGTATTACGCGGCATCGTTATGGTCATTATGGCCATCGATCATGTAAGGGATTTTGTACATGTCCAGGCTTTTACGGATGATCCCTTAAATGTACTGACAACGACTCCGCTACTTTATTTTACGCGTTGGATTACGCACCTATGTGCACCTACCTTCGTTTTTCTTTCTGGCCTTTCCATTTACCTGCAAAGCATTCGCAAGACGAAAGCTGAATTGAGTTCGTTTCTTTTCAAGCGGGGAATATGGCTAATATTCGTTGAGATTTGCCTGATAACCTTAGCCATGACCTTTAACCCATTTTATAATTTACTCTTGCTGCAAGTAATTTGGGCAATTGGCATCAGCATGGTTATTTTAGGTTTTCTGATTCGTCTGCCCTTTAAATTGATACTAGCTATTGGTTTAATCATCGTGCTCGGGCATAATTTATTGGACTTCCTAGAGGCTGAACCTGGCTTTAAGGCAGGTTTTTGGTGGGATTTATTGCACCATGGTACCTTTGCGATTTATCCCATCGTAGGTCATCATGTCATTGCCATTTTGTATCCTTTTGTCCCTTGGATGGGTCTTATGATTTTGGGTTATTGTTTTGGTGTTTTCTTTACTTCCAAATTCACCTCGGCTCAAAGGCAAAAAATATTATTGACGTATGGATTATCCTTACTTGCCTTTTTTATCGTGCTCAGAGCGATCAATGTCTACGGAGATCCGCATCCGTGGACGACTCAAGCAGATGGATTTACGACCTTTTTGTCTTTTATCAATGTCCACAAATATCCCCCATCGTTGGCGTATATGTCGGTGATGATAGGTATAGCTATTTTAGCCTTAGCTTTTTTAGAAAATGTCCAAAATAAAATATCGAACGCCTTCCGCGTATTCGGCAGAACCGCTTTCTTTTATTACATCCTACATTTCTATTTTG
The DNA here is from genome assembly GCA_017984215.1 of Cytophagaceae bacterium. Taxonomy (GTDB): domain Bacteria; phylum Bacteroidota; class Bacteroidia; order Cytophagales; family Spirosomataceae; genus Aquirufa; species Aquirufa regiilacus. The sequence goes on from JAGOAA010000007.1 coordinate 82,427, forward strand.
CGCACCTGATTGCTATGCTTTTGTTCTTTTATAGTGGTCATTCGATGGATGATGCGATCAAAGGGCTTCAAAAAATACCATTCCTCTTTGTGATTACCGGGGAAGGAGTCGAGCTAGGAGTTGTCTACCTATTATGGATACTTTTGATTGCGGGTCTGTATCCGTTATGTAAGTGGTATGATGCTTACAAGTCGGCGCACAAGGAGAAATGGTGGTTGAGTTATTTGTAATGGTCCAATCGGCGAATTGTGAAGGCTATCGGTGCATTGGTTGATTTCATGCCATAAGAACAGGCCAACTTGATTTCTGTTTTTTTACTCATGTTAATCCAGGGACTATTATTGGTTTGTGGATTAATTAAAGGTCGTTGAAATCTGTCCAATTTACTACTTCACGATTTGGGCCAATGAACTTCATGAGAAAACAGTGATCTATAATTTGGGACAAGTTGAAACCTGTCGTTTACCGTTAAATAAGTATTTTCATTTCAGTAGTTCGAATGAATTAATTTAGTTGAAATATCAATTTGAATTATGCTAAAGCGAATCTCTGTTCTTGTTCTATCAATAGCTGTTTTCTCTTGTTCCAAAGAGATTATCCAACAAAAACTTACTGTTGATTGGATTCCTTTAAATGGAGGAACTGTTTCCCCGCCAACCAATGCCTTTGAAAAAGGTACAATGGTTTCAATGACTGCTACACCAGCTGGAGAATATACATTTAAACAATGGAGTGGAAGCTTATCTGGAACGAACAATCCTGCTCCACTTACAATCGATTCTGACAAACAAGTGACGGGTGTGTTTGAGAAACGACAATATCCATTGACGTTAGCTATAGAAGGAAGTGGTACCGTGAAGGAAGAGGTAATTGCCATTGCACCCCAGGCTCAGTATCCGTCAGGAACAACAGTGAGATTGACTCCTCAGCCAGCTGATAAATTTGAGTTTGGTGGTTGGTCAGGAGATTTAACAAGCTCATCAAATCCTTTGGATCTGAAAATTGATAAAGCGATAAGTCTGAAAGCGCTGTTTCAGAAAATTAAATTTCCAGGTTATCGAGTAGATCCCAATGCGAAGAAATTAGGAACCGATTATTGGGAAAATACGCCCGTATTGAGTGATTTAATCATAGGCGTATTTCAAAAGAATTTTGAGGTATATGCTCCTCCCCAAGGAGATGCCTATTGCGCATGGACGCAAGCAATATGTAATGGTGATTTCAATAATGATGGTTTTATCGACGTCTTTAATGCCGGTAGTGCATTTGGTGGACAAAAATCTAGGTTAAGTTTTTTGATTTGGAATCCTTCGACCCAAATTTTTGATGAGAAGAACTTGATAAATAATAAAACCAATTTTATTGGAGCTCCAACCAAGGTTTCACCCATTTACCTGAATGAAGATAATTATGTTGATTTAGTCATTTTTGGACATCAAGATGAATCTTCACCAAAGAATAGAATAGAACCTATTACTGTTTGTTTAAGTGATGGTAAAGGAGGGTATGATTTAACTGAATTGGTTTTACAACCACCATTGCCCGATGTATCTGTTGTTTATGAGCATGGATCTGTGGCCGATTTAAATGGAGATAAAATGCCTGATTTGTTGATTATGGCAAACCCAAGAGTATATGTTTTTTGGGGAATTCCTACATTCCCTTATTTTACGAATAAGGATTTTATCGTCTCCGAAAGAAATGATTTTCCGTTTTATTGCAAAATAAAAGATGTAAATAAGGATGGTATAAATGATGCAATCATTGGTACCAATGTCGATAATCAAATATTTTTAAATGATGGCAAAGGAACAGTCCTGACAAATAAAATAAGCGTGCCATATGTTACCAATGGAAATGTATTTGATTACATCGTTGACGACATAAATTCAGACGGCTTAAATGATTTCATTAATATTAGTGCTACAAATCATCTCGATTGGGCGATAGATGCTTACATACAGCAGAAGGACGGCTCATTTAAAAGAGATGTTAGTTGGATAGAATACGCATCCGGTAGTAAGCGAGGCAATTTTCGTAATAAACTAATCTATTATGATTTTGATGGTGATGGGCAAAAAGACATTACCTATTCAGATACGGGGATGGATCCATACACCAGTCCGACCAATGAAATTAAAAGTAAAACGGTATTTATCCGGAGTGGCAACAAGTTTGTGGAAAAGGATTTTTTCCAATTTGATTCCTACGCGAAGGAGTTAAAGGATAAGTATTATAAATAGTTGACTTTTGAAATTTGAGACACAGTTTGCTAGCCTAGCCGTAAAATAAAAAAAAACCACCTCATATGAGGTGGTTTTGTGGTCCCACTAGAATGGACACTTATATTTTGAAATATTCACTAAGTAAATAAAACCGTCAAAATATAACATCTGACCCATTTTACTTTCGAATCTAATCGTACGCTAATTGATTAAAATCGGTTTCAAATATGATGGTTTTGCAATTACCATATTATAAATTAGGGAATTAAATTGACCCATCTATTTTTGATTACTGCTCCCTTAATAGGTGAAATGTTGCAGCCTTTTTCATTGCTTGAGCTTCCGTCCATCAAGAAATTAAAGCGTTAAATTCCTTTTTTGGCGGCTGCCATATCATTAAAATTTATTACTATATCCGAGTCGTATTACTTGGGTTTCATAATAGTCGTCACTCGTATAATAAAATCCTTGACCTTGGATATCTTTTTTAATTACCATTGTGTTTAGCAAGTCTGTTGCGTTAAAAAACAATTCCCCCTTTCCTTTTTGAATTGCTTTTTTTAATCCGAAGTCTAACGAAAACCTTGATTTTATTTTGCCTTGTGGAATAATATCTGGCGCTAAATATATGGCTGTTATTTGTGCGTCAATATTGTTAGGAAAATGAAACGAGTTATTCATTTTTATGTTTCCTGAATATATTTCTTGTTGGTCCGCTGAAAATGTATTTGTTAAAGGGTATTTGTTAACAACCGTAAATGCATCAATCTGATTTCTGTATCCATTTAAATTGATATTGAATGAATATAATTTAGAAATTTCTTGTTCTAAAACCATCTCAACCCCGGTATTGTAGCTTTTATTTGCGTTTTGAAATACGGCATAAATTAAATTGCTTGGTGGAACGGTGCTTGAAATTCTTGTGATAGTTCCATCAGCAAATCGATGATAAATAGCATTGTATAAACTGCCTTTTCCCCAACTTTTTTTATAGCCCAATTCTATCGAATTTGTAAATTGTGGGCGCAATGCAGGATTACCAACTTTAATTATTTCTGCGTCATCATATTTTGGGAATATTCGAATATCTACTTCATTAGGTCGGTCAACTCTTCGGTTGTAGAAAAAAGAAATTTTATTGTTTTCATCTAATTTGTATCCCAAACGCAAATTTGGGAAAGGCTGGGTGTAATTATACCCATCGCTTTTATAAACGATATGGTCAGGATTTACATCATACTGTATTTTTACATATTCCACTCGTAATCCTATTTCGGCTTCCCATTGTTTGTTTTCAAAAATGTAGTTGCCATAAACCGCAGGTATTAATTCTTTATAAGTTGCCCAACCACCAGCATTGATGTCTAAAATAGAATTTACCCCTGGAATAAACTGCATATTGGTTGGAATATTTCTATTACGAAATTTTATGCCTGTTTCTATTCGTCCGTATTTAAGCGGTTTTATATAGTCAAAATTTAAATCATACACCTGCTCATCTGACAATAACTTAAACGCATCCGTTCCAGTGGAGGTTGGCAAATAATTGTCATAAAAGTATTTTTCATCTTCTCGATGAAATGTATAATTGAAACCAATGTTTAGTAAATGTCCCGCTTCTATAAATTTATGCTGATAATTTGCAGTTGCCATTAGGGTCGTTTTTAATTCATCTTCTAAAAACTGCCAAAGTCTTTTTCGTTCTGAAAAATCGCCGTTAAAAAAGGGTTGGTCCCCTCGGTCTATAATTTTTTCACTGCCAAACAGACCTGAAATAGTCAATGAGTTTTGGTCATTGATTGCATAATCAACTCCAGATTTGAGTGTTGTAAAATGTGTATTTCTATTCCGTTTTAGTTGTGAATTTCTGACTTCCCCATTATCATATTTTCGTGTTACATATTCATTTTTATTAAGCGTTTCAGTGTAAAGATAATCGCCTTGAAAAAATACATTTATATTATTTTTCTTGTAATTCAGCGATACGCTTGGATTTATTTTCGGTGTAAAAGTGTACTGCGGTCTTATCGTTGGTAAATTTTCCTTTCGCTCCCATAGCGACCCTAAACCTGTTGTAAAACCTACTTTACCATTAAACCCTTCTTTCTTATTTTTTTTGTAAATGATGTTAATTATTCCGGCGTTCCCGTTGGCGTCATATTTGGCAGACGGATTGTTGATAATTTCAATTTTTTCAATGGCAGAAGCCGGAATATTATCTAATCCAGTTTGGTTGCCAAAACCTGTCAATGCTGTTTGTTTACCATCAATAAGAACGGTTACTTTATCATTCCCACGCAACTGAACTTTTCCGTCTTGTACAGTTACACCTGGCAAATTTTGCATTGCTTGAAGTACTGAACCTCCATTTTGACTAATATTGCCTTTCAAAGAAAATGTTTTTTTATCCATTTCCTCGCTTATTCCGGCTGTTTTTCCTATTACAGAAACTTCTTGTAATTCGGTGGATTTTTCTTCTATCTCAATGGTTTTAATATCAAGATATTCAGATAAATTCCCTATAAAAAGTGTCTTTTTTGTTGGTTTATAGCCTACAAAGGAAACTTCTAAATAGTAGTTGCCTGATTTTATCTTTGATATTGAAAACCGTCCATCTTCGTTGGAAACAGTACCACTTATAAAACTACTGTCTTTTTCGGTTTTCAAAACTACATTTACATAAGGCAAATTAGCTTTGCTATTTTTGTCTTTTACAATTCCTGATAAGGTTACGTTAGTCTGAGCTTTTGTGATTGAGAAAATAAAACATTGAAAAATTATAATGAACAAAAATCTTAATCGTTTCATATTCCCTTGTTTTTTGACAAATTTAATCAAAAGCACACTTCTTTTACGAAAAATGAGGTATTGAAATTGAAAAAGATGCAACCACAAAAAATGTCTCTTTACAGAAAGATATGATGGTTTTTAAACAAAAAAAGAGGTCGAAATGACCTCTTTTTGATTTGTGCTCCCTTAATAGGGGGAATGTTGCAGCCATTTTCATTGTTTGAGCTTGCATATTCAAGTAAACATAGGGCCTGATTTCATAATTGAAAAACTCCTTTAATGTAATTTATAGCGTAGCATTGTCTTTAATTCTTTTATTTTACACCTTATAATCCTTAAAATAAGGTAAACAACAAATGAAAGAATATTTTGCACTTCAATTTACTATGACAAATCGTCGGTTACGGGATGCAGGAGTTGTGCCAATATTCGCCTATTTCATTTTAACAATAGGTTTTTATCTCCTCTCAACTTATCTATTCAAAACGACAGAATTTGCTGTATATATATTTCCATTTCTCTACATAAATCTTGTTGGAAGACTTTCAGAAACGCGGCGATGTGAATTTTTAACTATTTGTTTTGGAGACACCCAATTTAAAAAAATTAGAATAGCCGAAAATCTCATTTGCACCATACCATTCGTATCATTTTTATTTTACAAGCAACTTATTATACCCATTGCATTCATTTTACTTTTATCAATAATTTTAGCACTTTTAAATTTTCGCACTACATTCAATTACACGATTTATACCCCTTTTTCTAAAAGGCCATTTGAATTTACAACTGGGTATAGAAATACTTTCCCTTTATTTATAATAGCGTATGCACTTGTCATCATAGCCGCGAACGTAAATAACTTCAACTTAGGTATATTCTCATTGATGATTGTTTTTGGCTCATCATTGAGTTTTTATTTATCCACAGAAAACGAATACTTTGTTTGGAACTACAGTCTCAATTCGAGAAACTTCTTACTAAATAAAATAAGAACAGCACTCTTATATTCCTCGGCACTCGCAATTCCAATAGTGGTATTACTTTCATTCTATTTTCAACAAAGTATAGGCCTCCTCTTCATCTTCTTGCTGATTGGTTGGGGGTGGGTAATTTGCGCCATAGTAACCAAGTATTCCTCTTACCCAAATGAAATAAATATCCCCAATGGCATACTTCTAGCACTTTGCTTAACGCTCCCCCCAATGCTTATAATTTTAACTCCTATCTTATTTTATAAAGCCGAAAAACGTCTTAAAAACATATTGAAATGATAACAATTCAAGATTTAACGATGAGTTATGGAAATCATACGATTCTAAAAAATATCAATATCGAATTTGATGAAGGAAAAGTTTATGGGATTGTAGGTAAAAATGGGGCTGGAAAAACATCTCTTTTTCGGTGTATAGCAGGATTAGAAAAGTATGACGGGATTATAAATTCTAGCCACAATCCACTAAAAAATTATCTTGGTTTATTACTTACAGAGCCGTTCTTTTTTGAAAAAATTACAGGGAAAGAGTATATCCAATTGCTTTGTAATGCGAGGAAGATGCCAATAAATGATATTGAAAGTAGAAACATCTTTGAATTACCATTAAACCAATATGCAACGACATATTCAACAGGAATGAAGAAGAAGTTAGCATTAACAGCCATTTTATTACAGCGTAATGAATACTTTATACTTGACGAGCCTTTTAACGGAGTTGACATAGAAAGTAACATCCTCTTAACAGAGATTATTCATACCTTAAAAAAGCTTGGAAAGACTGTTATTATATCATCTCATATTTTCTCCACCCTAAGTGATACGTGCGACGAAATCAATTTGCTAAGTGAAGGAAGTATTGTAAAATCAGTTCAAAGAGAAGACTTTCAATCGCTAGAAACGGAAATGAAACAAATGACCGTTGGAAATAGAATTGAAAAATTAGGCCTTCATTAAAATCTAAGCTAAAAATGACTTTGGGTTGCAACTTTATCTTAAACCTATGATTAAAAAGTATAAAAAGTTGCAATCACAAAAAATGTGTCTTGACAGAAAGATATGGTGGTTTTTAAACAAAAAAAGAGGTCGAAATGACCTCTTTTTGATTTATGCTCCCTTAATAGGTGGAATGTTGCAGCCGAAATTGTCAAAAATACTCCTCAAATAGTCTTTAACTTATTCTATTTTCATTAATGCTTGGAATGTGTTTTCATATCCATTTGGTTTTGGAAACAGTGTAAAGCACAGGCAACTCCTTTTAATGATTTGTGAACATTTCCGATAACCGCCCCTTTGGCATCTTTAATATTACAAGTTTCTTTATCGAAATCCTCAATGGTAAAAATGATATTCCCTTTTTCATCAAAATAGGTTTTCCCGTCTTTCCCCATTTTTCCCATCATTTTCCCATTTTCGTCCTTTAAAATTCCATTAGCTCCAAGAAACCCTAATTTTTTTCCCTTCGAATCACTAATAATTTTATCTTTTGATACGGTACCGGTTTTTACACCGTCAAAATAAATATCTCCCTTGGCATTTAAAATCAAGTGGCCTTTGCTGTCTCTCGGCTGTTGGGCTAAAGCTGAAAACGTGCTTAACAATACGAATGCAATGGAAAAAATAAACGATGACTTTTTCATGATTTGTTTATTTAGATAGTTAAAATCAAATGTAACCATATAAATATTGTTGAATTAATTTCGATATATGACATTCATCACCTTTTCATTCATTATAAAAGCAGACAATATCGTTAATTATGAAATAAAACAGCACTTTATTTAATTTGAATGAAGTATTATGAAATATTGGATTTTGGAAAAATTAAATATTAGAATTTAAAACAAATTCGTACTTTTAAGCGTTTTAAAATTTATGCTGCAAAAATTCCAAATACTGCTCATAATTACAATTCTTGGCTGTCTTACGACACCCGTAAAATCCTATGCATGTGGAACAAAGCACACTAAAGAAGAAAAATCATGTTGTTTGAAAGAAAAACCTGAGAAATCTAATAAAGATAATTGTTGCGGAAAACACAAAATGACCGGACAAAACGAAGGGAACAGTTGTGGAGGGAATTGTGATAATTCTACGTGCAGTTGCCCATCACCTTTCTCCACATTGGTAATACCTGATTTTTTAGTAAAATTTAATATCAATACATTCACAGCTCGCAATTCAGTAAAATCGTTTTATAACCAAACTTACCATTCATCAGGTTTTGGTTACATTTGGACACCCCCCAATATAGGTTAATTTATTACCTTGACAGCCATTGGTCTGTCTTATCGGAAGCAAAGTATTGCTTTAAAAATCAATTGTTTTTTACGTAAAATTATTAAAAAATGAAATCAATAAAATTATTGATGGCAATAACATTATTGCTATCCATCTCGACATGTTTTGCAGAAATTAAAAATGCCAAGGTAGAAACTGTTCACATTTATGGAAATTGTTCTATCTGTAAAAAGACCATCGAATCGGCGGCCAATGTAAAGGATATTGTTCAGGTGGAATGGAATAAGGATACAAAAATGGCCTTCATAACCTATGATGAAAAGAAAACAAATCAGGATGAAATTCTAAAACGAATTGGTTTGGCAGGTTATGATAGCGACAAATTTCTCGCTCCTGACAATGTTTATGCTAAACTTGAAATTTGTTGCCAATATGAACGGACAGGAAAAGTTGTTGCAAAAGTTGAAGAATTAAAAGCTGTAAGTCTTGATGTGGAAGAAAAAGTTGTCATGCCAATTTTAGTAACAAAAACACAAGGAGTGCAACTAAAAGAGGTCTTCGATTCTTATTTTGCAGTCAAAGATGCTTTGGTAAAAACGGATGGTAGCTTGGCAGCCACCAAAGCTGTTTTGCTGTTAAATTCTATAAACGTAGTTAAAATGGAAAATTTAACGAAAGAAGAACATGTAGAATGGATGAAAGTGATGAAAGATTTGATTTTTGATGCGGAACATATTTCGGAGACCAAAGATGCCAGCCATCAAAGAGACCACTTTACATCTCTATCTAAAAACATGTATTCGGTGATGAAAGTCTCAAAACAAGAGACACCAACATATTATCAATTTTGTCCAATGGCTAATAAAGGAAAAGGTGCAAATTGGTTGAGTAAGGAGAATATCGTTAAAAACCCCTATTATGGTTCTAAAATGTTGGGATGTGGTAAAACTGTTGAAACAATAAATTAATGAGCCACTTTATTAAAAATATGGCTCTTAGTCAATGTAACATGAAATTAAACTCTTTAATCGTTTTTTTTAAAACGAATACTTTAATTACAGTTTTTGTGCTTTTTTCAACAACTGTTTTCGCCCAAAAAGTTGTTCGCTATGACCTTTACGTAAAAGACACTTTAGTGCATTTTGCTGGCAAAGAAAAAAGAGCGATTGCAGTTAATGGTCAAATACCAATGCCAACCTTAACATTTACCGAAGGTGATACGGCTGAAATACACGTTCATAACCTACTTAAGGAGGAAACCTCTTTACATTGGCACGGGCTATTTTTACCCAATAAAGAAGATGGGGTTCCCAACCTTACACAAATGCCCATTCGGCCAAATACAACCCATATCTATCGTTTCCCAATCATTCAAAATGGTACCCACTGGTATCACTCACACTCAGGGTTGCAGGAACAAATAGGAATGTATGGGAATTTTGTCATGTTAAAAAGACCGAACGACGACTCTTTTAGGAAAGGAATCGATGACTTACCAACGCTTCCTATTGTACTGAGTGAGTGGACCAATCTCAAACCCGAGAATATTCACAGGATGCTTCATAATGCCAATGATTATCCCGCATTGAGAAAAAACTCCGTTCAAAGTTATGGGGAAGCAATATCAGCAGGTCATTTTAAAACTAAGTTGCTAAGTGAATGGAAGCGGATGTTAGCGATGGATGTTAGCGATGTCTATTATGAAAAAATATTCATGAATGGTAAACCAAGTTCTGAGCTTAAAAGTATCTCAGGAAATGAGTTGAAAGGTGGAGACAAGGTCAGACTAAGAATTTCAAATGGGGGTGCATCATCCTATTTTTGGCTGACTTATGCCGGGGGTAAAATTACAGTAGTAGCAAATGATGGGAACGATGTGGAACCGGTTGAAGTTGATAGATTAATTATTGCGGTTTCAGAAACCTATGATATTATTGTTACTATTCCAGCAGATAAGACTGCCTATGAATTCTTAGCAACGACTG
>JAGOAA010000023.1 GCA_017984215.1 Cytophagaceae bacterium
TCATTACATGACGGACATTTACCTAACCATTTGGGTGCTTGGTGACCACAAGATTGACAGAAAAAGGAAGTTTTAGCTTTAGCCACAGGTGAATTTTATTAGGGTTCAAAAATACGCTTTTCGTTGGGTTTTTCTTTTTTTTCGGTTGAAAAAGGATAATTTTACTGTTTCATTTTAAAAGCTGTCAAAATCTATGCACAAGCAATTTCGTTTTTTCCTTGTACTTATTACCTTGAGTTTATTTGCTTCGAGTGCATCGGCTCAATTTTTGATGCCGGTAAAGAAGGTTACGGGTAATTTTTTCCGTTTCGGAATCAAAGGTGGGGTGAATATGGCTGAGTTGAAAACAGAAGGCTTGACCTACAATGGAATTGGTAATTATGTTGTTGAGAATTTAAACGCGAAGACGGGTTATGTGGCGGGTGTTTATATGCGCTTGGGTCGAAAGTTTTTCATCGAGCCAGAGTTCTTGATTTCCTATAAAAACGGGTCCATTAATTTGCCTAAATCAATCAGCACACAAAGTATTCAATTAGATATCAATTATTCGAGTATTGATGTGCCTATTTTATTAGGTTATCGTTTGGGGCCTTTGCATGTGATGGCAGGACCTGTAGCATCTTACAGTATTACCTCCAATGGTTCAATCGCTGATGCCATACGCCAGAAATTTCCTACCGTGCAAGATGCGGTTTCTCAGGCATATTTTTCTTATACAGCAGGTGCAGGCATTGATTTGTTGGGATTAACACTTGATGTGCGCTATGAAGGTAATATTACCGATTTATCAAAGACGATTCCACTACCTCAAGGCGTGAATTTTTCTCAAAAAGCTTCGTTGTGGCAAGCGACTTTAGGGATGAAAATATTATAATTTTTATGAACGAACAGATACAAGCGATTCAAGCAGAAGTTGAATCATTTTTGATTAGTAATGAGACGGAGTTAGAGCAGTTTCGGATTGCTTATGTAGGTCGCAAAGGCCGTTTAGCTGCTTTATTTGATGGGTTGAAAGATGTTCCTGCGGAGAGTCGCCGGGATGTAGGTCAAGCATTAAATGCGCTTAAGCAATTAGCAGAAGGTAAGTTTTCGTTAGCACAAGAGGCCTTCGCCGACAGCGGATCGTCCGTTCAAGTACCCGATGATTTGACTTTGACGGATCCCGTTATGCATGGATCGATGCATCCGTTGACGATCGTTCGTGCACGTATTTTGGAGATTTTTAACCGCATGGGTTTTTCGGTTTCGGATGGCCCGGAAATTGAAACGGATTTCTTCAACTTTACCGCCTTGAATTTTCCACCTAATCACCCCGCACGTGAAATGCAGGATACTTTTTTCATTGAAAAAGGGAAGGGTGAGATTCAGGATGATGTGTTGTTACGTACACATACATCGAACGTACAAGTGCGTTTGATGCAATACCAAAAACCGCCTATTCGTTCGATTATGCCGGGTCGTGTATTTCGTAATGAGGCTATCTCGGCGCGTGCACATTGCTTGTTCCATCAAGTGGAAGGGCTTTATGTGGATGAGGACGTAAGTTTCAAAGACTTAAAAGATAGTTTATATCATTTCGCGAAGGAGATGTTTGGAAAGGATACCAAAGTGCGTTTCCGTCCATCGTACTTCCCATTTACGGAGCCGAGTGCAGAAATGGACATTACCTGTTTGCTTTGCAAAGGCGATGGATGTAATGTGTGTAAGCAGGCTGGTTGGGTAGAGATTGGTGGCGCAGGAATGGTCGATCCAAACGTTCTGGATAACGTAGGGATTGACTCGAAGAAATATTCTGGATTTGCCTTCGGGATGGGAATTGAGCGGATTACCATGTTGAAATACCAAATCAAAGACCTTCGTCTATTCACTGAAAATGACGTTCGTTTCTTACGTCAATTTAATTAACAAGAATTAACCTGATGGATTGGTTTCAATCCATTTTATTTGAGTTTTAATTTCAAACTATGCAGCATTTTCAACGCAATAATAACCTAGTCGGTTGGATTGTTTTTCTCATTTCATTGGTCACCTATACCTTAACGGTTGAGCCTACCGCATCTTTTTGGGATTGTGGTGAGTTTATCGCGTGTGCCTACAAATTACAAGTTCCACACCCTCCAGGGGCGCCGCTTTTCTTATTGATCGGACGGATGTTTTCATTCCTTGCTTTAGGGGATGTGACACGCGTTGCATTTTGGATCAACATGATGTCAGTGGTTTCAAGTGCCTTTACGATTTTATTTATGCACTGGACAATCGTGATGATTGGTCGGAAAGTGATGAATAAACCATTCGCTGAATTAACGAAGTCGGAGAGTGGCATCTTGTTATTATCGGGTGCTGTAGGATCCTTGATTTATGCATTTTCAGATACGTTTTGGTTCTCCGCAGTGGAAGCTGAGGTATATGCGATGTCATCATTCTTTACTGCTATTGTCGTTTGGGCTGCATTTAAGTGGGAATTGGTTGAAGACGAAGCCACGGCGAATCGTTGGATTTTATTCATCGCTTATTTGGTTGGTTTATCCATCGGTGTCCATTTATTGAACTTGGTTACCTTGCCTGCATTGGCCTTATTGTGGTACTTTAAGAAGGAAGATAAGCCTACCTACAAAGGAGGTTTTGTTGCCGTATTAGTTGGTTTATTCATTCTAGGAATTATTAACTCAGGAATCATTCCGGGATTGCCATCGGTGGCTTTCTGGTTTGAATTGCAGTTCGTGAACAACTTAGGAATGGGCTATGGTTCAGGGGCAATTTTCTTCTTGATCTGTCTTTTAGCGGCCATCGTTTTTGGTATTCGTTATTCGTATACGCACAGCAAATTGTTGTTGAACATGGCCTTGTTCTCATTCGTATTTTTGTTGATTGGATACTCGACGTATACCGTTGCATTGGTTCGTTCGGGATACAATCCACCGATCAATGAGAATGATCCGAGTAACATTTTGAACTTTTTGAAATACTTGAAACGTGAGCAATACGGTTCTCGTTCGTTATTATACGGTCCTGTATATACTGCCCAAATTGAGGATTTCAAGAAAGGGGAGGATGTTTACAAAATGAAGGATGGTAAATACGTGGTCTATACGACTAAGCCGGAGTATGTATATCAGAAGGACCAACAAATGTTGTTGCCACGTGTTTGGAGTAATTCGGGTTCGCACGTACAGATGTATCAAGATATGTTGGACATTCCGGCGGGTCAAAAACCGAGCTTTGGGGATAACCTTCGTTTCATGTTTACGCACCAACTGGGTAACATGTACACACGATATTTACTTTGGAATTTCATCGGTCGGGAAAATGATTTAGAAGGCGCTTATGCGATTTCTAATCCTTTTGAGGATACGTCGAAATTACCTGATGTGTTGAAGAACAACAAGGCGCGGAATAACTACTATTACTTACCTATTATCCTTGTGCTATTAGGTTTCTATTTGTTGTATCGCAAAGATGAGAAGGACTTCTTGGTTACGATCATGATGTTTGTCCTATCCGGTATTGCATTGGCGGTATATTTGAATTCACCACCGGCAGAGCCACGCGAGCGGGATTATATCTATGTAGGGTCCTTTTATTTCTTAGCGATTTGGGCAGGATTAGGTGTGATGCAATTGGCCGAATGGTTAACGAAATTAGTTAAGTCTCCGCAGGTTCGTTGGGGCTTATTAGGCGTATTGAGTTTCTCAGCACCGGCAATTTTGGCTCAGCAAAACTGGGATGATCATGATCGTAGTGGTCGCTACCACCAAATCGATTTCGCGAAGAATCTATTGAATTCCTGTGCACCCAATGCCATTTTGTTTACGGGTGGGGATAATGATACGTTCCCATTGTGGTATGTGCAGGAGGTAGAAGGATTCCGTACGGACGTCCGTGTATGTAATTTATCTTTATTAGGGACGGATTGGTACATCGACCAAATGAAGCGTAAGACATATGAATCAGAAGCTTTGCCAATTGGTTTGAAAAAGGATCAATTCCTTGAAGGTGTGAATGACCAAATCATGTTCAATGAGAGTCCGAACATTTCATCTATGTCATTGCCTGATTTCTTGGATTTATTGCACCGCGATAGCCCATCGATTCAGGCCCAGACGCAAAGTGGCGAGATGATTAATACGTTTCCATCGGATTCCTTAACCATTCCTGTGAATGTTGCTCAGGTAGCTAATTCAGCATGGTTTCCGAAAGAGTTTACAGGCTTTTTGACAGACCAATTAGCTTGGCGCCTTCCTTCAAAAAATATTTTCAAGGGCGAGTTAATTCAATTGGAAATTGTCGCAAACAATGCGCAGCAAGGCTGGAAGCGTCCGATTTATTTCGCTTCTACACTACCCGGTGATCAATATTTAGGATTGAAGGAAAGCATGCAGTTGGAAGGATACGCATACCGATTAATGCCATTTAAAATTACGGGAGCCAAAGATGGTTTTGTGAACTCTAAAATCATGGCCGACAATATGTTGAACAAGATGTATTGGCGCGGATTAAATGATGATAAGATCTATTACCATGGCGATTTCTACATGGGCATTCCTAGTGTTACCTTACGTTTAAACACGTATCGTTTGGCAGATCAATTGATACGTGAGGGGAATATTCCGTTGGCGAAGAAGGTTTTAAATCAAGTGGAAAACGTTATGCCGGATAAAGTGATTCCATATGATCAATTTACGGCGAGTATGGTTAGTTTATTCATTGAGGTTGGTGAAACGAAAAAAGCATTGTCTATTGCCAAAACGATGATGGATCGGAATGACAAGGCTTTGGATTATTATTTGTCGGGCGGCATTCGTTCGCATGATCGTGATATTCAAATTGCCTATTATGAGATGACCATCATTGCCTCTAGCTTATCACAATCTAAGTTACCTGTGAATCAGTATCAAGAGCTTATAGCTAAGTTTTTAAAATGGAAAAATGTATTTGATCCAGAAAAATAGTTATTGGATAGATTTGAGAAGCCCTAGGAGAAATCCTGGGGCTTTTTTTATTGTTGGACCTTGGACTTTCGACGTTGGACTGTAGAGACGCGATGCTGCGCGTTTATTTGACGTTGGACGTTAGACGTTTTACTGTAGAGACGCGATACTTCGCGTCTATTTGTCTTTTGACGTTAGACGTTGGACTGTAGAGACGCGATGCTGCGCGTTTATTTGACGTTGGACGTTAGACGTTGGACTGTAGAGACGCGATACTTCGCATTTATTTGACGTTGGACTGTAGAGACGCGATACTTCGCGTCTATTTGAAGTTGGACATTACAGACATTGGACTGTATAGACGGATTTTTGAGTCAAAAATTAAGAGCTAAGAGTAAAGGGGATTTGTTTTACAGACTTGAAAAAAATCTGGTTTATTGGGCCTTAAATTAATGCTGTGAAATCCCTAGTTTACATGCTAGGGTTATGAATATTTGATTAATCGAATGACATTCGTTTGTTACTTTGGTGTTCTTTAATTATTGGCAAAAAAAAGACGCGAAGTATCGCGTCTCTACAAGCTTTCTAACGTCCAACGTCTAACGTCTAACGTCCAATGTCTAAAGTCCAACGTCTAAGAAAACATATCCCTCACCTTATGAAAGAATCCTTTCTCCGACTTCCCTGGCTGTGGAGCAAAGTTTTCAGAATCACGTAGTTTTTCTAATAATTCACGCTCTTCTTTGTTGACTTGCTTGGGCGTCCAGATGTTGATGTGTACCAATTGGTCGCCAACGGAATAGCCATTCAATTCTTTGATTCCTTTTCCTTTTAAACGCAAGATTTTACCTCCTTGTGTTCCAGCTTCTAAGGTGATCTTCGCTTTTCCACCAATCGTAGGAACTTCTACGGATGTTCCTAATGCCGCGTCTACGAAGCTAACGTATAAATCATAAATGACATTATTTCCGTCACGGTGCAATACCTCATGTGCCTCTTCCTCGATCACGATTAATAAGTCACCTGCTACACCACCGCGTGGCGGAACGTTTCCTTTGCCCGACATAGACAATTGCATGTCGTTAGAAACGCCCGCAGGAATTTTGATTGGGATGATTTCCTCTTCCAATACGCGACCCTCGCCAAAACAAGCATCACATTTAGCTCCTACACTCTTTCCTTCACCTGAACAAGTAGGGCAGGTAGATGAGGTAACCATTTGGCCTAACATCGTTTGTTGAACACGCTTCACTTGACCTGAACCCTGGCAAGTTCCACAGGTTTTTAAATCCGTTCCGTTCTTCGAGCCATTGCCCGAACAAACTTTACACGCCACGTGGCGTTTTACTTTGATTTTCTTTTCTACCCCGTTTGCGATTTCTTCCAAGTTTAATTTCAACTTGATGCGCAAATCGGTTCCTTTTCGCTGACGACGTCCGCCGCGACCTCCACCACCGAAGAAATTGCCAAATGGACTATCATCCCCACCGCCGAATATATCGCCGAACTGAGAGAAGATATCATCCATGTTCATTCCTTGACCACCGTAACCGCCGCTAGCTGCTCCGCCCATACCCGCATGACCAAAACGATCGTACTGGGCCTTCTTTTGGCCATTACTTAATACTTCGTAGGCTTCAGCAGCTTCTTTGAATTTCTCTTCGGATTCTTTGTCATCCGGGTTTTTATCGGGATGGTATTTAACCGCTAATTTTCGGTAAGCCTTTTTGATTTCCTCTTCGCTTGCCGACTTAGCTACGCCTAAAACCTCGTAATAATCTCTTTTTTGAGCCATTGTTTGATTAATTTCCTACCACCACTTTTGCAAAGCGAATGACTTTTTCGTTTAATGTATATCCTTTTTCAAGTACATCCAGCACCTTGCCTTTGTCTTCTTCATTAGGAGCTGGATACTGCGTAATGCAATCATGAAAATCGGCATTGAATACCTCGCCTTTCGCTGGCAGTTCTTTCAAGCCCTTGCTTTGCAACGTATTTAAAATACCCTTAAAAATTAATTGAATTCCCTCTGAAATTTCTCCCTCGGGTGCATTTGCCAACGCACGCTCGTAATTATCAATGCTCGGCAATAATTCGGTGATCAATCCCGAAGCTGCTGTTTGCAATAATTCAATACGTTCCTTGGCTTTATTTTTTCTGAAATTTTCGAAATCCGCGTATAGAAGCAGGTATTTCTTCTTCATTTCTTCCAACTCATCCGGCGCCGCTTGCTCTTCTGCTGGCGATTCATCCGTCTGTGCTTCCGCGGTTTGATCTAACGTCGTTTCGTCTACTTCTGGCTGTTCGTTCTCTTTCTTTTTCATAAGGCAAAATTAATACGCTTTTCGGTGAAGCAAATCATAGACCAAAAACTATTTTCTGACAGTTTGGCATAAATTCCCACAGCTTCGTAATTTTATGGCACATGAATCAGACAGCTTCTTCCAATGCTCATACCATTAAGCGATTAGCACAGCAGCACGGCTTTGCTTTTTGTGGTATATCAAAAGCAGATTTTTTGGAGGCAGAAGCATCGCACTTGGAGAAATGGTTGAACCAACAAATGCATGGGGAAATGGGCTATATGGCGAATCATTTCGACAAACGTTTAGATCCTCGTTTGTTGGTTGACGGCGCTCAAACAGTTATTTCTTTAGTCTATAATTATTTTCCTTCCGCTCAATTTCAACCCTTGTCGGATTCATTTAAAGTTTCCAAATACGCTTTTGGTGAAGACTATCACCGCGTTATCAAGGATAAAATGCAGGTGCTTTGGGATGATTTGCAAAATGAATTGGGCGAAATTCAAGGCCGTATGTTCGTAGATTCCGCTCCCGTGCTGGAAAAAGCCTGGGCAAAAATGTCAGGCATTGGTTGGGTAGGAAAAAATGCCAATCTGATTATTCCCAAACAGGGAAGCTTCTATTTCATCGCTGAACTAATCATTGACCTTCCTGCCTCGCCGGATGGGCCTATACGTGATTTCTGCGGTACTTGTACGAGGTGTATCGATGCTTGCCCGACAGACGCAATTATGCCTTATGTGGTCGATGGATCAAAATGCATATCTTATTTCACAATTGAATTGAAAGAAAACCTTCCTATTGAACTCAATAAAGGCTTTGAAGATTGGATTTTTGGTTGTGATATCTGTCAGGATGTTTGTCCTTGGAACCGACATGCCAAAGCACATCAAGAGTCCCGTTTTGAGCCCAAGCCTGAAATGCTTGGCTTAACTCAAGGTGATTGGGAAGATATGTCGGAGGAGTTATTTAAAAACTTATTTCGCTATTCAGCGATCAGTCGGACGAAGTTAGGAGGAATCCGCAGGAACATTGCGCATGCAAAAAAAATGAGGCCATGAATATCATGACCCCTTTTTGCAAATTAAACCCTAAAGTGATTTTCTTGGGATAAAAAGTAGCGCGAGTTCATGGCTACTCTTATCGGTTGAGTTAATGAGTTGGGCCGCCATTTCGCCCATCCGAATCGGTTGATTCGAAAGTACAGAAATGCCCCCCACCAATATTTCTTTAAAATGGGAATCGTTGAATGCGATCAATCCCACTTGTTTGCCTATTTCTAAGTTATTTAATTCTGCGTATTTGATGGCCCGAACTAGATCTTGGTCGTCCAGGGTGAAATAAATCACACCTTCGCAAACGTCTTCCGATTCGAGGCCATCCAATACTTGAAAATCCATACCTTGGGATTCGCAGAACTCACTACATCCATTAATCAGCGCTGGATCGAAATAATCTTCTTCCGAAACAACTAACTTAAATGAATGGTACTTATTAAACAGGTTTAGTTGGTTTTCTAATAAAGCGATTAATTGCTCTTTCGGCTGCGTCACGATACTCGCGTGGGCATGCGAAATGCTATTAAAATTTTGGTCCAATAAGATTAATCGGTCCCCCGAAATCTTCTTTAGACATTTGATATTCTCCTCTTCTTCCTCGATCAAATGTGGCATAATTACGTAATAATGGTAATTGCCCAATTGTTGAGACATGATCTCCTGAAATTGACTCGTTTTGTATTGATACGTATAAATGTCAACCATGACATTTTTGCCTAATGACTCACAGAAGGAATCAAAAACGACTTTATTGGTATTCGTAATTTTACCCACTAAAAACAAAACTTTCGTTTTCGTTTTTATTTTGGAATCCGAGATGAAATACCCTTTGCGGAAAATAGAAGTAATAACTCCCATTTTGTGTAATTCGGTGTAGGCTCTTTCAACAGTGTCTCTTGACAAATAACATTCCTCTGAGGCTTCATTGATGGAGGGCAAACGCTCACCGGGTTTTAATTCCCCCATTTCAATATCGCGCAACAACGAATTAATAAGTTGTTGGTACTTCGGCAATTTATTATCAGCGTTTTTAGCTGAGAATGAAATAAATGATTTCACCATTACTCTACCTGCGTTACACGGATTGCCCTGATTTTCAAAGCTTGTTACAAATCTACAGGCTAGGTGCTAGAAGGAATGGGACAAATCTTACAAATACATGGATATATCTTGCAAATGACATTATTTGGAATGCCTTGACAATTGCTTATTCCTATGCAGTCCGGATAAATCGGCAGGAACTCTGTTAATATTTTTCTATTTTAGCTACCCGAATGAAAAATAGCTTTATCCGTTTCTTGTTATTGCTTTGTCTGGGTGTTCCCGTTTGGGGCCAGTCCATTCAGCGTTTCGAACGTTTGAGTACCGCTTCGGGTTTGTCTCAAAGTACGATATTTAAAATCATTCAAGATCGTAGAGGTTTCTTATGGTTTGCCACAGCGGATGGATTGAATCGCTATGATGGACATTCTTTTGTTATTTATCGGCATGATCCGGGTGATGCGAATACCTTGAGCGGGAGTGATATTTCTTCCGTTGTTGAGGATCAAGATGGAAATTTATGGGTTGCCGCGCGTAGCTCGGGCCTTAATAAAGTTGATCTTAAAACGGGGAAAATAACGCGTTTTACCCGTGGTCCCAAAGGTGTGGATTTTTCATCCTTGACTATTTCCTCACTCTTAAGTGTGGGGAAACATCGTTTGTTGGCCTCCGTGATTGGTGTTGGTATTTTAGTATTTGATACACAAAATAATACCTTTTTGCCAGGAGAATCTGAAGTCATTAATCCCTTGGTGAAAGAGGTTGTCCGTTTGTATAAACATTCGAATGGTTCCATTTGGATGGGGACGAGAACGGGTCAATTAATCTCCTATGTAGGCAATCACAGTTTTATTCCGTTTGATTTTTCAGCTAAATCAAATGCAAGTAATTTCCGTGTTCGATCCTTGTTTGAAGCTTCTAATGGAGATTTATTGGTCGGTACCGAGGGGAATGGATTATTTCGATTTAACCCTCAAAATCAACAGTTTAAGCGTGTCTTTTATCAAGCCAAGGATCCCTTAAGTAGGCAAAATATCGTGTCATCCCTTGTCCGAGATGCCAAGGGTAATTTATGGATTGGGACAGATAATGGGATTTACGCCTTACAAGGCGAAAATTTTAATCAACCCAAACACATTCCATCAAATCCAGATCCTGATTTAGGGATCAGTTCTTTTTCGGTCATGAGTATGTTCACGGATTCGAATCGAAATACATGGATAGGTACATGGGAAGCAGGATTGAATATCAGTTTCTTCCAAAAGTCGCGGTTTTCCGTGTTGCGTTATAAACCGAATACGTTTCAGGGTTTATTAAGTAATAAGGTGACTTCCTTAAGTGCTGGTGATGATCGAGGAGTTTGGGTAGGCAGTAATGTAGGCTTGTCCTTTTTTAATCATAAGTTGGGTAAGGTCGAACACATGATTAACCAGGCCGTCGTTAATAAATTTAATGTTACGACTGGGTTTGATGTAAATCTATTACAAGCAATGCCTGATGGTTCCGTTTGGGTTAGTGCTTGGGGTAAAGGGCTTTTTCATTTTAATCCTCCTAATGATTTGCAGCCATTTCCCTTTCGGAATAATGAAGCTGGGATGAAATGGACATCCCTGTTTTTAGACCAAAATCGATTATTGCTGGGCGCTCAAGCAAAAGGATTATTTGCCTTTGATTTAGCTAAGAAAAGTTTTTATAATCCCTATGGGGACTTTAGTTCACAGGAATTAAAGAATAAAAATATCAATAGTATACTCAAAAGTAGCCAAGGGCAAATTTGGGTAGGGACGACGATGCATGGCGTTTATATTTATGATCCGAATTCAAGAAAAACACAGCATTTGGTACGTACGAATTCTGTTAATAGTCTGAAATACAATCACATTACCTGTATTAAGGAAGATCGCCAACATCGTATTTGGGTGTTGACAAATGGCGGCGGCTTGCATTTGTATCTAGGAGAAGGGAAAGGTTTTCGTGTGTTTACTGTAGCCGATGGACTTGGTAGTAATACCCTGCGCGGTATGGAGGAAGATAAGAAAGGGGATTTATGGTTTACGACCAATGGAGGGATTTCCAAAATTGACGCGAAATCTTTGACGTTTGTTAATTATGACGAGGCAGATGGCCTACAAGGGAAAGAATTTATCATCACGGCACATGCGAAGAACAAACAAGGTTGGATGTTTTTTGGGGGTGTCAATGGCTTAAACTATTTGAAATCGGATAGTTTACGGATGCGTTTGGATGTTCCCCATGTATATCTAACAGGTCTGAAGATTTTCAATAAATCGGTTCAGGTGGGGGAAGAAAACTCACCCTTAATGTCCGATTTACCTGATCTCAAAACACTGGTTTTGCAACCTGATCAATCGGTTTTTAGTTTGGACTATGTGGCGTTGGAATATCAAAGGCCCAAAAATAACCGATATGCCTATTTTTTAGAGGGATTTGATAAGGAGTGGAATTTTGTAGGTACGCAGCGGACGGCGACATATACCAACCTAAGTCCGGGCTCATATATTTTTAAAGTCAAGGCAACAAATTCCGATGGGGTGTGGGGGGAGAATCCCGTAGAATTGCGTATCGAAGTTTTACCTCCTTGGTATCGAACGTGGTGGGCCTATTTGCTTTATTTTTTGGCTGTGGTCGCAGTTGTCTACGGCTTTATGCGGGAAATTCAAATTCGCGAGGCCTTCAAAACGGATATACGTTTAAAAGAAATTGAGAAGGAACGTATTCGGGAATTGGAGCAAATTAAGACTTCCTTTTTTACGAATATTTCACATGAGTTGCGAACTCCGTTGACATTGATAATTAGTCCCATTGAGAAGTATTTCTTAAAGAATGCTTCAATTCCCAAGGAGCAGGTAGGTAGATTGCAATCCATTCACCAAAATGCGCAGAAATTACTGCGTTTAATTAATCAGTTACTTGATTTGTCTAAGATTGAGGCGGGTAAGCAGCACCCTGTCATAGCTAAACATGACATGATTTCTCAGCTTGTGAATATATTACAAGGATTCGAGAGTTATGCCCAACAAAAACAAATCAAGCTCAAATATGAATTTCCTGTTGACTCGCTTTGGGTATATTATGATTCAGATATTTTAGAAAAGTGTTTGAGTAATCTCTTGTCCAATGCCTTTAAACATACCCCTGAGGATGGTAAAATTGGTGTTGAATTGGAATTGGAGCAGGTTTTTATCGGTTCGGAATCCCATGTTCGTCAGGTGACTTTACGTGTGTTGGATACGGGAAGAGGAATTTCAGAGGCTCATTTGCCGCATGTATTCGATCGTTTTTATCAAATTCCCGATGCTGTTCAGGTGGTTGGGACCGGCGTAGGACTTTCATTGTGTAAGGAGTTGATCCAGTTACATCGTGGCGATATTCAGGTGAAAAGTAAATTGGGTGAAGGAAGTGCATTTATTTTGAATTTTCCTGTAGAATTAGCAGCTTTTGATCCGACTTGGGTTCAGGCTACAGTTACTCAAAAGGTTTCAGTTGAGGATTTACAGGCGGTAAATTCCATTCAGCAAGAAAAGCCAATTCTGCTTGTTGTTGACGATCATGCCGAAATGCGTGAATTCATCGGGGGTATTTTTGATTCGCGTTTTCAGGTAATCTATGCGGATCGGGGAGAGGATGGATTGGAAAAAGCAAATACGTATTTGCCAGATTTAGTTATTACCGACTGGATGATGCCCGGTATGAGTGGAATTAATTTGTGTAGAGCCTTGCGCCAAAATGCAAAAACAAATCATATACCCATTGTGATTTTGACATCAAAAAGTTCTCAGGAGAGTCAGATTGAGGGTATGCAATCCGGGGCGGATGATTTTGTAAGCAAGCCTTTCAACGCTGATATTCTTGAAATTAGGGTAAACACCTTGATGGAGGCCAAAGAGCGATTACGCAAAAATTGGCAGAAACAAATGATCCAACAAGAATTTAGCGAAGGGAAATTGCCTATTTTTGAAGATGCATTTTTGCTGAAAGCAACACAGCTAATCATTGATCATTTAAGTGACCCTGATTTTGATGTGGAGGACCTTGAAAAGGGACTCGATATGAGCAAGATGCAGTTGTACCGGAAGCTTAAAAATCTTACATCTCTCGCTGGAAACGAGTTTATTCGTTCCATCCGATTGCAACAAGCGAAGGTTTTGTTGGAAACGGGCAACTTAAATATTTCCGAAGTAGCGTATCAGGTTGGCTTTAACGATCCAGCCTATTTTACTAGAGCATTTAAAAAACAATATGGCCGAACGCCAAAATCCTTTATCAACCATGAAAAAAATTAGTGTATTCGTCCTGATTATTTGTGCCTCTTGGGGTTTTCTTGCGCACAAAACCTTGCAACAGATTTCTATTTATTCCTTGCCTGATGCGTTGGGGAGCTTTTTTTATGCGAATCAAGACTATATTGTCCAACAATCCATTCGTCCGGATGTTCGCAGAAAAGATGATAAGCAAGAAGATGCAAAGCATTATTTGGATATGGATGCACCTATTTTTGGATCTGATTATAAAACATCCATTCCACATGATTTCAACCAAGCTGTTGCCAAATATGGTATCGATAGTTTACGCAAAGAAGGATTAGTACCCTGGGAAGTTGTTCGTGTTTATGGTCGCCTGGTTGAGTCGTTTAAGGCTGAGAAGCGTGATTCTGTTCTTTTTTATGCGGCCGATTTAGGTCATTATGTTGCAGATGCACACGTACCTTTGCATACTACTCGCAACCATGATGGACAGTTGACTGGCCAAAAAGGCATGCACGTTTTGTGGGAAAGTCTTGTTCCCGAGGCTCAATTGCAAGGTTATTCCTTAAATCAAGTAGAAGGTGTTCAATACATTGCCAAACCTCAAGATTTTATTTTCCAAATTTTATTGGAATCGCATGCCATGCTTCCTGCGATGTTCGCTGCAGAAAAAGAAGTTCGCGCAGCTTTAGGGGAGGATGGGTCATTTGAAATGGTTGAAAAATATGGACGTAAACAGCGTTACTATACAAAAGCATTCATACAGGCTTATGGAGCCAAAATGGGTGCTTCTATCCCCAATAGAATGTTGTTGGCATCTTCACGCGTCGCTTCCTTCTGGTTTTCGGCATGGAAGGATGCAGGATCTCCTGCTTGGGTCAAGCAAGATGCGAAAGTCATAAATGCTTTGAGTGAAGAAAAGGTCATTTGGAAGAAGAATGAATTGATTAGTGCGGGTCGTTTAATTTCCTTGCAAAATAAACGCGCGGAATAAAATGGTTAAGGTTTTATTACTTTCGGATACACACAGTTATTTAGATCCGCGCTTAGATGAACATTTGAAGGAATGTGATCAAATATGGCATGGAGGTGATTGGGGTTCCGTCGAATTAGCCGATAAACTCGCAGCCTATGGAAAGCCCATTGCGGGTGTTTATGGGAACATCGATGATCGGACGATTCGCAATATGTATCCGAAAATTAAACGCTTTCGTGTAGAAGATGTGACCGTCGCGATGACGCACATTGCAGGCGCCCCCTCGAATTACAAGCCAGATGCTTTGGAGGCTTTCTCCATGGGTTTACCAATGATTTTTGTTTGCGGGCATTCACATATCTTACAAGTGAAACGCGATGCGAAACGGAATAATATGCTTTTTTTGAATCCAGGAGCAGCAGGTCAACATGGTTTTCATCCCGAACAAACTGCCCTTCGGTTTAAAATCGATGGTGCACGGATATTTGACATGGAGGTAATTCAGATGCCGCGGATTAAGGTGAAATTGACGCCCGAGGAAGCAAAACTGCTATGACCCCGGCAGCGTCATTCCACGCCGCTGCGTTCTTCAATTTACGCTTTATTCACTTCAAAAGACTGATAATTTTCGAAGACAGATCCCTGCTGGTACGATTTGAGAATCCATCCACCTCCCACAACATCGTTTCCTTCATAGAAAACAGCTGCCTGACCTGGTGCAATGCCACTAACCGCATCATGGAAATCCACTTTAATTTTATCAGCAAACTGATGAATGATGGCATCCGTTCCCGCATCTTTATAGCGCACCTTGGTTATGGTTTCCAATCCCGCTTCAGGAATCTCCGCATATTTCTGCATGTTTAATTGGCCGACCCACATACCCGTCCGATTCAGATCTTCGATTTGACCGATGACCACCTCATTCGTTTCCTTACGGATTTCAATCACATAAGCCGGGAAACCAAATGCTTTTCCCAAGCCTTTTCGTTGGCCAACCGTGTAAAAGGGATAGCCTTCATGCTTTCCGATTACCTTTCCGGCTACATCAACAAAATTCCCACCGGCAACTTCCGCTTCTAATTCCGGTAAGCGACGTTTTAAGAATCCTCGGTAATCATTGTCCGGTACGAAACAGATCTCATAGCTTTCTGATTTATTCACAAGGTCAACAAATCCACGTTCCGTAGCCATCTCACGAATCCGTGCTTTGGTCAAGCCTCCTAAAGGTAAAATGGTACGCGCTAAACTCGATTGTGATACACCCCAAAGCACATAGCTTTGGTCTTTTAATGCATCTACGCCTTTGGAAATGACATGCCGACCGCCTTCTTCACGAATTTGAGCATAGTGTCCTGTGGCGATGAATTCGCAACCTAATTGGTCGGCCCGACGTAACAACGCATCCCATTTAATGTGCGTATTGCACATCACACATGGATTAGGCGTACGCCCATCCACATATTCCTGCGTGAAATAGTCGATGACTGAATCGCCAAATTCTTCCCGTATATCTAAAATGTAATGTGGAAAACCGAGTGACACCGCAATGTGGCGGGCGTCATTGATGGAATCAAGCGAGCAACAGCCTGTTTCCTTTTTATCTCCCCCGGAACTCGCATAGTCCCAGGTTTTCATGGTCATTCCAATGACCTCATATCCTTGTTCGTGTAACAAAACAGCTGCGACCGAGCTGTCGATTCCGCCGCTCATAGCGACCAATACTCTTCCTTTTGATTCCATATTCTATGACAGGTTCAAAGCCTGCCGAAAATTTCCTGCAAGTTAGGATATATTTTCCTGAAAGCGTAGTTTTGTTCTTGTGTCTACGAATGAAAAAACCCTATGTTAAAAACGCTCGTTAAAGTTTCTTCGATTACCAATTTGTCCGATGCGCGCTATTGTGCGGGTATGGGCGTTGATTTTTTAGGTTTTCCACTCGAGCAAATTCCGGTGGAAAAATTTACCGAAATACGGAATTGGTTAGCAGGCGTTCAAATCGTAGGCGAGTTCTCAACGCACAAAGCCGAGGACATTAAAGCCAAAGTGGCTGAATATCAACCTGATATATTGGAGATCGATACAAAGGTGAATTTAGTGGCTATTCAGGATATTGCGATTCCTAAAATACTTCGGGTCAATATTGATTCAGATAATCTGCCTGCTGTATTTGCAGCATCTGCACCTTATGTGAGCCAATTCTTATTAGTAGGAGATAGTCCACAATCCTTGGATGGCATGGAAGGCTCCGTTGAAATCTGGTCGGCACAATACCCAATCTTAGTAGGTTTGGAAATCCCTGAGTCAGATTTAGATGAGTGGATTGAGCAAAGTTCCATCAAGGGCATCGGCCTCGTTGCAGGCGATGAAGATCGTCCAGGTTTCCGGGATTTTACGGATTTAATGAATATCTTAGAAAAATTAGAAACTGAATAAATGATGTTCCAAAAGATTCAACAGATCTATTCGCTTGGGAAGTCTAAGCTCACAAAAGGAATATTATTCCTTTTGGGCCTACTTTTACTAGGTACTCAAAAGGTTTTGGGGCAGAAGCTATATGGGCGTTTGGAGGATGCATACCAACAAGCATTCGCTTTTTACCTTGGTAAACGTGACCAAGTTCAGGCCTATTACGATGCACGTGTCGATAAAAACTCACCTTACTACAAGCCGATTGTTCGTATTTGGCGAATTGCCGGTAAAACGCTTTTGTACGCTTTGGTTTATTTGTTTGTTATTGAAACGAATATATTTTGGTTAACCGGTCAAATGCCCAGCGTAGATGACCTTCAAAATCCCAAATTATCACAGGCTTCTGAGATTTATTCTGCGGATGGTGTGCTATTAGGGAAATATTTTGCTGAAAATCGCACTCCGATTCGCGATTACAAGTTGATTTCACCTTACCTCGTTAAAGCATTGGTTGCGACGGAAGATGCCCGTTTTTATGAGCATACCGGGATTGACTTCCAAGCTTGGGCAGGTGTGGCTGTGGGCATTGTGAAAGGCGGAGATCGTGGGGGAGGAAGTACCATTTCCCAACAGCTCGCAAAGAATTTGTTTAAGACGCGTACCAAGAAAAGTTTTACGAAAACGGGTTTATTCGGTTACATTCCAGGGTTGAATAAGTTGATCTACAAGACCAAAGAATGGGTTACAGCGATTAAATTGGAGCGTTTTTATACGAAGGATGAAATCATACTTTGGTATTTAAATACGGTCGATTATGGAAATAATGCCTATGGTATTAAGGTTGCGGCTAAAACGTATTTCAATACTTCACCAGATAGTTTGAACATTCAAGAAGCTGCTATTTTGGTAGGTCTTCAAAAGGCCACAACTACCTACAATCCCAAGCGTTACGATGGCAAACCTTTGGCAGAAAATAAGGCCTGGAAGCGCCGGAACGTTGTTTTGTCGCAGATGGTGAAAGCAGGTTATCTGAAGCAATCTGCCTATGATTCGTTGTCACCTTTGCCCATTGTGTTGCATGAAAACGAAGAGTCTCCTTACGATGGAACAGGGAATTATTTCAAAGTTGCCGTTGCCAAAGAAATTCAGGAGTGGGCGAAGAAAAATGATATGGAAGTTGATCTTTACCGCGATGGCTTGAAAATCATGACAACCATAGATTCTCGCTTACAATTACATGCAGAAGAAGCCTTGGAAGAGGGGATGCGGAGTACACAAAAATCCTTCGATAATCATTGGACAGGTCAAAGCCCTTGGGTAGATGAGACTGGTAAAGAAATTCCTGGGTTTATTGATTCAGTGGCCAAACGCACGGAATATTACAAGGCTTTAGTACGCCGTTATCCGAATAATCCGGATTCTGTTTGGTACCAAATGAAGCATGTAAAGCGTAAAATGTGGGTTTATTCGCGTAATACCTTGGGGGAAGAGGAGCAAACTATGAGCGCAATTGATTCGATTAATTATTACAAACGTTTCTTGCAGGCGGGTATGATGACGATGGATCCTTACACAGGTCATATCAAAGCTTGGGTGGGAGGATTGGATTTCAAATACTTCAAGTATGATCACGTCAAGCAAAGTAAACGCCAAGCGGGATCGACCTTCAAGCCTTTTGTCTACACGGCGGCCATTGATGGTCCTCGTAATTTATCCCCTTGTTTTACGGTTGAGGATTCTCCTTATTCCTTGGAAATTGAGGAAAATGGAGAGAAGAAGATTTGGTCTCCGCATAACGCTGATGGTACCTTTTCGTATAGTTTGATGCCACTGAAGCGCGCTTTAGCCAAGTCGGTGAATACAGTTACAGCCCGATTAACCAATGAATTTGTGGGTCCGGATACAGTCGCTTTATACGCCAAAAACATGGGCATCAAGAGTCCATTGAAGCCTGTGGCATCTATCGGATTGGGTTCCATCGATGTTTCTTTGTATGAAATGATTGGCGCTTATTCTGCCTTTGTCAACGAAGGTATTCACGTAGAGCCTATGATTATCTCGGAAATCAAGGATCAAAATGGGAAAGTTCTCGTGAATTTCGAGCCTGAAACTAAACGGGTGATCAAAAAAGAATCTGCCCAATTGATGCGATACATGTTGGAAGGTGTCATCCACGAAGGAGGAACCGCAAGTTCACTCTTATGGGGCGATGGAGCCATTTTATTACCTGAGGGGAATAATCGCTATGCACATAATTTTGCAGGTAAAACGGGTACAACCTCGAATCACTCGGATGGTTGGTTCATCGGAATGACCCAAAACCTCATTTCGGGCGTTTGGGTTGGGGGAGATGATCGATCAATTCACTTCCGTTCTGGTGCGCTGGGTGAAGGTTCCAAAACCGCCATGCCGATTTATAAACGATTTATGATCAAGGTTGTCAAAGATCCTTTATTAGCGATGTACAAACCGACGCCTTTTGACAAATTAGATAAGCGTATTGTGAAAAAAGACTTTGACTGTGGTGGAGGTACCAGTATTTTGCCGGACTCCTTACAAGTCTCCGACTCCGAGTTAGACTCCTTGAATGCATTGATGGGTGAACCAGAAACACAAGCTGATTCGAGTACATCTTCCCCTAATTAGTATGAATAAAGAGCAAATAGAAGCTTATTTTCGCGATCTGCAGGATCGTATTTGTCAAGGTATCGAAACTGCAGATGGATCGGGTAAATTTCGTGAGGATCTTTGGTCACGTCCTGAAGGCGGTGGTGGAAGGACTCGCTTAATTGAAGGCGGAACTATTCTGGAAAAAGGTGGCGTAAATTTTTCCGCTGTTTCAGGTCCTTTGCATCCTAAAATGGTGACAAGTTTGAATGTGACGGAAGAGGTAGAATTCTTCGCCACAGGCGTTTCCATCGTTATGCACCCGCAAAATGCTTGGGTTCCCATTATTCACATGAATGTTCGTTATTTTGAATTAAGCAATGGACAAGCGTGGTTTGGTGGGGGTATCGATTTAACGCCTCATATTATCATTCCGGAGCAGGCGAAGTGGTTTCACCAACAAGTGAAAGCCTCATGCGATGGTTTTGGAACGGATGTGTATACGAAGTACAAAACATGGGCCGACGATTATTTCTTCAATACCCATCGCAACGAAACGCGTGGCATTGGAGGTATTTTCTTTGACTACTTGAAAGAGGATAAAGCCAAGACCTTTGATTTTGTGAAGTCGGTAGGAGAGTCTTTTGTCCCTATCTACAGTCACTTGATGAAAGCGAATGCTGCTAAGCCTGTCAATGAACAAGAACGAAATTTCCAATTATTGCGTCGGGGACGTTATGTGGAATTCAATTTAGTGCATGACCGCGGAACTAAGTTTGGTTTGGAAACTAATGGACGAACGGAATCGATTTTAATGAGTTTGCCACCTTTGGCTTCCTGGGAATACATGCACGATGCTTCTGGGTATCCGGAAGGCCAACAAACCTTGGATTTATTGAAAAAGGGAATTGATTGGTTGGCATAAAAAAAGGTGAGGATTTTGTTCCTCACCTTTTTTGTTTATTTCGATTCTTCCCAGACGATTTCGAGTCCCTTCGGTGTCATGAGTAACACACGGGTAGGAGAGGGTAGTAAAACCAAGCGAGCCGCTGCAACGGGATCTTCAATCCATTCCACTTCTACGCCTTCTTTTTTGCTAATTTCAACTTCACCATCGGCTGTTTCTACAAATTTCTTTGCTAGATATGCTGTAGGCAATAACACATCTGATTCTGGACAGTGCTTTAAGTGTACCTTCTCAAGAATTTCTTCCAATTGGTCACCGTATTTTTCATTGAAATCATCTTCTAAATCGTGAAGTAATTCCTCTACGTCATCGTAGTTTTCGTCGGAATAAGACAATTTACTTAATTTCAATCGTTGCTCTAAGATGGCAATCATCGCCTCGTCAATCGTATTCATGCGGATATGTTAAATTTTTGCTCAGCAAAGATAGGAGTTTTAGTCAAAAGGCGAGGCTCTTTGAAGCCCCGATTTTTGAAAAATATTCCCTTGTTGAATATAAAGTCCACTTTCAAAATTATTCGTGTACAATTGACCCGTCCCCAAACCCTGCGGCATGGGATTGTTGAATCCTGCGGTAAATTGCGCAATGGCCTGTAAACCGATGTTGGACTCCAGCGCTGACGTAATCCACCATGCGATTCCCTGTGCCTCTGCAGCCTCTATCCAAAGCCTAGTTGCATGAAATCCGCCTAATAGACTGGGTTTTAGAATGATGTAAGGTGGTTTAATGGCTGCTAGTAATGCTGCCCGATTTTCCACACCAATCAACTCCTCATCCAAGGCAATGGGTAAGATATTTTCTGCGCATAAATCATGCATGGCTTCCCATTGGCCCGCGCGAATCGGTTGTTCGATGGAATGAAGATCCAACTGAGCTAGCCTACCCAATTTTTCAGCCGCCTCCGAAAGGGCGAATGCACCATTTGCATCTACGCGTATACTCAAATCAGTTGCCGCGTAACGCGCGCGTATTTCGCGTAGAATTTCGATTTCTTGTTCAAAATCAATGGCACCAATTTTCAATTTTAGGCAATTGTAACCTGCCGCTAATTTGGCATCAATTTGTTCACGCATGAATGACGGGTTCCCCATCCAGATTAATCCATTAATGGGAATAGGTGCTTCATTCGTTGAAAATTGATTTAAAAAATATTGACCATTTCCTTCTTGCATCCAATCCAACAAGGCCATTTCAAGGGCCATGCGCAAGGATGGAAAAGCGAAGGGTATGTTTTCTAGGTACGCGGGAATTTCCGGGATGGTATTGGGTAATTCAGGTAATTGATCAATTATCCGTTGAAATGTTGCCGTACAATCCTCTTCAAATTCAGGGCTTAAGCCACGTAAAGGACCCGCTTCGCCTATTCCCGTTCGGCCATCTTGTTCGATGCGCAGAAAATAACTTGTCTTTTGTGTCAAAACACCGCGCGATGTTCCTGCTTCGAAATGGAAGTTGAGCGTATGGGATTTCAATTGAATCATGGCCGCAAGTTATTATTTTCTAATGAATTGTTTATTTAGTAGTTTTAAGGAATGATTAAACGCTTACTTTTTTATGTATTATCCGAGTTGTATGGCCTGATTACTTCATGTCGGAATGCGCTATACGATCGGAACGTTTTTAGTTCTAAGCATTTTGACCGGCCTACAACCTTAGTGATTGGTAATTTGGCCGTTGGTGGAACAGGCAAGAGTCCTTTTGTCGCTTATTTAGTTCAACATTGGCCATTTCCGGAGCGTTTGGGGATATTGAGTAGAGGTTATGGACGAAAAACCAAAGGCTTTCGCTTGGTCGAATCAACGTCCAAAGCATCCGAAGTAGGTGACGAGCCTTTAGCATATAAGCGCCAAATGCCAGAAATCACAGTGGCGGTTTGCGAAAAGCGTGTCATCGGCGTAGAAAAATTGCAAAACGAAGTTGATACCTTGTTTTTAGATGATGCTTTTCAGCATCGAGCGATTCAAGGGGATTTGAATTTGCTTTGCACAACCTATGATAAGCCCATTTTTATCGATAAAATGTTGCCTTTGGGTCGATTGCGCGAATCGATGGAAGGGGTCAAGCGGGCTCATGCCTTGCTTGTGAATCGTTGTCCCACGACAATGTCTGAGGCGAAAAAATCGGCTTTTGAGTCCTTTGGTTTACCCGTATTTTATACGCGTGTTCGCTACGGAAGTCCTGTAGGACCTGCGTTGAATGAAATTAAGAATTGGCACCTCGTTGCCGGCATTGCGGATCCGCTTCCTTTTTTCAAACAGGCCAAAAGCCTAGGAGATATCATCAACCAAGAATCCTATGAAGATCATTATGCCTTTCAAACGGCCGATTTTCAGTATTGGGAATACATCGCCAAGCAATGCCAGGCTGATACGGGGATTTTGACAACGCACAAGGATTTTATGCGTTTTCAGGAGCATTTGGCTGATTATCCTAATTTATTAAATCACTTATATTACTTACCTATGCAGATGGAATTTGTGTCGGAAGAAGCGGCATTTTGGACTTGGATGAAGCAAAGCCTCAAGCGCTAAACAATATTTAATTACCTTTGCGCTGTGAAAATGCGGTCAAATTACCTTCTTCTAGTTTTCCTTTTGCTCTCCTTGCAAGGATTTAGCCAGTTTACCTCCGGGCAAAACGGGGTTGTTGATCCGGCCAATGCAGGTTTTCCGAATCCGAAGACGCAGCAGAAAGGCGGCCAACAAAGCTCCAATAAATCCGGTCGGGCGGCATTGGATGATTCAACCAAACAAGTTTATGGTCCACAAACGGTACACTATTTCTTGGAGTCAGATGCGGTCAACAGTGATGTCGTTCAACGACGCATTGATACAAGTTTAACTTTATTACATCGCTATTTATACCAGGAACGTGATGGTTTTTTGACGACAAATTTAGGGAATCAAGGGACAGCCTACCGGGATGTTTTTACCCGCGCACCGAAAACACTAGGGACCCAAATGGGCTATCAAGCTTATATGCCCTACGCCTTTCAGGCCGATCAAATCCGTTATTATCAAACCAAATCGCCTTATTCCGACGTGACCTATAATTTAGGGGCGGGTGGACAAACGAATCTGAACTTTGCATTTGCCCGCAATGTAGATTCCCTGTGGAATGTGGGTGTGGAAATTCAACGCTTGGTGGCCGATAAAAATTTAACTGATGCCGCCTTCAAATCAGGTGACCTTAGTCTAACAGGGCAGTGGGGCGTTTTACTACACACGAATCTAACTTCCCGTAATAAGCGCTACCGCTTATTAGGTCACGTGAATTATTTCGATCAAGGAACAAATGACCAAGGTGGAATCAGGTTGACCAGCGGACAAACGCCAGCAGACGCATTAAAATACATCGATAATACGGCCTTATTAGCTGATTCTAAGTCGCAGTCGAACGATCAGTTTTTGAAATTGCACCTGTACCATGAATTCATTGGATTTAAAGGCTTGCAATTATTCCAACAGCTTGACGCGGAGACACGTAAGGTAAAGTTTCGGGATTTGGCTTTTCAAACGAATTTGGCAGCGGGTTTTTATCCAAGAACCTACATCAATTACATTCAAGCGCCCGCATCAGATTCGCTCTACAACGAAAACCAATGGCGTTCTTACAGCCATAAATCGGGAATCAAAGGTATTTTCCGACAATTTACCTACCGAGCACACATCAAGCAGCGTTATTGGTCGGCGTATAATCCATTGAATCAAATGACAATGGACAAATTAGAGAATTATGCCGGTTTATGGTTGCGGCAGCAAGTAGGTAAAAGTATCGATTTTCAAGCAGAAGGCGAGTATTTAATCGGTTCTGATTATTTGCTGAAAGCATTCTTGCGTTCCCCTTGGTTTTGGGCATCCTATCAAAGAACTTCCGTGAGTCCTACATTAGCTAATCAATGGGTTTATAATACGTCATTTCGTTGGGAAAATAATTTCAAGAATATTGAATTTGACCAATTGGCCGGTGGAGTCGAGTTAACGACGAAACATTTTTATTTGAAACCATCCGTAACGATCCAACGATTGGGTTCCTGGGTATATCATGATTCATTAGCAACGCCTACACAGGCGAAAGAAGCGATTGCTGTTTTCCGAACTTCCGTAGCGCTGGGAGGTAATTTTGGGCACTTTGAATGGCAATCCCAAGTGCATGCGAATACACAAACTGGACCCGATGTGATGCGGATGCCAAGTTTAGTAGCCAATCTGAATTTGGCCTTGAATGTGCAATACAAGAAATTGCTGTATATGCAATTTGGTTTAGATGTGATTGGACAATCTGCTTATTATGGAGATACTTACCAGCCAGCTATCCAGCAATATCATCTCCAAAATCGCTATGAACTCCCTGCATTTGTTCAGGTTGATCCTTATGTTTCCTTGCGCATCAATCGCGTTCGATTATTCTTCAAGATGGCGAATGTTACGCAGGGCTTGTTGACCGATAATTATTATTCTGCCTATCTGTATCCTGCGATGGGGAGGGGTTTTGCCTTTGGGGTTAAGTGGCTTTTATTTGATTGATTTTTATTAAGTTTGTAAGGTATTCAAAAACCTATCAAACATGAAAATGTCGAGTCGCCGCGCCTGGTTAAAAGGGATGACATTAGCCGCCCTTGGTACCGTTGCCTATTATGATTTGTCGGCCAAATCCAAATCCATTTCACTTACTTTAAGTCTAGCAGAAGAAGATGTTCTCCATCGATTGATGGGAGGTATTATTCCAGAATCCTCGATTCCCGGTGCTGTTAGCCTAGGTGTTCCCACATTTGTTAAAACGATGTTGAAAGATTGTTATGAGCCAAAGGCTCAGGATGCTTTTCGTAGTGTTTTAGCTCAAATTCCAACGTTTTATAAAGGTGATTTGAATCAAGCCCAAGGTCCTGCTTTGGAGGCATTTTTGTTTGAATTGGAACAAGGGAAACATGGCGTTGACGCGAAGAAAGCGATCGCGACCTTGAAAGGCTTAACAATTCAAGGCTATGTGACGACTGAATATGTCATGGTCAATCATTTAAATTATCAAATGGCCCCAGGATTTTGGAATCCTTGCGTGCCGGTTAACAAATAAGCGATGGAAATTTTAAAACATGCAGAAAAGCGTACCTATGGTGCGATTGTAATCGGTTCGGGTATTGCAGGTGGTTGGGCTGCCAAAGAATTTTGTGACAAAGGAATTAAAACCTTGGTCCTTGAAAGAGGGCGGAAGGTAACACATAATGAGGATTACCCTACGACTCTGATGAGTCCTTGGGAATTTGAACATCGGGGCCGATTAACCCAAGAGGAAATTGCAGCGAATCCGATTGTTAGTAAATGTTATGCTTTTCGCGAAGATGCGAAGCATTTTATGGTGAAGGATGCGGAACATCCCTATGAACAAGACAAGCCATTTGATTGGATTCGTGGATACCAAGTGGGAGGTAAATCCTTGCTTTGGGCGCGCCAAACACAACGCTGGTCTCAATTGGATTTTGATGGTCCGGCACGAGATGGATTTGCCACACCTTGGCCGATAAATTACAAAGACATTGATCCTTGGTATTCTTATGTCGAGCATTTTGCCGGAATTTCCGGAAATAAAGATGGTTTGGATTCCTTGCCGGATGGCGATTTCTTACCCGCCTATGAATTAACCTGTGTGGAAAAACATTTCCAAACGGAAATGAAGAAGCATTACAATGATCGTCATGTGATTGTGGCGCGTTGTGCACATTTATCGGAACCACGTGAAATCCACTACCAACAAGGTCGTGGACGTTGCATGAGTCGGAATTTGTGTCAGCGTGGTTGTCCGTACGGAGGATATTTCAGTTCGAATGCCTCTACATTACCTTGGGCAGCGAAAACAGGAAATATGACCTTGCGTCCTGATTCGATTGTTGAATCAATTATTTACGACGAGAAAAAGGGACGTGCCACAGGTGTTCGGGTAATTGATGCGCATACCAACGAAATGGTTGAATACTACGCGAAAGTTATTTTTGTTACGGCAGCAGCTTTGAATACCAATGCCCTTTTATTGAATTCAACATCACATCGTTTCCCAACGGGCTTAGGTAATGACAGTGGAGTATTAGGAAAATATGTTGCGTTTCATAATTACCGTGCTTCGCTTTCGGCGGAATATGAAGGCTATTTAGATACGAAATCGGAGGGTTCCCGACCGACATCCGGTTATGTGCCTCGTTTCCGTAATTTATACAAGCAAGAAACGAATTTCTTACGTGGTTATGCTGCAGGTATGAGTGCAGGAAGAGGAACGCATGCGGATCAAAATTCCGTAGGAGAGAGTTTGAAAAATTCGTTATTGAATCCGAAGTTGAATAATAATTGGTATGCGGGTTCTCACATGATGGGGGAGACGATACCGAAGGAAAGTAATCAAGTTCGTTTGGATCCTGTGAAAAAAGATGCGCATGGTCTGCCTATCATGCACATGGATGTTTCCTATGATGAGAATGATGACAAAATGGTACAAGATTTTATTGATCAGTTCTCTGAAATGTATCACAAGGCTGGATTTAAAAATATTCGCACAAGGGACTCCAAACAGGCACCTGGTTTAGATATTCATGAAATGGGAGGTGCTCGTATGGGTGCCGATCCGAAGAGTTCCATGTTGAATAAATGGAATCAAATGCATGCAGTTAAAAACGTATTTGTGACGGATGGGGCCTGTATGACTTCTACATCTACACAAAATCCGTCCTTGACCTATATGGCCTTGACGGCACGTGCGGTGGATTATGCGGTGAAGGAAATGCGTAAAGGGAATTTATAGGGAATGAAGACATTTTTAAGGAAGACGGCCGAGCATTTGTGGGCACAACATAGCATTGAAGAAATGCAGGAGATTGCGGTGGTGATGCCTTCACAGCGTGGTGTACTTTACCTTAAAAAAGAATTAGCTTATTTGAGTGATCGGGCGTTTTTAGCGCCCGATTTCATGACAATCGAGGAGTTTGCCCTCAAAATGACGGATTCGACACTCATTGATCCGATTGAATTACTTTTTGAGGCCTATAATTGCTTTAAAGAGGTGGATCCTTTGGTTGATTTCGACCGATTCATGGGTTGGGGACAAATGATGTTGAAGGATTTTGATACGCTCGACATGTATTTGGTTGAGCCCTATCAGATCTTTTCATTTCTTTCTGAAGTGAAGTCCTTGGAACGTTGGGGCGCGGAATATGGGGAGCAGGATACGGGTAAGTACATTACCCAACATACCCAAGCCTATTTTAAGCTATACGATCATTTGCTGGAAGTGTATGGTCGTTTACAGGCCCGATTGAAAGACCGCCGTTTGGCATATCGAGGCATGGCCTATCGGGATTTAGCTGCTCGATTAGCATCC
The DNA here is from genome assembly GCA_017984215.1 of Cytophagaceae bacterium. Taxonomy (GTDB): domain Bacteria; phylum Bacteroidota; class Bacteroidia; order Cytophagales; family Spirosomataceae; genus Aquirufa; species Aquirufa regiilacus. Next base: position 27,920 of record JAGOAA010000023.1, read on the forward strand.
AATGGTACGCTGGCTAAGCAATACAAGAAAATCTATTTTGTAGGATTTAATGCCTTATCCAAAGGGGAGGAAGAAATTATTCGTTTCCTTTTGAAGCAAGATTTGGCAGAAACACTTTGGGATGCAGATGAATATTATGTGAAGAACTCGTTTCATCGGGCAGGAAATTGGCTTCGAAATTATTCAAATGCCGGTTCAAATACCTATTTAGCGAAGTCTGAATTCAACTGGATGGAGCAGCATTTTGCGACAGATGCCAAAGAGGTGGAGGTATTAGGCGTCGCTAATCCCAGTGCGCAGGTATTTGTCGCGATGGAATTAATTCGAACTTGGCAAAAGCAACATGGCGCTAAGGAACAAGTGGCCCTTGTTTTAGGCGATGAAAGTCTCTTAGATCAAGTATTGTTATTTGTGGGGGAATTCAAGGAGCGCCTGAACATTACGATGGGGTATTCCTTGAAGAAGACCCCCGCGTTTTCCTTCGTGACACTCTTAAGTGAAATTCATAAGCGCGCTGATCAAACGCGCATTCCGGTGGCGATGTTTAAGCATTTGATGCAACATGCCATCATGCAATATTACATCGATGGACGTTCGAAGGGTGCATCCAAAAATCTGAATCGAGATTGGCAGGCATTAGCTGGGCCAACGGACCTTTATGTATCGATAGAGGCGATTCGAGGCTTAAAGACATTGCCCGTTTTAGCCGATTTACTTCAATCGGGGTCTTTTCCTGCGATTTTAAAGCAAACTTCGGTGGCTTTTGAGCAAATCTTAAAGGAGATGCCTAGGCAAGACTGGGGAGCAGATGCGCAAGCCATGACACAAGCGCGTCGGGTGCTTGATAATTTGTCGGACGTCATTGAACAGGTTGACGAGGTATCGATCAAAATTGGTTTTAAGTTGTTGTTGAATTTAATCCAACAACAGAAATTGACCTTTGAGGTGGCTGAACAAAAGAATCGTACACTCCATGTGATGGGTCTTTTGGAAACAAGGACCTTGGATTTTGATCGTGTAATTGTACTCTCGTTAAATGAAGGAAGTCTGCCAGGTACGCGTAAGCGGGAAAGTTTGATCCCGTTGGATATTGCTCAGATGAATACATTTGATTTGCCGACGTTTACGCAGGCAGATGCGGTGACTTCGTATCACTTTCATCGCTTATTGCAAAGACCGAAGCAGATAGAATTAATTTATGTGCAACCTTCCGAGAAGTCAAGTGTCAAGGAAATGAGCCGATTTATCAAGCAATTGCGCTTGGATTGGGTGAAACAAAATCCTGCTTTGATGTGGACAGAGCCCCATGTTCGATTTGATTTGGTGGATCAGGTTCCTACGTATGATATGCATCGGATCGAGAAAACGGATGCTGTCATTGATTTATTGAAAGCTAAATTGGAAAGTCGCGGATTATCACCTTCTGCGATGGCACAATTCGCGAATTGCAGCTTGCAATATTATTACAGTTATGTATTGGATTTGCGCAAGGAGAAGCAAAATGAGGATGAATTAGGGGCGGATGTATTTGGTACTT
>JAGOAA010000048.1 GCA_017984215.1 Cytophagaceae bacterium
AATTCCCGGAATTGATTTACGCGACCTTCTAAATCTTGATCCGTAATTTCAAGCAAACGTTCCGTACCAAACTTCTCTACACAGAAAGAAGCCATCGCGGAACCATAAACGATCGCTTTACGCATATTCTCGAAAGAGATATCGTCTGTTTTTGCTAAATAACCGATGAATCCTCCAACGAACGTATCGCCAGCACCTGTTGGGTCGAATACTTCTTCCAAAGGCAAGGCTGGGCAATAGAACATGTTTTCACCTTGGAATAACAAAGCTCCGTGCTCCCCTTTCTTGATGATTAAGGTCTTGGGGCCCATCGCCATGATCAATTTGGCAGCTGTACGCAAGGAATATTGTTCCGATAATTGACGCGCCTCCTCATCATTGATACAAAGCACATCAACCATTTTCAACACACGTTTCAAATCATCCATCGCAACATCCATCCAGAAATTCATGGTATCCATCACGATTAATTTGGGACGCTTCGCCAAACCTTCGATCGCTTCAATCTGAACTTGGGGCGTTAGGTTCCCCAACATCAAATAATCGCAATCTTGGTAAGAGGCAGGAATAGCAGGTTTAAAATCAGCCAACACGTTCAAATCCGTCACCAAGGTGTCGCGTGAATTCATGTTGTTATGGTATTTGCCAGCCCAGAAAAAGGACTTTTCCCCTTGCTTGATTTGAAGGCCATCTAAATTGATGCCTTTTGACATTAATGTATCCATGTAGGCCTGCGGAAAATCATCCCCGACAACCGCAACCACATTCACACGCGGCAAGAAAAAAGCAGATGATAAAGCAATATAGGTACAAGACCCGCCGATAATTTTATCGGTTTTTCCGTAAGGAGTTTCTAATGCATCGAACGCAACCGTTCCAATTGTTAATAAGCTCATATAAATGGTTTTAACCAACCTTAGGACAACGACTAAATGGCTGATCAGGATTAAAAAATAAACGATAAGTAATGTAGGTTTTTTCGTTCGTCGCACCGAGTTGGGAAACAAAACGAAGCATTTTCGGATTGAAATCGCCGACCCAATTCATGTCCATCGTTTCATACGGATAGAATGGATTTTCACGGGCAGCAGTCCGGAAACGTAAAGCGATAGCTGATTCAACACCCTTGCCTTGATGATCAGGCACAACACCAAAAATCACCCCACAAGCACGTGTCAAAGCGCCGCGCATTTTCAATAATAAAAACTTAATCATACCCCACCAATTTAAACGCCCATTCAGGTGTTTAATAATTTGGTTAAGGTCAGGGATTACAATAAAAAAAGCAACGGGTTCTCCCGTTTGCGTATAGGCAAACCACAGCAATTGTTCATCAATGATGGGTTTCATGGTCTTAACCAAACGTTGCGCTTGCTCTGAACTCATTTCCTTTACACCGGGAAACTTCGCCCAAGCCGCATTGAAAATAACCTTAAAATCCTCCGCATATTTTGACAAATTCGACTTTTCGATGTGCCTAAATACATATTCCGGATTCTGGTAAATACGATTTGCTTTTTCTTCAATCGCGGGCGTGACGTTCGCACCCGTTATGGATGAGACATACACGTATTGTTGGAAATAATCCTGGAACCCGTATTTTTCAAAAAAGTCGATGTAATAGGCTTTCGTCCAAGGCATTTTGTAAGTAGGCTCATACTCCCAACCTTTGACCATCAATCCCCAAAAGCTATCTCGCTCCCCGAAATTGATCGGCCCATCCATTCCTTGCATACCCTTCGAAATCAACCAAGCCTTACATGCGTCAAAGAGCAAAAAAGCGGCCTTTTCATCCTCAATACACTCAAAAAAGCCCATACCACCTACGGGAACCTCTTCCTTACTTGGCTCATAAAAAGCGGCTACTCGGCCTATCGCAATACCGGCATCATCAAATAATATCCAACGAATTGCCTCGCCGTGCTTAAAATGCCCGTTTTTCTTGGGATCAAATACATGCGCAACGTCCGTGTCTAATGGCCGAATCCAATTGGAATCCGATGCGTATAAACGAACGGGGAATTGTAAAAAAATACGTTGAAGCGATTTGTCTTCGCCTACTTCCTTCAGCAACATGTATATAGGATTTTCAAAAAACACACAAAGATAACACAATCTGAAAAGAATCGTTTCAAATTGTCAAAATGCTAAGTTTGGTGAATTAAAAGAATCGGCGTAATTTTAATTCCTTTTTAAAGGACTCTACAAAAGCACCTAGGATTCATGCAGCCGTTAAAAATATACAATACACTCAGCCGAGAAAAAGAAGTATTTAGCCCAATTAACGCACCCCATGTTGGGCTCTATGTCTGCGGGCCGACGGTCTACAATTTTGTCCACCTAGGGAATCTGAGAACTTTTACTTCGTTCGACATTCTACATCGCTATTTGAAATTCATTGGATATCAAGTTCGCTATGTTCGTAACATCACGGATGTAGGACATTTGGTGGGTGATGGAGACGAAGGAGAAGACAAGATTGGCAAAATGGCCAAGTTGGAGAAATTAGAACCCATGGAAATTGTTCAGCGTTACACGAATGACTTCCATGATGTTTTGACACAATTTAATTTACTGCCTCCGAGCATTGAACCTACAGCCACCGGTCACATCGTAGAGCAAATTGAAACCACAAAAATTTTATTGGATAAGGGCTTAGCCTACGAATCCAATGGTTCGATCTATTTCGATATCGAAACCTATAACAAACAAGGTGGAGACTATGGACATTTATCAGGCCGCGTTTTAGATGATTTATTGACGGAAACACGCGACTTGGATGGCGTAGGAGAAAAACGCAGCCCATTGGATTTCGCGCTTTGGAAAAAAGCATCCCCTGAACATATCATGCGCTGGCCTTCTCCTTGGGGAGATGGTTTCCCGGGTTGGCATCTGGAATGTACTTGCATGAGCCATAAATATTTAGGCGATACATTTGATATCCACGGCGGTGGCATGGACTTAAAATTCCCACACCATGAATGCGAAATTGCCCAGGCAAAAGCAGCACATGGACGCGCGCCTGTCCGCTATTGGATGCACACCAATATGTTGACTGTGAATGGCCAAAAGATGAGTAAATCCCTCGGAAACTCCTTTTTACCAAGCGAATTAATCGCTGGAGCTCACCCCTTATTGGAGCAAGCTTATAGCCCGATGACAGTTCGTTTTTTCATGTTACAATCGCAATACCGCAGTACATTAGACTTCTCGAACGAAGCCTTAAAAGCTGCTCAAAAAGGATACAAGCGGATCGCGAATGGCTTACGCATCATCAAAGGCATGGAATTTGAAGCAGACGATGCCCAAGCAATCGATACTGAGCAAATAGCGGAAATCGATGCGGCGATTCAAGGCTGCTACGATGGAATGAACGATGATTTAAATACAGCCGTAACAATTTCGCACTTGTTTACGTTATTAAAAAAGATTAATCAGTTGCATACGGGCCAACTAACATTTTCGCAGTTAGGACAAGATGTTTTTGATCGCATGAAGACAAATTACATCAATTTCCTAGAGCAAGTCTTAGGACTTCGCGAGGAATTTCCAGCGAATCAAGAAGCATTGATCAACGGAATGTTAGCATTATACGCCTCCTTCAAAGAGAAGCGGGAATACGATAAAGTAGATGAAATTCGCGCTAGTTTCAAAGCGATGGGGCTATTGGTTAAGGATATGAAAACGCGCATTGATTGGGCTTACGAAGAATAAAATTATGTTTAGAAATCTATCTCCTACAGTTCGAAATTTAATCTTCATTAACATCGCTGTGTATGTTCTTGGCGGATTTTTGCCTCAGGATTTATTGAGCCTACACTATTTTCAGGCGAAGGATTTCCATGTTTACCAGGTCGTTAGCTACATGTTTGTCCATGCGAGTTTTATGCATTTATTGGGTAACATGTTTGGCTTATACATGTTTGGATCATTGCTAGAACGTATCTGGGGTGCCCAACGCTTTTTGTTTTTCTATTTCTTTTGTGGCATCGGTGCGGGTTTGCTTTACATGGGCATTCAGCATTTTATCGATTTTGCGGATTTTCGTCGGGCGACAGAAATCGTTTTAAGCGACCCAAGTTCCATGCATTTATACGATTATGCACAACACTATCAAGTAATTTCATTACCTGACGGGAATGTTAACCTAGAATGGGCGCGCGAAAACTATGCGGAATATGTGAATCGAAGCCAATTAGCAGGCGCATCCGGTGCGATATTTGGTATCCTGATGGCCTTCGGCTATTTGTTCCCCAATTCTGAAATGTATTTATTTCCATTCCCAATACCCATCAAAGCAAAATACTTTGTGAGCGGTTATGGATTATACGAGCTATACCAAGGAATTCAACAATACCAAGGCGACAATGTTGCGCACTTTGCCCATATCGGCGGGATGGTATTTGCTGTCATTCTTTTGATGGTATGGAAGACCAAACGCAATCAATTCTATTGATATGCGCGGATTTTGGCTAGACTTTCAGCGCTTAGTACAGCAGCCCGGTGAGGGATTGTTGAAAATCATTGTGGTGAATTGTTTGCTTTTTCTGTTGCTCATGTTGGTCCGTATTTTCATGATCATCAGTGGCAAAGAGTTTGTCTATGAGTTGCTATTAGAGCAACTGACTTTATCTGCCAACTTTCCTTCAAACCTCTCACATCCCTGGAGTTTCATCACTTATTTTTTTGTGCATGTAGAAATCTTTCATTTGGCATTCAACATGATGTTCTTGTATTGGTTTGGAAAGATTTTACAAGAGGTCGTAGGGAACAATAAAAGTGTACAGACCTTCTTTTACGGAGGCATTATGGGTGCAATAGCTTTTATCTTAACCTATAACCTCATTCCCTATTTCGAGCGCCAAAATGGAAGTTATTTGTTAGGCGCATCCGGAGGCGTGTTCGCCATTGTTTTGGCCGCTGCCACCCTCCGACCGAACTTTGAAGTCCATTTGGTTTTCATTGGGCCCGTACGCATCAAATATATTGCAGGCTTTTATTTAATTTGGTCCCTCTTAGAGACTGTGGGGACGAATGCAGGCGGACAAATCGCACATTTAGGTGGCGCACTTGTGGGTTTTTGCATGGGTTACTTACATGAACATCCGATTCGCTGGGACCCATTAAGAAAAAAAGATAGTCCTTTTATTCATGCCGATTTAACGCGTGAAAAAAAGCCTAGAAAACAAGCCGAAAACATCGATGAAGAAGAACTGAATCAGATTTTGGACAAAATATCGAAGTCGGGATACGACAGCCTAAGCAAATCTGAAAAGCGACGATTATTCAAGGCGAGTCAAAAAAATGAGTAAGCGTCAAAAACATTTTTACCTTTGTAGAGTTTTTCTTTCACTTGAATAAATTATTTGTGTCAACTCAATTCCCTGCCGGCCCCTTACTAAGCAAGATACAGGCTCCTGCCGATCTGCGAAAGTTGCAAGCCAATCAGCTTCCCGCTGTTTGTGAGGAATTGCGTCAATACATCATTGACCATGTTTCTGTCAATGGTGGACACTTCGGAGCCTCATTGGGTGTGACCGAACTAACTGTGGCCTTGCATTATGTATTTAATACCCCTTATGACCAATTGGTCTGGGATGTTGGGCATCAGGCATATGGACATAAGATTTTAACAGGCCGACAAGGCGTGTTTCATACGAATCGATTATTGGGTGGAATTAGTGGATTTCCCAAAAGATCCGAAAGCGAATATGACGCATTTGGTGTAGGACACTCATCTACTTCGATTTCCGCAGCACTAGGCATGGCTGTGGCTTCACGCTACAAAAAAGAATTTGATCGTCAACACATCGCGGTGATAGGCGATGGATCCATGACAGCGGGTATGGCCTTTGAGGCGATGAACCACGCTGGGGATATTCCAAACAACATGATTATCATTCTGAATGATAACTGCATGGCAATCGACCCGAATGTAGGCGCATTGAAAGAATACCTAACCGATATCACAACATCCCATACGTACAACAAAGTAAAGGATGATGTTTGGAATTTATTAGGCAAAATGTCTCGCTTTGGGAAGTCGGCACAAGAAATCGTTTCCAAAATTGAGAATGGTTTGAAGGCTACTTTACTCAAACAAAGTAACTTATTTGAATCATTCAATTTGCGCTATTTCGGTCCAATCGATGGACATGATGTCGAATACCTTGCCACAGTATTACGAGATTTAAAAGATATTCCTGGACCTAAAATCTTACATTGTGTAACGACCAAAGGAAAAGGTTACTCACTCGCGGAAAAAGATCAAACACTTTGGCACGCGCCAGGCAAATTTGATAAGCTAACCGGCGAGATTGAAAAGAAAACCTACGATAATCCGCAAGCACCTAAATACCAAGAAGTTTTCGGACACACGTTGTTAGAGCTTGCCGAGCAAAATCCCAAAATCATGGGGATTACCCCAGCAATGCCATCCGGTTCTTCCCTGAATATTATGATGGCAGCGATGCCCGATCGTGCGTTCGATGTAGGAATAGCCGAACAACATGCGGTGACATTCTCAGCAGGATTAGCCACACAAGGATTAACTGTTTTCTGTAATATTTACAGCTCCTTCATGCAGCGTGGGTACGACCAAGTCGTTCACGATGTGTGTTTGCAAAAGTTACCCGTTATTTTCTGCTTAGACCGTGCAGGTTTAGCAGGAGCCGATGGGCCGACACACCATGGTAACCTCGACATCGTGATGATGCGCTGTGTTCCCAATATGATTGTTGCAGCACCTCGGAATGAGCAAGAGTTAAGAAACATTATGTATACGGCATCTTTGGATAAATTCAAAGACCGTGGCGAAGCAATCAGCATTCGCTATCCAAGAGGTCAAGGTGTCATGCCTGCGTGGCGGACGAATTTCGAGGAAATTGAAATTGGAACAGGCATCGAACTTAGCAGGGGAAAAGATGTGGCCATTTTAAGCTTAGGACACATTGGAAATGAAGCGATTAAAGCCGTAGAATTATTGGCGAGTCAAGGAATTGATGCCGCTTTATATGACATGCGTTTCGCGAAACCCTTGGATGAAAAGTTATTGCATGAAATCTTCCGCAAATTTAATACAATCTTAACGGTAGAAGATGCATCCATCGTAGGTGGGTTCGGTTCAGCCATCGCAGAATTCATGGTAGATCACCAGTATCAGGCCAACATGATTCGTTTGGGAATCCCAGATCACATTGTGGAACATGGGGAACAAAGTGAATTATATGCACTCTGCGGAATAGATTCCAATGGAATTGCACAAAAAATAGCTGATCAATTAGGCGTTAAAGCACACGTCAAGGCATCGAAGGCCCTGACTGAATAAATTACCAACTGCTGATTTTTAATCAATTAGCACTTTTCAAAGAAATAATCCCTACCTTTGCACCTTGAATTTCCCAATTAAAGGAATTTCGTTTCATTCAACGAATACATTTTTATGCAAAGCATTCGCAACATTGCCATTATTGCCCACGTTGACCACGGTAAAACGACCCTAGTTGACAAAATCATTCATGCATCCAAAATTTTTAGAGAAAATCAAGAATTTGGAGATTTGATCCTTGACAATAACGACTTAGAAAGAGAAAGAGGGATTACAATTACGTCGAAAAACGTATCAGTTCGTTACAATGGAGTAAAAATCAACATTATCGATACACCTGGTCACGCCGACTTTGGCGGTGAAGTAGAACGCGTTCTACGTATGGCGGATGGTGTAATTTTGTTGGTAGATGCATTTGAAGGCCCTATGCCTCAAACACGTTTCGTACTTTCAAAAGCCATTGCTTTGGGTTTAAAGCCGATTGTAATTGTAAACAAAGTAGATAAAGAAAACTGTCGTCCAGACGAGGTACACGAAAGTGTATTCGATTTGATGTTCAACTTAGAAGCAACAGAAGATCAATTAGACTTCCCTTGTATCTACGGTTCATCAAAGCAAGGATGGATGAGTACAGATTGGAAAAAACCTACGGATAACATCATCCCATTGTTGGATGCGATTATCGAGCACATTCCAGCATCTAAAGTTCAAGAAGGAACTCCACAAATGCAGATTACGTCTTTGGACTACTCTTCATTCGTAGGACGTATCGCGATCGGACGTTTAGAGCGTGGAACGTTGACAGAAGGAATGCAAATCTCCCTTTGTAAAGCTGACGGCACAACGAAAAAAATGCGTATCAAAGAACTTCAAGTATTTGAAGGCCTTGGTAAGGTAAAAGTAGAAAAAGTAGAATGTGGTGAGATTTGTGCAGTAACAGGTATCGAAGATTTCGAAATCGGTGA
>JAGOAA010000068.1 GCA_017984215.1 Cytophagaceae bacterium
TAAATTCTTTTTCATGTGAATAAATGTTAGTTAATGGTAAAAATAGAATATTCGTTCTATTCCAACTAGAAAATATCTAACTATTTGCTTGCACATCTACAAATTACCAACAAATTGATAATCAGCATTTTATTCAATTTAAAAATTTCCTACTTCGCTCGAATTAACTCAGACCCCGCCAATAAAAAGCAACCTAATCCGAAATCCTCAAAATTAGGTACATGATCATAGGTCACTGGTTGGGAATCTTTCGGCTCCTTCCCTGTTCCCTGCACGTATCCCAGAAACCCATTCGGATGCACACATGTCGACATTCCTTTCCACGCTTGATCAATTACGGGTTGGTATTTTTGGGTAGGTAAAATACCCTTCCGAATGCCCCAAGCCATGCCATAAACAAACAACGAGGTCCCGGTCAATTCAGGCCCACCATAATTGGATGGATCTTTCAAACTTACATTCCAAAAACCATCCGCCCGTTGCAAGGCGGGCAAAGCTTCTGAAAGGGCAATAAAATCAGCTACATACTCCGCCCGATGCGGGTCATTTTTAGGCAATAAATCCAAGGTCCGAACCAATGCAGCATACACCCAAGCACTTCCGCGAGACCAATAACAATTCGCCCCATTGGGTTCCTTATACGGCGGAACAAAATCCTTGTCACGCCACCAAAGCTTCTCACTCGGGTTATATAACCCATGACCACCATGCTTGTATTTCGTATATGCATACAAGTCATACATCTTTTGGAAATAGCAAGGATCCTGATAAATCACACCCAAACGGGTATAGACGGGCATACTCATCTGCAAGCAATCGATCCATGACCAATCGTCTGATTTATCCGTTACGACCATGTTATCAATATTCGCTTTGATCGGCTTGATGCGCGCTGAATCCTTTTGCATCAAAAACAAGTCCATATAAACCTGTCCACAGGCTTGATCATCTGCATTCCGCGTTTTTACACCATTCCGTAATCCCCACTGGTGGAAATTCCCCCAATCGACCATATATTTCAAATCACTTGCCTTGGGATCTAATTTGTACAATTCCATCAATCCCTCATAATAGACCGCACGCGTCCAAATATTGGATGGTCGCGTCTTATCCGGACTTACAATAACTTGTCCCACATCCGGCCATTTTTGTTGGAAATAATGATTCGCCAAATGCATTTTTTGTAAAACCTCCTTTTTATTCGGTTTCGCAAAAGCACAGCCCAAAGGCATCAAAAGCAATAATACAAGATTTTTAAACATCTTATTCAAAGTAAAAAACGGAAGGAATATCGATCGCTACAGGAGAATGATCGGGATTTGTCAACATGATATCCCGCATGAATTTCCACCATTTCTGCATTACCGGATGTGCAGGTAAGGTGTCCAACAACGTTAAATCGGGCGCTTCTAAATAAGCAAAAAGCGTCAAGGTCTTTTCGTCGAGAAAAATAGAATAATGCTGAATACCCACAGATTTCAAGAGTTCAGCCAAATCTGGCCAAATTTCATCATGTCTTTTTTTGTATTCTGCTTCAAAACCAGGAAGCAAGAACATTTTAAAGGCTTTTCGTTGCATGGAATATCATTTCCCTACAAAGCCAGTTGATGATCTAATTTACTGATTGATTTGCGACTCAAATGCATCTAACGCGTCATCATCAAAATTCAAATGCGTAACGAATCGAATATATTGTGGACCAAATGGCGCACAACGAATTCCTTTTGCTTTCAACAAAGCGACTTGTTCGTTCGCTGTAATGCCCTCTTTTAATCGAATTATGACAATATTAGTCACAACAGGTAAAATCTTATCCACCCAAGGCAAGTTGGCACAAATCTTCGCAATCGCAGCCGCACGGGCATGATCATCCTTCAAACGCTCCACTTGATGATCTAAGGCATATATTCCAGCTGCGGCTAATAATCCTGCTTGGCGCCAACCGCCTCCTAGGCGCTTCCGAACGCGTCTTGCTTTCTTAATAAATGCAGCAGAACCAATGAGTACAGAACCAATCGGGGCTCCTAAACCTTTCGACAAACAGATAGAAATAGAATCAAACCAAGCGCCAAATTGCTGAGGCGTTTGACCCGTAACGGCCATCGCATTGAATAAACGAGCACCATCCAGGTGTAAAGGGACGTTAATTTCCCGACAAAAATCAGAAATTTCCTGAAGAGCTTCGGAACTATAAACACTTCCGCCACCCTTGTTTACCGTATTTTCTAAACTGACTAAGCGACTCTCACAGGCATGAATATCATCCGGCGAAATCGAACCAGCAATCTGCGAAACGGTCAATCGGCCTAAATCACCTTTTAATAATTTTACCGAAGCACCTGCATTCGCCATGATTCCCCCACCCTCGTATAAATAAATATGCGACAATTCATCGCAAATGACTTCTTGACCCTTACACACATGAACAGAAATGGCAATCTGATTACTTTGGGTGCCTGAAACACAAAATAAAGCGGCCTCCTTCCCAAACATCTTCGCAACTTTTAATTCCAATGCATTCACCGTTGGATCTTCTCCAAAAACATCATCTCCCAATGGAGCCTGAAACATTGCTTCGCGCATGCCTAGCGTAGGCAACGTAAACGTATCACTGCGTAATTCGATTTCCATGTTAAAACTGTTTTAGGTAA
>JAGOAA010000049.1:0-2775 GCA_017984215.1 Cytophagaceae bacterium
TTGTACACGATCAATTTCCCCTTACGGTCATATACTTCGCCACGAAATGGCACTTGAATGATTTTACGAATGGCATTATTATCCGCCGCCTTCTCATAGGTATCATCAAGCAACTGTAAATAAAACAGCTTCCCGATGAACACCAACCCGATGCTCACAAAAACAAGAAATAGAATTAATCGGCGACCTTCGAACACGCTAGCGCGAGTTTAACATGAAAAATAACAGCAATTTACGGAATATTTTGTGAATTATTTGGGGAGACTTTTGATCAAGGCAATCATCGCAAAAGCAATCGATCCCAAGGAAAAACCCAAGGTAAACCAAGGCGTGTGGGTATGGAAATACCCGTCCAAATAACGACCTAAATAGACCCCTCCCAAGATTGTCACCAACATTTGAAATGCCGCCCCAATAAATCGCTGATATGATTGCATAATTTTAAAAATAATCCTTCGACCACACACTAAATTTATGGCTTTTTCATTTATATATATTGTAAATTTGAAAATTGTATGCGTCACAAATTATGATTCGGATTCTCTCGGTTGTTTTGTTGTTATTGGTTACATGGAGCTGCTCCCAGCACAGTACCAAACCGGCTGCCGTTACTTTTCATAACATCAACGCAAAATACAATGCCATATGGCAAGCCGACCGTCTGCTAATAAGCCTTCGCAATCAACTCGTGCTTGAGCGCGTAGAAAACTTCGCTAATGAACTGCCCATCATCGCGCCGGTGGATTCAGCATTTGGCATCAGCCATAAATTAGAAATCGGAAACCTGATTCGAAAAGCATCTTTGGTTATTGATCGCCACCAAAATTCAGCCTATTTGGACGATGCCTACCTCCTCATTGCAGAAGGTCGCCTGTTGCAAAAAGACTATAAAAATGCCGTTGAGACGCTTAAATACATCAATACACTTACGCCAGATACTAAGACGCAAACAAGAGCCTTAACCTTGCTTTATCAAACATACTTAATCCAAAACGACTTTGAATCAGCGGAACAAGCGGAGGCATTTTTAATCGAAAACGAGCTAACTGGAACAGATTACGCGCTGGCAAAAGCCTTTGAGCATCAGCAAAAAGGTGAAATTACGGCCAGTATCAACGCCCTAAATCAAATTGCAGGGAAAATTAAAAACAGAGGAGAAAGAAGTCGGTTGTATTTTATTTTAGGCCAACTAAATGAACGAATCAATCAAGGATCTCAAGCTAAAGAAGCCTACCAAAATAGCATGCGACAAAAGTCAAATTATGAATTGACTCTCCGAGCGAACATCGCTTTTAAATCCCTTGACCAATCCATTCCTGCCCTTGAAAAAATGTTGGCCGACCCCAAAAATGAAGATCAAAAATCTGAAATTTATGTGGCCATTGGTAAGATTTACCTCGAGCAAAAGGATTTAGATCAGGCAAAAATCGCTTGGGAAAAAGCAACGAAAAACAATCCAAACAAAGGTGAATTGTATTACCAACTAGCCAACTTATTTGCGAATCAAATCAAGGATTATCCAAAAGCTTCGGCATATTTTGATTCGGCCGCCATTAGTTTATCCAATACCCATCCCAGCTATGTGAAGGCACAGAAATTGAAAAAGGATTGGAATAAATATGTAGAATTAGCCGGAAAAATTCAGCAAGAGGATTCGTTGCAAAAGCTCGCGAAAATGCCGCTGAGCGACTTACAAACACTTTACAAACAGACGCAAGCAAAAAAGAATCAACGGAGTGATTCACTTCAAAAAATTCAGACTCAACCTCAGAAAATGGTTGTCACTTTTACACGCAGACCTGCAAATCCGGACCAGCAAAGCTTTTATTTTTACAATGAACAAGCACGGATCAAAGGGGAGCAGGAGTTTAGCATGAAGTGGGGAATTCGGAATTTGGAAGACTTCTGGAATCGCAAAAACAAACAAAACACAACGATTTCGACGAATACAAATCAAACGATTGAGTTAACAGAAATAAGTAATATCCCGAGCGCTAGTTTGCAAAAGGACTCCATGGATATTTGGTTGAATAATATTCCGACCACAGAAGCAAAATTATTAGCATCGAATAAAACAAAAGAACAGGCATTATTCGAATTAGGTAAATATTGCAAGTCCCAAATGGGCGAAAATGCTTTGGCTCGCCAACAATTAAAACGACTATTAAACGAGTTCCCCTATTCAAGTTTTGAAGCGGAAGCATTATACCTAATTTACCTAAGTGCCGAAAACAGACAAGAGAAATCAAATACGCGAAATGTATTATTTGACAGATTCCCCGATTCGATTTACAAACTTACCATCCTTCAATTGGAGACAGGGACCCTTTCAGACACGAAAGAAGTACAAGCAGAAAAAGCCTACGAGGCCGCATACCTTCTTTTCAAGTCAAATGAATTTGACGCGGCTTTGCGCGCCTGCCAGCAATTACGCATCAATTATCCCGGTAGCAAATCGGAAGATAAAATCGTATTTTTAAGTGCCTTATGCCAAGCGGGCTTAAAAAACACTGTAGAATACGAGAAAACATTAAAACAATTTGTTCAGTTATTCCCCTTAAGCCCATTAAAAGCCGAAGCGGAAGGAAGGATCAATGCCATCCCCAAAAAATAGATAAGTATGTTTGAAACTGGGAAATACGAGAAAATCATTCGATTCTTATATCGATTCTTTATAGGGTCGACCCTTGGAATTATCTTGTTGATTGTGGCGGTCAACTTCAATTTCTTGTGGTTATTCGGCGGTATGCCGAGTTTATATGAATTGGAAAACCC
>JAGOAA010000049.1:2875-8022 GCA_017984215.1 Cytophagaceae bacterium
CCCTATTTTAGAGAAGCAATACGTCAACAGGTTTTATCGGCTATTAAAGAATTAAATAAGGATCGGCCGGAAGACCAGCAATTAAATTTATACACGAGTGGGTTACGAATCTATACCAGTATCGATTCGCGCATGCAAAAGTATGCAGAGGAATCTGTAAAAGAGCATATGCGCGCGGAGCAGAAGTTGTTTTATGACCATTGGCGAGGACGAAACCCATGGGTGAACGAGGAGATGAAGGAAATCAAAGGTTTCTTGAAAGATGCCATGAAGCGTACGCAACGCTACCGAGATTTAATGAGTGCCTACAACAATGATGAGTTCAAGGTTTGGGAAGAATTACGACGCCCCATCAAAATGACCGTATTTACTTGGGATGGTGACAAGGATACCACCTTAAGTCCGATGGACTCTTTGAATTATTACAAACGCATCTTAAACTGTGGGATGATGGCCATGGATCCGATGAATGGCCACGTGAAAGCGTGGATTGGGGGTATTAATTATAAGTACTTCAAATTCGACCATATTTCACAAAGTAAGCGCCAACCAGGCTCGACCTTTAAACCCTTTGTTTATGGCGCTGCCATAGAAAATGAAATCGTGACGCCTTGCGATGAATTAGTGGATGAACCGGTGACATTTGGTGAAGAAGACGGATTAAGCGGGGGAACATGGACACCTCAAAACTCAGACGGAAAATACAGCTATCAAAACATGAAGATGCGTCGGGCGATGGGATTATCCATCAACTCGATTTCGGCTAAATTAATGAAACAATTAGGACCGGATAAGATTGCTGAATTTGCCCATAAATGCGGGATTGAAAGTCCTTTACATGAAGTTCCGTCCCTGTGTTTGGGAGCGTCGGAAGTATCCCTTTTCGAACAAGTATCAGGCTATAGCACCCTTGCAAATGGCGGGGAAAAAATAGACCCTATTTTGGTATTGCGCATCACGGACAAGGTAGGAAATGTACTCCGCGAATATTCGCCTCCTGTCAAAGCAGCTATCAAACCTGAAACGGCATATTTGATGACTTATATGTTACAAGGTGCCGTGCAAGAACCTGGCGGAACCGCGGAAGGATTGAAAAGAACGTCCATCGTAGCAGGAAATGAAATCGGCGCCAAAACAGGTACCACATCAAACTATTCAGATGGTTGGTTTATGGGCGTCACTCAAAAAATTGTAGCGGGCGTTTGGGTAGGTGGCGATGACCGAAGCATTCACTTCCGAAGTTTGGCATTGGGACAAGGAGCTAAAATGGCCATGCCCGCTTTTGCCAAATTCATGGAAAAAGTATATGCTGATCAATCCTTGGCCATCGAAGGCTATCGAAAAATGCCATTTATCAAACCCGAAAATTTCGCGTTCGACTTTAGTTGCAATGGCAGAGTGGCCGTTGATTCTACAGCCATCATAGTTCCTTAATCATTGAGATGAAATCCCTGTTATACATTTGCCTTTTTAGTGTCATCTTATTCAGTTGCCAACAAACCCAGGAGGAGAAAGAAGAAGCAATTGCCAAGAAAACCTGTGGTTCATGCCATAAGTTTCCGGATCCAAGTTTATTAGACAAGAAAACTTGGGAGACGGGTGTATTGCCTGAGATGTCCTATCGATTGGGATTAGGGAATCGCTTCGAATTAATGACGCGAATTTCGGAAGAGCAATTCCAAAGCGCTTTGCAAATGAATACCTATCCGGAGACGCCGAGTATTTCTCAGGAAGAATGGCAAGCCATTGTCAATTACTACACGCGCAATGCCCCTGAGAAAGCAATTCCTCAAAAGAAAAAGGAGCCTGTTACCGTAGAGCCCTTTCACTTTCAGGTATCCGAATACATTACACCGAACGACATCATTGCCGGAGTGACTTCCATTAAGATTCATCCAAGCAAGCCGGAAGTCTGGGTAGGCATGCGAACGCACCAAACTGTCATTCTTGATAAAAACCTGAAACCTGGCAAACAGATCGCCACAAGAAGCGCTAACGTTTCGACACAGTTTATTGGTGCCCGCACCTTCTTAACGGGCATCGGAAAAATGTATCCGAATGACCAGAAATTAGGCACACTTTACGATTTACAAGGAAACAAAGCACAAGTTATTTTAGATTCATTAAAGCGTCCGGTAGACCTACAAGTGGCGGATTTGAATGAAGATGGTGTCTTAGATTATGTGCTTTGTGAATATGGATTTGAACAAGGCCAATTAACATGGATTGATGGAAAAAACAGAAGTATTCATCCACTGAAAATTCAAGCAGGGGCTCGAAATGTAGTCATTCGCGACTTTACAGGCGAAGGGAAGCCCGATCTGATGGTTTTAACCGCTCAGTCGAGAGAAGGTGTATCGATGTTTATCAATAAAGGCAAAGGGTTATTTATCGAAAAACCACTTTTACAATTCGATGCGGTATTTGGCAGTAGCTACTTGGAAGTCGCAGACATGAATAAGGATGGACATCCAGACCTTATCGTTTCGAATGGCGACAATGCCGACTATTCCTTCTCGAAAAAGGCTTATCATGGGGTACACATCTACCTGAATGATGGGAGAAATAATTTCAAAGAATCGTACTTTTTTCCTGCCTATGGCGCATCGAAAACACTTGCGCGTGACTTTGACCAAGATGGCGATTTAGATCTAGCGATGATTGCGTTTTTTGCGGAAAATGACAAAGGTAGAAACGAAGGATTTTTATATTTCCAGAATCAAGGAAACATGCAATTCAAAGTCAGTAACCTGGGCGTTGCCGAAGGAGCACATTACATCGTAATGGATGCCGGTGATGTGGATAAAGATGGAGACATCGATATTTTATTGGGTAATTACCAATTTGGAAAAAGAAAACCAGGAGATAAAATACCTCCTGGCTTACAAATGCACTACGTCAAAAATCTATTGCACTAATTTCGCTCCAGCCGGAATGAATGCTTGCGATTGATTACTCTGGCTCAAATAAGATGCGCCATAGGTCCAAGCGATACGTTGCTTGCGTCCTTTGTAGACATAGGTAAAATCTTTCCCTACTGGGACACTTGCTTTTTGCATCGGAGTCAATGGCTTAAATACTTTCATCGCTCCTCGATTTTGTAAAGCTACATAGGCTAAGTCATTCCCTATTTGAATGCCTACCAACGATTTAGCATCGCCCGGCACTAAAACACCTGAGTTGGCAACAGCCTTGAAACCTTTCGGCCCACCTATTAATACCCCGCCATTTGATGCGTCATATCGGCCCATGGCAACTTCATTTCCATAATTATTGCCAACATATACAATGTCTAAATATCCGTCTTGATTCACATCCATGACCTGCATACCATTTAATGCAGAAACTTGTGCCATTACAGGTAATTCATGTAGGTCAAATTTACCTTGACCTTTATTTTCAATGTACATGGAGGCATTCTCTGTCAGCGTTAATTTATTCGCTTTCTTCTTTTCTGCTTCATTCAAAAATCCCTCCTGTGTTACCTTACCGAAATCCTTGTAATACACAAAACGAGCACGGGTTGAATTCATTTGCTTATGTGTATCATCTTTTCCGAACAAAGGAGCCGAAATGGGAGTGCCTTCAGCATTTTGGAAATAGACAAAAGGGAACACATCATAGACCCCATTGCCATCCAAATCCCCATGCAATACCTCAACGGGTTGTTTAGCATTTGCGCGAAGTAAGGTATTCTTACCCATGTTTCCCGCGACAAAATCCATGTCACCATCTTGATCAAAGTCAGCTGCGATAATGGAACCCCATAATCCAGCGGCTTGTTCTAGGCCAGTATCGGTCAATTTTTTCAGATGCCCTTTATTATTTTGAAATACCTGAATAGGCATAAATTCTCCAGCAACAACTAAGTCTTGCCAGCCATCTTGATTGTAATCTGTCCAAACCGCATCGCATAACATGGCTTCTTGCAAAAATTCTGGGGCTAACTGTGCGGTTGCATCTACAAATTTGACGTTACCAGGTTTCGAATCGTTACGCAATAAGCGGGAAACCGTTCCTTTCGGATATTGGAATGGAACATTCCGACCGCTCACAAACAAATCTAAGTCACCATCGTGATCAACATCCGCAGCACGAACAGCGGCATTACTTTCTGTAAAACTAGGTAGCGCGCTCATTTGCAGCGTAAAATTCCCTTTGCCATCATTCACATAGATTACATCTTGAGAAGAATTCGACCCCAGCTTTTCTTCTGTACCACCACGAGCCGCGTATAGATCCAAATCTCCATCGCGATCCATGTCAATTAAAAGACTACCTAAATCTTCCCCTAATTTTTTAGGAGCATCATAAGCACCCTCCAAGTATTTCTTCGTGAACTTGCCATTAGCTTGTTGGAGATAAAACGTACCCGAGTAAAACTTAGAACCGCCAATAAACAAGTCTTCTCGCCCATCTCCATTAACATCTCCTACAGAGGCCCCTGGCCCTAATTGGGACATCTTATGCGGTGTTGTGCTTTGGAAATTAAAATCAATAAAGTCCATTTCCTTATGTACGTCAGTCAATTGAACCGCTTCACTGATATCAGCGAACATGGTTTTTTCTTGCGTAAACAAGGGCTGGTAAGCTTGCTTCGCTTGGCTTATCGTAGCCTTTATGACTTGATTAGACCCCGGATTCTTAATAACCTGCATGGAGTCATTCGGCCAAATCACATGTAATTCCTTGATTTTTTGCTTTGCACCAAGTCCAATGTGGGCAACAGGTTCCACACTCGATAAATAGCCGCGATAGGGGTTGTTTTCGTAATAAAAACGCGTTCCATCCACAAAAACACCTTCAATCCGTGCACCAAGGCCTGCTTTATTCAATCCTTTCCCTTCAAAACTAACGCGGAGATAACGCCCTTTTTCTGGCGCCTCTTCCATCGTGTTATTTTTATAAACAAAGGCCTCATCATTGATATTATTCACAACATAGTCTAGGTCACCGTCGTTATCCAGGTCTCCATATGCTGCGCCATTTGAAAATGAAGGCACATTGATTCCCCAAGCAGCACTTACATCTTCAAATTTCAGTCCACCCTTATTTTTGAATGCATAGTTTTTAACTTTAATCACAGGCATTTGCTCTAGTAAAATGGCATCAGACGCTAATTGCTGCGCGTCAGCCCGATAAGACAT
>JAGOAA010000069.1 GCA_017984215.1 Cytophagaceae bacterium
GCTGTAGGAATCTTGAACTCGTATGGAGGGAAGATGAATTTATCTGTCCAACTGTTAATAGGTTTTAAATGACCACTCGCTGAAACAGATGATTCTAAAGCCTTCATCACTGTCGTTCCGATGGCTAATACTTGCTTTTTGTTATCAATGGCATTATTTACGAAATCACAAGTTTGTGGATCGATCATGAAATGCTCTGAATCCGTTTTATGTTTTGTTAAATCCTCAACATCAACTTGGCGGAATGTTCCTAAACCTACGTGAAGTGTAATTGGCGAGAATTGAACACCATTTAATTCCATGCGCTTCATCACAATTTTTGAAAAGTGAAGTCCGGCAGTTGGTGCTGCTACTGCGC
This sequence comes from Cytophagaceae bacterium, assembly GCA_017984215.1. Lineage (GTDB taxonomy): Bacteria > Bacteroidota > Bacteroidia > Cytophagales > Spirosomataceae > Aquirufa > Aquirufa regiilacus. The sequence goes on from JAGOAA010000069.1 coordinate 359, forward strand.
CTACATGCTCCGCATAGATTGTTTGAAAACGCTCACGGTCATCTTCAGTTGCCGCACGTTTCAATCGAATTTCATCGGGTAGGGGAGTTTCACCTAATTCATGTATGGCTTGCATCAAGGCATCATGATCGCCATCATAAAGAAAGCGAATTGTCCGTCCACGAGAGGTGGTATTATCAATAACCTCTGCTACCAAGTCAGAATCGCCAAAATACAATTTGTTGCCGACACGAATTTTACGTGCTGGATCCACCAAGACATCCCAAAGACGATGTTCACGGTTTAATTCACGAAGCAAGAATACTTCAATTTGAGCACCCGTTTTTTCTTTATTTCCATAAAGACGTGCTGGGAATACTTTCGTGTTATTTGTAACTAATACATCACCATCGCCAAAGTAATCGACGATATCAGTAAATTTCTTATGTTCAATCGTTTTTTCTTTACGATTCACAACCATCATACGTGCATCTTCACGGTTTTCGGTTGGATTTAAAGCGATTAAGTTTTGTGGCAAATCGAATCTGAATTCAGATAATTTCATTCGGATGGGTTTATGTTAAATGCTGCCAAATGGTTTTTCGCAATTGGCAGAATAATTGGATTTACAAATATACACTTTTCAAGGGGGGCTTGTCAAGACATATTTTTTAAACAATTAACTTTGTGGCTTGTTAGCATTCTAAACAACGAAAAGTGAAGCAAAAAATATCAATATTTTGGTTTAGACGCGATCTGCGAATTGAAGATAACCACGGATTATACGAAGCGCTGAAGGGGGGATTTCCCGTTTTGCCGATTTTCATTTTTGATCCGAACATTCTTTTAAAACTGAATTCAACGCAAGACGCACGAGTCGAATTTATTTTGTCGGCTCTTCACGCTATTCAAAAGAGATTGCTTGATCAAGGTTCTTCTTTGAAGGTAATTCATGCGTCACCGCAGGAAGCCTATGAACAGCTGGCAGAACAATATGATATTCAAGCCATTTATTGTAACCACGATTACGAAAAATATGCGGGTATTCGTGATGGTTCGATTCAATCTTGGGCTAAACAACGTGGAATAGAATTTTCTACTTACAAGGACCAAGTTATTTTCGAGAAGAATGAAGTATTAAGCGGTCAAAATACACCTTACACGGTTTTTACGCCTTATTCACGCAAGTGGAAGGAGCGTCTGGCCCAAAACGCCATTCAGGTATTCCCATCTGAGACCCTGCAGAATTATGTAAATTTCACAGAAGAGTTACCTAGTTTGGAAAGTTTAGGTTTTACAAACGCTGGTTTATTATTTCCAGTAAATTCAGTGTCTACGGAAATAATTCAAGGTTATCAAGCAAATCGTGATTTCCCAGCCAAAGGAGCAACATCGAGATTATCTGTCCATTTACGTTTTGGGACAGTTTCTATTCGTTCGTTGGTTAAACAAGCGATTGGCGTGTCGGAAACCTGGTTGAATGAATTGATTTGGCGTGATTTTTATTTTAATATATTGTTTCATTTTCCTCATGTTTCGGATGGTCATGCTTTTCGCAAGGAATATGATCGAATGGAGTGGCGGAATAATGAAGCTGAATTTAAAGCCTGGTGTGAGGGCCAAACGGGTTACCCGATCGTAGATGCAGGTATGCGAGAATTAAATTCGACGGGTTTCATGCATAACCGAGTTCGTATGATTGTCGCGAGTTTTCTTGTTAAGCATTTATTAATCGATTGGCGATGGGGTGAGTCTTACTTTGCTGAAAAATTGCTGGATTTTGATTTAGCAGCTAATAATGGCGGGTGGCAATGGGCTGCAGGATGTGGATGTGATGCAGCTCCCTATTTTCGGGTTTTTAATCCAACATTACAAACCCAAAAATTTGATAAGGAGTTGGCTTATATCCGCAAATGGGTGCCTGAATTTCAAGAATTGTCATATCCTCAGCCGATTGTCAATCATGAATTTGCGCGCGAAAGAGTATTAGCGGCTTATAAAAAAGCGTTGGGGCGCTAGTAAATCTTTTTGCCTTGTATTTTGTAATCGGCCAAATCGATGGACAGAAAACCTATTTTAAGGTTCACTTCCATTTTAAATGGTATTTGATATTTATCGCGGCTGATCCATAGTCGGATGGCATCATCATCTTTAAAGAGGTTGTTTTTGGGAAGAACGAGTGATGTTCGAATGCATTTGACGGGCCCC
>JAGOAA010000070.1 GCA_017984215.1 Cytophagaceae bacterium
GTTGGATCTTCTCCAAAAACATCATCTCCCAATGGAGCCTGAAACATTGCTTCGCGCATGCCTAGCGTAGGCAACGTAAACGTATCACTGCGTAATTCGATTTCCATGTTAAAACTGTTTTAGGTAAGATAATTTAGCTAAAAAACTTTGCTGCTTCTGTGAGGTATTGTCGGAGCCTTTGTAATTCAAGGTATTAAAAACCAAATAGACATAAGACAAAGGTTGATATTCCCATGACAAACGTAAGTTCATGGAATTTAAATCATCCGAGGTATTCTTTTGATAAAATCCAATTAATTGCAAACGAGGATTAATGGCCATGCGTGTCTCTAAAATCACCAAATTTACTTCTTTGGTCTCTCTCGCAACACCCATATTCTCGAATTTACTCCAATTCCAAGATAGACCTAGATTCACATGAGGAATTGGAGCTAAACGAAATTTAGAATCTATCGTTTGCAAGGACCCATTGAAGAAACCACCCCAACCATATTCCGTGGAACCTGAATATTTAGCACTCGGATCACTGGCTAATAAAAAGCCCTTGCGGAAATAGGAATAGCTCCCTGGATTGATTTTAATTCCAACAGGGCTAAAGGTATCTTCAAGGTTTTGAGCACTTGCTTCTACATAACCACCGATGATACCACCATTTTGCAAATCGAACCAAAGTGGACCCGAAAGCGCACGTTGTTCAATAATTTTACCCGTTTTTAAGCTGTGATACACCTCGGTATAGATACCAGGGCCCCAACTCCGAATAAAGGAAGGCAACCATTTGCCACGTACATTAAAGTCAAAACCTTGAGAGTTAGATAAAATATCACGGCGAGATACAAAACCCATGGCAGGGTTGTATTTTTCCGTAACCAAGGTTTGGGTCCAATAGGCCCTAAAAAAGTTAGCATTGTAAAGAAATTGACTATACTCAGCCACACCCTGATCACCCGTTCTACTATCCTGTGTCAGCGTTCCCATGCCACTGAATGAAAACTTATCATTGAATCGCACAAAGGCATCGATAGCACCGGTGGATAGCACCACTGACGGAGATGATTTTGTTGTTACAATGGCACCAATTCTATTCTGTTTGCCAAAATTCTCCGAATAACGTCCTACAAAAAAATTCGTAAATGGATCGCCGTCTCCCTCTCCTTGACGCATAAAAATCCCTCCTAGGTTTCGTTGTTCCGAACGATACACAAATCGAGATCCAGCAGTAATGGCAATGGGATTCACATTTTGGTCTAAACCAATTGTCCGACTAAAAAAGGGCTGAATGTACATTGAACCTCCAATCACCTGGTCGACAGGAGCTAAACCCGCAGAAAATAGGGAGGCATTTTCTAAGAAGAACTGCCTGCGCTCCGGAAAAAAGACCGAGAAACGAGAAATATTATTCACCTGACGATCCACATCTGCTTGCGCAAAATCCGTATTAAAGGTAAAATCCATCACGGATGTAGGACTAATCGCCCATTTGATTTCACCGCCTAGCTTTAAGTTATTTGTAGCTGAATTTCCAATTTCTGTCCCTTTCGTTCTATTGGAAACCTGCAACAAATAAGGAATAAAACGAATGTTGGTGGCGGTAGGTGGCGGCGGAATAATCCCCGCTAATTTTCCAGCATAATCCATGCGCAAAGGACTCATGGAACGCGGATGTGGCGACCAAACGGATAACTCATTACTCGATCTTCTTACCCGAAAGAAATTTATTCCCCAGTCCTGAGGCTTATTTCCATCCGTTTTAGGATAACGTAAGGTTTGCCACGGAATAGCAAATTCTGCTACCCAAGATGAATCAGAACGATGCGTTCGCACACGGTAAAGTCCATCCCAATCAATATCATATTGACGATCATCAAAAGCCAATAAATCACGTTGGGCCCCATAGGCATTCGATTGCAAGACAAGCGCATTCCGACGATCATTAAAACCATCAATGGCAATTCCAAACAAATCGTTTTCGACAAATTCATAATCCCGTTTTAAATTGGGAGCTCTATACGCATTCTTTCCTACGCTATCACGTAAAATGGCGGCGACATACAGGAATTGTTGATTATAAAGTAATTTGACCGTCGAATTAAATGACGCCTTTTTACCCTGAAATGGCTCTACTTGAAAATCTATCTTGACCGATGGCGCATTTTGCCAGTCGGACTCATCTAAATAGCCATCCGCTTTAAGATTACGTTCAATTTTTAAGGGCTGAAATTCTTTTCGCTGTTCTAAAGGTTTGAAAACCTCCTGTGAAAAGCCACAAAAAGAGATGAAGAGTAATAGATAACGCATTTATTTTTTGATGAAGGATAAGCGACATAATCGGATAAAAATAGGCAATCCAACCAATAGCATTGGCCAAAACTGTATACTACACCATACAATTCCGATAAAACTTAAAACGGTAACCATGTGAATATAGAACTTCCATTTGACTGGATTTCGTGCAAACCATATCACAAGTGGAAAATTCAAGGGAAACAACATCAGAGAAGCCGGATTA
>JAGOAA010000024.1:0-21976 GCA_017984215.1 Cytophagaceae bacterium
AAGCCCCGCACCGCTGATGATACTGGGATCAAACCCGGGAAAGTAAGTAAGCTCCAAGTTATTATAGAAGACCTGCACCAAAAGTGTGGGTCTTTTTTTATGCCCTACAGTCGCTAGTCATCAGTCCTGAGGGAATTAGTCCGAAGGGAGTTAGTCGTCAGTCCGGAGGGAAAGAGTCCGAAGTCCGAAGGGAGTTAGTCGTCAGTCCGGAGGGAGTTATTCGTCAGTTATCAGTGGGCAGTGGTCAGTCCGGAGGGTGTTAGTTCGAAGTATGAGGGATGTAGTCTTCACTCTAACCTCTTACCTTTTAGTTCTTAGTGCTTACCACTTCGTTCTTAACTCCCTACGCTCACCCTCCGGACTTCGGACTCTTTCCCTCCGGACTGACAACGGACGACAGCCCACCGAATTCTGTCACTCATTTACCTATCCACAGCTTTGTAATTAACCCCTAATGATTTACTTTTACTTCATGACAATCATCTACATCATTCTCGCAATTTTAGTTGGCGCTGGAGCAACCTATCTCCTACTCCAAAACAAAATAACCCTATTAAACAGTCAATTGAGTCAACTCACAGGTTTACAAACCAAAGCTGATTCACTTGAACAGGATAACAAAACGATGTTTGGTAAATTATCCCAACTCGAAGGTCAAAACGAAACACTGAAAGCTACGGTGGAAAGCCAGAAGGCCGACGAAGATAAATTGCGCAAAATGTTGACCGATATTAGTAATGAGTCGGTGCTCCGACAAGGTCGCATGTTGAGCGACCAACAACAAGTCAAATTAAACGACGTTCTAACCCCGCTCAAGGAAAAATTATTGGCATTTGAGACTCAGGTCAATGAGGGCCAAAAAAACTCCTTACATCAAAACACGGTGCTTTTGGAGCAAATTAAAAACCTAACGAGCCTCAATCAAACCGTTACCCAAAAAACTGAAGACCTTACAAATGCCCTTAAAGGATCCAACAAATCCCAAGGAAACTGGGGCGAAATGATTTTAGAACGCGTTTTAGAAAGCTCAGGCCTCAAAAAAGGCATGGAATATGAGACACAATTTGTCACTAAAAATCAGATCAACGAAACGATTAAACCCGATGCGGTTATCTTCCTACCTGATAACAAAAACCTGATCATCGATTCCAAAGTGTCATTGACCGCTTACGAGCGTTACACCAGCGCAGAGGAAGGTACGATCGAAAAAGAACAAGCACTCAAAGAACATATCGAGTCCCTAAAATCGCACATCAAATTATTATCAGCCAAAGATTATCACACAGGCCTCGACCTAAATAGCCCTGATTTCACACTCTTATTCATACCCATCGAATCAGGGTTCGTGGCTACCATCAGCCAAGATACAACCTTGTTTAATTACGCATGGGAACGTAAAATCGTTTTGGTATCCCCTTCTACCCTATTGGCCACCTTGCGTACGATCGCATCTGTTTGGAAGACCGAATACCAAACACGAAATGCCATTGAAATTGCCCGACAAGCCGGTGATCTTTACGACAAATTTGTCTCCTTCACCCAAGATATGGAAGACGTAGGTAAACACATGAAACGTGCTGAAGATGCCCACGCTGGCGCACTCAACAAACTCAGCACCGGAAAAGGTAACCTTGTCAGTCGGGCCGAAAAACTACATAAACTAGGCATCAAATCAACCAAAAAACTGAACCAAGGACTGATTCAGGACGAGGAGCCGGAGATTGAGGAGGAATAGGTTGCAGTGAAGAGTGAAGAATTAAGAGTGAAGAGCTAAGTGAAGAAGTAAGAAATTCTCCGGACTCCAGACTAATTCCCTCCGGACTAGCGACTGACAACTTAGAATTAAGAGTGAAGAGGTAAGAGTGAGAAGTGAAGACTATATCCCTCAGACTTCGGACTAAACCCTTCCTAACTGCCACTGTCCACTGATAACTGATGACAAACTCCCTCCGGACTTCGGACTAATTCCCTTCGGACTAGTGACTGACGACTAGCGACTTTAAAAAATCCGAAGCCCACTAGCATACAACTTTGGACTTCGGATTTGTACAGAAAAGTAAGAATTAAGAGTGAAGAGGTAAGAAATCCTCTGGGATTTGGACTAATTCCCTCCAGACTGACCATTGAAGACAGACCACTGATAACCCCCTTCGGACTCCGGACTAATTCTCTCCAGACTTACCACGAGTGACTGACGACTAACGAGTGTATCACCTCCGGCCTCCGGACTAATTCCCTCCGGACTAACGACTATCGACTATCTCTTACGCCTTCTTCAAAAATTCAGTTCTCAACACCATCATCGACTTCTCCACTTTTCCTTCTACCTCATCCGCATCATCCGTCAAACGAATATTCTTCACCATCGTACCGCGCTTGATCACACTCGATGACCCACGTACCTTCAAATCCTTAATTACCGTTACTGAATCGCCATCTTTCAACACAGCTCCATTGCTATCGCGAACGATTAATTCTTCATTCTCATCCATTGTATGATTGTTTTTTGGTTAATAATTAGGTCGAAATTATTTCTTCCAACCGGTTTTGTTGTTTCTAAATCCTAATAAGCGCTGGGCCAAATCAGGTCGCTTCAAATGCGTTAATCGATTTCGAATCCAATCCTTATATTCCGCCTTATACCAGAAAAAATACTTGTTCTGATTCTGCTTCTCCTCCTTCGTCTTCGCCGTTTTAATCGGCTGCAAAGTGTACGGATGAACACCCGAATAATAAATCACCTCAGCCACCGTCATCGGGGTTGGAGTGAAATCTTGTACTTGCTCCAATTGGAATCCAAGATCCTTCGTTTCCGCCGCCAAATTAGCCATATCCTCTTCTTCGCAGCCTGGATGGGATGAAATGAAATATGGAATCAAAGGCTGCTTCAAACCAAATTTGGCAGAAATCTCATCGTATTTCTTCTTGAACGCATGAAAATACTTAAACGATGGCTTACGCATCACACGCAACGTAGCGTCTGATGTATGTTCTGGAGCAACCTTTAATCGGCCAGAAACATGGCGCGTAATCAATTGCTCCATGTACTCATCATGATTTCCGTCTTGGTTGTTTTTATTAAAGTCATCCACCAATAAATCATAACGCACTCCAGAACCCACAAAGGCTTTCTTTATGCCCGGATGTGCATCTACCTTGCGGTATATATCGGTCAATGGTTTATGATTCGTATCCAAATTATTGCAAATCACCGGGTGAATACACGATGGACTCACACATTTGGCACAGATCGACTCATCTTTCCCCTTCATGCGGTACATGTTCGCAGATGGTCCTCCCAAATCGGAAATATAGCCCTTGAAGTCAGGTTGCTTCGTGATTTGATCTACTTCCTTCATAATCGACTTCTCACTCCGCGAGGCAATAAACTTACCTTGATGTGCCGAAATCGTACAAAAACTACAGCCCCCAAAACATCCGCGGTGCATATTCACCGAAAACTTAATCATCTCAAAAGCCGGAATAGGTCCACGCTTCTTGTATTTTGGATGAGGTAATCGTGTATAGGGTAAATCAAACGATTTATCCATCTCCGCCTCTTCCATCGTTTTGAATGGAGGATTAATGACTAAGACTTCATCTCCTACCAACTGCGTAATCCGATTCGCTTGCCATTTATTCGACTCCACCTCAACGATCTTGAAGTTGGACGCATACTTAATCTTATCTTGTAAACACACCTCATGACTAGCCAACTCAACCGTCTCCCAATCACCTATGACAGGTAATGGCTCCGACTGTTTTTGCAAAAACGCCACTTGGTTAATATCCGTCAATTCCGACAATTGCTTGCCTGATTTTACCCCACGAATAATCTCACGCAAGGGTTGCTCACCCATGCCGTAAACCAACATATCCGCTTGGGAATCCACCAAGATGGATGGAAATAATTTATCTGCCCAATAATCATAATGGGTAACACGACGCAAGGACGCCTCAATACCCCCGATTAATACAGGGACATCGGGATAAATTTCCTTTAAAATCTTGGAATAAACCGTGGTCGCATAATCTGGACGAAAACCAGCTTCACCACCCGGCGTATAGGAATCATTGGAACGTAAACGCTTATTCGCCGTATAGTGATTCACCATGGAATCCATACAACCAGCTGTTACACCAAAAAAGTACTTAGGTTTACCTAGTTTCTTGAAATCACGCAAGTCATCTTGCCAATTTGGCTGCGCCACAATCCCCACTTTCAAGCCCTCACTTTCCATGATTCGGCCAATGACAGCAGTCCCAAATGCTGGATGATCTACGTAAGCATCCCCTGAAATCAGGATCACATCGAGCTCATCCCAGCCGTGCTTTTCAACTTCCTTTTTTGTTAAGGGAAGCCAGTCGGTTATAGGTCTTTCTTGCATGCTGCAAAATTAGCTAAAAACGTGGGTTTAACCTATTTCGTTAATTGAGCTTTTAAGTAATCCGCCGTAGCTTGAAATACCTTGATCGCATTCGAAAATTTCATCCAGTGATGCGTATCATCTACAATAACCAGGGTCTCCATCGGTACTTTCTTCTTCTGTAAGCGATTGATTAAATCAATACTTTGGCTAAAAGGTACATTACGATCATCATCTGCATGAATAAATAACACAGGTGACTTCCACGTATCGACCGAAGATATTGGAGAAGAACGGTAAGATAAACTCGTTGCCCAGTCAGCATCTGGCGCCTTGTGTGGACCTGACAATAAATCCATCGGAATCTTGCGTTGGTACGCCCAATCATGTACCCCATGAATATCAACACCAGCCACAAATAATTTAGAATCACGAGCCAAGGCTAATGCTGTCAAATAACCACCGTAAGATCCACCATATAAGCCTATTTTCTTTGAGTCTACAAAGGACTGCTGAGCTAACCATACCCCAGCCGCTTTGATGTCTAAATACTCCGATGCACCCCATTGACCCGCCGATTTCGGATTATGAAAATCATATCCATAACCAATTCCCAAACGGTAATTGACAGATAAAACCACAAAACCTTGATTTGCTAAATATTGATTCAACGCATATGCATTCGCATAATAATCTGAATAATGCCAGCCCAAAAGCATTTGGCGAGGTGGACCACCATGCACAAAGATGATCGCTGGTTTTTTCTGCGTTCCGTTCGAATTATCAAAAATTTGACCGTGAATTGTCAAACCATCCAATGACTTAAAAATAACTTGTTTCGGCTCGACTAATGCACTCGTTGGGAATTCAGCAGGAATTAAACCTTCAGTTAACGAGCGCGCTGTCGAAGACGTAGAAAGCATTAATTGAGGTGCTTTTTGTGCACCTGCCCCGATGTAAGCATATCCGCCTAAGACTGAGACTGCTGTCCATTCGATTCCTTTTCCAGGCGTTAAAACTTTCATGTCGGCTTTATCAACCGATACCTGACAAATATGTCGGCGATCTTTATCGGAATCTTCTCCGCCCGTATTTGCATCAAAATAAACGGAGTTACCATCTGCACTTACACTCAAATGCTCTACCATAAATTCCCCTGGGCTTAGCAATAATGCTGCTCCACCGGTAGAGGCAACCGAATATGCATGCGGCCAACCGTCCTGATAAGAGGTAAACACCATGCGGTCTTGTCGAGCCCATTGCAAGTTCGTACCTCCATGGGTCGTTGGAATCGATCCACGATATGTATTAGGTGCTTCCCATACCAAGGTTGATTTTTCGCCAGCACTAAGTCCCGCTTTACGGATTGACCATGGTGTTCGCTTACGCTGCGTTAATGAATCAGCTGATCCGCCATCTGCAGGTGTACGAATAAACGCAATTTGATTTCCATCAGGAGACCATCGCGGATTAAAATCTTTAGCAAATGCAGGATCTACCCAATTCACCAATTGCTTACCCATTTCGAGGAAGCCGATGAACGAATGATCACCTCTGTTGGCCACAAAAGCTAATTTCTTGCCTCCTAAAGACCAGGTTAAAGAATGAACTTCTCCGCGTGTTTTCAACAATCGAACCGGTGCTTCTAGAAAATCTTCATTTTCATTGGTGTCCAATTTACAAACCCAAGGTTGGCCTTCCTTAATGTAGGCAACTACTTTATTATCTGGCGAAATAACGGGGAAATCACCTTCGGAAATCACACGAATAGGTCCCCCAGTAAAGGCAATCTGCATAACGCGAACCGTTTGAGGCTCCGTGTTTCCAGCAGGATTAACCGCTTTTTCATCATCAAAATTTGCACCATGATCACCACCTCGAACGAATAACACCCATTTGCCATCATCAGAAATTGAAATTGAACTCAATTCTTGCCCATCATCATCCTTGAAATTTGTCAATTTACGCGCTGTGAAATTCGGGGCTTCCGCGACATAAACATTGCGAACACCTTTTTCGTCCAAAGCCCAGGCAATTTTATCGCCTTTGGTAGACCTAACCAATTCCGTCGGAAAGGCATAGGATTTCACCGCTTCGAAGGTGAATTTTTGACCCAATAATGTTAGATGAAAGGTAATTAGAACAAGGGAGTAAAATAATTTACGCATAGATTGATTTTATAACACGAAATATAGGGAATGTCCGACGGAATCGAAAAGAAAAACCGCGCGACCTGTTTAAATAAAATAAATTCAAACTAATTTTGAGGTTCATGGATGTATCAATCGTATTTGTTAATTACAAGACCGAAGCACTCTTATTCGATTGCTTTCGGAGCATTCACGAATACACATCTGGCATAAATTTCGAATGCATTGTCGTAGACAACCATTTCATACCCGGACAAAACCAAGCCATCCTACATGAATATCCCAACACAAGCTGGATTGATTCTGGAGGTAATGTTGGATTTTCAAAGGCCAACAATATTGGACTTAAAGCCGCAAAAGGGGAATATATCTTATTTCTTAATGCAGACACACTCCTGATTGACAACGCAATTGCTCAGGCTTGGAACCATTTAAAAAATGATGCTCATTTAGTTGCCCTCGGCGGAATTCAACTAGATAAAAACAGAGAACCCATCCCCTATTACCGAACGCTGAATGATGTTCGAAGGGATTTTTACATCGTACCGAATAGACCTCTTTTTCACCAACTGATTGATCGATTATTGCCTGAACAAAGATTCAGCCAACCGGAAGAAACGAATAATTTAGTGGGAGCATTTCTCATGGCTTCCCGCGCAAATCTGCTCAATATAAAGGGCTGGGACGAAGATTTTTTCATGTATGCGGAAGATGCAGAATTAAGTTACCGACTAAGTAAAATGGGAAGATTGGCTTATTTTGAAGATGTGAAATTTATTCACCTCATACAGGAAAATCCATTTCGTCGCACCAACTATTCTTGGGTCAATCGCTTTGCGATGCAAATTCAGGTTTCGAACTTGTTGTGGATTCGAAAAAGTTACGGCATTTTGCCCTTCGTAATTATCTATGCGAATTATACGATTTTGGCACCTTTGTTTTGGGTATGGAAAATTTGCCTGAATATCATCAAAGGGAAAAATTTACTCGATGACACGAAAAACCAACGAATCTTTAGCCAAAAACTTAGCATTCTCTATCGCTATTTTTTTTCCATTTTATTTCTCAAAAAAGGTCCTTACTGCATAAAACCGGAAGAGAATATTGATCAAGTTAATAAATCATAAAAATCCTCGTTTTTTTTAGTATTTTCGTTGAAAGGAACCTAATTAGCCGTGAAAACGAATATACAAATCACTGAAACCATCGCATCCTTTGCGAATGAATCAGAATCCACCTGGATATCCGAACAAAAAGCCTTAACAGGCAAAGCATTGGCATTAGCTTTTGTAAAAGCCCCACGTTTTATATCCAAAAAAAATATTGAAGGTGGAGTGTTTAACGGATGGACATTGGACCAAATTGTTCGTTTAAATTTACTCACGCAATTAGACCAGGCAAATATCGATTTGCTATTTGAAACAGCCGAAATGCAAGAAGCTGTCGCGCTGACTAAAGCCCTGCCCTATTTAGAAAACCCCGCTACGTATTTATTACGTGCAACAGATGCTGTGCGTTCTAACATGGGACCTGTTTTCGATGCTATCGCTTTTGGCAACACCTATCCGAAGGATTACTTCAGTGAGGCGGCATGGAACCAATTAGTCTTAAAATGTATTTTCAACGATAAGGCCATTCATCAAATCATCGGTTTAGATGAACGAGCAAATCAAGAATTAGCCAATACGCTTTCTGATTTTGCACATGAAAGATGGTCTGCAGGCCGCAGAGTACCTTCGCAGGTTTGGCGACTCGTTCCTAAATTTATGAACGAATCCTTACAAGCCGACATTGAAAAGCTAGCGCAATCCGAAATTCCTCGGGATGTCCTTGCGGCTAGCCTAGTGAAACAAGAAGTCCAAAATCCTGGCAGCACGCAGGGGCGTTGGCAGGAATTAGAATTACCCGAACCGATTTATACAGCCTAATATGTGTCAAGAACATAAACCCATCGGAAACCCTTCCCATTTTGAAGGAACAGAACAAGAAAAAACAACTGCACACGCTGTTGACGGCACATTTGCCCAATATACGCAAGGCATGAAATTCTTTGATCCGCATGTACACATGACATCGCGAACAACGGATGATTACCAAGCTTTGGCAGATGCGGGCGTTGTGGCATTGATTGAACCTGCTTTCTGGTTGGGCCAACCACGTACCGGATTAGCCTCATTCAAAGACTATTTCGCAAGTTTAGTCGGCTGGGAGCGTTTTCGTTCTTCACAGTTTGGCATCAAACATTATTGCACGATTGGCTTAAATTCACGTGAGGCAAATCACGAAGCTTTAGCAGAACAAGTGATGGAAATATTGCCCTTATTCTTGCAGAAAGAAGGCGTAGTAGGTGTAGGTGAAATCGGTTTCGACGACCAAACAGCTGCAGAAGAAAAATACTACCGTGCGCAATTAGAACTTGCCAAAGAAATGAATTTGCCCGTTCAAGTTCACACGCCACACCGGGATAAGAAAAAAGGAACAGAGCGCAGCATGGCCATTGCCTTGGAGCATGGTATCGCACCGAACATGGTGATTATCGACCACAACAATGAAGAAACCGTAAAATCCGTTTTAGATCAAGGTTTTTACGCGGCGTTTACGATTTATCCATTCACTAAAATGGGCAATGAGCGCATGGTGGAAATTGTGAAACAATACGGCCCAGAACGCATTATGGTGAATTCGGCGGCCGATTGGGGCATCTCTGATCCCTTAGCGATTCCCAAAACAGCTGCTTTAATGAAGATAAAAGAGGTACCTGATGAGCACATTCGCTTAGTTACCTATCAAAATGCCTTGGATGCATTTGCTCAAAGTGGACAGATTCAAGAATCGGATTTCATCAACGGATTGGAAATCGACCAAACACAAAAATTCAACGGAAATACGGTCTTACGTGGTGGTCAAGCACCGCGTGTCAACAAAGATTCCCTAATCATTCGCTAATGCGCATCAAAATCAGAGCCTTTCTTGAACTCATGCGTCCTGCCAATGTCATCACGGCATTAACAGATATATTGGCGGGTATGGCCATCGTGGGATTTTCTTTTGGAACCTTAGACTACCAATTTTGGCCAGTTGTTTTTCTTGGAATTTCAACGATGTGTCTTTATGCCGGCGGGGTGGTTTTCAATGACATTTTCGATCATGAGTTGGACATCATCGAAAGACCCGAAAGAGCCTTGCCAAGCGGCCGAATCCAACGGGCTGAAGCTGTATTTGGTGGGATTGTTTTGCTCGCATTCGGAATTTTCTTAGCCTTCTGGCAGAGTCGGTTGAGCGGTATCGTTGCCGTTATCATTACAATACTTGCCTTATTTTATGATTACAAAGGCAAACACATGCGCATTTTTGGCCCCATCAATATGGGATTATGCCGAGCATATAACTTAATGCTGGGCATGAGCGTCTATGAACTGGGCGTTTTAGAACACTTTTATTTAATCTTGATTCCCTTGATTTACATCGCAGCGATTACTTTGGTCAGTCGCGGAGAGGTCCATGGAAGCCAGTCGGCGCCATTATGGTTTGCGGCATTTTTATTCATAATCGTTCACGCGAGCCAACTAGCCGTCGGAGTTCAAGCAGGCAAATGGTTATATATGTTACCATTTGTTTTGGTACATGCCTATTTGATTTTCGCGAAATTAGGCAAGGCTATTAAAAACCCGATTGGCCCTAATATAGGCCAAACCGTTAAGACAGGTGTATTAACACTTATTTTGATGAATGCTGCCTGGGTCAGCGTGAGTGAACAATATTACATGGCATTTGTTACTTTAGCTTTATTGCCGCTCTCCATGTGGGTAGGCAAAAAATTCGCCGTTTCTTAAATTATCTTTCATGCAAGTTTTACAACAGCAATTTCAAGTACCCTTCAATTATCAAGTGATTTTTACGAAACACTTGTTTGATTCAAGCAATAAAACCTTGTGTGATTTCATTTCGAATTTTGGCCAAAGCAATTTCCGCAAACGTATCCTTTTTGTCATCGACAAAGGGGTGGCTGATGCACATCCCTCCTTAATTACCTCGATCATCGACTATTTCGAATCAACTGCTGTGGCTGATTTAGCGCCCGAGATCTTGGTATTACCGGGCGGAGAAGTCTGCAAAAATGATCCCCGATTTTACGAAGAAGTCGTTCGAGCGATTGATGAACACCGTATCGACCGACATTCTTTTGTCGCGGCTATTGGTGGTGGTGCATTTTTGGATATGTCGGGCTATGCCGCTGCCATCTCCCATCGCGGAGTTAAATTAATTCGTATACCAACAACCGTTCTATCCCAAAATGATTCTGGGGTGGGCGTTAAAAATGGAGTGAATTACTTAGGAAAGAAGAACTTCTTAGGAACCTTTGCTCCCGCTGTAGCCGTATTTAACGACGTCGCATTTTTAGCTACACTTGAAGATCGTGATTGGCGTTCAGGTATTGCAGAAGCTATTAAAGTTGCCTTAATCAAAGATTTAGCCTTTTTTGAATGGCTAGAGGCAAATGTCGAAGCCATGAATTCCCGTGATGAAGCGGCGATGGTTGAGCAAATATATCGATGCGCCGACTTACACATGAAGCACATTTCAGGTGGCGATCCTTTTGAATTGGGATCCGCTAGACCCTTAGATTTTGGGCATTGGGCGGCGCATAAATTAGAATACCTGACCGACTTTAAGATTCGTCACGGGGAGGCCGTTGCCATTGGAATCGCATTGGATTGTGTGTATTCACATTTAATTGGAGCGATAAGCCTTGCTGATTGTGAACGAATTTTAGCTGTTATTAAAGGCTTGGGCTTTGATTTATATCATCCAGCTTTGGCAGAAAACGATTGCCAAAACCTACACAAAGGCCTACAAGAATTCCAAGAACATTTGGGTGGCCACTTGACCATCACCTTATTAAAAGCCCTCGGAAAAGGAGAAGAAGTGCACGAAATGGACTTTCCTACCATCCAGGCTTCCGTTGCCTTATTAGCCAAATACGCCTAACATGAAAACAGCCCACGGACACCTTAGTTATTGCAGCAATATTCATCCTGGAGAAATTTGGGAAGAACATTTTGCCAATTTACAAGCAACCGTCCCAAAGGTTAAGTTAGAAGTTTGTCCAGACCAAGCGATGGGATTGGGTTTGCGAATTGCAAATCAGGCGAGTATCGATTTAATCGACGACCCGAATAAATTAACGGAACTTAAAGCCTGGTTGGCCCAAGAAGATCTCTACATATTTACGCTGAACGGATTTCCGTATGGTGGATTTCACAATACGATCGTCAAAGATCAGGTGCATGCACCCGATTGGACAACGCAGGATCGTGTGAATTACACCCGTCGGTTGATTGATTTATTAGTTCAATTATTGCCATCTGACCAACACGAAGGAGGAATTTCAACATCTCCCCTTTCCTATAAATATTGGTGGGATCAGCGGGGAGCTGCAATCGGTCAAGCCACGATGGAATTATTAAAACTTGTTCCTTATTTGGCCCAAACAGAACAGAAAACAGGTAAATGGATCCATATTGACATCGAACCTGAACCGGATGGACTCTTGGAGAACCACCGTGAATTCGTTGATTGGTATACGGATACCTTGATTCCTTTTGCGATTACAGCCGGAATTCCAGAAGATTGGGTTCGACGACATATTCATATTTGTTTCGATGTTTGCCATTATGGAGTTTCGTTTGACAAGCCATCGGAATGTTTAATGGAATTACAGGAGAAAAATATTTCCATTGGTAAGATTCAAATCAGTTCAGCCTTGCGTGTGGACTTGCGAAACAATGCGTCAGCACGCATCGAAGCCTTGAAACAATACGAGGAACCAACGTATTTGCATCAAGTCAAAGCCTTAAAAAAAGATGGAAGTTATGTTTCGTTTAAAGATTTAGGCGAAGCTTTAGCGCAATATAAAGACGGAGTTTACGACGAATGGCGCGTGCATTTCCACGTTCCTTTATTCTTGGACTCCTATGGACTATTGAATTCGACCCAAGCAGAAATTGCAGAAACATTGGCCTATCACCAGCAATATCAAGTAACAAACATGATGGAAATTGAAACGTATACCTGGGGTGTCCTGCCATCAGAATACCAAGAGTCAATTGAAACATCCATCGCACGTGAAGTGAAATATATTCAAGATCTATTATGCAAAAAACCGTAGTCATTGATATCGTAGGTCTGAGTGAAAGCATTTTAGGCCAATACACGCCTTTTTTGGACGGCTATATCGCGGGCAAAAAGAAATCAAAAATCAAGCCACCATTTCCGGCGGTGACAACCACATCACAAAGTGTCTATCTGACCGGTAAGTATCCTAATTCACATGGCATCGTGGGTAATGGTTGGTATGACGAAGTCGACTCCGAAGTGAAGTTCTGGAAACAATCCAATAAGCTGGTGGGCGATGAAAAAATCTGGGATGCGGGACATAAAAAGGACGCCAATTTCACATGCGCCAACTTATTTTGGTGGTATAACATGTATTCATCAGCGGATTATTCCGTGACTCCTCGACCTCAATATCATTCAGACGGCGTCAAAATGCCAGATTGCTATAGCCATCCGGCCGTTCTGAGGGATGAATTACAGGAAGCCTTCGGGACATTTCCCTTGTTTAATTTTTGGGGCCCCAATGCGAATATCAAATCGACAAACTGGATTGCAGATGCTTCAATTTACGTCGACAAGAAATATGATGCGACCCTGACCTTCATCTATTTACCTCATCTGGATTATTGCTTACAGAAATTCGGGGTAGATTTTGAAAAAATTAAAGGTGAATTACAAGAGATCGATCAGGTGGTCGAACGATTAATTACGCATTTCGAAAGTACCGGGGCAAAAGTGATCATACTTTCGGAGTATGGCATTAATAATGTTTCCAAACCCATACATGTAAATCGTATCTTACGGGAAGCTGGTTATATCGCATTACGGGAAGAACAAGAATTGGAATTGTTAGATCCAGGTGCATCGCGTGCATTTGCGGTTTCCGACCATCAAATTGCCCATGTTTATTGTCCCGATGAAACTGTTTTGGATGAGGTTAAACTCCTGTTGATGCAAACGCGTGGTGTTCACAAAGTACTCGCAGGAGACGAATTAGCAGCATATCACATCGATCATCCGCGAGCAGGTGATTTGGTATTGATAGCCGACAACGATGCTTGGTTTACCTATTATTACTGGATGGACGACAACAAAGCTCCTGACTTTGCGCGTTGCGTAGATATCTTCAAGAAACCAGGTTATGATCCCGTGGAGATGTTTATGGACCCTAAAAATCCATTCATCAAGTTACGAGCTGCCTATAAATTGGCCCGTAAACTCACAGGATTCCGCTACCGCATGGATGTCATTCCCTTGGATGCAACCCTAGTAAAAGGCTCACACGGGAGTCCATTCTGCGACGAAGCTTACTACCCATTGTATATTGCTGATAATCAATCAACTGATAACATGGAACCCACAGAAGTATATTCCTTGATTTGGAATACGGTGTTTGAATAAAATGCTTAACTTGAAAATTCTAAACAACATAACAATGAAAAAGATCGTAACAATTATTGCCTTGTTCGTCGCTCTGATGGGAGCAGGAGAAGCCGCTTACGCACAGATGCCTAGTCCACAAGAAATGGCTATGAATCAATTGAACCGCATGAGTTCGGAG
The DNA here is from genome assembly GCA_017984215.1 of Cytophagaceae bacterium. GTDB lineage: Bacteria > Bacteroidota > Bacteroidia > Cytophagales > Spirosomataceae > Aquirufa > Aquirufa regiilacus. The sequence continues at coordinate 14,196 of JAGOAA010000024.1, forward strand.
TTGAAATTGACCAAAGAACAAGAGGATAAAATCGAACCTTTGATTGTTGCACGTATTGAGAAGATGATGGAATTCCGTCAGGCAGGAATGGATCGCGAGGAAATGATGGGGGAAATGAAGAAGATAAATGAAGGCCAACAAGAAGCCTTGAAAGCAATTTTGACACCCGAGCAATTAGAAAAATACAAAACCATGCAATCGCAAATGCGTGCAGGTGGTCCTCCACGTAACTAATTCAAATGAAATACGTCTGCATATTATTACTATTCATTGGGCTTTCTCCTGCCATGGGGCAAGCCCAATTTGAAAAAGCCCTACAAACCCAATTAATCCTTGCATCCGATGGGGATGTCATTGAATTGGAAGCAGGTAATTTCCAAATTTCAGGTAGCCTCTCACTCGAGGGAAAAAAGAAAATTACCATTCGCGGCAAAGGAATGGATAAAACCGTATTGAGTTTCAAAGATCAAAAAACGGGTGCAGAAGGGATTAAAATCACCAATTGTGAAAATATCGTTTTGGAAGATTTAACCGTTCAAGATTCGAAAGGCGACTTAATCAAAACGATGCATGTAAAGGATATCATATTCCGACGCATCAAAGCCGAATGGACAGGAGGACCCAAAGCCTCAAATGGTTCCTATGCACTATACCCTGTGCTTTGTACGAATATCCTCATCGATAGTTGCGTTGCCATCGGTGCATCTGATGCGGGTATTTATGTAGGCCAATCCCAACACATTGAGGTTAAAAACTGCACTGCCTTTCAGAATGTGGCTGGCATCGAGATTGAAAACTCACTTTACGCGGATGTTCACCACAATCATGCCTATGGAAACACGGGAGGAATTCTGGTATTTGACTTACCCGATTTAATTCAAAAAAAGGGAGGATTCGTCAAGGTACATGACAACCTTATCGAAGAAAATAACCTTTCTAATTTCGCGCCCAAAGGCAATATCGTAGGAAAAGTACCCAAAGGAACGGGGATGCTGATTTTGGCAACAAGTCACGTGGATATTTTTGACAACAAAATCTTGAATCACCAGACCGTAGGCGTAGGAATCATCTCCTATTTTATGGCAGAAATCGCGATTAAAGACAAGGAATATGACCCCTACCCGACAGCCATTTCGGTCTTCAATAATACCTTTGAACGTCATTTAGGCCGTGTTCCTCTACAAGGTCGTTTTGCGCAAATTTATCGTTTCAAATTACGCTTTGGTCGGGATGTGCCTCATGTCGTTTATGATGGTGTATTGGATTCCGCAAGATTTGGAAGCGATGGTAATTATTTACCCCAACATAAAATTTGTGTGCACCATAATGTAAATCAGTCGGTGGCTAATATGGATGCAGAACATGATTTCAAAAACGTTCGACGTAATCCTACGGAATTAGATTGTGAACAAGAATATGTCAAATCGAATCAATTTTAGCGATGCGTTATTTGGGATTCATTTTATTATTGGGGCTATTTTCTTACCAACCCGCTCCTAAATTCCCTAGCAAATTATCCGATTATGGATTGTTTCAAGGGGATCTGAAAAATCATGTACCCAATGTTGGCGTAACGCCTTACGAGTTGACATCACCTTTATTCTCCGATTACGCCCACAAATTGCGCTTTATTCAATTACCGGCAGGTCAAAGCGTCACGTATAACCCTGATTCTGTTTTTCAATTTCCGGTAGGAACTCGAATTGCAAAAACCTTTTATTATCCGATGGACGAACGCAATCCGAAAGGCGGTCGGCGCATCATGGAAACCCGTATCCTAAGCCACGAGCCGTCAGGTTGGGTGGCATTGCCTTACATTTGGAACGAGGAGCAAACAGAAGCCTATTTAGAAGTAGCGGGAGGCACGAGTTTGGTCGAATTCAAGAACCAACAAGGTAAGAAGCAGCAAGTGAATTACGTAATACCTAACATGAATCAATGCAAAGGCTGCCATGAGCGAGATGGAATCATGACACCCATCGGTCCATCCGCCCGACAAATGAATGCTTCCATGCGCTATGCCCATGGGGACGAAAACCAATTGGACTATTGGAGTCGGAGCAATCAAATGAGCGGAGTACCTGCATCACGTCCAAAATTCGTGTCATACATAGACGAAAGTGCAGCCATCAACGACCGCGTAAAAGCTTACCTCGACATCAACTGTGCGCATTGTCATAATCCAAAAGGACCAGCGAAGAGTTCGGGATTGTTTCTGGATTATCGTTATTACGGAACGACGGCATATGGAATGATGAAATCACCCGTGGCAGCGGGTCGGGGATCTGGTGGTTTATTGTATGATATTGTTGCCGGAAAACCTTCGGAAAGCATCTTACATTACCGGATGAATTCGCAAGATCCTGGCGTGATGATGCCGGAACTCGGCCGGACCATTATTCACCAAGAAGGCGTCGCGCTCATTCGCGAATGGATTAAATCAATTCATTGATAATCATTCAATTAGTCATTTTTTGAATAGGAAAAGGTATTTAACCGGACGAAATTTGTATCATCAAACCTAGCCCGAAAAATGAAAAAGAATACCAAAATAGAAAACCAGCTCCTCGAAATGATTCAGCCGCGCATTCAGCTGATTGAAAATAAATTTTCAGATGGGAAAGCCTTAACCGATCAAGATGTAAATACGCTTCTATTGAAATCGCAATTCAATCACATCAATCATTTGGATATGCGATTGGATGAAGTGGCTGCAGATGTTGCACAGCTACGTTTAGACTTTAGTGGACTTGAGGGGAAATTTCAGTCTTTAAAGGCTCGATTCCAGGCATTAGAAGCTAGATTTGAAGCGTTAGAAGCCAAATTTGAAACACTGGAAGCCAAATTTGAAACACTGGAAGCCAAATTACAAGCAACCATTGAAAAAGCAATCAGGACAAATATCCGGTGGACACTCGGCTTAATTACTTTCAGCTTGACATTAATCAAAATTGTTGAACTGATCGTTCAAAAATAAAAAAGGGCCGATTTCTCGGCCCTTCTCATCTATATTCCTAAGACAATATTAACAATCCGTTTCGGAACTACAATCACCTTGGAAGGCGCTTTGCCATCCAAATGCTTTTGAACTTGCTCATTGGCCAGCACAGCCGCCTCCACTTCCGCAGGGCTTGCCGTAGCCGAAAAGGCTAATGTTAATTTCACCTTACCATTAAAGGAAATCGGATAGTTGAATTCGTTCTCGACCAAGAATTCTGGATTGAATACCGGGAATTTGGCATGGGAAATGCTTCCAGCCTCCTCACCTAGTGCAGCCCATAACTCTTCCGCCATGTGTGGCGCATAAGGCGAAAGTAATAGTACAAATTCACGAAGAACAGATTTCTTATGGCATTTCAATTGGCCTAAATCATTCACGCAGATCATCAGGGTTGAAACGACCGTATTGAACGAATAACGCTCCAAATCATCTTGAACCTTACGAATCGCCGTATGCAATACTTTTAATTCTTCAGGTGTTGCTGCTCCATCAACTAAAACCGATTTTTGTGCTTGTTCATCAAAGAACAAACGCCATACCTTGCGTAAGAAATTATGTGAACCTGAAATCGAATTCGTATTCCAAGGCTTGAATTGCTCCAATGGACCTAGGAACATCTCATAAACACGTAAGGTATCGGCACCGTATTTGGCAATTAAATCATCCGGATTCACGACGTTGAACTTGGATTTGGACATTTTCTCCACTTCCCATCCACAAACGTATTTCCCATCTTCCAAGATGAATTGTGCATCCGAAGGTACATCGTTACGAGAACGCTTGAACTCTTCAACATCCAAGATGTCATTTTCCACAATGTTCACATCGACGTGCAAGGCTGCTACATCATATTGATCTTTCAATCCATGGGAAACAAAAGTTACTTGATCGGAGTTTTTCACGCGGTACACGAAGTTCGACCGACCTTGAATCATCCCTTGGTTGATCAATTTCTTCGCAAATTCTTCCTCCGCTACATAGCCTAAATCCTTTAAGAACTTATTCCAAAAACGCGAATACAACAAGTGTCCTGTAGCGTGCTCGGAACCCCCAATGTATAAATCGACAGCTTTCCAATAATTAACCGCCTCCGCAGAAGCAAATGCAGCATCATTTTGGGCATCCATGTAGCGATACCAATACCAAGATGATCCAGCCCAACCCGGCATGGTCGACCATTCGTAATCATATTGTCCTTGGTATTTCCACGAATCCGCAGCACGTCCTAATGGCGGCTCACCCGTTTCCGTTGGTAAATACTTATCAATTTTAGGCAATTCCAAAGGCAATTCAGATTCCTGAATTAAATAAGGTAATAATTGGCCTGAGGCCGTTGGCTTGAAATAAACCGGTACCGGCTCTCCCCAATAGCGCTGGCGTGAAAATACAGCATTTCGCATGCGGTACTGTACTTTTCCTTTCCCGATTTCACGTTCCTCCAACCACTGAATTAAGGTATTCGTAGCCTCTTTGTATCCCATACCATTGATGATACCTGAATTGATATACTTACCTTCTTTGGTATTATCAGCTTGTTTTTCAATATTTTTTTGAGCATCTAAAATAGCTGGAATAGGTAAGTCAAAATGTTTGGCAAAATTCCAGTCACGTTGATCGCCTGAAGGTACACCCATAACAGCACCCGTTCCATAACCCGCTAAAACATAGTCAGCTAAGAACAATGGCACCCGCTCGTTATTCAACGGGTTAATAACGTAAGATCCGGTAAATACCCCAGATACCGTTTTAACCTCTGAAACACGATCTAATTCTGAACGAGATTTCGTCCAGGTAATGTAGGCATCTACGTCGGCCTGTTGTTCCGGCTTCGTTAATTCCGCCACCCATTCATGTTCAGGGGCTAATACCATAAAGGATACGCCATAAATCGTATCTACACGCGTCGTAAACACTTTGATTTTCTTATCTGAAATTCCTTCGATAGCAAATTCTACATCTGTACCGATTGACTTCCCAATCCAATTACGTTGTTGTTCTTTCAACGAATCCGACCAATCTACCTCCTCTAAACCACGCAATAAACGATCTGCATAAGCCGTGATGCGCATCGACCATTGGCGCATTTTTTTCTGCTCCACGGGATAACCGCCACGCTCAGATAAACCGTCTTTTACCTCATCATTTGCTAATACCGTACCTAATTGTGGACACCAGTTGACAACCGAATCATCTAAATACGCCAAACGGAAATTCAATAAATACGCATATTGCTCCTCCTCACCCATCGCATTCCATGCTTCCGCTGAAATACGTTCTACATCATCTTCACATACAGCTTTTAACCCTACAGAACCTTTGGCCGCTAATCGTTGCGTTAAGGTATCAATCGACTCGGCTTTATCAGATTCCTGGTTGTACCAAGAATTGAACAATTGCATAAAAATCCACTGTGTCCATTTGTAGTAGGCAGGATCCGAGGTGCGTACCTCACGCGTCCAATCGAACGAAAAACCCATGTTTTTCAATTGTTCAATGTAACGCGTAATATTTTGTTCTGTTGTAATCGCTGGGTGCTGCCCGGTTTGAATCGCATATTGTTCCGCTGGTAAACCAAAAGAATCGAATCCCATCGGATGCAATACCTCATATCCTTGCAAACGCTTATATCGCGCCATGATATCAGATGCAATATACCCTAGTGGATGACCCACATGTAAGCCCGCTCCCGAAGGATACGGAAACATGTCCAACACATAATACTTGGGTTTAGTAGGATTTACCTGTGCTTTGAATGTTTGGTTTTGTTCCCAAAATCCTTGCCACGCTTTTTCGATGTCACGAAATTGATACTCTGAACGCATATAATTGTTTGTTTTTCAAAAGGGGATGCAATTTACACGAATTTTGCGAAAAAATATTTACTCTACTTTGTTGGTAGATTAAGTAAAGTCTATTAGTTTTGTAGGATAATAAAGTTAACCCATGTCTACACAACCCGACTCGACTCCTAACAAGCCTAAATTCCCCAGCTTATTAAAAGCGATCGATATTATATGGAAACGCGAACGGAGCATTACTGAATTAATAATTCATGTAAGCAACGCATTAGCCTTAATGATTGTGGGACACCTTCTTTTTACCTACCTAACTGCTGAAAATATAATTGCTGTCTTTAGTACCGTTAATTCAGAAATTTTATATTACATCTTAGGCGGATTTATTGCGCAAATGATTGATGGTGCTTTGGGAATGGCATACGGAGTTACTGCGACTACCTTCTTGATGGCTGTGGGAATCACGCCCGCCGCCGCATCTGCCAGTGTACATGCATCAGAGGTATTTACCTCAGGTGTTTCCGGTTACATGCACTTGAAATTTGGCAATGTGAATTCTAAATTATTTAAAACATTAGTTATTCCTGGAATCATTGGAGCCATTTTAGGCGCTTATGTTTTATCTTCTTTAGAAGATTATGCGGGCTACATTAAACCAATCGTTTCCATCTACACACTTTTCTTGGGTGCCATCATCATCCGAAAAGCCTTGATCAAGCGCCAAGAAAAACGTCCATTAAAGAAAGTGGGCTGGTTGGCCTTATTCGGCGGATACCTAGATTCCATCGGTGGTGGTGGCTGGGGACCAATTGTTTCTTCCACATTAATTGCATCCGGACGTCACCCCAAATACACCATTGGAAGTGTCAACCTAACCGAATTTTTCGTCTCGCTTGCCTCTTCGCTCACCTTCTTCACCGTGATCGGTTTGGGCTATTGGCAAGTGATTGCAGGCTTAATTTTAGGTGGTGTAGTGGCGGCACCCATTGCCGCACGATTGGCAAATAAACTTCCTATCAAGAGTATGATGATTTTAGTTGGAATTGTGATTATCGTTGTAAGCTTACGTCAAATCGTATTAGGCGCTGGAAAATTCTTTTAATTGTGTTGAATTTTCCGCGTGCTTACTTTTCCCGTTGCATCCACAAAGCGTAACAAGGACATGTCCGCATGTATTAATTCAAAGGTCTTACCCGCTTGCAAGGTCTTGATTGAAATTACTTGACCTGCTTGATTGTATACCTGCAATTCCCCCGACTGATTCGCCAGCACATAAACGATTCCTGCCGTGGGATTTGGCCAGACTTGTAGCGTTTGAGTATCCAAGGCATCCCAAACCGGTGAACTACTTTTATTCTCCAACAAGTAAACGCCACCAGCACCGGTCCCAACGACCAAATCTACTCGCCCATCGGCATTTAAATCGGCCACACTTAATCGTGTATTTCTACCCACCGTGAATCCTTGAAAATCCGCTGTTCGCCATGCCAACGAATTCATAACCGTTACATAATTCCCTATATGCCACATTCCATCTAAATCAATCCCGATAAACTCCACGGTTCCATCGCCGTCCACATCTGCAAATTGACAGGTTCGTAATTGCCACGTTTCTTTGCTCAGTTGGCCCCAGTCGGCATTCGACCCCAACACCAAACGTCCCGCCTTGGATAAAACCATCGTACCCCATGGACTCATCACGGGCGTTTCACCCAGAGTTAGATCCGTGTTGATTACTTGTAATTGTTGAATACTGATGTTGAAAACTTTGGGCCCAAATGAACTTTGGCCGACAACTAATACCTGACCATGCTGATTTTGCAAAACGATATCGGTGAGGGATTCCCGCGATGCTAATCCTAAATAATCGGCTGTTTTAAAAATGAATTCTCCTGCTTGATTTTCAAATAAATAGATTCCCGCACGCACATCATTTGAATTCCGATAACCCGCATGCCCGATGAGTAAATCCAAATCGCCATCCG
>JAGOAA010000024.1:22076-25942 GCA_017984215.1 Cytophagaceae bacterium
CCTAAATAATCGGCTGTTTTAAAAATGAATTCTCCTGCTTGATTTTCAAATAAATAGATTCCCGCACGCACATCATTTGAATTCCGATAACCCGCATGCCCGATGAGTAAATCCAAATCGCCATCCGAATCCACATCAACCATGCATGGACTGGCCTTCTCGCCCACATCAATCATTTGATCTTGTAAAAAGGGGGTAACCTGTCCTTCTTTCATCCGAAAAGAAGAGTGTTGGAAATCCTGCAAAAAACCTGCATTATCCGATGTATTCACCGAAACAAATAGATCCTCTCGATTTCCCGTCAACTGAAGCGGCATTGCCGCCATAAAAATACCCGAAACAGCAGGGTATGTACGAAGAAAATCAAAATCAAAGTTGGAATAATTAACTTCTGCGTTCGTCCCCCGATTCTTCAAGTATGTCAAATTCGAACAAGAAACGTGTCCCATGAATAAATCATTGCCCGAAGTACGACCTAATGCATTTCCCACATGATCCACTCGACGGGGTTGGCTTACGGCTTCTGAGCGGATATCCGAGTTTACTATTTGCGCATCCTGACAATCATTGTGGACGATATTCCCCCAGTTTTGCGAAGACTTCTCAAATGCCAAATCCGCTTTCCCCGATTTCTGTATCGAAACATTTTCATGGAATTCAATGTAATGCCCTCCTGGCTCGAAGGCCAAAACATCGACATCCCCGTCACCATCAACATCAGCAATGACCGGAATATCAGGAGCCGCTACATATAAATTAATCAGTCCTGCAAAGCCCTGGCTATAAATAGGATCCTGAACCTTTTCAAAACGAAACTGCCCCAGTGAGATCTTATTTTGATACACTTTAATGCCAGCCCCAGTCGCACAAAACAAATCCATAAAACCGTCTTGATTATAATCAACCAAGACAAACCAATTTTCTATGCGAGGAAATTGAGCAATATAATGCGGCGCAAAGGTAAAAGAACCGGATGAATCTTGTAAAAATGTGGAAATTTGTTGGCTAGTCCGATCAAAGGTCACCAAATCCATGACCCCATCCCCATTCAAATCCATCCGTTGATACTGCATGGCATTCATCCCTCCGGCCCAAGCATTTGTTTTCGAAATTCCATTTTGTTTGACCGGAAGACCTTGAAAAACATCAAATCGCAAGGTCTGCCCTTGAATTTGCATACTTATCAAGCCCAATAAAAGGATTAAACAATTTTTCATTCGATATTTGCACCTGCAAGAAAACAAAGGCTCACTAAAATTAACATGAAGATTTTAAATTCAGCTCTTTTAGAATTTTTTCTATCCTCTTCAGGTGTTTGTACCGATACACGTAAGATCCAAGCAGGGAATTTATTCTTCGCTTTAAAGGGACCCAATTTCAATGCGAACGCATTAGCGAAAGAAGCCTTAGAAAAAGGAGCCTTGGCGGTAGTTATCGATGATGCAGCTTATGAATCAGGCGACAAAACCTTATTGGTCGAAGACGGACTAAAAGCTTTACAAGACCTAGCCCGCAATTTTCGCAATACTTTATCCATCCCAGTAATCGGATTGACAGGTTCGAACGGAAAAACGACAACGAAAGAATTACTATTTTCCGTGTTGTCCCAAAAATTCCATTGCTATGCCACGGCAGGCAATTTGAACAATCACATCGGAGTTCCCTTATCAATCTTGCAGATTAAACCGAATCATGAGGTCGCTGTGATTGAAATGGGGGCCAACAAGCAGGGAGACATCAAGGAATTAGTTGAAATAGCCCAACCCACACATAGTTTGATTACGAATATCGGGAAAGCGCATTTAGAAGGATTTGGTGGAGAAGCTGGGGTCCGAAAAGGCAAAGGAGAGTTGTTTGATTATGTAGCACAACATGGCGGGACAGTCTTTTTACCCAAAGACAAAAATGTCGTACATGAAATGAGCAAGGAACGTGGGATTAACACGTTTGTGCTTGCAGATGTGGCGATGCCAACGAAATTAATTGAAGCAAAACCTACCGTTACCTTTTCGTGTGCTGATGGTAGCATTGTCAAATCACACTTACCAGGCATTTATAATTTTGAAAATATTCAAATGGCGATTGCGGTAGGAAAAGCTTTTGGACTCAGCGACGAGGCTTGTCGGACAGGGATTTCATCTTATCTACCGACCAACCACCGATCTCAATTTATCAAAATTGGTTCCAACCAAGTCTTGATGGATGCCTACAATGCGAATCCATCATCCATGGAAGCGGCCATTAGTCATTTTGCTGAAACGGAAAATAATCCGAAGATTGTCATCTTAGGCGATATGTTCGAATTGGGTGATTTATCCGCTAAAGAACACGAATTACTAGGCAAACTAATCGCAGGATTCCAGTTTTCAAAGGTTTTACTTGTGGGGGAACACATGCAACATGCGCTCATCAACTTACCTCAAGCTTATTATTTTCCAGACAAATTCGGTTTGCACAATTGGTTACAAGATAATCCGATCACAAACAGCTTTTTGTTAGTAAAAGGTTCTCGTGGTATTCAGTTGGAAAGTGTTCTACCTTTCTTGGAATCTTAGTTAATCGTTTATCAAAACAAAATTTTGTTGCTCAGCAATAAAGGGCTAAATTTGCACTTTCTTAAGAATTCGAAATAAAAAACAATACACAATGGCATCACAATCAGGCACTTACGTACCTTACAAAGTTAAAGACATTGCATTGGCCGACTGGGGTCGCAAGGAAATTCAATTAGCAGAAGCAGAAATGCCAGGTTTAATGGCATTGCGTGCGGAATTTGGCGCAGCGCAACCTTTGAAAGGTGCTCGCATCGCTGGTTGTTTACACATGACGATTCAAACAGCGGTTTTAATCGAAACATTGACAGCTTTAGGAGCGGATGTAACATGGTCTTCATGTAACATTTTCTCTACCCAAGATCACGCAGCAGCAGCTATCGCTGCGGCGGGAATTCCAGTTTATGCTTGGAAGGGCATGAACGAAGAGGAATTCAACTGGTGTATCGAACAAACATTATTCTTCGGTGAAGAGCGTCAACCTTTGAACATGATCTTGGATGATGGTGGCGATTTGACGAACATGGTGTTTGATGACTATCCTGAATTAATCGAAGGGATCAAAGGTCTATCAGAAGAAACTACGACAGGTGTTCACCGTTTATATGAGCGTATGAAGAATGGCACATTATTCTTGCCAGCGATCAACGTTAATGACTCGGTAACGAAGTCAAAATTTGATAATAAATACGGCTGTAAAGAGTCATTGGTTGATGCGATTCGTCGTGCAACCGACTTAATGTTGGCAGGTAAAGTAGCTGTTGTAGCAGGTTACGGTGACGTAGGAAAAGGTTCAGCAGATTCATTGCGTGGCGCTGGTTGCCGTGTATTGGTTACTGAAATCGACCCCATCTGTGCACTTCAAGCTGCCATGGATGGATACGAAGTTGTTCCTATGGACGAAGCTGCAACACGTGCAAACATCTTTGTTACTGCGACGGGTAACGTAAAAATCATCCGTGATCGTCATTTCAAAGCGATGAAAGACAAAGCAATCGTTTGTAACATCGGTCACTTCGACAACGAAATCGATATGGAATGGTTGAACAACAATTACGGTTCTACCAAAGACCAAATCAAACCGCAAGTAGATATGTACACCATCGACGGCAAAAACGTAATCGTTTTGGCAGAAGGTCGTTTGGTGAACTTAGGATGTGCGATGGGACACCCATCTTTCGTGATGTCGAACTCATTCTGTAACCAAACATTAGCTCAATTGGAATTATGGGCTAATTCAAAAAGTTACGAAAACAAAGTTTACATCTTACCAAAACACTTGGATGAGAAAGTAGCATTCTTGCACTTAGCACA
>JAGOAA010000001.1 GCA_017984215.1 Cytophagaceae bacterium
CGCTTGGAATAATTTTAGAATAAGCCAGAATGGATAATGCAACAGCAATTGCGATTCTGACGATACGGTCCATTTTACCTACGTTCTTTTTCATACGTTTATTGATTAAGGTTTATTTAATTTCTTCTCCTTGAGGTTCTTTAGCCCCTGGAGGATTTGATCCTTGTAAGGTTAAGATAAAGGAAGCGACCTTTTGAACTTGTAAGGGATTCAGTGTTTTCTCCCATGCAATCATCCCTTTTTCGGGAATACCATGCGTGATGGTCTTGAACAAATCCTTGATACCACCACCATGAATCCAAAATTTATCAGTCAAGTTGGGCCCTACACCACCCTGTCCCTTATCTCCATGACAAGCTACGCAATTTGTTGTATAAATTTGAGACCCTTCGGTTAAATCTTTGACCGCGGTAGATACGGTTACATTATCTTCATTGACGGAATTGGCAAATTGTTTCATGTAAGCCTCACGCGCTTTTTCTGCTGCAGCAACTTCTGTATTGTATTCCGCCTCTTGAATATTACCATCCTGATAAACATGGTAATAGGCGCCGTAAATTAAGCCAAAAATGATGGTCGAATAAAACAAATACATAAACCAAGGTGGCGTCGGATTATCTAATTCCGCAATACCATCATAAGTATGCTCCATGAGTAATTCACGTTCTTGCTCCAACGGTCTCAAGCCCTTGAATTTTTCCCACCAAGACAATTCTGCCTCAACTGGCATTTTGGTGTTCTTGGTAAGTTTTTTCAAAGCTGAATTAAGTTGTAACGTGACAACCAAAATGATGATTCCTGTCAAGAAGATCAAGCTAATCAGCCATATTTCTATAAATGTTAAAGCCATAATATTCGATTTTAAAGTCTATTGTTCGATTTCTTTATTTTTCAAATGGCAGATTTTTCATGCGATCGACATGTTTCCGGTCCATCCAAAACATGTAAATTCCTACGGCTGTGAAAAATGCCATAAATGTTATTAGCGAAAATATCATGTAGGAGTCTGCTCCTGGGATATTGGATATAAATTGCTTGAACATAGATTTATTTTTTAGCGATGTCAGTTCCTAAGCGTTGTAAGTATGCAATCAAAGCGATGATTTCTTTGTCGGCACTTACCTTGATTTTTTCTTCTGCCAAACGGGCTTGAATTTCTTTTGATTGCTTAGTTAAATCTGCCACAGCATTTTTAATTTGTGCATCATCATAAGGAACGCCCAATTTCTTCATGGCATTCAATTTGTCTTGCGTTTGGGACGTATTTAAGCTTTGCTCATACAATACGCCATACGCTGGCATAATGGATCCTGGTGACATCGATTGCGGTTCACGCATGTGGTGATAATGCCATGAGTCTGGATATTTACCCCCTTCACGATGCAAATCTGGTCCCGTACGTTTTGATCCCCATAAGAATGGATGATCATATACGAATTCACCTGATTTAGAGAACTCACCATATCGTTCGGTTTCTGAACGGAATGGACGAACCAATTGTGAGTGACATCCCACGCAACCCTCGCGGATGTAAATATCACGTCCCTCTAATTCCAAGGATGTGTAGGGTTGTACTGCCTCGATCGTTGGTACATTGGATTTTACCATGAATGTTGGGATTAATTCCACCAATGAGCCTACTAAAATCATAATCAAGGAAGCAACTAATAATTGAATGGGCTTGCGTTCAATCCAGCGATGCCAGTGTGCGCCTGCTTCAGGTTGCTCATCTACTGCTAAAGGTGCCGCTTCTGCTGCCTCATTAGCTAATAATGATCCCTGTGCCATGGTTTTGAATAAGTTGACCGCCATGATGATGGCCCCAACTAAATACAAGGTTCCACCTACAGCACGCATCATGTGCATCGGTAATACTTGTAACGTGGTATCTAAGAAGTTGCCATATTGTAATGTACCTTCAGTTGTAAATTGTTTCCACATCATCCCTTGGGTAAAACCCGAGATATACATCGGAATGGCATACAAGGCAATACCAATCGTTCCAATCCAGAAGTGAGTTTTGATTAATTTCTCCGAGTATAATGTCGTTTGGAAAATACGAGGAACCAACCAATATAACATGGCAAAGGTTAAGAAACCGTTCCAACCTAATGCGCCCACGTGCACGTGTGCTACGATCCAGTCGGTAAAGTGTGCTATCGCATTGATGTTTTTCAAACTCAACATGGGTCCTTCAAAAGTCGCCATACCATAACTAGTAATACCTACGACCATGAATTTTAATATGGTATTTTCACGTACTTGATCCCAAGCTCCACGCAAGGTCAATAGACCGTTAATCATTCCACCCCAAGAGGGTGCGATTAACATGATCGAAAATACTACACCGAGCGACTGTGCCCAATCTGGTAAACTGGAATACAACAAGTGGTGAGGTCCCGCCCAAATGTAGATAAAGATTAATGCCCAAAAGTGTAGGATTGATAAGCGATAAGAATAAACTGGACGATTCGCCATTTTTGGTAAGAAGTAATACATCAATCCTAAAAAAGGTGTAGTCAAGAAAAAGGCAACCGCATTATGGCCATACCACCATTGAATCAAAGCATCCTGTACGCCTGCATATACATAGTACGATTTAAATGCCGAAATAGGTAATTGCATTGAGTTTGTCAAGTGCAATACGGCAACCGTGATAAAGGTTGCGATATAAAACCAAATGGCCACATATAAATGACGCTCTCTTCGTTTAAAGATGGTTCCAAACATATTCACACCAAACGTTACCCAAATCAAGGTAATCGCGATGTCTATCGGCCATTCTAATTCTGCATATTCATGGGACGTTGTAATCCCTAACGGCAATGTGATGGCTGCGGAGACAATGATTAATTGCCAACCCCAGAAATGAAGATTGGATAAGAAATCACTAAACATACGTGCTTTCAATAAACGCTGCAACGAGTAGTAAACTCCAGCAAATATGGCATTCCCTACAAAGGCGAAAATTACCGCATTCGTATGTAAAGGACGAATACGACCAAATGAGCCATATTGTGTGATGTTTGCCGCGGGTTCAAATAGTTGGGTGGCAATAATGACGCCCACCAACATACCTACAATCCCCCAGATGATCGTAGCAATGGCAAAGTTTCGAACCGTCTTATTATCATAAGAAAACTGTTCTAACGTGGTAGATTTTGTGCTCATAAGCGTTTATTTGTTGTTTTTGTACTCTTTTTCTTCTAATAAAATCCGCATACTTGGTGTGATTAAATCATCTTGTTGGCCTGTTTTGATGGACCATATAAATGCAATCAAAAATCCAACAGCCATCAGTAAACTCAATCCAATCATGAAATACATAATTTCCATAGATGCCTTATTTAGCTTGTCAAAATTCCATGAATTGGCTGAATTAAATAATGACCTTAGTCACCTTTTCGGGTCGCCAAATATGATTTTAAACCTCCGCCTTTCATATTCATACCTACGTTGGCTATTACGAGCATACTTAATGAGTTGACGGGCATTAGGATGGCCGCGATCAAAGGTGAAAGCGTCCCTTGGATAGCATAACTCAAACCAAAAAGATTGTATACCAATGAGAGGGCAAAACTTAATTTGATAAGCTGAAGTCCAAATTTTGCGAACTTTAGAAATACGGGTAAATGAACAAGTTGCTTCCCTTGTAATATGGCATCACTCGATGGCGTAAAATGTAGATGATCTTCCGAAATGGCGATACCCACATGTGCTTGCTTAAGTGCCCCTGCATCATTCAATCCATCTCCCACCATGGCCACTTTCTTACCCGATGCTTGTAATTGTTGAATGAAATTCATTTTATCCAATGGGCTACATTCAAATTGATAATGTGATTCCTCTGGAAACCAATCCAACAAAGTCCCTGCGTGACTTTTCTTATCACCCGAAAGTAGATAAACCTCATAATTTGACTGCAATGCGTGAATCATGTATTCGATTCCTGCTCTGTTTTGCCAAGGAAACTCGATATAGCCGACGGGCTCCTCCCCGATTCGGATAAATAATTGACTTTCTGAACGAATAAAATCTTGTTGTTTTTCGAGTGTATGACCCGTGAATCGTGCATGACCTACTCGAAAAGTAATATCTTCTTGTATCGCCTCGATTCCTTTTCCCGTAATTTCATGAATCGAATTCAATTGTTCCAGGACCTCAAGCTTTTGAGTGCGGTAATACTGTGTCAACTGCCTTGATAAAGGGTGCGTCGACTGATTAACCATCGTATAGATTACACGTTCCTCCCAGAGGCTTAATTCACGAACGAAGCGGAATTTGGGTAGTTCATCTTGATGCAGGGTCAATGTGCCTGTTTTGTCAAAAACGATGGTGTCAACTTGTGACATGCGTTCAAAAGCTTGGATATCCTTGATGAAGAAGTTGAATTTTGCCATCCAACGGATTCCATGCCCTAAAGCAAATGGGTATGAAATGGCTAATGCACATGGACAAGCGATAACTAATACACTGACGACAGCATTTTGCCATTTGTTGGGATCATGTTGGAACCAATAAATTCCCACTACAGCAGCTAGACTTAACAAAACGACGGTGAAATAGGCCCCGACTGTATTTGCAAAATTTTCCCAATTCTCCGTTTTGTGGTTGGGATCTTTAAAGGCTTGTTGTTCCCATAATTGCGTTAAATGGCTTTGATTTAACGCTTTTTTTATTTCAATTTCAATAAGTTCACCATTGTGCCTGCCACCTGCATACATCGAATTACCAGGTTCTAACGTGATGTATTCACTTTCTCCCGTAACAAAGCTGTAATCCATTTGACTCTTACCTTTTAGTAAGATCGCATCCGCTGGGATGATTTCTTGATTACGAATAATTAAGCGGTCTCCTACTTCTATTTCTTCCAATGGACAGGTTTGCTCCTTTCCTTGAATTAGTTTACTGATGACTAAAGGAAAATAGGCTTTGTAATTTCGTTCAAACGATAAAAAATCAAAGGATTTTTGCTGGAACCATTTACCGATTAACAGAAAAAACAGTAAACCTGAAACAGAATCAATATATCCCGCACCCGTATGTGAGAATACCTCGTAAACGCTTCGTAAATACCCAACCAATATGCCGAGTAAAATAGGTAACTCAATGGTTAGCTTTCTTAATTTGATGTGCGACCAGACATTGGAGAAATAATCCGAACCTGAATAAAATACAGCAATACTTCCTAGAGCAATATTGATGTAACCAAACAAGCTTTTTAAACTCCCAGCTTCGATTCCCAAATATTCAGGAAAGCTAAATAACATAGCATTCCCTGCACAAAATCCCGCGATGCCCAACTTTAGAAACAGTTGATTTTGTTGGCTAGTTCGCTTCTTTTGTTGGGCCTTCTCTTCCCCTGAATCAATCAAGGGTTCATAGCCCAAACGAGCCAATAGGCCAGCTAAATGGCCTAAATCGATTTGGTCTTCTGTGAACCAAACGGTTAATTCCTTCTTGCCGAAATTCAAATTAGATTTCACAACAGCAGGCTCGATCCGCGCTAAATTTTCCAATAAATACAGGCAAGACCGACAATGGATGGCTGGTAAATGAAAATGTACTTTGGAAACTCCTTTTGACGAAAAACTGATTAGTTGGTCTCGGAAGTGTGGATGATTTAAAAAGTCGAAATTTTGGGCAGATGGCGATTTGCCTGGATTAATGTCGCATGTATAATAATCACCTAAAGCATTATCAGAAAGTAGTTTGTACACTTGTTCGCAACCATGACAACAAAATGATTTCTCATCATATCTAATTATCTCCTCCTCACAAGTTTCTCCACAATGGAAGCACTTTGTCTCAGTATTAATTATCGGTTCTTTTACGTCAATCATCTTCATGCGGTATTAAGAACAAAGTTGCTTAATACTGATTTGTGAAGATGTGACAAATCGCACGTTATAAACTGATGATTATCATAATTCTTGCCAAGTATTGCTGTTACTTTTGAGCTGTCAAAATGACGAGGCATGGAACAAATGTTGGAAACAGGAAAAAAGGTATTGGCGAGTGGTATCGAGATTAACTATCTCGCTGATGAATTTTTGTTCCGACAAGGCCAGAAAGCTGAATTCGTTTTTTACTTACAATGTGGTTCTATTTTACTTGAATGGCCGAATGAAAATAAGCGCTTGGTTATAAATAACAAGCCTATTTTCATTGGCATTGATGAAGCATTACAGGGTGGAAAATATGCATGTACGGCAATGACAACCGAGAAATCAGAATTTCTTGTCTTTGACAGAGCTTATTTTAGTCAATTGATTACAGAATTTGATCATGCAAAAGATTATATCGAATCGATGATGTTGGAGTTTACGAGCCAACTCGATTTGCAGACGATCAAAGTTTAGATATAGAGTGGTAAGTTAAATGGGTATAAGCACCTGCTGGATTTTGTCTGGCAGGGCTTTTTATGTTAGGGGACTATCTTTTTCCTTTTTAAGCGTATTGTAGACTAATTTATCCATAAAACTGTTCAACCATTTGTTTAAAAACACAGTCAATTTGCCTTGAAAAGTTAAGACTAATGTTTTCTTTTTTGCTTCGTATGCTTTGCGGATTTCGGAGGCTACTTCTTCTGCAGTCATCATTTTTTCTTCTTCTCGCATGCTTTCGCCTGATATACTTCCATCGGAAGTTAAAGATGCATTTCGAATATTTGAAGCTGTAAATCCAGGACATGCCGTTAGTACATGCACACCTGTTCCAATTAATTCAGTACGCAATGCCTCAAGGAAGCCATTCATGGCAAATTTTGAAGCGGAATATCCCGTTCTTACGGGTAAGCCTCGGTAACCTGCAATCGATGAAATACCAATGATTCCTCCTTTACTCTCTTTTAAATAAGGCAATGATGCATGCGTGGCATATACCATTCCCCAAAAATTAATGTCCATGACTTGTTTGAGTACTTTCAAATCCACCGTTTCAAACATTGAACGCATGGATATACCTGCATTATTAATCAAGATATCAATTTTTCCATATCGCTGAATAACTTCTTGAACCATGGTACGGGTTTGTTCCTCCGAACTACTATCACAAACGATGGCGTGTTGATGGATGTTCGCCGCTTGTAATTCAGCCGCAGCTTCCGTTAGATTCGTTTGATTGCGGCCCGTAATGACTACAATGGCTCCTTGATTGCCAAATTCAAATGCTAAAGCTTTTCCTATTCCTGAGCTAGCGCCTGTGATGATTACAACTTGATTCTTCATGTGAATTAATTTCATCGCGAAGTTAAGGTTTTATCTTGAATTGGTTGGCTTGCCCACATAAAGCCGTATTTTTGTGCACATTTTTAGCAGCATGAGTAAGAAAAAAGAAAAGAAAGCCCCAGTGGTGTTGGAACAAATTGCCATTTTGGATTTTGCCGCCGAGGCAAAATGTATCGCCAAAGTGAATGATGAGGTGATTTTTGTACAAGGTGCAGTGGCTCCAGGTGATATTGCCGACTTGCGAATATTGAAATCGAAGAAAAGTTTCAAGCAAGCGCAGGCGATCAATATTCAGCCGCTTTCAAAACACCGTACAGAGGTGGCTTGTAGCCATTTTGGTATTTGTGGCGGATGTAAGTGGCAACATGTTTCTTATGAAGCACAAACGGCATTTAAGGCCCAACAAGTTAAAGATAATTTGACGCGCATTGCGAAGGTGAAATTACCTGAATTCCAACCAATTCTCGGATCTGAAGAGACTTACTACTACCGAAATAAATTGGAATTTACGTTTTCCTGTGCACGTTGGCTGACGGAAGATGAAATAGGAAAAGAAGATTTAGGATCGATGAATGCCCTCGGATTTCATGTTCCGGGTCGTTTCGATAAGATATTACCAGTGGATCACTGTTATTTGCAGCCGGATCCTTCGAATGCCATTCGTAATGGCATACGCGATTTCGCGGATGCAAATGGCATATCTTATTACGAATTGAAAAACCAACAAGAGGGAGCCTTACGGAATTTGATCATTCGAAATACGGTTACCAACGAATGGATGGTAACAGTCCAGTTTGCTTATGCAACGGAAGAGGAGATTAAGTTGGTCATGGAGTATTTGAAAACATCATTTCCAATGATCACTTCCTTGAATTATGTCGTGAATCAAAAAGGAAACGATACATTTCATGATTTAGAAGTTGTTTGCTACGACGGTAAGCCGTTTATGGTTGAAACCATGGAGGATTTGAAATTCCAAATTGGCCCGAAATCATTCTTTCAAACAAATGCCAAACAAGCATTAAAGCTTTACCAGTTAGTTAGAGAATACGCTGATTTACAGGGTAATGAAATCGTTTATGATTTATATACAGGTACAGGAACAATCGGTTTGTTTTTGGCCAAACACGCGACGAAAGTAGTGGGTTTGGAATATGTTGAAATGGCTGTTGAAGATGCGCGTATCAATGCGGAATTAAACGGAATCAAGAATGCAACTTTCTTTGCCGGTGACATGAAGAAGGTATTAACCGAAGAATTTATTGCCATTCATGGTGCCCCTGATGTCATTATTACGGATCCTCCGCGTGCGGGTATGGATTTAGATGTGGTGAATCAAATTCTAGCCGTACGACCTAAGAAAATCGTTTATGTAAGTTGCAATCCTGCGACACAAGCACGTGATTTGGCATTATTGGATGTTGCCTATGAAGTGGATGTCGTGCATCCTGTCGACATGTTCCCTCAAACACATCATGTGGAGAATATTGTTAGACTTAAATTGAGGTAAGCTTGTAGAGACGCGATACTTCGCGTCTTTTAGAATTTATACTTTATACTTTATACTTTAGACGTTAGTCGTTAGACGTTTGCTATGACAATTTTATTTAAAAAAAAGACGTGAAATTTCGCGTCTCTACAAATTTTCAAACGTCCAACGTCTAAAGTCCAATGTCCAATGTCTATTCTAAAATGGACTATTCAACGGATCAAAATCCTGCTCTGGTGGTAAATTCATTTTACTCCCTTTAAACACGGCATCTCCTCCACCCTGTTCAAAATTGGATGTTTGGTCTCCTAGATTACTTAAATTAAAGCTTTCGCCTCCTTCAGCGCCGCCAAATGGTTGGAAATCTAAGTCACAATATTTCGTGAATTTACCGATGAACTTCAACCATACACTGTCCAATGAACCTGAACGGTTTTTTGCCATGATGATCTCTCCCATTCCGGCTAATGAATTACCATTTTCATCGGCCGTAATTTGATAATATTCCGGACGGTAAATAAACATAACCTGATCGGCATCTTGCTCAATGGCTCCAGATTCACGAAGGTCAGATAATTGAGGTTTCTTATTTCCACCACGAGTTTCTGTTGAACGGTTCAACTGCGAAAGCGCAATGACTGGAACATCAAGTTCTTTGGCTAATTGCTTTAATGCACGGGAAATTTGCGCAATCTCTTGCTCACGGTTTCCAGAAGCACCTTTGCCGCCGTTATCTCCCGTCATTAACTGTAAGTAGTCAATGACAATTAATTTAATGTCTTTTTGAGCCTTTAAACGACGACATTTCGCTCGTAGTTCAAGAATGGATAAGGCTGGGGTATCATCGACGAAGATGGGTGCTTCGTACAAACGTTTGATTTTCGTGTGTAATTGTTGCCATTCATGGGGCTCCAATTTTCCTTTACGGATCTTTTCTGCCTCAATTTCAGCTTCGGCAGAAATAATACGATTGACCAATTGCACGGCACTCATCTCAAGTGAGAATAATGCGACAGCATGGCCCCATTCAACAGCGGCGTTCCGGCAGGCCGAAACGACGAAGGCCGTTTTACCCATACCTGGGCGGGCAGCAATAATGATTAATTCTTGTTTTTGCCAACCTGATGTTAAGCGATCCAAATCCGTAAAGCCAGACGGGATACCTGTCATGCCACTTTTTTGTTGTTGCTTCTCCTCTAATTCTGCAACGGCTTTTAAGAGGATGTCAGACATACTCTCATAATTCTTACGAATATTGGATTCTGCGATCGTAAATAATTCTTGCTCCATGCGATCCAAAATTTGGAACACATCGGTAGTATCCTCATACGATAAACGTTGGATTTCAGATGACACATGAATTAGCTGGCGCTTGATGTATTGCTCAATAATAATACGTGCGTGAAATTCCACGTTCGACGTTGAACTAACTCGAGAAGTTAATTGAGCTAAATAAGCAGTTCCTCCTGCTTTTTCTAAATCTCCTGTAGATTTTAACTGGTTATTGACCGTTAATAAATCAACCGGTTGAGATTGCTGGAATAGTGCCTGAATCGCCCCAAAAATTTTGGTATGCGCCTCTTTATAAAAACTATCCGGTTTTAGTAATTCAATCACATTCGCCAAAGGCTCTTTTTCGAGCATTAAAGCACCTAATAATGCTTCCTCTAAATCAACAGCCTGAGGAGGTAATTTGCCTAAACCTAAATCACTCAGCCGCTGTGGCATATTTGACCGATTTGAGCTATTAATACCTTGTTTGCCCTTGTTAAAAGTTTGCGATGTGTTATTCGAATCCATAAGTACAATTTTACAATTTTTTATCAAAAATATCACCTTGTTGGTGAGATAAAATTTCAATATTTTTCTATTTTAGTACTTTCATTCAACTTATAAAACTTGCCTACTTGTTAGAGAAAATTATTTCCTTGTCGGACATCTCCCTGATCGAATTTTTAGGGGTTTCAAATTCCAATTTTCAGCTCTTAACCGAAGCATTTCCACAGACCAAAATCATTGCTCGTGGGGATCAATTAATCATTCGTGGTTCCGATGATCAGATGGCTTTAGTAGAAGCCATTGTCAATCAATGTATTCAGCATTTGAATAAGCACAATACCTTTACGGCTGTTCACATGAAAGCTTACATTGAGGCGATGTTGAACCCGACAGGCGAGGAAATGGAAACGCCTTGGGTTGAAGATAAGGATGTTTTACTTTTTGGGAATAAAGGCATTGTCATCAAAGCCAAAACGCCTAATCAACGCAAGCTCGTCGATGCAGCTTCAACCAATGACATTGTCTTTGCCATTGGACCCGCTGGAACAGGTAAGACTTATACGGCTGTTGCATTAGCTGTTAAGGCGTTGAAAAATAAAGAAGTAAAGAAAATCATCATCACAAGACCGGCAGTTGAGGCAGGAGAAAATTTAGGTTTTTTACCGGGAGATTTAAAGGAAAAAATTGACCCTTACTTACGTCCAATATACGATGCTTTGGATGATATGATTCCTGCGGAGAAATTGAAGTTTTACTTGGAAAATCGAACGATTGAAATTGCGCCTTTAGCATATATGCGTGGTCGGACCCTGAATAAGGCGTTTATTTTACTTGATGAAGCGCAAAATACGACTTCCATGCAAATGAAGATGTTTTTGACGCGTATGGGTATCCAATCCAAAACGATCATTACTGGGGATAAATCCCAAGTAGATTTACCTAAGAATCAAACCTCGGGTTTAGGTGAAGCAGAACGTATTTTAGGAGGCATTAACGGAATCGCATTTGTGGAGTTGGATGGTTCAGATGTCGTTCGTCACCGTTTGGTTCGCAAAATTATTGAAGCTTATGGAAAGCAAGACAAATAAGATCATTCAGGCTGATTCGGATGCACTTATAGCCGCTGTTTTCGAAATACGAACAGAAGTATTTGTTCATGAACAAAAATGCTTGCCTTCAGAAGAGTTTGATGAATTGGATGCGCAGGCAATTCATTTTCTTTTATTGGAAAATGATCATCCTGTTTCCACGGGTCGTATTCGAAAAACGGATAAAGGGATTAAAATTGAACGTATTGCTACGTTGAAGGAATCTCGAGGTAAAGGTTATGCGAGTCATATGATTCGACATTTAATGCAAGAAGCTCAGCAACGCTATCCCGAGCAGACTTATTTCTATTTGCATGCTCAGGTGGATGTGATGCCTTTGTATCGTTCCTTAGGTTTTGAGCCATTTGGTGGAACTTTTATTGAAGCAGATATCGTTCATCAAGCCATGGAACTTCAATTAAACTAAAATCAAATGGCTATTAAAGCAATTGAGGCGGTATATCCTCCTGGTCCCGCACATTTTGTTGGGGATGGTTTCCGAGTACACAATTTTATCCCGAGTCGGCATGGCTTAGATATGCAGCGCATGACCCCATTCATCATGATGGATTATGGTGCCAAATTTCATTTTCCTCCTTCTAAAACACTAAAAGGTGTTGGTGTTCATCCGCATAGAGGATTTGAAACGGTAACAATTGCCTATAAAGGCCGTGTAGCGCATCATGATAGTGCTGGAGGTGGTGGCGTTATTGGTGAAGGCGATGTACAATGGATGACGGCGGCTTCCGGTGTTTTGCACAAAGAATACCATGAAGAAACGTTCAGCAAAACAGGAGGCGATTTTCAGATGATTCAATTGTGGGTGAATTTACCCGCTAAAGATAAAATGTCAGCGCCCAAGTATCAGGCAATTGAAAATGTGACTATTCCTAAAGTTCCAGTTGACGGAGGTTTTGTGGAAGTAATCGCGGGTAATTTTCAAGGTAATCAAGGGAAAGCGAGCACATTCACTCCTGTTCATATGTTTAATGCGCATTTGACCGAAAGAGGAAAATGTGAATTCAGTTTTCCTGCCAACTACACCACGTGTTTAGTTGTTGTGGAAGGTGAGATTCGAATCAACGAATCGGAAGAGGCAGTTCCGTTAGATCATTTTGTCTTATTTGAAAAAAAAGGAGAAACTTTTCACATCGAAGCGACTGAGAATTCTAAAGTGTTAATCTTAAGCGGAGAACCTATCCGAGAGCCGATAGCTTCCCATGGGCCTTTTGTGATGAATACCCGACAGGAAATCATGCAAGCCTTTCAAGATTTTGAGGATGGTAAATTTGGGGAACTCAATTGAGAAGTAAGAGTGAAGATTGAAGAGTGAAGAGGTAAGAATTTAGAGTTAAGAACTAAGAGCATAAAATACTTTTAGGATTTTCAGTTCATTAACTAATGAAATAAAAAGAGGTAAGAGATTGGCTGTCTAACAACCAAACTCTTACCTCTTCACTCTTAATTCTTAGTTCTTCACTATTAGAATGGCAAATCATCACCACTCTCCGCCGCTAATGGAGGAAAGTTATTCGCAGGTGCTGCACTTGCAGGAGCTGCGGCTGGAGCAGATGGAGCCCAACCAGCATTGTCTTGTGCGGGAGCAGGTGCTGAAGCGCCTGAACGATCTAAACGATAGGCGCGAATTTCAGTATACCAGCGCTCATTGTATTCTCTTGATTCCACATTGAATTGCACTTTGACGATTTCACCTTCTTGAATAGGTGCTAAATCTTGGGTTTTATCGCCCCAAACCGACATGCAAACTTTTTTAGGATATTGATCTTGTGTCTCTAAAACAAACTCTTGTTTAATCCAGTTTGTTCCGTTTTTGCCTGTTCCTGTAACCTCAGACATTTTCTTAATAAGTTTTCCGCTTAGTTCTAAAGCCATTACTTGATAATTTTGATATGATTGAATTGTTGGCAAGTAAGTAAATATTTGGTAATTTTGCTAACCGTTTTTGGCGATGTGGTGAAATTGGTAGACACGCTACCTTGAGGTGGTAGTGCCGCTTTAGGTATGGGAGTTCGAATCTCCCCATCGTCACTTAATTTTTTGTTTAATCTGTAAATCATGTTGAAGATGAAGCCTTACAGTGTGTTACTTTACTATAACTATACTCCTATTCCTAATCCTGAGGAGTATCGTATCAAACACCACCTTTTTTGTATTGAGAACAATTTGCTCGGTCGTATTATCGTAGCCGCAGAGGGTTTAAATGGGACTGTTTCTGGTCTCAAAGAAGATTGCGATGCCTACATGCAGTGGTTAGAAAACGATCCGATTTTTGCGGGTACGGATTTTGACTTTAAAATCGAATCAAGTGATGTGCATACGTTCAACAAGCTTCATGTTCGTGTGAAAGCTGAAATTGTACACTCCGACCTTCCTGTCAATCCACGTGTTAAAACAGGAAAACATCTAAAACCAAAAGAATTCAAAGAGATGTTGAAAAACGATCCCGATGTGGTTTTGGTGGATATGCGTTCCAACTATGAACATGAGCTAGGAAAATTCAAAGGGGCTTATACCTTTGATATGGAGAATTTGCGGGATTTGCCACAACATGTTCAGGAGATTGAACATTTGAAAGGCAAGAAAGTAATTACCTATTGTACGGGTGGTATCAAATGTGAAAAGGCATCTGCTTATTTGCTGGACCAAGGTTTTGAAAATGTCTACCAGTTACATGGAGGAATTATTAAATATGGCTTAGAAGAAGGTGGAGAAGATTTTGATGGCTCATGTTATGTATTCGATAACCGAGTGGCCACGCCAGTGAATTCAGTTAATCCGGAAGTTATATCCAAATGTCATGTTTGTCAAGAAAGTTCGGATCACATGGTTAACTGCGCCAATCCGGAATGTAATGAGCATTTAGCGATTTGTCCAAGTTGCTTAAAGGAAATGGAAGGTGCTTGTTCCAAGGAATGTAAAGAGCATCCGCGCAAGCGTCCTTACAATGAAAAAGGATATTACTCCAAAAATTCAGTTGGTTATTCGCCCGAGTTAGGATTCAAATCCTTTGGTAGAAATGAGAAAATTGAAAAGAAAAAAATGGCTCAAAACTGAGCCATTTTTTATTTGTCAACCTCTTCCACACGGAATCGAGTGATGTCCTTAATTAATTCAAGTGGCATAGGTAAATGATAAGGAAACTTAACGGCTCCCTTTGAACCTTCAAAGACATTTAAACGCTCCTGAAATACCACCAATGGTTTTGGCGTTGGGTAAAAGCCCAAATGATTATTCCACGCTGCAAAATGAACTAAGTTCTTTTTATACTTGAACGTAGGCATCCCATAAGCCATCGTTTCTTCGGTACCTTCCGGGACAACCGAACGAATTGCATCTCGAACTTCACGCAAGATTTTCTGAGTAGCCTCAGGGAACGTATTGATGTAATCTTCCATATATTTAGGCTAATTGACGATGTCTAACAAATAGAAATAAAGGAAAAGCAAAGGCAAATCCAATTAAGACAGTTGCTAATAAATATAAGTAAAGGTATTTCATTTTGATGCGTATTCCTTCGACCAACATAAAAAATGTCCCCGCGATAGCACCCGTCCAAAAATCAAAAGTTAAACTTTTGGCGTAAGGATTCGACGTCCAAGTACTTTGAATAAAATTTAATACATCAAAATTTCCATTGTTTTCCTGCATGCCAATGAAAACATAGGAAACTGTGATTCCTCCTCCAACAAGGGATAGGATTAAATAAAAGTAATGTGCGTTTTTCATATTAGTTGTTTTATGTTGATTTGACGACCACGTAATTCGACAGTATCTCCTACCCTTTTTCCCATCAATAATGCTCCTAGAGGCGATTCCGGTGAAATTACATAAATGGTTTCTGTAGCGATCTGCATCTGCCCCATTCCAATGGCCATGTAATAGGTTTCAAAATTAGTTACGATTAATGAACCCTGCGTGATGAAATTGGTGGATTTACCAGGATTAATGTTATTTATCTTAATCAATTGTTGTTGATAAGTGTCAACACTCGCACTCAACTTATCCATCTCCCGTTGCATCATTTCTCGGCCTGTTTCGTATTTGTCTCCGGCGCTACTCTTGGTATCTGAATCGCGCGATTCTTTGGCAAGACTTAAATCGTGTTTTGCTTGTTGAATTTGGCTTTCTAATAGCGCAATGATCTTTTGATGTATTTCTTCTTTGCTCCCGTGCATACGATGGATATGAATTCGAAAATTATCAATAATTTCGCGGATGACCTATTTCTCACCTACCGACTTAATTATAAATCCCAACGGGAGTTCCTATCATTTGGCTATTCGCCCTGATCAAGTTACTGACCAAATTATCTTGGTAGGTGATCCTGAGCGAGTTCCCAAAGTGTCTCAATATTTTGATCGTGTTGATGTCAAAATACACAAGAGGGAGTTTGTTAGTCATTTTGGGGAACTAAATGGAAAACGAATCGGTGTGATCTCTAGCGGGATTGGTGCCGATAATGTGGAGATTGTATTGAATGAATTGGACGCTTTGGTCAACATCGATTTTGATACTCGTTTGACGAAAAATTTACACAGATCGCTAAATCTGATTCGTTTAGGTACCTCTGGAAGTATTCAAGAATCTATTCCGGTAGATACCTTTTTGATTTCGGAAGCGGCCATTGGATTTGACAATTTAGCACAGTTTTATGGGTTTTCAGGTTCCAAGATGTTGGATGAAGCAGCATTAGACTTTTGGGCTAAAACGATTCAATATCCCATTCCGGTCTATGGAGCAAAAGCAAGTGCTAAACTTATCAATCACTTCGAGTCCATCCCTTTACGTGGTTATACGCTTACAGCTCCAGGGTTTTATGCTCCACAAGGTAGAACCGTTCGGATGAATTCGTTATTGCCTAATTTTTTAATGGATGTTTCCGCGCATGCTTTTGAGGGGAACTTGATAACCAATATTGAAATGGAAACAGCAGCTTATTACGCTTTTGCCTCTTCGTTAGGTCATGAAATGATTTCCTTAAATGCGATATTAGCTAACCGAATCACGCATGAGTTTTCCACAGATCCCGAAGGTCAAATGCGGAAGCTTATTGAGCTGGCATTAGATTCAATTGCATAACATAATCGTCCATCACATAGCCATTTCCTATATCTAAGACCATTTCCTTGGCTCGAAAGAAACCTAGTTTTTCATAAAATTGAACTGCGGAATTGTATTTATTGACATTCAATTCAATTTGCTCCACCCCTGCTTTCAAGGCATGTTGTTTTACGAATTCTATGATTAGGCTCCCGGTTCCCTTTGATTTCTGTTCCGGATCTAAATATATTTTATGCAATTTCATCCGTTTAGGTTCGGTTATTTCGAATGAAAAATAGCCAAGGGTCTGCTGATCACGATTAGCCAAATAAAATTCTATGGAGGATTTAATTTGTTTCTGTAAGGTGTCTGCCGAGTACATCATATCTAGCATGTACAAGGTCTGTTCCTCAGACAAAATATGACTATAGGTTGGTCGCCATGTTTTTTCAGCGATTTGTTGGATTACAGGAATGTCAGAAATGTCTGCTTTTCGGAATTGCATAGGCTAATTTTATGCGTTCAAATTTGTAAATTGCTGACAAATATACAATCTATGAAGCCACTTATTTTAATTGCCAACGATGATTCTATTTCTTCCAAAGGAATTCGGGTTTTAACTGAAATCATGTCGGAGATGGGTGAAGTCGTCGTAATCGCACCCGATACACATCAGTCGGGCATGGGTCACGCAATCACCATGGGTGTGCCATTACGCGTTACAGAAACACATGATTTTGGTCCAAAGGTCAAGTCATATAAGTGTTCGGGTACGCCAGCTGATTGCGTGAAAATAGGGAAACATTTGATATTGAAAGACCGAAACATCGATTTAGTGGTTTCTGGAATCAATCACGGTTCCAATGCCTCTATTTCAGTTTTATATTCAGGAACCATGTCGGCAGCTATCGAAGCAGCGATGGAAGGTATTCCAGCCATTGGATTTTCTTTGTGTGACTTTAAGTCGGACGCTGATTTTAGTCATTGCCATGATTTTATCATTAAAATTAGTAAACAAGTATTGGCTCATGGATTACCTAAAGGCTTAACACTGAACGTGAATTTTCCTGCTAAATCTGAGACCGCTCCTAAAGGAATTAAAGTGGTTAAACAAGCTGATGCGGTATATCGTGAGCGTTTTGCCGAGCGTAAAGATCCGTATGGTCAATCTTATTATTGGATGGATGGCGATATAGAACATTTTGATAAAGGGAATAATACTGACTTGGATGCTTTGGAAGAAAATTACGTAAGCATTGTGCCTATCAAATATGACCTAACGGATTATGACGAACTAAAGGAGATGCAATCTTGGGACCTTTAGCGCATAGGTTAATAAAGTCGTAATCGATAATATATCTTTAATTTCTCCGTTGAGCGCCATTTGTATGGCTTCTTGAACGGGGATTTTTTTTATTTGTAATTTCTCCGTGTCCTCTGGCGCTGATTCTGTAAACTCCAATCCTTCTGCGAGGTACATAATAGCTTTTTCATCCGTAACGGAGTTAGATAGGTAATTTTCCCCTAATACTGTCCATTGAGAAGCAAGAATGCCCGTTTCTTCTTTTAATTCCCGCTTTGCTGCATCCAAATTAGATTCATCTTGACATCCTCCTTCGGGTAATTCCCAAGAATACGTATCGATGGTATAGCGATATTGGCCAACGAGGTAGGTATTACCTTCGTTGTCAATGGGTAGAACGGCGATGGCTTGATTTTTGAAATGCACTTTTCCATAGATACCGGGTTCGCCATTCGGTTTGATGACATCATGATGCTCTAATCGAATCCAAGCGTTTTCGTAGGCCTTTGTGATTTGAGTTGTTTTCCAAGGGTTTGCTTCCTGTTCCATCCAACAAAAATACTATCTTTGTTAAGATTTTACGCGCATGAAACAGAGGCTTATTATTTTTTCGTTTGTATTGAGTTTGCTGATCATGGCAGCGAAGTTTTATGCTTACTATCTAAGTGGATCTACGGCCATATTAACTGATGCACTTGAATCCATTATTAATGTTGTCGCTGCGGCCTTTGCTTATTATTCCGTTTATTTAGCATCATTGCCACGTGATTTGAATCATCCGTATGGGCATGGTAAAATTGAATTTTTCGCTTCTGGTTTAGAAGGTGTACTCATTTTATTAGCTGCGGCTTATATTTTCTTACATGCGACTCAGCATCTTTATGTTACCCCAACTTTAGAGCGCTTGGATTTAGGTATGTATATTTCCTTGGGCTCGGCATTTTTAAATGGCCTAATGGGTTTTTATTTAGTTCGTTTAGGAAAAACGACACATTCGCCGGCCCTTGTTGCTGACGGTAAACATTTGACCTTAGACGCATATAATGGACTATTAATCGTGTTTGCGTTAGGCTTAACTTTTTTTACGAAATGGATTTGGGTTGACGCAGTAGCCTCGATTGTTTTTGCCTTATTGATGTGCTGGCAAGGGATTCGACTCGTACGTGAATCTGTGGCAGCCTTGATGGATGAAACAAATCCTGCTGTTTTTAATAAAGTAATCGACTGGATAACGCAACATCAAAAACCAACTTGGATCGATTTACATAATCTTCGGATTCAGCAATATGGTGGAGATTTACACATTGATTGTCACCTGACTTTACCACGTTACTGGGATTTGGGTCGTGTTCACGATGAAATCGATGACTTTGAAGTAACCATGGGCAAGGTGTTACCTACTGAAATTGAAATATTTGTGCATGTAGATCCATGCTTAGACGCCTGTTGCTCGCATTGTGAGATCACAGATTGTCCCATACGTGCGAACCAATTTTCAAATAAAATTGAATGGACGGCCAAAAACATGGCCATGAATCAAAAACACTTCAATGAAATTAAGCTGGTTTAAGGCTTCCCATTCCACCATCTACCCCGATTATCTGTCCGGTTATCCACGTGTTTTCAGGCGCTAATAAAAAAGCCGTTAAGTTCGCAACATCACTTGATTCGCCTACGCGTCCTAAGGGATGGCGTTTTCCACCTGCTTCTATTTTTTCAGGACTATTTAATAATCCTGATGCCAATGGCGTATTAGTCAGTGATGGAGCAATAGCATTCACACGAATTTGTTGACTGGCTAATTCTGCAGCCAATGAACGTGTTAAACCTTCAATAGCACCTTTGGAACTAGCAATGGATGCATGAAAACCCATGCCGGTTTGAACAGCAACGGTGCTGTATAAAACGATTGAACCTCCTCCGTTTTGCTTCAGATTCGGTAAATATGCTTGAATTGTTTTGACCGCTCCCATAACATTGAGTTGGAAGTCGGCCTTGAAATCCTCTTGGCTTAACCGGTGAAAAGGTTTTAAAACGATACTACCTGGACTGTAAACTATGCCAGAAATGGGAACTTCAATGCTTGGTAAAGCCTCTTCGGAATTTGCATCCCAAACATGATTTTCACAGGCTGCGTTAGACGTACGCGCAATATTAATCACACGATGACCTGCGGCCAATAAATTATCTGCAGTTGCAGCACCAATTCCATGGCTTGCGCCTATTATTATGTAAGTTCCCAAAATAGCTTAGTTATGTAATGAATCTAAAAATTCACGCTTAGTTGAATTTTCTTGGAATTTTCCGCCATAAAATGATGTAATCGTTGATGTTGCATCGTCTTTCACGCCACGGGATGATACACAAAGGTGTTTTGCATCGATGAATACGGCAACATGTTCCGTTTTCAAAACTTTCTGAAGGTGCTTGGCAATTTGCATTGTTAAACGCTCTTGCACTTGAGGACGCTTCGCAAAATATTGTACAATACGGTTCAATTTCGATAAACCAATGACCTTACCTGAAGAAATGTAGGCAATGTGTGTTCTACCTACGATGGGAACAAAATGGTGCTCACAATTCGAGTAAAAACTAATGTTTTTCTCAATAAGCATTTCATTGTATTCGTATTTATTTTCAAACAAAGCTACTTTAGGCTCGTTGGCAGGATTTAAGCCACTGAAGATTTCCTCAATATACATCTTAGCAACACGCTTGGGTGTGCCGCGCAATGAATCATCGGTTAGGTCTAAACCAAGCGTTAACATGATCTCACGAAAATGAGATTCAATTTTGGCGATTTTTTCTGCATCAGAAAGAACAAATGCATCCTCCCTCATCGGTGTCTCGATTGAGGTGGCTACGTGATTGTCTCCAATTTCTTCGTCGGTTAACAAGAAACGGTCAGTATCAATTAGCAGGGAATTCAACGAAATTTCTTTCTGTTTCATATAATTTAATTTTAATATCTAATTCAGTGTTTATATGTGGTCTCAACTTATTATAAATCACTAAAGCTATATTTTCGGCGGTAG
Source organism: Cytophagaceae bacterium (assembly GCA_017984215.1). Classification (GTDB taxonomy): domain Bacteria; phylum Bacteroidota; class Bacteroidia; order Cytophagales; family Spirosomataceae; genus Aquirufa; species Aquirufa regiilacus. Next base: position 20,985 of record JAGOAA010000001.1, read on the forward strand.
GATTTAATTGAGCGAACTCGGGTACATCTAAATTTAAATTACGATGATCAAATTTCTTACAAACTTCACGTTGTACTAAATCGGATAAAACCTTTGTATCGATGACATAACCAGTTTCGGGATTAATTGTTCCCGTAACTTGAATAATTAATTCATAATTATGTCCATGGTAATTCGGATTGTTACATAATCCGAAAATTTCTTTGTTTTTTTCATCGCTCCACGCTGCGTTGTGCAAACGGTGTGCTGCATTAAAATGCTCTTTACGAAAGATGCTTACTTTGGGTGAGTCGCTCATTTTTTTATAATTCTTATAAATTTACAAGAGTAATTTCATTAAATTTCATTTTTAACAGCTATTTAACCTATTTAACGATAAATGAAACGGAGAAATTTTATAACCAAATCTCTTGTTTATACCTCAGGTGCCGCTCTTTTGCCGCATTTATCCAGAGCACAATCTACAGAACAAACAAAAGTGCGTTTAGGTTTCATCGGGGTTGGTCTTCGTGGCCAAAATCATTTGGAAATGGCTTTGTATCGAGAAGACGTGGAGGTAGTTGCCATCTGCGATATTGATCCTCATGCGATACAAATTGCGCAAAAAATGATTGCCGATAAAGGACGTAAACCTGCAGTTGCTTATCAAAACGGAGAACATGATTTTGAAAACCTTGCGAAACTTGCTGATATCGATGGTGTTGTAATCGCTACACCTTGGGAATGGCATGTGCCCATGGCCCTCGAAGTGATGAAACAAGGGAAATATGCGGGCGTAGAAGTATCTGCGACTGTTACTTTGCAAGAATCTTGGGATTTGGTCAACATGTACGAGAAAACAGGATCCCATTGCATGATTTTGGAAAATGTATGTTTTCGTCGGGACGTGATGGCAACCCTCAATATGGTCAGACAAGGCATGTTTGGTTCGCTTTCGCATGTTCAATGTGGATACCAGCATGATTTACGTGAGGTCAAATTTAACGATGGAAAACAAGCCTATGGTGGCGGAGTTGAATTTGGAGCCAAAGGGTTTTCTGAGGCTAAATGGCGTACGCAACATTCCATTGACCGCAATGGTGATTTATATCCCACGCATGGATTAGGACCTGTAGCCGAAATGTTAAACATCAATCGGGGGAATCAATTTGCCTATTTAACATCGATGGCATCTCCTGCGATGGGTCTACATCAATACATCGAGGAAAAAGGTGGTAAAGATCACCCGAATGCGAAAGTTAATTTCAACTGTGGTGATGTTGTGCAGACGATGATTAAGTGCCATAATGGCGAAACCATTTTGATTACGCACGATACTAATTTGCCTCGGCCCTATTCGTTGGGATTCCGTGTTCAAGGTACTAAGGGTATTTGGATGGAAGACAACAAGTCAATTTATTTGGAGGGTGTCTCGCCGAAAGCGCATCGTTGGGAAGATTTCAAACCTTATCAAGAGAAATATGATCATCCCCTGTGGAAAGCGCATGCTGCAGATGCAGAAAATGCGGGACATGGAGGAATTGATTATTTTGTATTACGTGCATTCATTGAGTCGGTAAAGGCTAAAGTTGCTCCCCCAATCGATGTATATGATGCCGCAGCGTGGTCAGCCATTTCACCGCTTTCGGAAGAATCGATTTCAAAAGGCTCCGCTCCTATTCAAATCCCAGATTTCACGCGTGGAAAATGGAAAACCAATAAACCTATTTTTGCTTTAAACGATCAATACTAAACTTATGACTAACACAAAACAATCAAACGGCCCATTAATCATGATCGGAATACTCTTTTTTGTATTCGGATTTGTTACCTGGGTTAATTCGGTTCTCATTGCTTTTTTTAAGGATGCATTCCAATTGAATAACTTTCAATCTTTATTGGTTACTTCGGCATTTTTTATATCCTACTTTGTTATGGCCATCCCATCTTCATGGGTCTTAGCCAAAACAGGATTTAAAAATGGAATGTCATTTGGTCTTTTAGCCATGGCGGTGGGTACCTTGTTATTTATTCCCGCTGCAAAAGCTGCGAATTATCCCTTATTTTTATTGGGTTTATTCGTGATTGGAACCGGTTTGGCCTTATTACAAACGGCTTCTAATCCCTATGTCACGATATTAGGGCCCTCTGAATCAGCAGCCCAACGGATTTCGGTGATGGGGATTTGTAATAAAGTTGCCGGTATTTTGAGTCAAGTGATTTTTGGTGGACTGCTTTTATCATCTGCTGCAGGACCTACAAAATTAGAAACGGTGATTATGCCTTATGGTATCATGACGGTTATTTTGGTCGCTTTAGCAGCTTGGGTGCGTTTATCTAGTCTTCCTGAAGTGGAAGCTGAAGAAACCGCTGAAGAAGCGTTAGCATCTAAATCGAGCGTTTGGGCTTACCCGAATTTAGTATTGGGGCTAATCGCATTCTTTTTATACGTAGGTGTCGAGGTCATGGCGGGTGATACGATTATTAATTACGGCGTTTCTAAAGGATTCAGCATGGATATCGCCAAATCGTTTACGAGTTACACGCTCTATGGCATGTTGGCTGGTTATGTTGTGGGTATCTTATTTATTCCTAAATACCTAAGCCAACAAAAAGCATTAAACTATTCAGCACTATTGGGTATTTTATTTTCGATCGGTGCTGTAGCTTTAGATGGTTATTTATCTGTTCTGTGTATCGCATTATTAGGGCTTGCCAATGCATTAATGTGGCCGGCATTATGGCCATTAGCCTTACAAGGTTTAGGTAAATTCACCAAAATTGGATCAGCCTTGATTATTATGATGATTTCAGGAGGCGCTTTGATACCTTTGGTTTATGGTTCTATTGCTGATCAATTAGGAGATACGCAATTAGCTTATGTAATCATGATTCCATGTTATTTATTTATCCTTTTTTATGCAACAATTGGGCATAAAAAGAGTTCATGGTAATAGAAAGATAAGTTTTAAGTCAGCCCCATCTTTCCATTGGTTGATGGGGCTTTTCTTTGTATTTTTGTTTTATGACTCGACTCATTGATTCTCCTAATGCTCATTTGATTGCTGATGGCAATCAGTATGCCCCATCTCTTTGGTCTTATCAACGGCGCGAAACGATTCCTGTGCAAATCGGCGATTTGTATATGGGCTCTGATTTCCCGATTCGGATTCAATCCATGACGACGGTGGATACGATGGATACACAGGGGTCGATTGAACAATGCATTCGCATGATTGATGCTGGTTGCGAGTTGGTTCGTATTACGGCACCATCCGTCAAAGAAGCTCAAAATTTAGAGAATATTCGAAATGGTTTGCGTGCCCGTGGGTATCATACGCCCTTGGTTGCAGATATTCATTTTACACCCAATGCGGCTGAATTAGCTGCTCGAATTGTTGAAAAAGTTCGTATCAATCCAGGTAATTATGCAGATAAGAAGCGGTTTGAAACGATTGATTATACAGATGTTTCCTATCAAGCAGAATTAGATCGTATCCGTGATAAATTTTTACCATTAGTCAAGATTTGTAAGGAATATGGTACTGCCATGCGAATTGGGACCAATCATGGCTCACTATCTGATCGTATTTTGAGTCGCTATGGTGACACGCCCTTAGGGATGGTTGAATCAGCGTTGGAGTTTTTGCGAATTTGTGAAGATGAGCATTATTCTAACATCGTTCTTTCGATGAAGTCATCCAATACGCAGGTGATGGTGGAAGCTTATCGCTTGTTGAGTAAGAAATTAGCTGATGGAGGATTTAAAGCTTATCCGATGCATTTAGGGGTAACGGAAGCGGGTGAAGGTGAAGATGGTCGAATTAAATCGGCTGTTGGGATTGGCACCTTATTGGAAGATGGATTAGGCGACACAATTCGAGTTTCCTTGACAGAAGATCCTGAGTTTGAAATACCTGTTGCGCAAGAACTCGTGCATCGTTATGAATTTAGGAGTGCACAAAGTACGCCTATAGAACCTGTTACGATTGATAAGCCATTTGTCTCCCCCATTAACCCGTTTGCGCATGAGCGCCGAATAACTCATGAGGTAGCTAATTTTGGAGGTCATCAAGTTCCGCGTGTCATAGCTGATTTTTCTCAAATGCCACGGATTCAAATGGATGATTTAAAGGCTATTGGCCATTTCTATCTTCCTGAGCCCGATAAATGGGCCATGAATGATTTAGGTGCGGATTATATTTTTACGGGTAAACATGCCATCGATTTCATGTTACCCAATGGCTTGAAGCAAATTGTAAATGCTGCTTTTTGGGATGGTAACGCCCATGTGTTTCCATTTTTTACGTGGGAGGAATGGTGTGATGCAGGGAATAAACATGCTGAATTAAATTTTGTATTGGTAGAAGCAGAAGATTTGACATCTATTTCTTTATCAAATCTTTCAAATGTCATTTTAGTGATCCAATCAAGCAATGTGCACCAAATGGCAGCATTACGTCGGGGTTTCTTTGCGTTAAATCAACAAAATATTCAAATACCTGTTGTTCTTAAGATGGCTTACCCCAATGTAGATGAGAATCAATTGCAGCTATTTGCGCCTACAGACGCGGGAGGATTATTGATTGATGGCTTTGGGGATGGAATTATGTTGTCTATGCCTTATATGCAAGATAAAAATGCTTTGTTGAATGCAACTGCTTTTGGAATCTTACAAGCGAGTCGGGTGCGTATTTCTAAAACAGAATATATTTCCTGCCCTTCTTGTGGGCGTACTTTATTCGATTTGCAAGAAACGACTGCGAAGATTCGCCAAGTAACGGATCATTTGAAAGGGATTAAAATTGGTATTATGGGCTGCATCGTGAATGGTCCCGGGGAAATGGCAGATGCAGATTATGGTTACGTGGGAATAGGAAAAGACAAGATTGCCCTTTACAAAGGCCAAGAGGTTGTTAAAAAGTCGGTACCAGCTGATTCTGCTGTGGATGAGTTGATTACCTTGATTAAAGAAAATGGTGACTGGCGTGAACCGTCAATAAACGAATAAAATTATGAGCAGATTAAAAGAGCAATTTCGAGTAGGTGAAGTTTTCACGTATTTTATTCGTGTATTTCAAAAACCAAAACCAGGTGCTGCAACGAATTTCAACATTCGTACAATGCACACGATTAACAAAATCTCAATTGTGATGTTTTTGTTTTGTGTATTGGTGATGCTTTACCGCGCTTTTCTTCGCTAATTACTTCAATCCGAATTTACACCAATTCGTCTGGGCGAATTTCAATGCAGCCTTGTCTTTTGTCTTTGATTTGACGAAATCACACAGGTATTGATATTCTTTAGGGCCTGGAGCGCTTGGTAATACATCAATTAGGCCTTCGATAACCTTAATCGCAGCCATTGCATTTTTCTGCTTGAATAAGAGCGTGCTTTCTGCCATCCAAGTTCTTCGAATGATGGAACCTTTATCAATTTCGCATTTCGCCATTTGATCCTTCAAGCGTTTCAGATCAGCACTTGTTAATTTATTGACCTGAGAGCTAGTCATCACAATTTGAAATACATTCTCATAGATCATTTTAACAAGGCCTGGATCTGCAATACGATTATATTGGGCTAAATGACCTACAAAATATTCGAATAAGGCATTGTTATTGTTCATCATGACCATTTGAATGATGTTCAAGGCACTTTGGCTTGTGTATTGATTGGTGGGCATAACCTTCACCAATTCATTCACCATTTTGATATTTGTAGCTGTATCAGCCGTTAATCGAGCGAATTGTGCGTAGTTAAGTAAGAATGCGAATCCACGATCGCCTGATTTATATTTTGTAGCAAAATTGCTCGATTGTTCAGCTGGATTAGCTGCTTTTTGAGCAATGCTATTAACATTCAATATGGTGTTCTCCCGTTCACCAAATGCCTTAGCTTGCACCAATTTCATCGTCTTGGGTTCGAAAAAAAGGAAAGTTGGCGTTGCATTTATAATCACTTTTAATTGCTGCAGGATTCGTTGGCTTTCGGGTTTGCGAATGTCCAACTGATAATTAACAAAATTGGTATTATACAATGTGCCTACTTGCGGCTGTGCGAATGTGCCTTTAAAGGAATTACAAACGTGACAATCTGGCGCGTAAACTTCTACAAACAATAATTTGTTTTGTTGCTTGGCACTTGTAATTGCTGAATTTAAATTACTGTTTTTCAGGAAGTTAATCCCTTTTTGTGCGAATCCGCTTGAAGTAAGAAAGGATAAGATTACAATGAATTTGATTGAACGCATGCGCTTGGATTATTGGCCTTGAGAAGCCGCGGTAATTTCTTTCTTTAAATTTTGTGAGAGTTTCTTGCAAACTTGTTCTACTTCGAGTGCAAATTCTGAATCACCTGTTGCCTGCAAGGCTGCATCGCCTACCGTCCCCATGATTTCAATGAAGAATCGTTTCATATCAAGCACTTCCATGTCTTTCGTCCACAAGGGTAAGGTCAAGGTTCCTTTGTGATAAGGATCCCATGTCGCTACTAATATGGCTTTCGTTTCCTCAATACCTTCGTTGGGGTTATCAGTTGCAGACCAAGAGATCTGTTCAGGAATGTTATTGTCGTCTAATTGTATTTTGAAATTAATTTCAGAATGTTTCATTTGCTCAGTTTGTTTTTCGATTCATCCGTGTGTTTCCAAACGAATTAAATCGTATTTTCGTACAAAAGTAAGAAAACTAAATGGTTCGAGCAGAAATAATTACCATTGGCGATGAGATTCTCTACGGTCAAATCCTGGACACGAATACCCAATGGATTAGCTTAGAACTCGATAAAATTGGCATTAAAACAATTCGTAAATCTTCAGTGGGCGACCAACGAGATGAGATTGTTCAAATTCTCGAAGAAGCTCAAAAACGCGCTGATATTGTTTTTATTACGGGTGGATTGGGGCCAACGAAAGATGATTTGACCAAAAAGATTTTGGCAGATTTTTTCAATTGTCCTCTCGCCTATCATGCTGAAGCCTTAGAAGATGTGACGGATTTCTTTGCTAAAAGAGGCCGTGAACTTAGTGATATCAACCGTGATCAGGCTTTATTACCCACAAAATGTACATTTATTCCTAATAAACAGGGAACAGCTCCTGCCATGTGGTTTAATGAGCAGAATACAATTTGGATTTCCATGCCTGGGGTACCTTTTGAAATGAAGGCAATTATGGAAACGGAGGTATTGCCTCGAATAGTTACCCATTTTAAACTTCCTGTTATTGTTCATCAAATTAGGAAAGTTGTAGGTATAGGTGAATCTTATTTATCGGATTTGATTCAAGATTGGGAATTACAATTACCTGCTCATTTGAAACTAGCCTATTTGCCTTCATTAGGCATCGTTAAGCTTCGGTTGACAGGTTTTGGGCAAGATAAAGTTCAATTACATCTAGACATTGATGCTGAGTTCGAAAAGGTTATGCCTTTAATAAAAGGCTTTGTATTTGGGCGTGAAAAAGACGAATTAGCTGCTGTAGTTGGTCAATTACTTGTAACCAATCAAGCCACATTAGCTGTTGCCGAGAGTTGTACGGGTGGTTATTTGGCGCATCAATTCACGCAACATTCTGGTAGTTCGGCTTATTTCCAAGGAGGAATTATCAGTTATGCGAATGATGTCAAAGAACATCAATTAGGTGTTTCGAAAGCAATTTTAGAAACGGACGGAGCCGTGAGTGAGGCATGTGTGAAGGCTATGGCAGAAGGTGCAAGAAAACAGCTGGATACAACCTATGCACTAGCTACTTCAGGGATTGCGGGACCCGATGGTGGAACTGAAGAAAAGCCAGTGGGTACCATATGGATCGCATTAGCCCATCCGAATGGTGTAATTACGCGCAAATTGACGCAAGGAGGCACACGTATTCAAAACATTCATTTGAGTTCATTAACAGCAATTAATTTGTTGCGAAGATATTTATTAAACGATTTGGCGGAATAATATGGCGATCACAGAAATTATTATGCCCAAAATGGGGGAAAGTATCATGGAAGCTACTGTGTTAAACTGGTTAAAACAGCCAGGTGACTACGTAGAAGCGGATGAATTTATCCTAGAGGTAGCGACCGATAAGATTGATACCGAAGTCCCTTCGCCCGTTGCAGGTTATCTAAAACAAATTTTAATCCCTGTGGGTCAGGTGGCCACCATTGGGAAGGCAATTTGCGTGATTGATGCAAATGATGATGTACCGGTCGAGAAAAAATCTTTTGACGCTTCCGATGTTTTTCATCCTGAGCCTGATTTAGCAACTTTAACTGAACTAAGTTTAGGCCAAAACTTGGATGTGAGTACTGATAAGTCTAATCCATGGGTTTCGCCGTTGATTAAGCAAATTTGCCAACAAGAGAAAGTATCCCAACGAGAATTAAGCGAAATTCGTGGATCTGGCATGGATGGTCGGGTGACGAAAAAGGATGTATTGAATTTTATTGCCGTACGTAATTCGAAGCGCATGGTCGCATCGGGTACCTTGAGTCAAGGTCCTGGTTTGCGTTTGCCGGGCGATGAAGTGATTGAAATGGATCGTATGCGGAAGATGATTTCTGAGCGTATGTCGGATTCCAAGCGTATTTCTCCCCATGTTACGTCATTTTTAGAGGCTGATATTACCTCTTTGGTTCAATGGCGTGAGCAGAATAAAGCAAAATTTTTAGAAAAATATAAGGAGCCGATCACGTATACGCCTCTCCTATTTATGGCTACCGCGCAAGCGATTAAGGATTTTCCGGGCATAAATATTTCAGTAGAGGGTAATTACATTGTTCAACACAAGCAAATCAATATTGGTATGGCGGTTGCTTTGCCTAATGGAAATTTGATTGTACCCGTAATTCACAATGTAGATACCTTGTCGCTTGTTGAATTGACCCAAAAGGTCAATGATTTGTCAAATCGCGCTCGGAAGAATAAATTGACTCCGGCTGATTTAGAAGGCGGAACCTACACGATTTCTAATATCGGAGGTTTTGGTAATTTGATGGGCACGCCCATTATCGTTCAACCTCAGGTTGCCATCATGGCATTTGGAGTGATTGAAAAGAAGCCTGCAGTAATCACCGGACCTAATGGTGAGGACCAAATAGCCATACGCCAAAAGATGTTTATTTCACATTCCTATGATCACCGTGTGGTAGATGGATCTTTAGGTGGAGGATTTATCAAACGTGTTTCAGATTACTTGGAACGTTTCCAGATTGAATTAGATCTGTAATAAAAAAGGCTATCATTTCGATAGCCTTTTTGTTTGATTGCTAAAACTTAGCATTTGGATCTTTTACATTGGGTCGGATAATTCGTAACCAAGTCAATAATTTAATCATGGGATAAGTAGGATCAAACTCAAACCATTTTGTGGCAAAATTCACACGGTTAGGTAGTTTATGGTGGTTGTTTTGGAACAATTCACCCATCATGACAACATCAAACACCAACGAATTTCTTGAGTGATCGTGGTTATCATAATTTTGGTACCCGTATTTGTGGCCTGACCAATTGACAATCGCACCGTGTACAGGTCCCATTAAGAAATGAACAGGAAGCAAAAAGAAAAATGCCCAATGCATATCGAAATATACAAAAGCAACAATGTATAACGATGCATAAGCAACACCCCAGCCGATACGAGAAATCCATGAATCTCCTATGCGTTCGATTGTCTTTGAAACCGGGTAATCGTGTTCAAAACGCTCTTCAACCTTTTGTTTACGATTTAAAACGGCATTATAGATATCTTTTGTTTTCCACATCATGGTAAACACATTGCTGGAGAACATCGGTGAGTGAGGATCTTTAGCCGTATCTGAAAATGCATGGTGCATGCGGTGTAAAATCGCATAAGCACGAGGGCTTAAGAATGATGACCCTTGAGATAAATAAGTTAAGAAATAGAAGAATTTCTCCCAAAACTTACTCATTAAAAACATTTTGTGAGCCGAATATCGATGTAAAAAGAAAGTCTGACTAAATAGGGATACGTACCAGTGAATAACAAATGCGGGAAGTACTAATTGCATAAAGTTTAATTAAAGTTATAAGTCACAAATTTAAACATGAAAACCTCCACTTTGTTCAAATTAAAAGAATACTTTTCTGATATTAATCACTTTTAGGTCATTCATGTAATAAATGTATTGCATGTGTTGATGCGATACACGCCGTTTCTGTACGTAATATTGCTTTTCCTAAGCTAAATGGTGTATATTTTTTATCAAATAGTAAAGAGGTTTCATCGCTTGAAAAATCCCCTTCTGGGCCTACAAAAATGGTGTAGGATTGATTCAACTTGATTTGTTTACTTAAAGTTCCAACGGGTGGGTCACTGATGTGGGCAAATAACAGTTGATTCGTTGTGCTAGGTTCCATGGAATCAATCAATTGTTTCAATGGAGTTAATGGCTTTATTTGAGGAAGAAACAAATTTTTTGATTGTTTTAAAGCCGCAATCGCAATTTTCTCTAAACGAACTAATTTCATTTCTTTCCGTTCAGAGTTTTTTGATGTAAAAAAACCGATGCTATGGATTCCGAATTCGCAGCATTTTTCTACCATCCATTCCATCCGCTCCATTTGTTTCGTTGGTGCTACAAATAAATGAATTTGATAGGCTGGTTTTTCTTGCTTTTCGATTATCTGGAGTTTAACAAAGCTTGTCTTTTTTGAATCGATTCTATCGATAACAGCTTCATACAGCCCTCCTGCTCCATCCAATATCCGAATTTTATCGCCACTACGTAAACGCAAAACCCGACAAGCATGAAAGGACTCTTCTTCTGTTAAGAATCCCGTGCTGGTCGGGTTGGGTGCGTAAAATACATATTTACTCATGTATTATTCGGGGTCTTCGGAACGGAATGAAAAACGGGATGGATCTAATGAAAGTGTTCCGCCGTTAAAATCATTAATGAATTTCACAATGACATCATCTTCCAATGAGGGAACATACAATGCTGCCTCTAAACCAATGCCATATTCGAAATCTTCGTCTATCTCGATGTATTCATTGACTTTGATTTCATCGTTTTCTTCCAGTTCATCAATAATTTCGAGAATCATTACCTCTACTTCTTCGTCCAAGGATTCGTTCTCAACGTAAGTTTCATCCCGATTTTCGATAGGAACATATAAAGGGAAATGATGAATGGCTTCTTGTTCAGCCGCTTCGTAGATTGCGCTGGCATAATGCAATTGCAAGGTGCACAGGATAGCATCGTAAATTACTTCTTGTTTATTGAATTGGCCCACAAACTGAATATGGACCATTTCTTTCTCATTGCCCGTAGGCAAATCATCATCCTCTATAACGATAAAGGGCTTATTCGCTTGAGTGCACTGGTCTTTTAATTGTTGGATTTCCTCCTTAGAAAAACCAGGATTTGCTTGCGTTGTCATGTAAGATTATTTAATTAATAATAATTCGCGGTATTTAGGTAAAGGCCACTCATCGTCGTCAATAATCAATTCGAGTTTATCAACACTGTAACGAATCTCTTCGAAATAGCCTTTTACCTTTGTGCTGTATAAAACAGCTCTTTCTTCTAAATCTTCAATGTTATTTGCCTCCTTACGAGCATCTGTCATTTCATTTTGCAACCGCACAATCGATGAAGTATACTCAGAAATTTTCTTAATCATTTCGATGGTTGGCGCATAGTATTGTGGATCTATACCAATCTCTTTTTGGCCTTTTACATTCTCAACCAATTGCGTTTGGTATTTCAATGAAGTGGAAACGATGTGGTTGATTGCCATATCACCAATGACGCGAGATTCGATTTGAATTTTCTTTACATAGTTTTCCAATTCAATTTCATGGCGTGCATGCATCTCCTCTTTTGAGTAGATACCATGTTTGGTGAATAATTCGATTGATTCTGGACGAGCATATACTGCCAAAGCTTCTGGAGTTGTCTTTAAATTTGACAAGCCACGACGAGCTGCTTCCTCTACCCATTCGTCAGAATAACCATTTCCTTCAAAACGGATATTTTTAGACTCTTTTACGTAGCGTTTTAACACTTCCATAATGGCCAATTCCTTCTTCACTCCTTTTTCCAAAACCTCTTCCACTTCTTTGCGGAATTTGATTAATTGGTCAGCGACAATGGTATTTAATACCGTCATTGGAGCTGCCGAGTTTGCAGATGAACCTACAGCACGGAACTCAAATTTATTACCCGTAAAGGCAAATGGAGAAGTTCTGTTGCGGTCAGTATTATCCAAAATCAACGAAGGGATTTTATTGATACCTAATTTAAGGTAAACATTATCTCCTTTTTCTAATTGGATTTCATCCAGGCCATCCATATTTTCCATGTCATCGAGTACTTGGCTCATCGTACTACCTAAAAATGCAGAAACGATGGCTGGAGGAGCTTCATTGGCTCCTAAACGATGTTCATTTCCAGCTGAAGCAATCGATGCTCGCAATAAATCGGCACGGTCATGAACCGCTTTTAATGTATTCACGAAGAACGTTAGAAAACGCAAGTTTTCTTTGGGCTTCGACGAGGGTGCTAATAAATTAATACCTGTATCCGTTGCTAATGCCCAGTTATTGTGCTTGCCAGATCCATTGATTCCTGCGAAGGGTTTCTCATGGAAAAGGACTTTGAATTTATGTTTAGATGCTACTTTGGACATTAAATCCATCAATAGAGCATTGTGGTCGCAGGCTAAGTTCGCTTCTTCAAAGGTAGGTGCCACCTCAAATTGAGCTGGAGCCACCTCATTGTGACGCGTTCTAACCGGCATGCCTAATTTAAGCGCCTCGATTTCGAAGTCTACCATAAAGGCGTTCACGCGGTTTGGAATAGATCCAAAATAGTGATCTTCTAATTGTTGGCCTTTTGCCGGTGCATGTCCAAAAACAGTACGACCCGCCATAACCAAATCGGGACGTGCATTAAATAAAGCTTCGTCTACTACAAAATATTCCTGTTCTGCACCAAGGGTTGGGATTACTTTGCTTACATCTCGTGAGAAGAATTCTTTGATGACAGCCGTAGCCGCTTTATCAACTAATTCAATGGATTTCAACAAAGGTGTTTTGTAATCTAAGGCTTCACCCGTATACGATACAAATACGGAAGGAATACAAAGTGTAGCTGTTCCTGCCGCATTTTCCATAATAAAGGCAGGAGAAGATGGATCCCAGCCTGTATAGCCACGTGCCTCGAACGTTGAACGGATACCTCCATTCGGAAACGAGGATGCATCCGGTTCTTGTTGAACGAGAGCAGATCCCTTAAACTTCTCTACTGCTTTTCCATTGCTTAAATCAATATCAAAGAAAGAGTCGTGTTTCTCTGCCGTTGTACCTGTTAAAGGTTGAAACCAGTGTGTATAGTGAGTTGCCCCTTTCGAAATAGCCCAAGATTTCATTGCTGCAGCTACTTCATCTGCAGCATCGCGATCGATCTTAGATCCTGTTTGGATAGCGGTATTTATCTTTAAATATGCTTCTGGTGATAATAGAGAACGCATCACCTCATCACTGAAGGTCATGCTTCCATAATAGTCCGAAACTTTTTCTGTAGGAAGCTTTACTGGAGTTCCTGTGCGGGATTGAGCTAACTCAAGAGCCTTAAATCTAGTGATTGCCATATGAAGATTTTAATTCTTAGGTAAAAATAGCGAATTGTGATGGGATAAAAAATGCCAAAATTTGAAAAGTAGGATTGAATTTTCCGTTTTTAATTTGGATTTTTTGAGTTTTTGCAAAATACTCGATTGTTTTTACAGGTTTTTTTGACTCAAACTATTGTTTTTCCTAAAAAGAGGTATATTTTTGCTATACGAATTCCTAAAAAAGTATTTTTGTTTCAAAATCAAGTTTAAAAATCATGGCTAAATCAAAATTAGAGTACATTTGGTTGGATGGCTACAAGCCAACACAAAGTTTACGTTCTAAGACTAAAATTGAGAACAATTTTAGCGGCAAATTAGAAGACCTAGATATGTGGTCTTTCGATGGTTCTTCTACTCAGCAAGCTGAAGGTGGTTCTTCTGATTGTTTATTGAAGCCAGTCTATGTTTGCCCAGATCCAGCACGCCGTGATGGTTATTTAGTAATGTGTGAAGTATTGAACGCTGACGGAACTCCGCATGAGTCTAACGGTCGTGCTACGATTGATGATGATGATAACGATTTCTGGTTCGGTTTTGAGCAAGAGTATTTCCTTTGGGATCCAGAAACAAACAAGCCTTTAGGTTTTCCAGCAAATGGATATCCAGCACCTCAAGGACCTTACTACTGTTCAGTAGGTGCAAGCAACGCATACGGTCGTGAGATTATTGAAGAGCATATGGACTTGTGTATTGACGCAGGTTTAAATATTGAAGGTATTAATGCTGAAGTAGCAGCTGGACAGTGGGAATTCCAAATGTTCGCGAAAGGTGCTAAGCAAGCAGGTGATGAAATTTGGTTAGGTCGTTATATTTTAGAGCGTTTAGGTGAGAAATATGGTGTTTCGATCAACTGGCATTGCAAGCCTTTAGGAGAATTGGATTGGAATGGCTCTGGTATGCATGCCAACTTCTCTAATACAGTTTTACGTACAGCAGGTAATAAAGAAGCTTATGACAAAATTTGTCAATCATTTGCTCCATTTGTGAAAGAACACATTGAAGTTTATGGTGCTGATAATCACATGCGTTTGACTGGAAAGCACGAAACTGCTTCGATTCATGATTTCTCTTATGGTATCTCAGATCGTGGAGCATCAATTCGTATCCCTATCGCAGCAGTAGAAAAAGGATGGAAAGGTTGGTTAGAAGATCGTCGTCCAAATTCAGCAGCAGATCCTTATAAAGTAGCAGCCCGTATCATTAAAACGGTAAAAACGGCGAAGTTGTAATTTATTTTAATCTTGCATTTATATACTTTATGATTGAAAATGGCGGGTTTTCCCGCCATTTTTGTTTTATTTTGTATCCTGAATTGCACACATGATGAAGGTTGCCTTTTATACACTTGGTTGTAAATTGAATTTTGCAGAATCTAGCTCTATTGCTCGCTCTTTGGAGCCGATGGGTTTTGTTCGTGCCGAATTTCAAGATAATCCTGATTTGTTCGTAATTAATACGTGTAGTGTAACAGAACAGGCCGACAAAAAATGTAAAAAGGTCGTTCGTGAAGCTAAGAAAATCAATCCTTCTGCGGCTGTAGTTATTATCGGTTGTTATGCGCAACTCAAGCCTGAAGAAATTGCTGCGATTCCAGGGGTAGACTTAGTATTAGGTGCGAATGAGAAATTCAAATTACCCGAATTAATTCCTCCGTATTTAGATCGTCAAATAGCTGACTTGCCTAAGCTGATCGCTTCTGAGATTCGCTATGATCTGGACTACCATGCTTCCTATAGTGTGAATGATCGTACAAGAACCTTTTTAAAGGTGCAAGACGGTTGTGATTACCCTTGCTCCTATTGTACCATACCCTTGGCTCGTGGTCAATCGCGTTCTGATACGATTGAAAAAGTATTGGGTCTTATCGAAGAAATTGCTGCAAATGGAGTAAAGGAAATTGTTTTGACGGGAGTTAATATTGGTGACTTTGGGATCCAACAAGGTAAACGGGTTGAAACATTTTTTGATCTAGTAAAAGAAATTGAAGCAAAATCTACGATTGAACGTTTTAGAATTTCGAGTATTGAACCTAATTTATTGACGCCTGAATTGATTGAGTTTTTAGGTAAGTCAAAGCGTTTTGTGCCTCATTTTCATATCCCGCTTCAATCGGGTTCGAATTCAGTTTTGCGACTGATGAAGCGTAGATACCAACGAGAACTTTATCAAGATCGGGTGAGTTTAATTCGCACAGTTATGCCTGATGCATGTATTGGGGTAGATGTGATTGTTGGCCATCCAGGCGAAACACCTGAATTGTTTCTTGAAACGTATCAGTTTTTGAATGAATTGGATATTTCTTATTTACACGTTTTTCCTTATTCGGAACGTGCTAATACGTTTGCGGTTGATATTTTACCAAAAGTGGACGGAATGCAAAAGTCGGAACGTTCAAAAATGTTACATATTCTTTCAGATAAGAAACGTAGGTCCTTCTATGAAAGTCAACTTAATAAAACAGGCTTTGTCTTATTTGAAGAGTCAACTGAAAATGGTTTGATGGAAGGTTTTTCTGAAAATTATGTTCGGTTGGCTGTACATTACGACCCTTTATTAATTAATACAATCCAGCCAGTTCGCTATAAGACTATTATGGATTCCGGGGATGTGAAAGGTGAAATATTAATTTTGGGACGATAGTTCTTAGGATTTTTTGATTTGTAGAGACGCGATACTTCGCGTCTTTTTTGTTATTAGAATAATTTAAAAGGAATTTGAGGCAAAGTCTAACGTCCAAGGTCAAACGTCTAAAGTCTGATAAACAAAAAAGCCAGCAACTATAAGTCGCCGGCTTTCCGATTGAAACAAAACCACAAGAACCATTACTTGCGGCTCTGTTATGTGAACTATTCTGCAAGCGATTCGTCGTGTTGCGAGATGTCCAATCCTAATCTTTCTTCTTCTTCGTTAACACGCAATGGGATAATTTTATCCGTAATGATTAACAAGACATAAGATAAACCGAAAGCAAATGCTGAAACAATTGCTAAGGCTAATAAGTGTTTTAAGAATAATGAGGTTTCTCCGTAGAATAATCCTTGCTCAGCAACAGCTGCATTAACAGCCGAAGTAGCGAAGATACCCGTCATTAACATACCTACCATACCACCTAATCCGTGGCAAGGAAATACATCTAATGTATCATCTAAGTTTGAGCTAGCTCTCCAGTGTGCAGCAATGTTAGATACAATCGCAGCAATAACACCGATGAAAATTGCGACAGGAACTGTTACGAATCCAGATGCAGGTGTGATAGCTACTAAGCCCACAACAGCACCGATACAGAAACCTAATGCAGATACTTTTTTACCACGTGTTACGTCAAATAAGATCCAAGATAAACCTGCTGCTGCCGCCGCAACGTGTGTTGTAGCGAAAGCTGTTACTGCTAATCCATTCGCTCCTACCGCAGAACCTGCATTGAAACCAAACCAGCCAAACCATAATAAACCTGTTCCTAATAATACATATGGAATGTTAGCTGGAGGCAAAATGTTAGACTCGATGTGAGACTTACGACGACGAAGGTATAAAGCTCCTGCTAGGGCAGCCCATCCTGCCGACATGTGAACAACAGTACCACCTGCAAAATCAAGAACTCCTAAGTTGAAAAGGAATCCGTCTGGATGCCAAGTCCAGTGTGCTAATGGCGCATAAACGACAACACAAAACAAAACCATGAATAATACGAATGCACGGAAATTGATACGTTCTGCTAAAGCTCCTGAGATAAGTGCTGGCGTGATTACCGCAAATTTCATTTGGAAAAATGCAAACAAGGCAAAAGGAATAGTGAATTTCAATTGGTCAGATGATCCTAAAGAAAGTTTGTGATCAAACACTCCGTTGAACATAAAAAATGTACGAGGGTCACCAATCCAGCCACCCAATGAATCACCGAATGCTAATGAGAAACCAAATACAATCCAAATCACAGAAATAACACCCATCGCGATGAACGATTGTAACATCGTCGAGATTACGTTTTTGTGATTAACCATTCCACCATAGAAATAAGCTAAACCTGGTGTCATTAATAAAACTAGGCCAGAGGCCACAATCATCCAGGCTGTGTCACCTGTGTCCAAGCCCTCCGTAGGCATTGCCCCTGGAACGGATGTGGTAAATAATGCAAGTACTGCAATGGCTACTAGTACCAGTAGCGGGATCCATGTTGGTTTTTGTGAAGTCATGTTCATGCTAATTTAAGAGTGAATAATTGAGAAAAATTAAAACTTGTAAATGAAGTGTAGTCCTAAAGTTGTTTGAGATTTTTGATCATAACTGCCATCTTGATCTGTATCAAATTGAGCTGTTTTGTATGAATCAGAACGTAATTCTGGTTTAATTAATAAATGTCCATCTGCTGCAGTGAACGTTGCTGTTAAAGTTAAAGAACTTACATCTGTTCCTGAGCCATCTGCTGCACGAAGCGCACGAGCACCGGCAGTATTATCAAATACTTCATAACGACCACCTACGCTAAATTTATCTGTAAATACATAGTTCGAGTATAATGCAACGCCACCCCAAGTTTTGCTATCACCTACATTGCCACCACCTTGGAAATCACCTGTTTGTGATCCGTAAGCGGCATTTAATCCCAAAAGGTATTTAGGTGTGATTTGATATGAAGTTGTTAAGTCCAATAAGTTATAGCTCCCCGAATCATCTTTTCCTGATGCCAAAGGTGCTGATTCATTTGACGAGATTCCATTTACGTAAACATTCCAGCCGGCTGCCGGTGATGTAAATACCTGATAGATGAATCCTTTAGATGAATTGTTATCATTTAGATTATCCACATTGTTGACCAATCCAACCATGGCAGAAAATTTGTCGCTAAATGCATAATTCGCTTTAGCTCCGATGTGATAGAATGGACCATTATTGAATAAATTAGAAAGTGAGTAATTGTAATTAATAGGAGCGTCGATTACTTCGTATCCAATGTGTGTTCCAAACTGACCAACTGTTAAGGTTAATTTGTCAGAAGCTTTCCAGTTAAAATATGCCTGCTTGATTGCTAGTGCTGTTGATGCCTTGCCAGCACCCAAAGGTCCAATGACGTTACCATATTGACCTAAATCTGCGTTTGGTCCAAAAGTTAAGTCAACTACAACATCTGAGTTTTTTGTTGCGTAACCAAATTTTGTCTGAACGAGACCTAAAGAGAATTGATTTGACTTTTGATCAAATGCTCTTTCATAACCTGATGCTCCAAGATTACTACGATTCGATGGGCTGTTGAAGTTCAACATATAGTACGAATCAATGTAACCAGAGAATGAAAATTTTGGAGCTTCTGCTTCTTTTTCTTGGGAAAATCCACAAAATGCGGTTGCTGCAAAAAATGCTGTTAGGATAGATTTCTTCATGTGCGGAATTATTTAAAAGGTTATAAATGCTTGATTACATTTCAAAGATTGATGAAAAATAAATACGATGCAAGCAAATTGATATATTTTTAAACCTATTTTTTCAAATAATTCAAAAAAAATACAAAATGTGGTTTAAAATCAAACCTATTTTTCGGTGTTTTGCAAAAATGTTAAATATTTACCTTTATAATTGAACATGTGTATTAGTTGAATTGGAAAAGTGCAATGCGAGGTAATTGTTAATGATTGAACTTTTTCGGACAAAAAAAAGAGCCCATCAATTGATGGGCTCTTAAAATATAGGAGTATGGGTTTTACGCTTCAGCGTGTAACCAGGCTTTTTTAGCTTCAAGTGTTTCTTTGTCTTCAACGTGATCTGGATCTGGTACGCAGCAATCAACTGGACAAACAGCAGCACATTGTGGCTCCTCATGGAAACCTGTACATTCGGTGCATTTATCTGGAACGATGTAATAGAACTCTTCAGAAACGGGTTCAACGGGTGATTTCGCATCCATTGTAGATCCATCTTCCAACTCTACTTCTGTTAAAGCGGTTCCTCCGGCCCAAGTCCATTCTACACCACCTTCATAAATCGCTGTATTTGGGCATTCTGGTTCGCAAGCCCCGCAGTTTATACATTCGTCTGTAATGATAATTGCCATAACAAGTATTAAAAATTTTGTGCAATTTACATAAGAAGTTTTGAATAGTATATAATTTATGGAGAGTATTCTAAAATTTTAAGAACTTTGTATCAATTCGTATTACGTTAATAGCCCCTACTATATGTTGAAAGATCGATTTATATCCTTGATAGCTAATTTGCATATTTATTTTAAGGATTCATCCAACAAAGAAAAAATTGAATTATTTATAGAAAGGGCCAAAAATGAGAATGCATGGTTTTCCGATATTTTGATTCGGAATGCTATGGAAGCGATTGATAATCAATTTTTTGATCAGGCTATTTGGGACATGTTTTTTCAAAAATATCCTGTTAAGTCTAATTCCACTAAACAAGTTGGTTTAATTCTTTCTGGGAATTTGCCTGCAGTCGGAATGCACGATTTACTGATGTGTTTGGCTGCTGGTCATCACGTTGTTATAAAATTAAGTTCGCAGGATAAAGCGTTGATGCAATTGTATGTAGAAGCAATCAATTCACTCGATTCCTCTTTTACTATTGATATTGTAGAAAGATTACCCAAGGTTGACGCGGTGATCGCTACGGGTTCCGACTTTTCGTCTGCGTATTTTGCCAATTATTTTGCTAAAGTCCCTCACATAATTCGGAAGAATAGAAGTTCTGTTGCCGTTCTAACAGGTAATGAATCTACGGCCGATTTTGAAGGCCTTGCTGGGGATATTTTCACTTATTATGGATTGGGTTGTCGGAATGTGTCTACGATTGCAGTACCAGCCGATTATGATTTAATACCCTTATTTGATGTATTGACTGGGGTAGATTGGGTTTTAAACCACACAAAGTATTCCAACAATTACCAGTATCACAAAACATTACTTCTTTTAAATCAAGTGCCACATTTCGATTTAGGTAATTTAATTGTCACGGAAAATGAGGCCCTCGTATCCCCTGTTGGCGTATTGCATGTACACAGATATGCATCTACTGAAGCTCTTATGTTGTGGTTGAACCAACACAAAGATAAGATTCAATGCCTTGTGGGAATGAATCAAATACCTTTTGGTCAAGCACAAATGCCAGCCTTGGATGATTTTGCTGATGGGGTGAATACCTATGAATTCTTAGTTAATTTGTCGTAGACTAATTTCTTAAGAAGGATTGCACCCGACAAGCCAATAAATGCGCCTGTCAATACATCGAGGGGATAGTGTACGCCCAAGTATATTCTACTGTAAGAAACGATAGCGGCCCAAATAAATAGAAAGGCGCCAAGGCTTTTGTTTTTTGTTAATAAATAGAAGCATAAGGCTACTGCAAAAGCATTTGCTGCATGCGATGAGCAAAATCCATATAATCCCCCTGCCCCATTGGGTGTATGAATCCATGCTTGAAATTCTTCTACGTGGCTGGGTCTCAGTCTTTTTAAGAGGGGCTTTAATAAACTAGAGGAAATTTGATCTGCCCACAAAATGGATAAAACGATATACAATAAAGCCGCTTTGATTGCTTTTTGATTTGATTGATATATTTTCCAAACCAAAAATGCATAGAATGGGATCCAGACGTATTTGTTGGACATAAAAATCATGATTGAATCCATCGCATCCGTATGCGATTCATTAATCATTTTAAATAACGTTATATCCCAATCTGGAAACATAGCTTAAAATTTAAATACCTCTCTAACTCGAGCTAAGGTAGCCGCAGCGATGGGTTCTACCTTCTTTTCGCCAATTTCAAGTTTTTCCTCAATGAGTTTTGGGTTATTCATGTAATAATCGAATTTTTCACGTGCTTCTTTGAAATATTCGAGCATTAATCCATGTAAGGCTTGTTTAGCATGTCCATAACCATATCCTCCTGCCAGATAATTTTCACGCATTTCTGCCGTTTGTTCAGGTGTCGCAATGAGTTGGTATAATTTGAATGTTATGTCCGCATCGGGATTTTTGGGGTCTTCCAGAGGAGTTGAATCGGATTCAATTTTCTTGATTTGTTTCAGTAAATCTTTTTCCGGTAAGAAAATATCAATGTAGTTATTAAGCGATTTGCTCATTTTGTTGCCGTCAATACCCGGAATCGTCATGACTGATTCATTTATAGATGCCTCAGGGATAACGAAAATATCTTTTTCTGCCATCCGATTGAAGGTCCCGGCCATATCTCTTGTCATTTCAATATGTTGGCGTTGATCCTTACCAACAGGTATCAACTCCGCATCATATAAAACAATATCAGCCGCTTGTAAAACGGGGTACGTAAATAGACCAGCATTGACATTAGCCATTTGTGTGGATTTGTCTTTGAAGCTATGTGCATTCGCGAGCATCGGGTATGGAGTAACACAATTTAGGTACCACATGATCTCCGTGTGGAAGCTTGCCAATTTTGACTGTCGGTAGAAATAATTCTTTTCAGTATCAAATCCAAAGGCCAGCCAAGCTGCAGCGATCGATAATGTATTTGCGCGAATTTGTTCGCCATCACGAAGGCTCGTCAACGTATGGAGATCTGCGATAAATAAGAATGATTCGTTACCAGGCTTTTTTGAAAGTTCGATTGCGGGCATGATAGCCCCTAATATGTTCCCTAAATGAGGTTTTCCTGAAGATTGGATACCAGTTAAAATGCGCATAAATCAATTAAAAATTTTACAAAAATCACGAAATTCATTCAATTCTCCCAATATATTTTTTGTCATCAAATTGTGTCCTTAACCCATGGGCTTTCTGCTAATTTTTCGCTAATTTCGTTTACCTAAAATTTATCGATTTTACATGTCCATCTCCCCTGGTCTACTAACCTTTTTGACTGATTTGAAAGCGAATAATTCGAGAGAATGGTTTGCGGCTAATAAAGGTGTTTATGACCTTGAAAAAGGGAAATTTGATAAGTTAATCGAGCAGCTTATTCTTTCGTATAGCGAATTTGAAAACATGGTTGGGGTTGAGCGCAAGCACTGCTCCTACCGCATCTACCGAGATGTGCGTTTTTCCAAAAACAAAGATCCCTACAAGACATGGTTTTCCGCTAGTTTCTCAGAAGGAGGTCGTCGATCTGGCTTCATGGATTATTACTTACACATTGAACCCGGAGGTAAATCGTTTTTAGGAGGCGGGATGTATAACCCGACACCGGATCAGATGGCTAAATATCGCCAGGAAGTTGATTATAACGGGGGCGCATTACGTAAGATTGTCGAGTCATCGCAATTTGCTGACACGTTCGGTACTGCAGAAGGAGAAATGCTTCAAAAAGTTCCTAAGGGTTTTGATCCTTCACCGGAGGATACGCCTTATATACGTCGTAAGCAATTGTTTTATTGGAAGCATTATACGGATAAGCAGCTAATGCAAGATGATTTCATCGCGCAATTGATGACTGATTCGAAGGTGATGAAGCCATTCTTGGATTTTTTGAACACCACTTTTTTTGATAAAGAACCTTTTTAATACCATTTGATATATGCAATTCTCGCATTTACATAATCACTCGCAGTTTTCATTATTGGATGGAGCATCGAAAATATCATCGATGTTTAAAAAGGCGAAGGCTGATAACATGCCTGCCGTAGCCATTACCGATCACGGTAATATGTTTGGTGTATTTCAATTTGTTGCTGAAGCAGGTAAGCAAGGGGTTAAACCTATTGTGGGGTGTGAATTTTATTTGGTTGCCGATCGGCATAAGCAGGTTTTTACGAAAGAAGTTAAGGATAAGCGTTACCATCAATTGTTTCTGGCTAAGAATCCAGAAGGTTATCAAAACTTAGTGAAGCTTTGTTCATTAGGGTTCATGGAGGGTATGTATTCTAAATACCCGCGTATCGATAAAGAACTCGTTTTAAAATACCATAAAGGTCTTATTGCAACAACTTGTTGTTTAGGCGCGTCAGTACCTCAAGCTATTCTTCGTTCTGGCGAAGAGGAAGCAGAAAAAGAGTTTAAATGGTGGTTGGATTTATTTGGCGAGGACTATTACATTGAAGTACAGAACCATCATATCCCTGAACAACAGACAGTTAACGAGATTTTGTTAAAGTTTGCCAAGAAGTATAATGTGAAAGTGATTGCTTCTAATGATAGCCATTATTTGGATCAAAAGGATGCCAATGCGCACGATATTCTTTTGTGTATCAATACAGGCGAAAAGCAGGCCACTCCTACCTATAAAGATATCGATGACGGATCTGAGATGAAAGGCAAGCGTTTTGCTTTTTACAATGATCAATTTTATTTCAAGACAACGGAAGAAATGACCAAATTATGGTCTCATGTTCCAGAGGCTATTGATAATACGAATGAGATTGTAGGTAAAGTTGAAACCTTGAAATTGACCAAGGATGTGATGTTGCCGAATTTCCAGATACCGACGAATTTTCAATCCCAGGATGATTATTTGGAACATTTGACCATGGAGGGTGCAAAGAAGCGCTATGTGGATATTGACCAAGTGGTAGAGGAACGCATTCGCTTTGAATTATATACGATTCGGACGATGGGTTTTGCGGGTTACTTCTTGATTGTGGCTGATTTTATTCAAGCTGGCCGGGATTTGGGGGTTTATGTGGGGCCTGGTCGGGGATCTGCTGCGGGTTCGGTGGTTGCTTATTGTTTGGGGATTACCAATATTGATCCGATTAAATACAATCTCCTTTTTGAGCGTTTCTTGAATCCTGATCGGAAGTCATTACCCGATATTGATACGGACTTTGATGATGAAGGCCGACAAAAAGTTATCGATTACGTCGTAGACAAATACGGAAAGAATCAGGTTGCCCATATTGCGACCTATGGTACGATGGCCGCCAAAATGTCTATCAAAGACGTTGCGCGTGTATTGGACTTACCCCTATCGGAATCTAATGCCTTAGCCAAATTAGTTCCAGAAAAGCCAAAAATAACCTTAGAGCGTATTTTCAATGCGCCTTTGAATGGAGATAAGAGTTTAGCAGATAAAGAAGGCTTAAATCCTGAAGAGATTGAGCAGGTCAAGCAATTACGTCAGATTAAAGAATCAGGTGGCTTACCGGCAACGGTTATTGAAAATGCGTTGGTTTTGGAAGGTTCTGTTCGTGGAACAGGTATTCACGCGGCAGGTATCATCATCGCACCTTCTGATTTGACTGATATTTTGCCGGTAGCGGCTTCTAAAGATGTAGCCCTACTAATTACGCAATACGATGGATCTGTGATTGAGAATGCGGGTGTGATTAAGATGGACTTTTTGGGTTTAAAGACCCTGTCCATTTTAAAGGAGGCCGTTCGATTAATCAAGCAAAACCATGGCGTTACGATTGTCTTGGATGATTTGCCATTGGATGATAAGTTGACATTTGAATTATACCAACGAGCAGAGACGAATGGAACATTCCAATTTGAATCTCCGGGAATGCAAAAACATTTACGTGATTTAAAGCCCGATCAATTCTCGGATTTAATTGCCATGAATGCCTTGTTCCGTCCAGGCCCAATGGTCTATATACCGAATTACATTGCGCGTAAACACGGTCGGGAAGCGATTGAATACGATTTACCAGAAATGGAAGAGTATTTGAATGATACCTATGGGATTACGGTTTACCAGGAGCAAGTGATGTTGCTTTCGCAGAAATTGGCAAATTTCTCTAAAGGAGATGCCGATGTGTTGCGTAAAGCAATGGGAAAGAAAGATAAGGCGACGATTGACAAGATGAAAGGCAAGTTCATGGAAGGTGGACAGGCAAATAATCATCCAGCGCCTAAGTTGGAAAAGATTTGGACCGACTGGGAAGCTTTTGCACAATATGCCTTTAATAAGTCTCACTCAACATGTTACGGATTAGTTGCCTATCAAACGGGTTATTTAAAAGCTAATTATCCATCCGAATTCATGGCCGCGGTTCTTTCGAATTCTCTAGGGAATATTGAAAAGATTACCTTCTTCATGGATGAGTGTAAGCGTATGGGAATTCCTTTATTGGTTCCCGATGTGAATGAATCGTCTCGTTCTTTCGCGGTTAATAAAAAAGGGCATATTCGTTTTGGTCTAGGAGCTATTAAAGGCGTAGGTGAAGCTGCCGTTGATGCTATTGTAGAAGAGCGTACCAAAAATGGCGAATATAAAGATATTTATGATTTTGTTTCTCGGGTCAATGTACGTCAAGTGAACAAACGCAGTATGGAGTCGTTGGCCTTAGCGGGTGCATTTGATTGTTTCGCAGAGGTACAGCGTTCGCATTATTTTGCGATGGACGATGGCACGACATTTATTGATAAAATTGTACGATATGCTTCTCGCATGGCAGAATTGAAGGCGGAAGCAACGCAGTCTTTATTCGGTGATTTAGGCGCTGGTACAGGCAATGATATCGCGAAGCCTCGTTTACCCGTATCAGAGACCTGGTCGGTTATGGAGCAATTAAAGAATGAGAAAGAGGTTGTTGGGGTCTACATTTCGGGACATCCACTGGATGAATACAAGGTTGAGATTCAAAACTTCACTAATTCGACGGTTTCACAATTGGATTCCAAACCCGGTGCGGTTCAATCTGTAGCAGGAATAGTTACAAAAATGAATGTGCGGACATCTGCTAATGGAAATCAGTTCATGATATTTACCTTGGAAGATTATTCGGGTAATTATGAATTTGCACTCTTTGGGAAAGATTACATCGAATTTGAACGATTTATTGGTCAGGACCGGATGTTGTTTTTACAAGGTTCTTACCAACAAAAAAACCGCTACATGGAGCAGATGGTCTTCAAGATTCAATCCATCGAACTGCTTTCAGAGGTTTTGGAAGAGCGGACGAAGGAAATGAAACTTTCGCTTCACTTAAAGCACTTGACTCCGTCTTTAATGGATAATTTATTCGATGTATTGGATCGAAACAAAGGGAACAAGAAATTAGTTATCGAAGTGTTTGACGAAGAGGAGAAATTGCAAATGGATTTTTTATCGCGGAAAATGCAAATTCGCATTGGAAAGACATTAATTGCTGATTTAATCGACTTAGAAAAGGTTGGCTTTCGATTAATTTCATAAAATATTTGTCGGGAACTTATTCTTATACTTGAATTGTTATAATTTTGAACTTTAAAATAAACTAGCACATGGGAAAATATGTAGAGGCAACGGATGCCAACTTTCAAGAATTAATTAGTGGACCAACACCCGTATTAGTCGATTTCTGGGCTGAATGGTGTGGACCTTGTAAAATGATCGGGCCAATTGTAGAGGAATTAGCGGGAGATGTTGAAGGTCAGGCGGTTGTTGCAAAAATGAATGTAGATGCTAATTCAGCTGTACCTGCATCATTGGGAATTCGTTCGATTCCTACGTTGATGGTATTTAAGAATGGCGAAATGGTTGAGCGTTTAGTAGGTGGAAATATTCCAAAATCAGTTTTGGCTGAAACCCTTTTAAAGCACGCTTAATTAGCTTTTATAGACTTTATCCATGGCTTGTAACAAAATGTTGCAAGCCATTTTTATTTCATCTAATGTGATCACCAAGGGTGGTGCAATGCGTAAGGAATTATCGCAAAAAAGAAACCAATCAGTTATTAGGCCATTGAGAATACAGGTGTCAATTACCGCCTTTACGGTTTTGAAATCTTGCATTTCGACAGCAATCATGAGGCCTACTCCCCTAAAATCCTTGATGATGGGGTGAATTAATAATTGCTTGAAAAGTTGGTGCTTTTCTTCAATCTGCTCTAACAATCGATTATTTTGAATGTAGTTTAGGGTCGCTAAAGAAGCTGCACATGAAACAGGATGTCCTCCAAACGTCGTAATGTGACCTAAAACGGGTGCATATGAAAGCGTTTGCATCAACGATTCATTTGCTAAGAAAGCTCCAATGGGCATCCCCCCTCCCATTCCTTTAGCACTAAGGAGAACATCTGGAATGATATCCATGGCTTGAAATGCCCAAAAAGTTCCTGTTCTGCCAAACCCTGTCTGAATTTCATCGAGTACTAATAGGCAGCCAACTTCTGTGCATCTAGCTCTTAGTGCTTTAAAATAGGCTTTAGAGGCCGTTTTTACGCCAGCCTCACCTCCTACGATTTCAATGAATATCGCAGCAGTTTTTATGGTTATTTGATTTAAATCATCAAGATTGCCATGTTGAATATGCCGCACGTCCGGTAATAGTGGTCGGAAGCTATTTTTGAATTGTTCGTCGCCTGCAAGTGACAAGGCACCTTGAGTTGCTCCATGGTAGGCGTTGTGACAAGCGATAATTTCCCGACGTTTTGTATATCGTTTGGCTAATTTCATGGCTCCTTCCACCGCTTCAGTACCTGAATTCGTAAAATATACTTGATTCAAGCTACTTGTATTTGTTGACTTAACTAAGGCTTCGGCTAATAATACTTGGGGACTCTGAATGTATTCACCATAAACCATAAGATGCATATATTGATCTAATTGATCTTTAATTGCCTGTACAACTTCAGGATTACGATGCCCGACATTCGAAACAGCAATGCCAGAAATCAGGTCGATGTATTTCTTGTCATCAACATCTGTTAAATAGATGTGTTCCGCCGACTTGATCTCCAATGCCAAAGGGGCATCGGACGTTGGCGCCATGTGTTTCTGAAAAAGTTGTCGGTGTGTAAATCCCATATTTTCTCAAATTTACTGCCTTTTATTAAATTATCAGTTTTTAACATGGTGTATTCCTATAATCTTCGAATCTTGCAGCATGAAGCTACTGTTACTCTTTTTTTTACTTCCATTGTCACTAATAGGTCAATCCCTGCAAGGAAAGGTGATTGATTCTCGGAAAGATGCATTGGCTTTTACATCCATTTGGGTCGAAAATTCAAATCAAGGAACTTTAGCCAATGAAGATGGCAACTTTGAAATTCGGTTAAAGTCGGGTAAAAATAAATTGGTTTTTCGACACGTAGGCTATGCACCTCAAGCCATTGAGTTAGATTTAGGTTTGGATGAGAAGAAACGAGATTTTGTTGTTGTCATGCAAGAGCAGGCTGTATCCTTAGAGGAAGTTAATATTCGCGCATTAAAGGAGGATCCTGCCATTGGTATTATGCGACGGATGATTTCCATGGCTCCGTTTCATTTAAAAGAACTTAATGCCTACCAAGCAAAAGCGTATGTAAAAGGTGGAGGAAAGATCACCTCGATAACAAAATTGGCTGATTTGGCTTTTGGAAAACAATTGGAAAAAGATGCCGGAATTAAAGTTGGGCGAACTTATGTTCTTGAAGGAGTAAACCAAGTGGAATATAAACGCCCCAATCAGGTGAAGGAAAGGGTAATTTCCAATCGAAGTAATTTGCCTTTGGCCATGAAAACGGCAGATGCACCTAATTTACGTGCGACGCAAACTAATTTTTATCAACCTAAGGTTTGGGGAGCATTGATATCTCCTATTTCACCGCAGGCATTTCAATTTTATAACTTTAGTTTTTTAGGAAGTTTTACACAGGCTGGTAAAACTGTAAGTAAAATTCAAGTTCGACCGAAGTCATTTTCTGTGGATTTATTTGATGGGGAAATAATGGTCGTGGAGGATACTTGGAGTATATATTCCTTGCGTCTACATTTTAAAAATAGCAATGGAAATTATACTTTAAGCCAGCAGAATGCTGAATTTCAAGGCGTTTGGATGCCCGTAAGCTATGAAATGCGGGCGAATATGCAGGCATTAGGGTTGGGATTTAGTGTCAATTATGTGACACAAATTAAGTCATATCAAATTCAAGTGAACCCTGCATTTTTGGTAAAGCCGCAAATTATTGAAGAGCGCTTGGATAAATCTTTAGCCAAAGAGATAGACAGAACACCCGTGAAAGACGCTAAGAAAGCGTTAGAAAGAGAAATAACACGTAGAAAATTAAAGCGTGTATTGAAGAAAATAGCCAAAGAAGAGAAAAAGGTAGATACCTTAAGGCAAGAAGGATTCAGTAGTGTTTATGAAATGAAGGTGGATTCACTTGCCGACAAGAAATCAGATGACTTTTGGAACGAGGCACGTGAAGTGCCTTTAACAGAAGCGGAAATTAAGGGCTTTAAAGAGGCAGATAGTTTATATGTTTTTGAAAGGGCTAAGATGACGAAGGATTCATTGAATTCACTACCTAAATTTAATGCTGCTCAATTGTTTTTCGGAAAACGATACAATTATGAGAAGAATGGTCTTGGTAATTCGTTTACAATAGGCATGTTTGGCGGTGGGTTTACACCTGTGGACGGGTTTTTCCTAAATCGTGAATTAAGTTTTAATCATCAAATTTCAGAGACTGATTACATTCGAATTGGTGGAAATGCACGTTATGCATTTATTCGAAATGTGGTAAATGGGGATGTATCTTTTGAGCGAAAATCCGCGGGAGGTCGCCAACTAGTAAATTTTAGCCTTGGATCGCAGTTGGTGAATTTTAGTTCGGCAAAAACAATGCCAATAAATCTAAATTCAAGTACAGCACTTTTTAATTCTACCAGTTATTTGCGTTTTTATGAAAAACAATTTGTTCGATTATCGTATCAGTATCAAATACGTGCTCCTTGGCAACTTTCCGGGGAATTGGAGTATCGACAAAGAAACGCTTTAGATAATGTGGTAGAACATGGTTGGTACCAACAAGAAAAGCGATTTCTTCCTAATTATCCGGTATCATCAGAGCTAGCGGACACCCGTTTTAATCGTCATGATCAATGGAGTTTGGGAATGCGTATTGTTTGGCAACCGGGAGCATCTTGGCGATTGGTTAATCAAGTAAGACGTTTAAATCAACCAGTCAATCCTTTAAAGGTACAATTGGAGTCTCAATTCGTGATGGGATCGAATGGGTTTTCTAAAGTAGGATTGCAAGTTGATCAGACCATTAACTTAAATCGCTTGGGAAGTTTGGCTTATCAAGTTCGATATGAGGATTATTTTGTTAAGCCTCAGTATTTTATGGACTTTACTCATTTTAATGGGAATGAGATAACGATTATATCGAGTCTGCCTTTTGGTTTTAGTGCCTTGCCTATGTATCAATTTAGTACAGCAGAGCGCTCATTGGTTTTTCACGCGAAATGGAGCCCTCGTAAATTTATCTATTCGCAAAGCCAGTGGTTCTATTTATATGGAATTAGAGAACACCTGCGCTTTAGTGGATTGAATAAAGGTGAAATGAATTTGCAGAATGGATATTATGAATTAGCCTATGGTCTGCAAGGTATTTTTAAGGCATTTGGCATAGAAGTAGCCAAGCCTGTAGGAAATTGGGTGCCATCTAAGTGGAAAGTTTCGTTAACCATGCCATTTTAGTTGGAATTCTGCCTCAAATCCCCTTAATTGTGCTAAATTTTTATGAAATAATCTAAATCTTTATTTATGAATCAAATTATTTACTTAGTACCTGCTTTTGGTATAGTAGGATTGCTGTATACAGCATGGAAATTTAGTTGGGTATCGAAACAAGATGCAGGAAATGACAAGATGCAGGAACTATCAGGATACATTGCTGATGGTGCGATTGCATTTTTAAAAGCAGAATGGAAAATATTAACCTATTTTGCTATTCCTACAGCAATACTATTAGCTTGGTTAGGTACTCAAACAGGAACAGCAGAAAATCCAATTCACTCTTCACCTTTAATTGCGGTAGCTTTTTTAATCGGAGCGATTTTTTCTGCAACAGCAGGTTATATCGGGATGATTGTTGCTACGAAAGCCAATGTACGTACTGCAGAAGCGGCTCGGACTTCCTTAGCTAAAGCTTTGAACGTTTCCTTTACAGGAGGTTCTGTGATGGGTATGGGCGTTGCTGGTTTAGCGATCTTAGGATTAGGCGGATTATTCATCGCTTTTTATCAGATTTTTGCGGAAGGAAAAGCCTTGACATCTGTCGAGATGAAAACAGCGATCGAGGTATTGGCTGGGTTCTCATTAGGAGCTGAATCAATTGCTTTATTCGCACGTGTTGGTGGTGGTATTTATACGAAAGCTGCTGACGTTGGTGCAGATTTAGTTGGAAAGGTTGAAGCTGGTATTCCAGAAGATGATGTTCGTAACCCTGCAACTATCGCGGATAACGTTGGTGATAACGTAGGTGACGTGGCAGGTATGGGTGCTGATTTATTTGGATCTTATGTTGCTACGATTCTTGCAACGATGGTATTGGGTCAGGAAATAGCTGTAACAGATAATTACGGTGGCTTCTCCCCTGTTTTATTACCTATGTTAATTGCAGGAGTTGGTTTAATTGCTTCTTTGGTATCTACTTTCTTTGTTCGTATTTCGAAAGAAACAGATTCTGTTCAGAATGCGTTGAATTTAGGAAACTATACTTCGATCGCGATTACGTTTGTTACTTCTTACTTCTTGGTAACGAATATATTGCCTGAGAGCTTAACACTTCGTGGAACTACATTTTCAGCCATGGATGTGTTTTATGCGATTATTGTAGGATTGGTTGTAGGTACATTAATGTCAATCATCACGGAATACTACACTGCCATGGGTAAGCGTCCAGTGGATTCTATTGTACAAAAATCAGGTACAGGCCATGCGACGAATATCATTGGTGGCTTAGCTGTAGGTATGGAATCAACGGTATTGCCAATTTTAGTATTAGCAGCTGGTATCATTGCATCTTATCATTTTGCAGGTATCTATGGTGTTTCTATTGCAGCAGCAGGTATGATGGCAACAACAGCCATGCAATTAGCGATTGATGCGTTTGGTCCTATCGCGGATAATGCGGGTGGTATTGCTGAAATGTCTCAATTACCTTCTGAAGTTCGTGATCGTACGGATAATTTGGATGCGGTAGGAAATACAACAGCGGCTACGGGTAAAGGCTTTGCGATTGCTTCGGCTGCGTTAACATCATTGGCTTTGTTTGCTGCATTTGTTGGTATTGCTGGGATTGATGCAATCGATATTTATAAGGCGGATGTATTAGCAGGTTTATTTGTAGGTGGAATGATTCCTTTTATCTTCTCTGCTTTGTGTATTTCTGCTGTAGGTAAAGCTGCTATGGAAATGGTGAATGAGGTTCGTCGTCAATTCCGTGAGATTCCAGGAATTATGGAATATAAAGCTAAGCCAGAGTATGAAAAATGTGTGGCTATTTCGACAGAAGCTTCTATTCGTCAAATGATTCTTCCAGGAGCTATTGCTTTGACAGTTCCAGTGATTGTTGGTTTTACCATGGGACCTGAAGTATTGGGTGGTTTATTAGCTGGTGTAACGGTATCAGGTGTATTGATGGGTATTTTCCAATCGAACGCGGGTGGTGCTTGGGATAATGCTAAGAAATCATTTGAGAAGGGTGTGTTAATTGATGGTCAAACATTCAAAAAAGGTTCAGAGCCACACAAAGCTGCTGTAACTGGAGATACTGTAGGTGATCCATTCAAAGATACCTCAGGTCCTTCGATGAACATCTTGATTAAATTGATGTCAATCGTTTCTTTGGTTATAGCTCCTTACATTCACGTGGGTCCAAAAGCTTCACATGCAAATGTGAAAGCTCCAACACCTATCGTAAAGATGGTTGCGAAACGTTAATTGATTTTAAGCGATTCTCATCATAGAGAATCGCTTAAAATAAAAAAAGCCATCCGTAATATGAGACGGATGGCTTTTTTAGTTCTATCTTAATTTTGTATCATTAAAATGGTATCGAATCGTTTTTGTGCTTAGCCTGATTATCGATCTTGATAATTAATACCATAAAAAAAGCCATCTGTCATTTGACGGATGGCTTTTTTAGTTCTATCAGAAATTCCTCAATGAGAATTAAGCAGTTAATTTACCTCTTAATGCTCTTGGGATATCAATTGTTGCAACTGGGTTAGAAGCTGGGTTTAAGATTTCGCAACCTTCAACTTTCAACTTGTTAACTTTTACAGTTTGACCTAAATCAAGGCCAGAGATATCAGCAGTAACAAAATCAGGAATGTTAGCTACTAAACCACGTAAAGAGACTTTACGTAATTTTTGTACCATTTTACCCCCTTTGATAACGCCTGGAGAGTTACCAATGATTTTTACCGGAACGTCAATTTTGATAGGTTTTTCAGCAGTGATTTCTAAGAAATCAACGTGAAGAATCATTTCGTTTACTGGGTGATATTGAGCATCTTGCAAGATAGCACGGTGAATGTCACCTTCAATGTTCAATTCTACTTCGTAAACATCTGCAGAATATAATAACTCGCGGAACAAGATCATTGGAACAGCGAAATGCAATTGCTCTTTACCACCATATAATACACATGGAGCTAGTGCTTCTGCACGTAAATCTTTTGAACCTTTTGTACCTAGTGTAGCGCGCTTATACCCTACGATTTCTAACTTTTTCATTTTGTGTTTGTTAGTGTTTCCAGTCTTTCGCTCGAAGGCTATCCCCTGAAAACGGTTGAAATTAATATTTAATAAATAATGAACTGATAGACTCGTGATCACGGATACGTCCGATTGCCTTTGCAAATAGCTCAGCTACGGATAGTACCTTAATTTTGTCGCATGTTTGTTTCTGAGGAATGGTATCAGTCACCAATAATTCAGTCAATACCGAATTAGAAATGTTCTCATACGCTTTTCCAGATAAAACCGGGTGAGTTACCACCGCGCGAACTGAATTTGCACCCTTGTCCATTAATAATTGAGCGGCTTTGCATAAAGTACCACCGGTATCAATTAAGTCATCGACTAAGACTACATCTGCCCCTTTCACATCACCAATTAATTGCATCGAAGCAATTTCATTGGCACGTTTACGGTGCTTATCGCAAATAACCATCTCCGCATTGAAGAATTTGGCCATGTTACGTGTACGTACTACGCCTCCCACATCGGGTGAAGCGAAGACGATATTTTGTAAATTCAAAGATTTCAAATAAGGAACAAAAATGGCATTTCCTTCCAAGTGATCTACTGGGAAATCCATGAACCCTTGAATTTGACCTGCATGCAAATCAATCGTCATTAAACGATCGGCACCTGCAGCAGTCAATAAATTGCCAATTAATTTGGCTCCAATTCCTACCCGTGGACGATCTTTACGATCTTGACGCGAGTAACCAAAATAAGGAATAACGGCAGTCACATAGTGTGCTGACGCTCTTCTTGCAGCATCAATCATCAACAATAATTCCATCAAGTTATCCGCCGTAGGAAATGTAGATTGAATGATAAATACATCACAGCCGCGAACTGACTCATCAAAACTAGGTGACATTTCACCATCTGAGAATCGTAAAGTGGTAACAGCTCCTAAATCCTTGCCATAATACTTAGCAATTTCCTTTGCTAGGTAATTGGATGCAGATCCGGAGAAAATTTTAACTGCGTTAATCGCTGCCATGGTAAATTTTTAAAGGGCTTAATTATAAAAATTAAGGCGCAAAATTAGACATTTTACGCCTTAAATCAAATCTATTTTACTGATGCACGAATAATGTTCAAGGCACCACCTGCTTTGAACCATTCAATTTGCTGCGCATTGTAGGTGTGATTCACAGCAAAACTGTCTTTTGAACCATCTGCGTGTACCAATTCAATCGTTAATGATTTCTCTGGTGCAAATGAACCTAAGCCAACGATGTTAATGCTGTCATTCTCTTGAATCTTATCGTAGTCTGCTTCATTTGCGAATGTTAACGCCAGCATACCTTGTTTCTTCAAGTTGGTCTCGTGAATACGTGCAAATGATTTAACTAAAACCGCACGAACACCTAAGTGACGAGGCTCCATCGCCGCATGCTCACGTGATGATCCTTCACCGTAGTTAGTATCTCCTACTACGATGGTACCAATTCCCGCCGCTTTGTAAGCTCGTTGAGTTGCTGGTACTGCGCCATATTCACCTGTCAATTGGTTCTTAACGTTGTCCGTTTTCTCATTAAAGAAGTTGACCGCACCGATTAACATGTTGTTCGAGATATTATCTAAGTGACCACGGTATTTCAACCAAGGGCCTGCCATCGAAATATGATCTGTTGTACATTTTCCTTTAGCTTTGATCAATAATTTCAAGCCAGATAAGTCAGTACCTTCCCAAGCTGCAAATGGGTCTAATAATTGTAGACGATCTGAAGTTGCGGAAACTTTCACTTGAACACCAGAACCATCAGCTGCCGGTGCTTGATAACCCGCATCTTCAGCTGCAAAACCTAATTTCGGTAATTCATCTCCTGAAGGAGCATCCAATTTAACTTGCTCACCTTTTTCGTTAGTCAAGGTATCTGTTAGTGGATTAAATGTTAAATCACCCGCAATCGCTAAAGCTGTTACCATTTCGGGTGAAGCTACAAATGCAAATGTGTTTGGATTGCCATCGGCACGTTTTGCAAAGTTTCTATTGAATGAGTGAACAATGGTGTTCTTCTCCGCTTTTTCAGCTCCTGGGCGTGCCCATTGTCCAATACATGGTCCACATGCATTGGAGAATACTGTCGCACCGATTGTATTAAATGTATCTATAAATCCATCACGCTCAATCGTGTAACGAACTAATTCAGAACCTGGTGTGATTGTGAATTGTGCTTTTGTTTTTAATCCTTTCGCTGCTACTTGCTTCGCCAAAGATGCCGCGCGCGCGATATCTTCGTAGGATGAGTTTGTACATGAACCGATCAAACCTACTTCAATTTTTGTAGGCCATCCGTTTTTCTCAGCCATTTCCTTCATTTTAGAGATAGGCGTAGCCAAATCTGGTGTGAAAGGACCGTTTAAATAAGGCTCTAATGTATCTAAATCGATTTCGATTACTTGATCAAAATATTTCTCTGGATTTGCATATACTTCAGGATCTGCTGTCAAGTGCTCACGTACTTGATCTGCCATGTCTGCAACATCTGCACGACCTGTCGATTTCAAATAACGAGCCATTGAATCATCGTAACCGAAAGTTGATGTCGTTGCACCAATTTCAGCACCCATGTTACAAATAGTACCTTTACCTGTACATGACATCGAAGTAGCTCCTTCGCCGAAGTATTCAACCACACATCCTGTACCGCCTTTAACCGTTAAGATTCCTGCTACTTTTAAGATTACATCTTTGGGAGCTGTCCAACCGTTTAATTTTCCTGTTAATTTAACACCGATCAACTTAGGGAATTTAAGCTCCCAAGCTAAACCTGCCATCACATCACATGCGTCTGCACCACCTACGCCAATCGCGATCATACCTAATCCACCTGCATTAACTGTATGTGAGTCAGTACCAATCATCATACCTCCTGGGAAAGCATAATTCTCCAATACTACTTGGTGAATAATACCTGCGCCTGGTTTCCAGAATCCGATACCGTATTTATCTGAAACCGATGACAAGAAATCGTAAACTTCTTTATTTTTATCTACAGCTACTGCTAAATCCGTTGTTGAAGCTACTTTTGCCTCAATTAAGTGATCACAGTGAACAGTTGATGGAACAGCAACTTGCGGACGACCTGCCTGCATAAATTGCAACAAAGCCATTTGGGCTGTTGCATCTTGCATCGCAACACGGTCAGGTGCGAAATCTACATATGAGTTTCCACGTGCATACGCTGTAGAAGGTGTTCCTTCCCATAAATGGCTGTAAAGGATTTTTTCAGTTAACGTAAGCGGCTTACCAGTTAATGCACGAGCTGCTGCGATGCGAGCCGGCATTCTTTCGTAAACAGCTTTAATCATTTCAATGTCAAAGGCCATGTTAATAATTTTTATATAAGAAATTGCTCGCAAAATTAATAGATTCGCTTGAAAATTGCCAATTTTGAAGGCTATGATTTCCAAGCAATTATATTTTATTGAAATTTGGCAATCGTTTCCCTGTTAAATAATGTTTTTGGCTCCTTTATTAGCCAATTAAGCCTATTCAATTTGAAAGTTATTCATCACTTGTTTTTCATTTGTCTCTTGTGTACATCGCAATTCGTGTGGGCACAAATGAATGATTTTCAAGCGGTTGTTGATCTTGCCATAACAAAAGCTCCCAACCATGCAGCTCAAATAAGGCACCTTCAATTTGATGTGGAAATTACCGAAAAGGGACGTTTTGACCGTTTTCCTTATGTAGGAAAACAACGTCTTCAAAAATTGGAGGGGATTAAGATTGGTCAATGGTACGGTAAACAAACGAATTCGCATGTTTATTTGGGTGCGATGAATCAAATGATTCATCATGTTAAATCAGTCCAAGGCAATCAAATTAAGTATCCGCGCCCTACCCTATTTTTCTGGTCCGATTTTTATCAAGATTTTGTTGGGACCCAATGTGTATCCCCGCTAAACTTCCATGCAAGAAGTTATTATCAATATACGTTTAAACAAACATTTCAATTACAGGGTCAAGCAGTCTATCAATTTACGGTTACACCGAAAATGAAAACGGATCGTTTATTCTCAGGAATATTGACTTTAAGCCAAGAAGGGATGTTCGTGGGTTTTGATGGAAGTGTCGAATCCGATGCTATCGATTACCGCATTCATATTCAAAATCAATACAAATATGAAAGTTGGTTGCCACGCATTGCCAATTTCAACGTCAGAGGTGGCGTCTTAGGTATAACGGGTGAATATGAAATAGAGGAAAATGTGCAGGGTGAAATTCAATTTTGGCAACCTCGTGTACATGAATTTGAAAATTCGAATAAAATTAATGAGGTACTCAATATTTCAGAACGTGCTTTTGATGAAACGTACGTAAGCCAATTGTTAGCCAATTTACATCAAGGTTTAATTCGTAAATGGAAACAGCGGCCCCAATCTGCCCTTCAGGCTGTTGATTCGGTAATCATTGAGCCCGTTCAACAAAAACAAGCCCTGCATTCGGCATTTTTTCCTGCACCTTTAGACTCATCAAGCATTGCCTATTTTGATACATTGCGGAAGAGTCCATTTCGATTAGACCAGTTGATTTTTAGTAAGTCCTTTTATTTTGGTAAAAAACGGGCCGACTTTTATCCTTTTGAAATCTATTATAAATCACCTGTGTTCGATTCTAACTTTAATACCGTGGAAGGTTTTGTATCGAATGCCGCTTTGGTTTTTCGGAAACGTTGGGCGCGTTACCATTGGTTGGAAACAGAGGTTTTAGGGCGTCGTTCGTTTGGACTAAATCGGAATACAGGTTATATCAAGCTGCGCTACAAAACGGAAAATTTTGATATTTCCGCTTCACAAGGGGATTATGTCGCACAATATAATCCTGATAATACGATTTCGCCCGAGATGAATTCGTTGTCAACGTTGTTGCTGAAAAACAATCAAATGAAAATATATCGCAAACAATATTGGAATATATCCATGTTAAAGCGATTCTCATCTCGATTATTTATGAAAGCATCTGCTGAGTCAGCGTTTAGATCGCAAATGGATAATTCGACAGGATATCATTGGGTTAATTATTTAAATCGGACATTCAGTAGCAATAACCCTACAAATGATGAAAGCATCAAGGAAGGATTTGATAATCATCAATCTTTCATTACTCAATTTACCTTGGGTTTTAGACCATTTTTGACTCAATCCTACTTGAATTCAACGCGTCAAAGTGATTGGGGGTCTTCGCCATTAATTCAAATCAAATACCGTGCTGGATGGCCTGAGGTTTTCGGATCCCAGGTAGATTTTCAAATGCTAGAATTTTCTTATGTCCAGAACTTAGCCCTTTCACCTTGGGTAAAATCTGGATTTATTTTAAACTCAGGTACTTTTTTCGGTCGATCACCGGAATATTTTTTGGATTACAAACACTTTAATGGAGGTTTGAATTTGATTCAGACGGGTGATATGTTAGCTTCTCACCGCCTCGTTGGCTATTATCAGAATTTTACCTCAGGAGCTAATCAACGCTTGAATGTCAACCATTATGCCTATAGTACCTCGGGCACCTATTTAGAGGCTTTATCGCAATTTCAGTTTTCTAATTTGTGGCTAAAACCGATCTTAGGTACTAAGAAAGCCTATGTGAAAGAATTACTCATTGCGAATGCCGTTTATCTTCCCAAACAGAAATTGTTTTATCAAGAGTTGGGCTATGGTTTGGATGGGGTAATTAAGGTATTGCGTTTGGAGGCGATTGCCAACTTCTCCAATGGTCAATTTAATTACATTGGCTTTCGGGTAAATATCAATTCGCGTATTCGAATAGGTAATATTCCAGAATAATATAATTATTTAGATTTTTTTTAGTGCTTTCGCTTTAATTGTTAACAAATACATTTTAAGCGACTATATTTGAGGTCATTTCGAAAATTTAACCTGAAACATTTATCTGATGGCAAAAAATTTGGTCATAGTTGAGTCCCCCGCAAAAGCAAAAACGATAGAAGGTTATTTGGGTAAGGATTTTATTGTAAAATCTTCTTTCGGTCATGTGCGGGATTTACCTACCAAAGGTGATAAGGTCATCGATGTGGATAATGATTTCACGCCCACCTATGTGGTTTCCGCGGACAAGACACAGGTTATTTCGGAATTAAAAAAGTTGGCGAAATCTTGTGAAGAAGTTTGGTTAGCGACTGACGACGACCGTGAGGGAGAAGCTATTTCGTGGCATTTAAAAGAAGCCTTGAATTTAAAGGATAACACAAAGCGTATCGTATTTCGTGAAATTACGAAATCTGCCATATTAAAAGCGATTGAGCAGCCACGTGCCATTGATATGGATTTGGTGAATGCACAGCAGGCGCGTCGGATCATGGACCGTTTGATTGGATTTGAACTTTCCCCGGTCCTTTGGTCTAAAGTACAAAAAGGTTTATCAGCGGGCCGTGTTCAATCTGTCGCTGTTCGCTTGATTGTTGAACGTGAAAAAGAAATTGAACAACATGCCAGTATCGCAACATTCAAAGTAAGTGCGCTATTTGATTTACCTGGTAAAAAGGTATTAAAGGCTGAATTGGCTAAGAATTTTGCCAAAGAGGGTGATGCTTTGGAGTTTTTGAAAAAATGTGTGGGTGCTACATTTTCGATTAAGAGTTTAGAAACTAAACCAGCAAAAAAGACCCCTGCTCCTCCTTTTACCACGTCTACCTTACAACAAGAAGCATCGCGTAAATTGGGATATGCTGTGGCTACAACCATGTCAATCGCACAGAAACTATATGAATCAGGTCGTATATCTTATATGCGTACGGATTCAACCATGTTATCACAAGAAGCACGAGATAAGGCTAAAGCTGCGATTGAATCGAATTATGGTGAGAAATTTCATTACGCTCGTCAATTTAAAACGAAATCGGATAGTGCTCAAGAGGCTCACGAAGCCATTCGTCCGACGGATTTTGGTATGTCTACCCTATCAGGTGATTCTAGAGAACGTAAGTTATATGAATTGATTTGGAAGCGTTCAATCGCATCGCAGATGTCAGATGCTTTACTAGAAAGAACAACGGCACAAATTGAGATTTCTACGACCACAGAAGTATTGGTGGCACAAGGTGAGGTGATCGCTTTTGAAGGTTTCTTAAAAGCCTACCTGGAAGGTAAAGATGACGAAGATGAGGATGAAAACAAAGATATGTTGCCTCCATTGTCTGTGGGCCAAGTGCTCCAGCTAGATGAATTGAAGGCACAGGAACGTTTTTCACGTGCCGCTCCGCGTTATACCGAGGCAAGCTTAGTGAAGGCTTTAGAGGAAAAGGGAATTGGACGGCCGTCAACTTATGCACCTACGATATCTACGATTATTAAGCGTGCTTATGTGGAGAAGGAAGATCGTGCAGGAAAGGAAAGATCATTTCAAACCTGGACCTTAAAGGATGATGAGATTGCGGGTGTAAAGGCAACCGAAATTGTAGGTGCAGAGAAGTCAAAGTTATTCCCTACGCATATTGGTACGCTTGTCACTGATTTTCTAGTTGAAAATTTTCAAGAAGTTGTCGATTATACATTCACCGCTGAAATGGAGAATGAATTTGACCACATTGCACAAGGGAAATTACCTTGGGTTAAATTGATGAAGGATTTTTATGGTTCATTCCATAAAACAATTGAGGATAGTAAAAGCATCGCTCGAAGTTCTGTCGGTGGTGGTCGTGAGTTAGGTGTGGATCCTGAAACAGGAAAGAAAATATCGGTTCGTTTAGGAAAATTTGGCCCATTTGTTCAATTGGGCGAGTCGGGTGAAGAGGATAAGCCGGTATTTGCCAATTTAGCCAAACATCATTCGATTGCAACCTTGAGTTTAGAAGATGCGATTGCCTTGTTGGCCCGACCGAAATTGCCACGCGAAATCGGTATTTTGGATGATAAGCCCGTTGTGATTGGTGCCGGTAAATTAGGGCCTTATATCAAATACGATGGTAAATTTACAAGTCTTCCAGAACCCAATGATCCTTTTACGATTGAAATAGATCAGGCTGTATTGGTCATGCAGGCGGCATTAAAAGCGGCTGAATCGGCTGGATTAGGCTATTTTGAAGATCAATTGATTGAAACGGGAAAAGGTCGTTTTGGTCCCTATGTGAAACACAATGGTAAATATATTTCGTTAGGTAAGACAGACAATTTGACTTCATTGACTCAAGAGCGTGCGATTGAATTGATTTTGGCTAAACGTAATGCTGAAGCGAATA
Organism: Cytophagaceae bacterium; assembly: GCA_017984215.1. GTDB lineage: Bacteria > Bacteroidota > Bacteroidia > Cytophagales > Spirosomataceae > Aquirufa > Aquirufa regiilacus. Next base: position 63,159 of record JAGOAA010000001.1, read on the forward strand.
AGATAATTAAGGAATTTCCTGAGAATGCAGCGATTAAGGTCGTTAATGGCATGTATGGACCTTATATCCAAATTGGAAAGCGGAATGTAAAAATTCCAAAGGATCAAGATCCTGCAAGTTTAACTTTGGAAGATTGTATTGCATTAGGTGATGTAGCTCCTGCTCCTAAGAAGACAACAAGAAAAAAATAAGATATGAGTCAGATTATTGATGGTAAAATGGTCGCTGAATCCATGAAAGCGTCTATTGCGAAAGAGGTTCAAGAATTAGTTTCGTCAGGTAAGCGTGCTCCCCATTTGGTAGCCATTCTTGTGGGCAATAATGGTGCTTCTGAAACCTATGTCGCGAATAAAGTAAAATCTTGCGAAGAATTAGGGTTCGCTTCTACCCTATTGCGTTTTGACCCATCTATTTCGGAAGCAGAATTATTACAAGCGGTCATTGATGTGAATAATAATCCAGATATGGACGGTTTAATTGTTCAATTACCACTTCCTAATCATATTAATCCTGATCGCGTGATGGAGACGATACATCCATCAAAGGATGTGGATGGTTTCCACCCCATCAACATTGGTCGGATGGCCAAAGGACTCCCAGCTTATATTTCTGCTACACCTCAAGGGGTATTAGATTTACTCGCTTATTACAACATTGAGACCGCAGGAAAGCATTGTGTTGTTGTAGGACGTAGTCAAATTGTCGGATTACCTATGTCGATTTTGATGCAGCGTAACCATCCGCAAGGAAATTGCACAGTTACGTTGACGCATTCACGTACCGCAAATTTAGAGGAGATGTGCCAACAAGCCGATATTATCATTGCGGCTTTGGGTAAGCCTGAGTTTATCACGGCTGCACATGTGAAACCAGGTGCGGTTGTTATCGATGTGGGTTTAACGCGCGTAGAAGATGCGAGCAAGAAATCAGGATTTGCCTTGAAGGGCGATGTAGATTTTGAATCGGTATTCCCAATCTGTTCTTACATCACCCCTGTTCCTAAGGGCGTAGGTCCAATGACCATTGTTTCTTTGATGAAAAACACCTTATTAGCCGCCAAAGGAGTTATTTACCCCAAAAACTAAGACTTATACAAATAGCGATGGAAAACTCCCAATGGGAGTTTTTTGTCGTATTGGTCGTTAAGGTATAATTCGCCCGACTCCGCTGTTTCAGGTACATTGAATATTCCATTGACTAAATTTTCTACCACTAAGGTTGAGAAGCCTAAGGAATAGACGTTTGTTAACAAAATGTGTTCTTTCTGATCTAGGATTTCTTTCACAGAACGTAACATGTCGTCTATTTGCTCTTCTAATACCCATTTTTCACCGTCTGGTCCCCGGCCGTAGGCAGGTGGATCTAATAAAACCCCTTGGTAGAAATTACCTCTCCTGGCCTCTCTTTTGACAAATTTTAAGGCATCTTCTGCCATCCAACGAATAGAATCCAATTGAGAGACTTCCATATTTTCGCGTGCCCAAGACAATACAGGTTTCACTGAGTCAACGTGTGTAACATCTGCTCCCATTTGGCGACAAACCAAACTTGCACCTCCTGTGTAGGCAAATAGATTTAAAATCTTTGGTTTGGGATTACTCAATAAGGGAATGTTTTTCGCTAAGAATTCCCAGTTGGAGGCTTGTTCAGGAAATAAGCCTACATGTTTAAATGATGAAAGACTGATTTTTAATTTTAAGTCTAATTTCTCCGACAGGTATGGAATAAACCATTTATCCGGTACCCCTTTTTTGATTTCCCATACTCCGCGTTCTGTACTGCCCTTCTCTTTCTTGAAGTGAGCGTTAGCCTTGAGTGCCCAAAACTCTTCTGAAAGAGATTTAGACCATAAGGCTTGAGGTTCGGGTCTGCGAACGACAAATTCACCAAACTGCTCTAATTTTTCAAAACCGCCCGAGTCGATTAATTCGTAGCTTTTGCCCCAATTTTGAGGTGTTTCAATGGCGATAGATTGGTGATGATTTGACATTAAGGATTAAATTGAATTTTGTTTAAATAGAAAACGGTACGCTTTCCTTCTGATTGGTTAACAATATTTTGTGTTCCGTGCGCTAAGAAATAGGTGCTATACCAATAGGTTAAATCGGAATCTGCTGATTTCTTTACTCGATCTCCTTCTAAATTGGTTTCAATAGCCAGTGTACTTTCGACTTCTTTCGTTCCTTGTTCGCTAATGATTTTTGAAACGATTTGATTCTCACGGCTATAGCTTAAAATAATCTGATCTTGCTGTACAGATGTTTTAATTTTTTGAATGAGTTTTGGCTCTTTCATGTCATGCAAGGAAACACAGTGATCCCACAATAAATTTCCTTGTGCATCTAATTCCGCGATGACAGCATGCGTATAAACCCAACCGTCAAACTGCTGTTGGTTCCCGTAATAATTGTACCCTCGATATCCCCATGGGCTGTAATAACTTGAAAATGGCGAATATAGACCGTAGTTACCATAACCCCATCGGTATGGATTATACATCATGCTCCATGGAGAATAAAATCCGCCAAGTGTCGTCATTCCGGGAAATAATCCGCCACCATAAGGGCCAAAATTGTTGTATTTGTAGTCAGGATAAAAGGCTTCTGCCACGACGATGTAGTGATCACCCTTGCGGATGATGTCATGCATCAATAAACGGTAATCCAAACGCAAGTCCTCCCCTTTTTCTTCTTTATCTTTGATTCGTTTGGTTTGACGCTCTAATTGTTTCGGACTTAAAAATTTAAAGAAATTGTTGAATTTAGTAAAACTCGTATAGCTAGAATTAGCCATTTCACCATCTAAAAAGGATTGAAAATAGAGTCCTTGTGAACTAGGTCCCTTGGAAGAACCCACTGTGTTTTTATGGCCATATGTGCCTACTACGACTTGCAGGGAATCATTTATCTGAGTCGATTTGGCATTCATCATCGCAAATTCATCATTGGGCTTCATTAATACCTGACTGACTTGATTACCATCTTCGTCAAAGGATTTAAGGATGAGTTGGTAATCTTTGGCCTTTTTACCCACTGAATAGGTGACGTTGATTTGTTGATATGCGGTATCTAAATCCATCGATTGAATCTCAGCTTGTCCCTTCACAATGGCAGGAAGAATGCGTGTCTTCTTTTCGTTTAGATTCGTGAATAATATGACGGGTTGCGAATTAACCACGCCAGCAATAAATAAGGAGGCGTTTAAGGCTTTAAAATTAGATATTTCAATTCGGTCAACGGAAATAATTTGATACTTATCCACTTTTCCTTTCTCCGTATTTACACGAAATATGACGTAAGAGTTACTCTTAAACCGACTAAATAACAGGTATAAATCGTCTCCGTCGTAGCTATGCGTTACGTAATCTTGATTCGAATCTATGTTGGCATTCGTGGACCATTCCTGTTCTAGGTTGGTCGAAAACTTACGGAGATTGAATGCTTGCTTGTTTAATTGACTTAGTAGAATGACACCTTTACTGCCGATAGGAATCGTAAAGGTTTCAACTTGATTTGATTCTTGTGGGAATTCAACACGTTTATTCGTCTGACCATTTACCTGGGAAATGGTTATAAATACGACAATAAGAATCAAAAAAGCCTTTTTCATGTTTATTCAGTTAAACTTAGAATGATGTCAAATTCTGCTTTTTGAACGGGGGTAACGGATAATCTAGATTGTTTGATTAATGCAAGCGAACTTAATCGATCGTCTGCTTTCATCGCTTTAAGCGTAACCGTTTTAGGAAATTTTTTAATTGGTTTAAGTTCTACAACAACCCATCTTGGATCTTCAGTTGTAGGGTCTTGATAAAATTCCTTACTAACTTCTGCTAAGCCTACAATCTCCACGCCTTCATTTGAATGGTAAAAAAATACCCAATCGCCCTTTTGCATGGCTTTCATATTATTCCGTGCTTGGTAATTACGCACCCCATCCCAAACAGATTTCCCTTCTTTAACGAAATCATCCCAAGAATATTTGAATGGTTCAGATTTTACGAGCCAATAATTCATCATTAAGGGAATTTAGGGAATTTTGAGAAATCAGGTTTACGTTTTTCTAGGAATGCATTTTTACCTTCTTTCGCTTCATCGGATAGGTAATACAATAATGTCGCGTTACCTGCCAATTCTTGAATCCCTGCCTGACCGTCTAGTTCGGCATTGAATGCCGATTTCAACATGCGCAAAGCCAAAGGACTTTTTTCTAAGATTTTCTCGCACCATGCCACCGTTGTAGCTTCTAACTCTTCTAAAGGAACCACTTTGTTGACTAATCCCATTTGAAGTGCATCTTGTGCATCATATTGATCGCAAAGCAACCAGATCTCACGCGCTTTCTTTTGACCTACTACTCGAGCTAAATACGATGCTCCGAAACCACCATCAAAAGAACCTACATTAGGACCAGTTTGACCGAAACGAGCATTTTCTGCTGCAATGGATAAATCACAAATGACATGTAGCACATGTCCGCCACCAATAGCCCAGCCTGCAACCATCGCAACGACGGGTTTAGGAATCGTTCTAATTTGACGTTGTAAGTCTAATACATTTAAACGAGGTACAAAATCATCACCTACGTATCCACCATCGCCACGTACACTTTGGTCACCACCTGAACAAAATGCTTTTCCTCCTTCTCCAGTTAAAATGATGACACCCACAGATGTATCTTGGCGGGCTAATTCCATTGCCTCCGACATCTCTTGTACTGTCAATGGAGTAAATGCATTGTGCTTGTGCGGACGATTAATTGAGATTTTAGCAATCCCTTTGTATTGTTGGAATAAAATGTCTTTGTATTCCTTAATGGTTTTCCACGGCAAATTTGACGTCATAATTTATTGATTAGATTCTTCGTTGTAAGTAACATCCCAGGTATGGTCTGCTAATAAGATTACTTTGGCTAAATAACGGCTGTATTTAAAAGAACGGCCCCATTCATGCGGCGCAACAAGCGATAGTAAGTCGGTCCCATCTTCTTTTTCATACATGTAATAAGTCTCGGAAATTATGGGTTCAAAACCCATGGCAGCATCATAGATGCGTTCTGATATTTCTTTGCGATCGGCTAATAGTTTAGCTTGCTTGGCCAAAACCTCCATTTGCTCATAGAGTTGGTTCATTTGCCGATCCGTTTGTTGGCGCATCGCTAAAATACTCCTCCCCTTTGTTTTACCCGTATCCTCCGGTTTAATGACAGCTCCGCCTGCGGTATGTGCATAAGGTAGCAAGCCCGGGTTTTGGGCTACTTTGTCTGGATTGATCGGATTTAAAAATGGCTCTTCTTTCATCTACGCAAGGTTATTTGATTAACCTTCTATTAACTCACGAAATTAGAGAATGTTTGGTTAATTTTGGAATGATTTGACGATTTATGCAGCTATTTTCTCCCCTATCGGACGATTTGTTTGAACCTTCCTCGGAATTCGAGCGGGAGGTGCTTGCATTTTGTAGCGCTTGGAAAAGCGGGCAAAGCTCTTTCTTGTTTCATACATCGGGTTCCACGGGTGTTCCTAAGCCTATTTGGCTGGATCGTAAAGCCATGGAAGCTTCCGCTCGAACAACGGGTGATTGGTTACAATTGAAATCACAAGATGTCGCTTTGGCCTGTTTGCCGGTTAACTACATTGCCGGTGCAATGGTCATCGTTCGTGCGCTGGTACTTGATTTGAAGGTTTGCCTCGTTGAACCTTCTGCCAATCCTTTATTGGATCTTGCTCCTATTTCGATTCAATTAGCTTCTTTTGTTCCGAATCAATGGCATGCCATTCTTGTGTCTGGGCTTGAATTACCTGCTTATTTCGATCATTCAAAAGGAATTTTACTTGGAGGGGCTGCTTTATCTGATTCGTTGATTTTACGCAGCAAAGAATTGCCGTTTCCCATTTATGAAACCTATGGCATGACAGAAACGGTTTCACATATTGCTTTCAGGCCTTTAGGGGAATCCTCATTTCAACCTTTTCGTACAGTCAACTTGCGTGTTGATGAGCGGGGATGTCTAAAAATATCAGGCTTAATTACCGGTAATGAATGGATTCAGACGAATGATATCATCACGTTGAATCCAGATGCTACATTTGATTTAAAAGGTCGATTTGACCGTGTGATTAATTCAGCGGGTCGAAAAGTGCACCCTGAGGAATTGGAAAAATTCATTGATGCGCAGTCTGATAAACCTGAATCATTTTTTATTGAGGCATTGGATGATGAAGTATTCGGCCAACAAGTTTGCCTGTTTTTTATTGGGGATTGGTCAAATCAAATGCAATCGTCAATCGGTTCCTTACTTCGGAATCATTTCGAGTCGTGGCAATTGCCCAAACAATATATTCACTTAGATGAGTTTCAATTTACATCTTCAGGCAAAATAGATAGATTGAAATCCGTAGCTTTGTATCTTAAATCCATATAAATGAAACCAGCGCGTTTAGAAAAGAAATTTCAATTGTTTTATGAGAGTCCTAATAATGTTCCTGCACCGTATCATTTAGAAGCGGCCTTTACATTTGATGGATTTTTGTCTGATAATCCACACGTAACGGTTTCTATTCAATACATTGATCGGGATGATTTTTCGCGAGAAGAATTATTAGCTGAAGGTCTGAACGTTGAGGATCATTTCGAATGGTCAGGTGATTTATCTCTAGCTTGGCGCAACCGATTAGAAACAGCGTTTTTATTATTTCAATCAGGTTCTTGCAATCCGCGCGATGAAGAACCTTTTATCACCTTGGAAGCTGCTGATACAACCACAGCTGTGCCGATTAGTTTAGAAATTGAGGATACTTTGCTGCAGGAATTTATGCAAGCGATTTTAGAGGTTGCCGGGAATGAAATGCCCTTATATTTAGGTTTTCAGTTTATGGACGCCGATGAAGAATGGGTACGCATTGAGGGAGAAATGTCATTTTTTGATTTAAAATTCACTTACCGCACAGGCGGCTCAGAAGGTCCGATTCGTTTTACAGAACAATGGCAAGAATTGCAGGAATTGATGCAAGTTTTATTTATCGGTGAATTTACTTTTGAAAAAGGTGTAGAAGATTTAAAACCAAAAACGCAATTTGCTGTTTATCCTGGTGATGGCAAATGGTATGTTGCGGGTGATACTTGGTTTAGACCTTCAGGAAATAAAGGTTATTTTGATTTAATTGAAGATAAATTACGTGAATTGTTTACCATATAAGTTGTACGCATGAATCAATCTACTGAAGAAAGAATCCAAGAGGTTCTGTTTTTGCAAAAATCCTCATTGCTCCGATTGAAAAATTCGAGTGCCGATGAGCGTATTGAAAAATTAAGAAAGTTGCAGAAATACATGTTGGCCCACCAACAAGAACTCTTCGATGCCCTTTTTCAGGATTTTCGTAAGCCTAGTTCGGAGGTAATCATCGCGGAACTTTTAGGAGTAAAGCGTGAAATAGATCACATGATTAAACATATTAAATCATGGATGAAGCCTCAAAAAGTTTCCACTCCGCTCCTTTTGTTAGGTACTCAGGGTCATATTCAATATGAACCGAAAGGTTTGTGTTTGATTATTGCACCTTGGAATTACCCATTCAATTTGGCTATAAATCCCTTGGTCCATGCAATAGCGGCAGGAAATGCAATTATCTTGAAGCCTTCCGAAATGAGCGAACATACTTCGGCATTTATCAAGAAAATGATTAATGCATTGTACGATCCTTCCGATGTATACTGTGTGGAAGGAGATGCGCAAATTTCTACGTTCTTACTAGCCCAGAAATTTGACCATATCTTCTTTACAGGAAGTCCTGCCATTGGTAAAGTGGTTATGGCGGCTGCCGCGAAGCATTTGACTTCAGTTACCCTTGAATTAGGTGGTAAATCACCAGCGATTGTTGGGCCAAGTGCCGATATGGATAGTATTGTTCAAAAAATTGCGTGGGGTAAGTTTTTGAATAATGGCCAGACATGTATTGCTCCTGATTTTGTTTTTGTTCATGAAAAGGTTCATTTTCAGTTTTTAGCCGGATTAGAAAATGCCATTCAAGCTTTTTACAATGCAGATTCGAAAGGCATCGAAAAAAGTAATGACTATGCGCGTATCGTTAATCGGAGACATTTTGATCGTATCGTTCGTTTATTGGATGACGCCAAAGAGAAAGGTGCTAAGGTGATTTTTGGTGGAGACATGAATCCCGAAACGAATTACATTAGTCCAACGATTCTAAGTCAGTGTACGATGGACATGGCAATCATGCAAGAAGAAATTTTTGGACCTATATTGCCTGTTCTTACTTTCCGTGCGGAGGAAGAAATTATCAACTATTTGAGTCATGAGGAGAAGCCTTTAGCACTTTATATATTCTCGGAGGATAAAATATTTACGGATTACATCCTAAATAATACAACGGCGGGTTCAAGTGTTGTCAATGATTGTTTGATTCAATTTGGCCATTCATCTTTGCCTTTTGGTGGTGTTAATAATTCTGGCATCGGTCGATCCGGAGGTAAATTTGGCTTCGAAGAGTTTTCGCATGCAAAGGCTGTTATCGTACAAAAGACCAATGCTTTGCGCTTCTTTTATCCTCCCTATACCTTACGGACGAAATGGCTAATCGAGCAAGTATTGAAGTGGTTTTAAGAAAACTGCTTTGTTTATTACTTTGTTGTTTATCATTGAATGGCTGGGCACAGTCTACTTTATTAGACCAAAATCCATTTTCATTGAAATTTTACAAGATTTCAATGAAAGCCGCGCCGTTAGACTTATACTTTCCGGCAGGTTTTGATTCTGTTGCTCAGGTGACTGCCCGTGAACTTGAGGCAAGTTGGGCGAAAACTGGCTCAGGCTTTCCTAAAAATACACGCCGATTTCCTATTCTATTACAAAATCAAGGCTTGGTCTCGAATGGCTTTGTCAGCCTTTTCGCACCACGAGCTGAGTTTTTAACCACACCGAGTCAGGACGCTGCTTTGTTGGGGACAAATGATTGGTTGCCTCTCTTGGTGAGTCATGAACTGCGACATGTGCATCAAAATAATGCAGCTAAACAGGGTTTGGCTCGTTGGGTCTATGGTATTTTTGGTGCCTATGGGCAAGCTGTTTACAGTAATTTGCTGATTCCAAATTGGCTTTGGGAGGGCGATGCAGTGGAAACAGAATCGCACTTGAATGCGATGGGTCGGTCTCAGATACCCCAATTTAAATTACCATTAAAGGCCTATTTAGCTACCTACGGAGTACCTAATTATGCCAAAATGATGGGTAAGTCTTACCAGCATTTGGTTCCTAATCATTATGTTTTTGGGCAGTATCTAAGCCAACAAATGACGAAGGATTTTGGTGAAACGTTCATTCCCAGTTTATGGCAGTCGGCGCTGAATCATCCAACCTTATTTAGCTTTTCAAAACAGTTTAAAAAACGTACAGGTAAGTCAATTGACCACTACGCTACTGACGCTTTCGAAAAGTTAACGGCTCAGGATTCCGCCTCTGTGACTAAGAAACAAGGATACACACAATATTTGTACCCCAATGTCTTAGCAGATGGTCGAATCATCGCGTTGAAAAGTGGTTTTTCGGATATCAGGCAATTGGTCGAAATAAAGCAAGGAAAAGAGCGCCGACTTACCTATCTCGGCCCGATGATTGATGCGTCGATGTTAAGTGCCTCGAATGAGTTTGTTGTTTGGTCTGAGCTTGTTTATCATCCACGCTGGGGGCAAAAACAACAATCTCGTCTCGTTTTTTACTCGTTGAAAAGCGGTCAAAAAATGTTTTGGGGAGTTCATGAAAAGTGGATAAGTCCGAGTATTTCTTCTGACTCAAAATACGTTTCCTTTATTCATTTAAAGGAAAATGGCCAATCTTCAATAATGGTCTATGATCGTGCGCATCGCCAGGTTATTTCAAAAATAGTAGCTAAAAGTGGTGAGCAGTTTCTTCAACCTCGCATCAATAGGGATGGTACATTAGTTTACATCGTTAAATATGCGGGTAATAAATCCGTTTGTATTTGGGATTACGTGCAACAGAAAGAAATTTTTCGAAAGGATTTTGGCCAACATAATATAGCACATCCGACTATTGAGGGTAATTGGATCTATATGAATTACCCGGCTGGCGAGGTAGACCAGATCGCCCGAATAAATCGCTTGGATGACCGATTTGAAATTATGACGAAGGATCGTTTTGGGGCCTATTTTGGAAATTGTACATCCGACTCTTTGACATATTCGGCTTATACCGCAGCAGGTCATAAGATCGTTAGCGTTCCGTTGAAACCAATGTCCGTTGATTTAGCTATTCATTCACTTGAAAGTAAAAAGGATTCATTGCAGCATTCTTTTCCCGTTAAATTGGTTTCAAAATGGAATTTAATCAATCCATTTACTTGGGTACCCGTGCTAAGCTCTACAGGAAATCAATTGGAGTATAGTATCCAGTCAAGAGATGTATTTAATTCTTTGCAGGCATCAGCGGGTATTCGATATGAAATGAATGAAAGGCGTTTGAATCAATTTGCCCGTCTATCCTACCAGGCATGGTTTCCAATTATCGATGTTAATTATCAATCCAGCAACCGTCAAACGCAATTATATATTGATAATAAAAAGCCTTTAGACAGTTTAAGGGTTGACCAATGGAAGCAACAAACGTGGGATATAGGATTTCGAATTCCATTTAATCTAACGCATGGTGCATATCAGGAATTCTTACAGATTGGATCCAATATTGGTTTGCTCAATGTAAGCGGTTATGATTTGACTAAACGCTATTATTCTGAACCGTTTAATGGAAATTATAGCTTTGTGAAACATCAGTTTTATTACAGCAAATTGTTAAGTAAAAGTTTGTGGGATGTTCAATCGCGAAAAGGATTTGTATTACAAGCGAATTGGAATGGTATTCCTTTCAAACAGAAGTTGCAGAATGAATTGTGGAATATCCAGGCACAAATTTATCTGCCCGGACCATTAAAGCATGATGGATTTTTGTTGCGTTATGCATACCAACAAGAATCCGCGGGTAATTATCGCTTCGGCAGTTCTATATATTTTCCCCGAGGGTACCTATACACTTCATTTAATCAGTTATCAACCTTGGGATTAGATTACCGTTTCCCAATTAAGAATACGGACATTCGTGTGGGGCGCTTACTCTATATTAGCCGTCTAAAGGGTAATGTTTTTGGTGATTTAGGTATGGGGAAGGATAAATTGGATCGAAAAGCACAATCCTTTCATGCATTCGGTGTAGATTTGTTGGCCCAATTTCATGCATTAAGATTTTCGCAAGGATTTGAATTAGGAGTTCGAGCCTTGTATGTTGCTGAAAGTAAATCTTGGGCTATTGTTCCATTGGTAATAGATATCGGATTTTGATTTATCGTCTCATATTTCTCGTAGGAATCTCTTTATTTTTTGTGGCTTGTGAAAAGGAGCAAGACACTAAGGGTGAAACGATACCTCCTGCTGCTATTTTTCAGAAATCACAAAAGCCTGAATTGATTGTTGCTTACTTGACGAATCTCTTAGAAAATCAGGATGGGGCTAATCTTTATTATCTAAGATCTAAAGCTTATTTTGACTTACGCGCCTATCAAAAAGCTGAAATAGATATTGAAAAAGCATTGAGCCAAGTACCTGGTGATGTGGATTATTTGTTGCTATCAGCGCTCATAAAAAGGCAATTAGGCATGTTTTCAGAGGCAATTGAGGATGCCAAATTGGTTGAGTCGAGTGGTATTACTTCGGCCAAATTATTTCAAATTTTAGCTGACTTGCATTTCGCAATACACGAGAAAAAGCTTGGGTTTTTATACATCCGTAAATTGGAAAAGGCGGGTCTACCTAAGTCGGAACGCCCATATGTGGAATTCATGAAACGGCAGTTTCGCTCAGATAGTTTAGGCGCGTATCAAGCGGTAAGATTAGTCGATATTCAACATCCTGATTTAGCGCATGCTTATTTTGCATACCAAATTGGTCTTATTTCTAACTTAAACTACCAAAAGCAAATTTTAGGTGAATTAAAGAAGTTTCCGCTTGACCCCTATCTGATGTTTTCTTGGGGACAGTTTTTGGTACATATGGGTCAATATGGTCAGGCAGAGAAGGTTTTCAAGCAGAGTATTGCTTGGATGCCCCAACAAGCTTTTGTCCGTCTTTATGTAGCGCGCTATTATTTAGAACGAAATCAATACGATTTGGTTGACAATATCCTTTCTCCTATTCAATCCAATGGCCTTTTTGCCAGGGATGTACTTTATTTAAAAGTATTGGGCACATTAAATCGAGGTCAAAAATCAAAAAGTATTTCCTTGTTGGATTCTATTCGAAAGGTGTATGCGACCGATGGTCGATTTACTATTTTGTATGATCGATTGGTTGGGAAAAAACCGGATTCAGTTAATTCGACACTTGATTCGACCCAACAAATTGTCCCATAATTTTCCGCTCTTTTCGGGTTTAAAATGAAGGTAAATTCGTACCTTCGCAAAAATTTTTTATATGATTAAGATATCTTTTCCAGACGGACAAGTTCGTGAATTTGAAAAAGGAGTAACACCCATGGATGTTGCCTTGTCAATTTCGGAAGGTTTAGCGCGTAATGTATTGGCGGCTAAATTGAACGGTGATGTAGTCGATGCCTCTACTCCAATTGAATCAGATGCAAGTTTGCAGTTATTAACTTGGAATGATGAGGATGGGAAAAAGACATTTTGGCATTCATCTGCTCACTTGATGGCTGAGGCGATTGAGGCATTGTATCCTGGAACGAAGTTTGGTATTGGACCTGCGATTGAAAATGGGTTTTATTATGACATCGATTTAGGAGGTAAAGAATTTGGTTCAGATCAATTCAAGGAAATCGAGGATAAGATGGTTGAGTTGGCTCGCCAAAAGAGCGCGTATGTGCGTAAGTCGGTATCTAAATCGGATGCAATTGCTTACTTCACAGAGAAAGATGATGAATATAAATTAGAATTGTTAGAAGGTTTATCTGACGGTTCTATTACGTTTTACAGTCAAGGTAATTTTACCGATTTATGTCGGGGACCTCACATTCCTTCGACCGGATTTATTAAATCAGTGAAGCTTTTAAGTGTCGCGGGAGCCTATTGGCGTGGCGATGAAAAGCGTAAGCAAATGACGCGTATTTATGCGATTACGTTTCCCAAAGCAAAAGAATTAGAAGAGTATTTGTTTTTATTGGAAGAGGCGAAGCGACGTGATCACCGGAAATTGGGTAAGGAATTAGAGCTTTTTGCTTTCTCGGAAAAGGTCGGCATGGGTCTGCCTTTATGGTTGCCGAAAGGAACCATTTTGCGTGAACGTTTGGAGAATTTCTTAAAGCGTGCGCAAGTTCGTGCGGGCTACTCCCCTGTTGTGACACCTCATATTGCTAGTAAAGAGTTGTATGTGACTTCAGGTCACTATGCGAAATATGGCAAGGATTCTTTTCAGCCGATCCATACACCGGATGAGGGCGAAGAGTATCTGTTGAAGCCGATGAACTGCCCGCATCATTGCGAGATTTACAAGACAAAGCCACGTTCTTACAAGGATTTGCCTTTGCGTTTGGCGGAGTTTGGAACGGTTTATCGTTACGAACAATCCGGTGAATTGCATGGATTGACTCGTGTACGTGGATTTACACAGGATGATGCGCATATTTTCTGTCGGCCAGACCAGGTGGAAGAAGAGTTCATGAAGGTAATTGATTTGGTACTTTATGTATTCAAAGCCTTGGGTTTCAACGAATATTCCGCACAGGTTTCCTTGCGTGATCGTGAGAATCGTGAAAAATACATTGGAAACGATGAGGATTGGGATCGTGCGGAACAAGCCATTATTAAAACGGCGGAATTGAAAGGTTTGCCTACCGTTGTTGAGTATGGTGAGGCAGCATTTTATGGTCCTAAGTTAGACTTTATGGTACGCGATGCCTTAGGTCGTAAATGGCAATTAGGTACGATTCAGGTGGATTATCAATTACCTCAACGATTTGAGTTGGAGTATACAGGTTCCGACAATCAAAAACATCGTCCGGTGATGATTCACCGTGCGCCTTTTGGTTCACTGGAACGATTTGTAGCAATTTTGATTGAGAATACAGCGGGGAATTTCCCATTGTGGTTATCTCCTGATCAATTAGCTGTATTGCCTATCTCAGAGAAATACGAAGATTACGCGAATGAGGTCTATTTGCGATTGCAAGAGCGCGATTTACGTGGTTACGTGGATCATCGGAACGAGAAAATGGGTCGTAAGATTCGTGACGCGGAGGTTGGTAAAGTACCATTCATGATCATTGTGGGTGAGAAAGAGCAGGCTGATGGCATGGTGAGTATTCGTAAGAAAGGTGAAGGCGATTTAGGAATGATGAGTTTGGATGCCTTTATGGCATTGGCTGGTGAGGAAATAAACCAACATTCTTATTCTAATTAGAAATAACTGATTATTTAAGCGCTTGGCCAATATTTGTTTGCATTTACGCGCTTTTTAAATTAGCTTCGAAGTGATTTTTATTTAAACCAAATTATAATTTATGGCTTTACGCCCCAACAACAATTACCGAGGAAATAAGCGAGAAGAGGAACCGTATCGAATTAATCAATTGATTCGTGGTGTCGAAGAAGTTCGATTAGTAGGTGAAAACATTGAGATTGGTGTTTATCCTTTTGCGAAAGCGTTGGCAATTGCTGAGTCTCAAAACTTGGATTTGGTTGAAATTTCGCCCAAAGCTGTACCTCCTGTGTGTAAAGTTATTGATTATGCGAAGTTTAAGTATGATCAAAAGAAAAAGCAGAAGGAAATCAAAGCCAATGCGACTAAGACCGTTATTAAGGAAATTCGTTTTGGTCCTAACACGGATGAGCACGATTTCAACTTTAAGTTGAAACATGCTGTGAACTTCCTTAAAGAAGGTGCTAAGGTAAAAGCTTATGTGCACTTTGTAGGTCGTACGATTGTATTCAAAGAGCGTGGCGAAATGCTATTGCTTAATTTTGCCAAAGGTTTGGAAGATGTTGGTAAGCCCGACGATATGCCTAAGTTAGAAGGTAAGCGTATGAGCATCATTTTCTCTCCTAAAGTGGCGAAGAAATAATTTTACTAATTGAGTGGAATTTCGAGGTAATATTGTTACTTTTGCATTCCAATTTTTACATTTAATAATTTAAAGAATGCCAAAAATTAAAACCAACTCTGGAGCTAAGAAACGCTTCAAAGTAACGGGAACTGGTAAGATCAAGCGTAAACATGCTTTTCACAGCCATATCCTTACTAAAAAAACAACGAAACAAAAGCGTAATTTAGTTCACGCAACTCTAGTTTCACCAGCTGATATGGATCGCGTTAACTTAATGTTAGGTCTTTAATTATCAGTTTAGTTATTGTTAAACCAGAAAGAAGGCAAAAAAAGTAATCGAGAGATTCGCCTCATTTCAAAAAACAAAAAATTATGCCAAGAAGTGTCAATCACGTAGCCTCAAGAGCTAGAAGAAAGAAAATCCTTAAGTTAGCGAAAGGATTTTACGGTCGCGGAAAAAACGTTTGGACTGTAGCAAAAAACAAAGTAGAGAAAGGTTTGCAATATGCATACCGCGATCGTAAAGTTAAGAAAAGAGATTTTCGTGGGCTTTGGATCCAACGTATCAATGCAGCAGCTCGCCAAGAAGGTTTGTCTTATTCAGCTTTCATGGGTAAATATAACAAGTCTGGTATGGCTTTAAACCGTAAGGTATTAGCCGATTTAGCAATGAATCACCCAGAAGCTTTTAAAGCAGTTGTCAAAAAACTTGCTTAGTTAGCAAATGAAAGTCCCGATTTATTCGGGACTTTTTTTTTATCCCCTATCTTTGTTATCAATTCGTATAACATTGAAAAAGCCCATTTATTTCGATTATGCTTCCACCACACCGGTACACCCGGATGTGTTAAAAGTCATGATGCCCTATTTCACGGAAGAATTTGGGAATGCAGGCTCTAACCAACATTATTATGGATGGGCGGCTGACGAGGCCGTAGAATCAGCTAGAAAGAAAATTAGTTCTTATTTTGGTGTTCCTGCGCGCCAACTCGTTTTTACTTCAGGCGCCACAGAATCTAATAATTTAGCCATTCAGGGATATTTGAAAGACAAACATCCTGGGCATCTGATTACTTCTTGTATCGAGCATAAGGCTGTCCTTCAGATTTTTCAAACTTTGGAGGCTCAAGGTTGGGCTGTTACCTATCTGCAACCTAATGATTCGGGGTGTATTGAAGTTTCTTCTGTTCAACAGGCCATTCGATCTGATACTGTATTGATTTCTTTGATGATAGTCAATAATGAAACGGGAAATGTGACTGATTTTCAATCCATCACTAAAATTTGTCGTGAGGTAGCTATTTGTTTTCACGCTGATGCTACCCAAGCGCTTGGGAAGCTTGATTTAGCGCATAATCCTTATTTGCCTGATATCATTAGTTTCTCCGGGCATAAGATCTATGGTCCTAAAGGGATAGGTGGTTTGGTATTTAACTCTCCCTCTTTGATTCGTCCTTTTATGTACGGTGGTGGTCAAGAACGTGGACTACGTCCAGGGACTGTGCCTGTTCAACAAGTCGTTGCTTTATCAGCTTGTTTTGATTTGTTTCCAGCCTTAATCGAGTCGATGCCTGTGATTCAAAATTACAAGGATAAAATACTTCAAGAATTACTTACAAATCATATCGTTAATTCTGCTGACAATCAGTCGGTTGCACATATATTCAGCTTGTCTTTTCCAAACTTGGATTGGGAAGAATTGTATCGGAAAATTCCGTTGATTGCCGTTTCCAATGGATCGGCTTGTAATGCTAAATCTCAATTGCCTTCACACGTCATGAAAGCACATGGCCATGCTGATTCGTTAGCATTAGCAACAATTCGAATTTCATTGAGTTATCTTACCAAAGAGTCTGACATTGATTTCTTAATTGATTATTTGAACAGTCAATTGCCGCATAGATGAAAGAATTATTAGTCATTCTGGCTCAGCTAGAAATATTGCTGAAGGGTGGAGAATCAATTGCATTAGCAACTGTTGTACATGTGGATGGTTCTGCATACCGTAGGCCAGGTGCCCGTATGTTAATTGATTCTCAGGGGAATTGGTGGGGAGGAATCAGTGGAGGTTGTTTAGAAGGCGATTTGCTGAAGAAAGCCCAATTAGCCATGTTTCAACAATCCATCAAACGAATCACTTACGACACGCGCGAAGATGATCCGTTTCAATTGGGTGTTGGTTTAGGTTGTCAGGGATTGATCGAGATTGTAATTGATCCCATACGTGCGAATATTGAACGTGTAAAAGATTCCCTAGAAAGACAAATTAATTCAGGTTTGCCAGGATTTATGCGTTCGCAATGGGTGGAGGATGTATTGCATATTTCTCAAATTGAACAATCTCTGGCTGCTTGGGATGAAGGCCAACAAGTTTTTACGGAGTATTTACCTGCTCGGACGCGTATTTGGGTTGTTGGCAATCAATTTGATGCTTCAAGCTTAATTGAATTATGCTTGAATTTAGCTTGGGAAGTGCATTGGGTTGGAAATACATCAAAGATGCGAAAAGATCTTCAGGTTCGTGTTGCTGCATGTTATGATTGGGATGGTGTATCAGGACTTAAATCGAGTGATTGTTTGGTTCTTATGACACACGATTTTGATCGAGATGTTCAATTCTTAAATCAATACGTTAGTCATCAAACTTTTCAGTACCTGGGAATTCTAGGACCGACAAAGCGATTTGATCGTTTACAAAAACAATTAAGCTGTCAGCTAGTTTCTGATATATCAAGTCCAGTCGGTTTGGATGTCGGAGCTGAAGGACCTGAAGAAATAGCCATAGCCGTGGTAGCTGAGATATTAGCTGTTCAAAATAACCGAGATGGACAGCGATTAAAATATAGATTAAAAACAATTCATTAAGATGAGCCAAATTAATAGCCTAAGAGAACAAATTAAACCGTACCAACAAGCGCTTTACGAGCATTCAATTAATTCATTCATTAAATCACAATCGGATTTGGCCCTATTTATGCAGCATCATGTGTTTGCTGTTTGGGATTTTATGTCGCTTGTAAAAAAGTTGCAAGCTGAATTGACCTGTGTTTCACAGCCTTGGGTTCCTAAAGGCTCAGCCGAGGTACGATTCTTAATTAATGAGATTGTATTGGGAGAAGAATCTGATGTTGATCAACATGGCGTTATAATAAGTCATTTTGAACTGTATTTACGGGCTATGAAAGAGCTTTCGATTGAGGCCTCTCCTATCTTAGGTGAATTTTTGCAGGCTACATTCATCGAAGAAATACTACAAAAAGTAGCTGCATCATCAGTAGCCCCATCGATTAAACAATTTTTGACATTTACATTTGAGTCTATTAAAAATCGGCCAATTGAAGAGATTGCCGCAATTTTTACTTTTGGTCGGGAGGATTTAATTCCGGGCATGTTTCAATTGATCGTTGATCAATTAAAGCAAGATGCTCCCAATCAAGTTGAAACTTTAGTTTACTATTTAGAGCGTCACATTGAAGTTGATGGAGATCATCACAGTCAATTAGCTTATCAAATGATGGAGGAATTATGTGGAACTGATGCAGATAAATGGCAGAGGGCTACAAATGCGGCTATTGAATCTTTACAAGTACGTAAAGTATTGTGGGATGGGATTGTAACGATGAGGTAAGAGGTAAGAGTGAAGAGGTAAGAATTACTAATTGAGACATTATTTTTGGCGCATAAAAAAAGCCCGATCTGTTTAGGTCGGGCTTTTAATTTTATGAGGTTATTATTTTACTTCTTCGAATGCGACATCTTCTGCCCCACCGTCTGATGCTGAATCTGAGGGTTGTGCACCTTCACCACCTTCTGTAGCGCCTGCAGCGTACATTTCTTGGGAAGCAGCTGTCCAAGCAGCGTTCAATTTCTCGAGTCCAGTATCGATTGCTGCTAAATCTTGTGAAGCATGTGCAGCTTTCAATTCAGTTAGTGCTTCTTCGATTGCTGTTTTATTACCTTCTGATAATTTCTCGCCATATTCTTTTAATTGCTTATCAGATTGGAAAATTAAAGCATCAGCTTGGTTGATTTTCTCAACGCGCTCTTTTTCTAATTTATCAGATGCTTCATTAGCTTTCGCTTCATTACGCATTTTCTCGATATCCTCATCAGTTAAGCCACTCGAAGCTTCGATGCGAATTTTTTGCTCTTTACCAGTGCCTTTATCTTTCGCAGAAACGTTCAAGATACCATTCGCATCAATGTCAAACGTAACTTCGATTTGAGGTACACCACGTTGTGCTGGTGGTAAACCATCTAAGTGGAAGCGACCTAATGAACGGTTATCTTTCGCCATCGGGCGCTCACCTTGAAGTACGTTAAGTTCTACTGATGGTTGGTTGTCCGCCGCTGTTGAGAAGGTTTCAGACTTTTTCGTAGGAATTGTTGTATTCGCCTCGATTAATTTGGTAAATACACCACCCATCGTCTCGATACCTAATGACAAAGGTGTTACGTCTAACAATAGAACATCTTTCACCTCTCCTGTTAATACTCCTCCTTGAATCGCCGCACCTATCGCAACAACCTCATCTGGATTAACTCCTTTAGAAGGCTTCTTGCCAAAGAATTTCTCAACTTCTTCTTGAATACGTGGAATACGTGTTGATCCACCTACTAAGATTACCTCATCGATATCTGCATTTGTGTAACCTGCATTTTTCATTGCACGTTTACAAGGCTCCAAGGTACGTTGGATAAGGCTGTCTGCTAATTGCTCAAACTTTGCACGTGATAATGAACGAACTAAGTGTTTTGGAATACCGTCAACAGGCATGATGTATGGCAAGTTGATTTCAGTCGATGCTCCAGAGCTCAATTCAATTTTTGCTTTCTCTGCAGCTTCTTTCAATCGTTGTAAAGCCATTGGATCTTTACGCAAATCGATATTCTCATCTGCAATAAATTCCTCGGCCAACCAGTTGATGATTACTTGGTCAAAGTCATCTCCTCCTAAGTGTGTGTCACCATCAGTTGATTTTACTTCAAATACACCATCGCCTAATTCAAGTACAGATACGTCAAACGTACCACCACCTAAATCGAATACGGCAATTTTCATGTCTTTACCACCCTTATCTACACCATAAGCTAATGCTGCTGCCGTAGGTTCGTTGATGATACGCTTAACTTCTAAACCTGCAATTTGTCCAGCTTCTTTCGTTGCCTGACGTTCAGCATCATTAAAATAAGCGGGAACCGTGATAACGGCTTCTGTTACTGTTTGGCCGATATAATCTTCAGCCGTTTGCTTCATTTTTGTTAAAATCTGCGCTGAGATTTCTTGAGGCGTATATAAACGATCACCGATACGTACACGAGGTGTATCGTTATTTCCTTGTTCTACTTGATACGAAATAGTCTTCAATTCTGAACTTACTTCAGAATACTTTTTCCCCATAAAACGCTTTACAGATGAAATCGTGTTTTGAGGATTTGTAATGGCTTGTCTTTTGGCAGGATCTCCCACTTTACGCTCGCCATTTTCCAAAAATGCTACAATGGATGGAGTCGTTCTTCTTCCTTCTGAGTTAGCGATAACAACCGCCTCATTTCCTTCCATAACCGCCACACATGAGTTGGTGGTACCTAAGTCAATTCCAATAATTTTTCCCATGATATTTTTAATTATTTTTTCTCCCTTTTCTACAAGGATAGTGCCATACGTTAACCAACTGTCAGTTTATGACATATTGTCACTTTTAAATATAATTCGATTAATTTCGTCAGGAAATAGGGCTTTGATGTATCTTTACGATTCTAAAAGCGAACAAAATGTCAACAGCATCTGATTTTACTTGGGTAGAAGGTTCAGAACCTCATCGCCAACGTACGCGCGAAATCATTAAGAAACATCCTGAAGTCAAAAAACTGATTGGTAAGAACCCAATGACTTTTTTGTGGATTGTGGTCTGTGTAGGTATGCAAATCTCGATTGCATATTTTTTAAAAGATGCTTCTTGGGCTTGGATTGTTGGGGCAGCTTGGTTGGTCGGAGCATTTCCAACGCATACTTTATTTGTCTGTATTCATGAATCCGCGCACAACTTGATTTTCAAAAAGAATTGGATGAACGTAGCAGCTGGAATTATTGCTAATTTCCCTTCTTTGGCCCCCACTGCCATATCATTTAAAAACTACCACCTAAAGCATCATGCTTTTCAAGGGGTACATGAATTGGATGCCGATTTGCCCGATTATTGGGAAGCCAAATTGATTAATAATTACTTTATCGGGAAGGTTCTTTGGTTAATGCTTTATCCCTTCTTTCAAGGTTTCCGTACGATTCGTTGTATTGAGTTAGCTGTTTTTGATCGTGGTGTAATCATGAACATCATCGCGCAGTTGGCTTTTGATTGTGCCATTGTATATTTCTGGGGCTGGCCTGCACTTGCCTACCTGGGTTTAAGTTTCTTATTTTCCGTGGGTTTACATCCACTCGGAGCTCGATGGATTCAAGAGCACTATTTAGTATTAGATAAGAATCAGGAGACATATAGTTATTATGGCCCTTTGAATGGTGTCAACATGAATGTTGGTTATCACAATGAACACCACGATATGCCTTCAGTTCCTTGGAATAATCTACCCAAATTAAAATCGGCGGCTCCTGAGTTTTACGATAATTTGAAATACCATACTTCTTTTGTGAAGCTTCTATTTACTTTTATCTTCTCACAAGAAATTGGTTTATATTCCCGAATTGCTCGGAAGGAACGTGCAGGTGTTCCTTTAAATGATCGGTCAACACCTGATATCGATATGGTCTAATAAAAAAGGTCAGCTGCGAGGCTGACCTTTTTTGTTTAGATAGCTTGTTTGCTATTTGCAACTATTGTGTAAGGATTCCCTTTGACTTTCAGCGTTATCGCCGTATCTGATAGGTTATCTATTTCGATTCCTTGTTTATGGATCTTGATGGCCAATTGGTTTGATCGAAAATTGATTTTGAACGCATATTCGTCCCATTGTTTTGGTAAGAATGGTTCAAAATTCAATTGGTGATTTTGAATAGTCATTCCACCAAAGCCTTTGACAATCGACATCCAAGTTCCTGCCATACTGGTAATGTGGCAGCCGTCTTCCGTATCATTGTTATAATCATCAAGATCTAAACGCGCAGCACGTGTATAGAATTCATAAGACTTATCTTCTTTACCTAATTTTGCCGCTAAGATGTTGTGAACGCATGGGCTCAAGGATGACTCATGAACTGTTAATGGTTCATAGAAGTCATAGTTCCGTTCGATTTCCTCTTTCGTAAAGTCATTTTCAAAGAAATACATGCCTTGTAAGACATCCGCTTGTTTTATGTAGCATGAACGTAAAATACGATCCCATGACCAGTTTTGATTGATAGGTCTTTGGCCAGCCGGAATAGAATCTACGGGAGCAATTACTTTATCCAAAAATCCATCTTGTTGGAGATATATGCCACGTTTTTCATCACGTGGGAAATACATGTTTTGAATGATGTGATTGAATTGTTCAATTTCACTCGCTGCAAAATTGGTAATATCTAATTTTGCTTTCGCTTCACTTGGATAATTTGCTTGGATCTCATTCAAGACCTCTAGCGTATATTTCAAACACCAAACAGCAAAGTAATTTGTATAAAAATTGTTGTTGACGTTGTTCTCATATTCATTAGGACCCGTTACTCCCAACATAACATATTTCTGCAGGTTCTCCGACCAGTTGACGCGTTGAGCCCAGAAACGAGAAATACCAATTAATACTTCCCAACCATAATCAACAAGATGTTTGCGGTCATTGGTATAATCAACATAATCTTTGATAGCATACGCTATAGCACCATTCCGATGAATTTCTTCAAAAGTAATTTCCCACTCGTTGTGGCACTCCTCTCCGTTCATTGTAACCATCGGATATAAGGCTGCTCCTTGGTTAAAGCCAAGTTTACCTGCATTTTCAATGGCGCGATCAAGTTGTTTCCAACGGTATATCAACAGATTTTTTGAAACCTCTTGTGGGGCTGTCGATAAATAGAAAGGAATACAATAGGCTTCGGTATCCCAATAAGTAGAGCCACCGTATTTTTCACCGGTAAATCCTTTGGGGCCGATGTTCAAGCGATCGTCAGCTCCTGTATAGGTTTGATTCAATTGAAATATATTGAAACGAATACCTTGTTGGGCTGAAACATCTCCCTTAATTACAATATCATTAATTGCCCACTTGGATGCCCATGCAGCAGCTTGCTCAGCCAGCATTTGATCAAAACCCTTTTGACTTATCTTCGCTAAGTAGTTTTGAGCACGTGTGAGTAATTCTTTTGACGGATGATTTTCAGAGCTCAAGTTGACAGCGTACTTGAAGATTGTTAGTGTATCTCCTTCATTTACAGCGATTTGATAGTTCAATTCGCTGTATTTTTCGCTTGTTTTTGTTTGACATGCAAGCTGTTGAGCTTGTCCATTTACCTGTAATTGAATTTGTTGGCCTGTAACAACCTCAAATCCCGTTTTCTTAGTTTTGGACCATACATATGAAGTGTTTTCAGATGCACCCACTTGGACTTCATCCCAAAACTTTTCGTCGTAATTGGAATCTTTGTTTTTTATATCGCCATCAATGTAGGCTTTTACTTGAATCGTGTCTGAAAAGTTTAATGCTTTAATGCTGTATGAAATTACACCAGATTCATCATCTGCCATGCTATTCAATCGAATCGATTTAATTTCAAGGGATTTGCCCGATTTTAAGGAGATGGTACAGGTACGAAGGATGTATCCGTCCTTCATATTTAATTCCCGATAAAATGCATGAATTGTGCTTTGGTTTAAGTCAATGATTTCATCACCTATTTTTATTTCTAAGCCATTCCAATTCGCTGCATTTAATACTTTAGCAAAATATTCTGGATAGCCGTTTTTCCACCAACCTACGCGGGTTTTGTCTGGATAATAAACGCCAGCAACATAATTTCCTTGTAATGTTTTTCCCGTATATGTTTCTTCAAATGAGCCCCTTTGCCCCATCCGTCCATTTCCCAAGGAAAATATGGATTCTGTTATTTCATTAAACTCAGGATGGAATTGATCTTCGATGATTTTCCATTCGTCTAATTTTAAGTATTGTTTCATGGGGCTATTAGGTAATTTTTTGAATCAATTACAAAAATATGATTTTGTCTCTTTTTGTAATTTCTGTGCTACGCTGTTTCTTAAAATTGTAATAATTCAGCTGCTTTTACTCCTATGAAATTTGGAATGATTTTATCTGCCAAAAATAGGGTTTCAGACTCTCCTATTCCGATTGCCTTCATGTTTCCTGCCTTAGCTGCCTCAACTCCTGCTTGTGCATCTTCAAAAACGATACAAGCTTCAGGCGCTATTCCTAAACCTTCTGCTCCTTTAAGGAATACTTCTGGGTCGGGTTTGCTTTTGCTTACTTTGTTGCCATCGATAATTAAATCGAACCACGTTGTTAGTCCTGTTTTATCTAAGATGATTTCTGCATTTTTGCTTGCCGATCCTAAAGCAATTTTATAGCCTAAAGCCTTTATTTGTTCTAAAAATGCTAAAACGCCTGGTAAAATCTCACTTGGATTCATGTTGGAGATTAAGCGTAGATAATCTTCGTTTTTTTCAATTAGCCAAAGTGATTTTTCTTCCTGCGTGGCAGTATAATTGGCCCAATCTAAAATCTTATTTAGTGATTCTACGCGAGAAACCCCTTTTAGTTGCTCGTTTTGTTCCTCTGTTAATTCATAGCCTAATTGCTTTCCCAAATTTTTCCACGCTTGAAAGTGATAAATCGCTGTATCAACGAGAACTCCGTCTAGATCAAAGAGGCATGCCTTGTATATCATTTGTTTTAAAATTTAGCTTTTTCTATATAAATTGAAGTATCAAAATTATTACATTTACAGCTGCCAAGAAAGCCTTTTTTGCTGTGCTATGGTGTTTATTTTAATATATGCGCAAATTATCTTCTATTGTAATTGCTGTACTAACACTCCTTCGTGTTACCACGCCTTTGTATTCCCAATCGCCTATGTCTGTTAAAGCCACTTCAGAAAAATTCGTTGTTTATCAAATGATGTTTCACCTTTGGGGGAACAAACAAACTGAATTAGTACGTAATGGTTCTTACCAAACCAATGGCGTAACCAAATTCAAAGATGTTTCTGATGTTGCATTAAAGGCATTAAAAAATAAAGGAATTACCCATGTTTATGCAACAGGATTATTAGAGCATGCTACCATGGAAAGTTTTCCAGCTTATGGTTCGCCTATAGATCACCCCTCTGTCGTAAAAGGACGTGCGGGTTCACCGTTTGCCATTAAAGATTATTATGATGTTAATCCCTTTTTGGCTGATGATCCAGCAAAAAGAATGGACGAATTTAAATTGATGTTAAAGCGATTTCATGCGCAGGGATTAAAGCTTGTAATCGATTTTGTGCCTAATCACTTGGCTCGTCAATATTCATCTGATCAAAAGCCTAAAGGAGTTATCGATTTCGGTGTCAACGATAACAAACAGGTTGCTTTTGATGTCAATAATAACTTCTATTATTTACCTGGGACCCAATTTACAGTCCCTGAAGGAGTTCATCCACCTGTCCCTGTGAATATTCCTTACATCGAAATACCTGCCAAAGTAAGTGGGAACAATGTTTTTTCCCCTCAGCCTTCTATCAATGATTGGTTTGAAACGGTGAAATTAAATTATGGTATCGATTACCAAAATGGCAATCAAAATCATTTTGACCCTATTCCGAATACTTGGATTAAAATGCATGAGGTGCTCTCCTATTGGACAGACTTAGGGGTTGATGGATTTCGTTGTGATATGGCCGAAATGGTACCGGTTGAGTTTTGGACTTATGCAATCGGTAAAATCAAAAAACAGAATCCTAAGATCATATTTATAGCAGAGATTTACCAACCCGACCGTTATCGCGATTATATTTTCAAGGGTGGCTTTGATTATTTATACGATAAGGTTGGTTTATACGACGGAGTTCGTCGTTTGATGCAACAAAAACCGGAAGCCACTTGTGCCGATATTACACGTGTTTGGCAGCATGAATCGGGTGATTTTGCTAATCATATGTTACGTTTCCTTGAGAATCATGATGAACATCGCTTGAATACACCTGCATTCGCTGCGAATAATTTCTGGTCGACAATCCCAGGTATGGTTATCACCGCAGGTTTACATGATGGACCTTTAATGGTCTACATGGGACAGGAATTTGGTGAAAAAGCAAATGAGATAGAAGGATATAATGAAGCGGATGATCGTAGCTCGATGTTTGATTTTTGGCGTGTTGAGACGCACCAGCGCTGGATGAATGGTGGAAAATTTGACGGAGGAGCTTTAACGGCCGAGGAAAAACAAATAGATGCATTTTATCAGGATTTGTTTAAACGAGTGGCCAATTCTGAAGCTATTTCGAAAGGCGATTTTTTCGATTTACAATATGCTCAATCGGCTAATTACCCTGCAAATAAGGTTTATTCCTTTTTACGCTTCACGAAAAATGAACGCTTACTCATTATGTGTAATTTTGATGCGCAACGTGCTCAGACGATTGATATCGTAATTCCAACTTTGGCGAAGGATATGATGCAAATTTCACATGTGAATTTGCAATTGCAACATGCCTATGTACCTCCTACCATTTCAGAAAAACCTATTCTTAAAGGTAATTCGGTGCTTATACCTGCAAACAGTGCTTTATTTATTAAACTCTAAACCATGAAAAGTTTTACAAAACCTAAATTATCCATTACCCAAATCATCAACATGAGTGTTGGATTCTTAGGAATTCAATTTGGCTTTGCCTTGCAAAATGGGAATGCTTCACGTATTCTTCAAAGTTTTGGTGCTGATGTAGAACAATTGTCATGGTTTTGGTTGGCAGCTCCATTAACAGGTATGATCATCCAACCGATTATTGGTTTTTATTCGGATCGTACTTGGAACTTCTTAGGACGTAGGAAGCCATTCTTCTTAACGGGAGCGATTTTAGCAGCCTCTGCGCTCTTCTTTTTTCCACATGCTGGTGCTTTAGCGGGTTTTTTACCTCCTATGATTGTAGGCGCAGGGATATTGATGATGATGGATGCGTCTTTCAACGTTTCTATGGAGCCCTTTCGTGCTTTAGTCGCTGATAATTTACATGATGAGCAAAGTACTTTAGGATTCTCTGTTCAAACATTTTTGATTGGAATCGGTGCTGTTGTAGGTTCATGGTTACCTTATATTTTTGGTGAATGGGCGGGAATAGCTAAGGACGCAGCCCCTGGTCAAATTCCAGACAATGTTGTTTATTCTTTTTATGTAGGTGGAACGGTATTCTTGTTGGCCATTATATGGACGATTGTAACAACAAAAGAATATTCGCCTTCCGAAAGAGAGTCCATGGGTTTTCAAGATGAGGGCCAAGACGACACCTTATTTTCTGTATTTCGCTACATCAAGGAGATGCCTAATACGATGCGTCAATTAGGTTTAGTGCAATTTTTCTCATGGTTCGGTCTATTCTCCATGTGGGTATTTTCTACCCCTGCCATTGCACACCATGTGTATGGAGTAGCATCTGATGATCATAGTTCAACTACGTTTCAAGATGCGGCCAATTGGGTAGGTATCATTTTTGGTGTTTACAGTGGTGTTTCTGCTATCTATGCGGCCTTTTTACCTCAAATTGCACGAAGAATTGGAAACAAGGCGACGCATGCGTTTTCGCTTGTGGCTGGTGGTTTAGGTTTGATTTCCATTTATTTTATTTCGGATCCTACGATGTTGATCTTTAGCATGGTGGGCGTAGGTATGGCCTGGGCAAGTATTTTAGCGATGCCTTATGCGATTTTGGCTGGTTCTATTCCTTTAGCCAAAATGGGCGTTTACATGGGTATTTTCAACTTCTTTATTACCATCCCTCAAATTGTTAATGGAATCATCGGTGGGTCGATTGTAAAGTATTTGTATGGAGGCGAAGCTATTTATGCGATTGTGATGGCTGGTGTATTTTTCTTGATGGGGGCAGTCAGCGTATTATGGATCAAAGAAAAATAGTCCTATTCAGTTTATTGTTTTGTTTTTCGTCAGTTTATGGGCAAAAGCCAACATTAGTCGAGATTGGTCAGCGATTTATCGGTAAACCCTATCGCACCAATATGCTTTCAAATGGAAATCCAGAAGTATTAGTCAGCTCACTTGAAGCGTTTGATTGTGTAACTTTTTTGGAAAACAGTTTAGCCATTACGTATGCGAAAGGGAATGATTCATTATACTTAAAAGAACTGAAGCATGTCCGTTATGCAGGTGATTCCTTACAATATGAAAAGCGATATCATTATTTTACGGATGCCATGCATGCATTGGCTTTTCCCTTGATTATTGATCAAGCTCACGTGACACGGGTTAACAAAGATTTTTCCTTCCTGTCAACTTACCATCGGAAGAAGTCAGCCATTTCAGTTGATTTGAATTTGTTAGAAAACCGTGAGCGTGCTTTAGCGAAAAAGGCATTTGAGTATACGGCAGTGGTTGATTTACATTCATTAATTCCCCTAATTGAATCTGGTGATTTGGTTGCATTTGTTACGTCAAATCCGCATTTGGATTTTTTACACACCGGAATGCTTGTTCGACAAGGAAATAGGATTCGATTATTGCACGCATCTCAAGATAAAAAACAAGTAGTTCTTTCGGAGGAAAGTTTACAAGCCTACCTTAAATCACATCCTAAATTCATTGGAATTTGTGTTTTTAGGCCTATTTTTAAAGAATGAAAAAATACGACTTTAATCAGGTCATTGACCGAAAAAATACTTTCAGTTTCAAGTGGGACAATGTAAGCTATGGCGACAAAGATATGTTGCCAATGCCTGTGGCAGATATGGATTTTCCCGTAGCGGAAGAAATACTGGCAGCCATTGATCAGATAACAAAGCATGAAATATTAGGGTACTCAATTGTTCCTGAATCTTTACAAATAGCCGCGCAAAAGAAAATTGAGAAAGATTACGGTTGGGAAACAGAATTAGCTTGGCAAGTATGGATTCCAGGTATCGTTCCTGGAATTACTGCTGCTTGCTCCGCCTTTTCTTCGCCTGAGGATGGTATTTTAACAGCAATTCCCGTTTATCATCCCTTTCATTTAGTCGCTGGTTGGTTGGGTCACCCCTTACATACCTTTCCCATGATTGAGGAAGCGGGACGCTGGACTTATGATTTTGTCGCATTTGAGAACTCGTTAAAAAAAGGTCCCAAAGTCTTTCTATTTTGTAACCCACATAATCCAGGTGGAACTGTTTTTTCAACGGATGAAATAGTACGCATAAAGGCTCTTTGTAAACAATATGATTGTAAGATTATTTCCGATGAGATTCATGCGGATTTGATCATCGATTCGAACGTAAAGCATACGTGTATTCAAAGTGAAATATCATTTTTTGCTACCTCTAAGACCTATAATACGGCAGGCTTAGGTGGCGCTGTTGCCATCATTCCGGATGCTGCAACGCGTTTGGCCTTTCAAAAAAAGACCTTTGGGTTTTTTCCAATGCTTTCCCGACATAGTATTGAAGTGATGTTGGCGACATATGCTATGCCTTCCAACTGGTTGGATTCTCTTCTACCCTATTTGAGAAGCAATCATACTTTGTTATTAGCTCGAATGAATCAACTACCTGGCATTTCGATGCTCCCACTGGAGGCTACGTATTTAGCTTGGATTGGTTTTGATTCTCAAATGCATGGTGATTTACAAAAGCGTTTATTTGATGCCGGCTTGCATGTCCTTCGGGGAGATCAATTTTTAGGTGGCGATTTTGTCCGATTGAATTTTGCATGCCCCGAAGTGCAACTTCTCAAAGCGATTGATATTATTGAAAGTGTTGTCTATGCGACTCGTTAAATCATTTATTTTTTTGTTTTTACTAGTAACCTTAATCGGTTTACTGGTGTATATACAAGATTGGGATGAAGAATCAGTCCCCGTGATATTACATGATCAATTATCGTTGGTTGAACAATCTGATTCAATTATTCAAAAAGATGAATTCGATTCGCTTATTGCTGACCGACCTGCACCCTTAAGCGCCTTATTTCAAGATTACGAGGCTAATGTGGAGAGTGATGCAATAACGTTGAAGAAGAGTAACCAGATAGTAGGGAAATATCCATTGAATAAACTGTTCATTCAACAAATGATCTTGGCTGATTTGAATGATGATGATGTGCCAGAGTGTTGGGTTTTAGGGCTTAAACACAGTAAACAAACAGAAATATTTGCTTTAACAATACAAGCAGGACATGTCAAACGGATAAATTTTCCTACCTTGAAAGGTCGCCAAGCATTTGGCTATATTGGGAAAGATTCCTTGTATTTGGATAAATCTACATTGGCTAGACAATTTGAATTTGCGAATGATCCATACTCGGATATTGAATCTGGTCACCGCGTATGTTATTATCAGTTTGGTAAGGACCAAAGCTTTGTATTAAAAAAAACATTAGACCTATAAAAACCTATGAAACCTAATTTACGCTCCCAACAATGGTTTGGAAAAACTGGCAAGGATGGATTTATTTACCGAGCTTGGATGAAGAATCAAGGTATTCCAGATGATTATTTTCAAGGGAAACCGGTGATCGGAATTTGTAATACATGGTCTGAATTAACTCCATGTAATGCGCATTTTCGGGAATTAGCGGAGTTTGTTAAAAAAGGTATCATTGAAGCAGGCGGTTTTCCGGTAGAATTTCCTGTTATGTCTTTGGGAGAAACCTTGATTAAGCCTACCGCAATGCTTTATCGCAATTTGGCAAGTATGGATGTCGAGGAATCGATACGTGCTAATCCGATCGATGGGGTTGTATTGATGTGTGGTTGTGATAAGACTACCCCTTCACTTGTTATGGGGGCTTGTAGCGTTGATTTACCTACCTTGGTGATTTCAGGTGGACCCATGATGAAGGGAAAATTTAAAGGTAAGGAAATTGGAACATCTGATGTTTGGCGTTTTGCTGAAGCGTATAAGTTGGGTGAACTTTCACAAAAGGAATTTATTGAAGCAGAGGCTTGTATGGCGCGTACGCCTGGACATTGTGCGGTGATGGGAACAGCGTCCACGATGGCAACCATGGTTGAGGCTTTAGGTTTGAGTTTACCCCAAAATGCTGCTATTCCGGCTGCTGATGTGCGGAGAAAGGTTTTGGCTCAGCATTCCGGGCGTCGGATCGTTGAGATGGTGAATGAGGATTTAAAAATGTCGAAGGTTTTGACCCGACAAGCGTTTGAAAATGCGATTCGTGTGAATGCCGCTACAGGTGGATCAACCAATTTTGTTATTCACTTATTAGCGATTGCGGGTCGGATTGGAGTGGATTTGCAATTAGATGATTTTGATAAGTTCTCTTTAAATATCCCTTTATTAGCGAATATTCAGCCTTCTGGAGCTCATTTCATGGAAGATTTATACTATGCTGGTGGTTTACCAGCTTTGATGAATCAAATGAAGGAACATTTGCACACATCAAGTATCACGGTGAACGGAAAAACGGTAGGTGAAAACATTACAGATACACCTATTTATGATTCAACTATTATATCTACGTTTGATGAACCATTCAAGCCTGATTCCGGGATAGCAGTGGTACGAGGTAATTTAGCGCCTCAAGGGGCGGTATTGAAGCCTTCTGCAGCATCACCTGCCTTATTCAAGCATCGAGGAAAGGCGGTTGTATTTGAAAACATAGAAGATTACCACGCACGTATCGATTCGCCAGAATTGGATATTGATGAAACTTCCGTGATGGTTTTGAAAAATGTAGGCCCCAAAGGATATCCTGGCATGGCCGAAGTTGGTAATATGGGTATTCCGAAGAAGCTGCTTGAGAAAGGCGTTAAAGATATGGTTCGTATCTCTGACGGTCGCATGAGCGGTACTGGATTTGGAACGGTTGTATTGCACATATCGCCTGAGTCTGCTGCAGGTGGACCTTTGAATTGGGTTCAGAATGGAGATTACATATCGTTGGATGTTGAGAGCCGTTCGATTAATTGGGAAGTATCGGAAGCCGATTTAGCTGCCCGTAAGTTGGCCCAACCTTTTGTACCGCCTTCGATGCCGCGTGGTTATGTGGGTTTATTTATTGACCATGTAGAGCAAGCGGACCAAGGTGCTGATTTTGATTTCTTGAAAGGTGGATCCGGTTCGATTGTAACAAGAGATTCGCATTAATGAAAAAGTTCGTAGTCACAGGTGCAGGTCAAGGAATTGGCTTCGAATTGGTCAAACAGCTGTTGGGCCAAGGGCACTTTGTGATTTGGAATGAAATCGATTCCCTTGTTTTAGATCAAGCGAGTAAAACCTTAAATAAACTCGGTTTGCACCAGTTTATCAGTATTCAGGCTGATGCAGCATCTGAGGATTTTTTACAAGAATTAGCGCAAGTACTTGATTCAAGTCCGGGCGATTTAGCTGGTGTGGTATGTAATGCGGGTATAACCACCTTTGGTGACTTTTGGACTTATTCTAAATCTTCCATGGACCAGATTTTGCGCGTGAATTTGGTAGGAACATTTTTTTTGATTCAAATGATTGCTCGTCTCTTAAAGGGGCGTAATCTGCCGGGTTCGATTGTTGTTATGTCTTCCGTTACAGGGCATCAAGCGCATCCGGATTTGGCAGCCTATGGCATGACAAAGGCTGCTTTAAATCAATTGGTCAAGAATCTAGTGATTGATTTGTCTCCTTGTCAGATTCGCATTAATGCCATTTCTCCTGGGGCTACGATTACCGAGCGTACATCTCAAAATAAGGAATATCAAACGGATTGGTCAGAAATTACACCATTAGGCAAGGCTGCTGATGTTTCCGACATTGCCGCTGCTACCCTATTCTTTTTATCGGATCAATCTAAACATATTACGGGCCAAACACTCGTTATTGATGGTGGTTGGACTTCAGTAAGTCCTGCGCCTAAGCATTAAGCCCAAGCTTTTTCTAGGAAATTCAACCAGTTTTGGTGACAGATTTTTTTGACTTCATCCGAACTAAATCCGCGCTTTAGCAACAAGTCTGGTATTTTTTGTAAGTCGGCAATGGTCTCTATATCGGCTGGACATTGCTCTTTCCCAAATCCCCCATCCAAATCTGTTCCCAAACCAACATGATTTGTATTGCCAGCTAATTCACAAATATGCGTTAAGTGGTCTATCATCGTGTTTAAGGTAACGCCCATGGATTGCGGAGTAGACTTTCCTCGCTCCCAATTCGGAACCATCATCCAGGCATCCATTGGCATGCCAATTACGGCGCCTTTTTCAATGAGTATTTTTAATTGGTCGTCGGAGAATTGCCGATTGTGATTTACAAGGGCTCTACAATTATGATGACTGGCCCAAACATGTCCATGAAAATGCTCCATGGCTTCCTCAAAACTTTCATCACAGAGATGCGTGGCATCTAAAATTAGATTCAATTCCTCCATTTTACGCAATAAATTGCGTCCTATTGTTCCTAATCCTCCGCTTGCATTCGTCCCTTGGGCATAACGTCCCGGACCATAATGTGCAGGTCCTAAAGCGCGTAGACCAGATTCATGGGCTATTTCTAGGTATTCTAAGGAAACAATGGAATCTGCTCCTTCAAGACTCAAAATATAACCAATGGTTTTTTGATCCTCCGGCCAAATAGTTAAATGCTCGTATAATTCTGGAAGATTGCGGATGGGACGTAAGTCTCCACTTTTTTCTAAGGCCTTGTAATAGGCTAATTGGCCTTGTGTTTGTGCCCAAGCTTGTTCGGGAGAGTTCCAACCGGGAAGTGTGTTCGTTTTGTCAACATATCGCGCTATTTGAGTCGCAACGACTAATCCGATGTTTCCTTTTCGTAATTCTTCTAAGGATACCGTGGCAAGTCCTCGGTCTGGTTTATCAGTTAAATGGTGCTCGCGCGCATTAATTTCTTGAATGGATGCCCTCAAATCTCGATTCCATTCTAGGGCATTCATACTTAAATCTAAATGGGCGTCTATGATAAACATCTTATATCGTGATTTTGCGATTTCTTGCTAAAACATTCCAAACGCTTCCATCGCCAACTTGTAAATATTGATGTAAGGCAACTGTAGGGCAAATGTGATAAGGGAACATTCGAACAATATCGCCAATTTGACATGTGGAACTATCCCCAACTTCTACGATTCCATGTTCTTCACTTTGACTCATTAATTTCCAATCTGGATGATTAATGAATTGCAGTCGATTGTCGATTCCATTTTCAGGAGCTACTGATTTGTGCCCCACGTCGATTGAAATCGTATGGTCTGTTGGGATCGAAATAATTCGCCCAATCACCTGAACAGCCAATTCTAAGCTACTTTCAGGGTATAATTTGGCATAACCTGTATCAAAGAAAACAAAAGTTCCAGGGCTACAAACATAGCTTGGATTGGAATGATGCACTAAGAAACTTGGCGTCCCGCCTACGACAAGTTCTAAATCATTGCGGACCTGCGGTAAAAGCGCATAAAAAGATTGAAAATCCAGCTCCACATGCTTTTGACGATCTTCAATATTTACATCACGTATATGTCCATCGTATGCATGTAATCCCGATAAAATCAAATTCGGTAATTGCTCAATAAGATGTATTAATGGCAAAGAATCCTCTGGTTTAATCCCCGTCCGATTCATACCCATGTTTAAGTCGATAAACACGCGCTGATTGTTTGAAACGGCATTTAATGCATGTGCTGCTTGTTCGTCATCTAGTAGACAGGCAAATGAAGTATTTGGGTATTTTTCGCCAAGCGCAATATAGCGAGACAAAGTCGTGCCCGTCGGTTGCATGGACAAAAGCACATCAGGTGCTTCATCTAAGGCCAGTAATTCACATTCCGCAATGGTAGCAGCTTTGAATTTTGTAATGCCAGCGGCCAACAATAGTTGATTGACCTCACGAGTTTTATGCGTTTTAATGTGAGGACGTAATCGAGCAGGATTGTTATCTACTTGCTTAAGAACCCATTGTATGTTTTTTTTAACAATTTCAGGATTTACGAGTAATCCTGGACTTTCGATGTTACTGAAGTTGATCATAATGCTCGGTCTAAATGAACATATCCGCCATCTACGTGTATGAGTTGGCCTGTTGTATGACTTGATTTCGAAGATAATAAAAAGGCCACCATCGCTCCTATTTCATCAGCCGTGGTCATTCGTTGGCCCAATGGAATTTTAGATTCAATTTCAGCGCGTTTTTCGTTAGGATTTTCAAGTGTTTGAATCCATTTTTCGTATAGGGGTGTAAAGCATTCCGACACAATAACGGCATTAACTCGAATGTTGTGGGGTAATAATTCCACAGCCCATTCACGTGTTAATGCATTTCGTCCGCCATTGGCGGCTGCATATGCAGAAGTTCCGCCTTGTCCCGTTTCGGCTGTTTTAGAGCCAATATTAACAATAGCACCTTTGGACTTAATTAAATAAGGAAGACAGGCTTGCGCCAATAAATAATAATGAACTAAGTTGGCATGTAAGGACTGCATGAATTTTTCATAAGTTCCATTGGCAAGTCCTACTCCATCGTTCACACCCGCATTATTGACTAATCCATCAATTCTACCGAACATATGCACGATATCAGCAACGACACGCGTACATTCATCAGGTTGTGTCAGTTCGGCAACAAAAGAAAAAGCTTGCCCTCCTGTTGCTTGAATCAGATCGATACATGCCTGATTGTCAGCTGCATTTCGACCTACGATAGCTACCATGGCAGATTCAAGTCCCAATGCCTGACTAATTCCTGCACCAATTCCTTTGGCCCCACCTGTGACAATAATTACCTTTTCTTTGAGTCCTAGATTCATGTTAGTCTAATGCGTAGAAGTTTTTACAATTTTGTTCGTTGATTTTAGCTTGTTCATTTGGACTCAATGCACTTATACTAGATTTATACACATCAATCCATTGATCTAATTCACCCGCAACTTTTACAACAGGATAATCCGTTCCAAAAAGTAAGCGATCAGGTCCAAATACCTCTAATGCTTCTTGAATTACCTCGTTTATTTGTTCAGGAGTCCAAGTTTTCCAATCAGCCTCTGTGATTAAGCCGGAAATTTTAGCAGAAACATGTTCCAACTCTTTAAATGCACCTATATCTTTTTTCCATTGCTTAACATCTCCTGATTTAATTGGAGGCTTAGCCAAATGATCCAAGACAATTTTTTGGTCTAATTGTTGGCAAAATTCAATCCCTGCTCTCAATTGGTGCGGAAGAATTAATAAATCATATGTATAATCAAATGCATCTAAGGCCTTTACACCTCTAACGAAATCACTTTTCTTTAAAAATTCAGGATCTTTTTCGCCTTGAACAATATGTCGGAAACCTTTTAATGTTTCGAATTGAGAAAAATAAGCTAATCGGTCTTCAATATCGCCTTGTAGCAAATCGACCCATCCAACGATACCTTGTATGAAATTTGACTGTTCGGCTAAGGCTAATAAAAACAATGTTTCTTCTTCGGAGGAGGACGCTTGAACCGCTACGCAAGCATGGATCCCTTTGGATGAAAATAAGTCAACATTTGGATAGAAATCTTGTTGAATGACAGCCATATCAGCTGTTATCCACGTGTCGCGTTCGGCATCGTAATTCCAAAAGTGTTGATGCGAATCGATCATGCTTTGTATGCTACTGCGCTTTGTTTTTGTTCACCTAAATTATCCATACCTAGAGTTACCACATCACCTGCTTTTAGGTAAATCGGTGGTTTAAATCCTAAACCAACACCATGTGGTGTGCCGGTGGAAATTACATCACCGGGTAATAAGGTCATAAATTGTGAAATGTAGGATACGACTTGTGGTACATTAAATATCAATTGGTTCGTATTCGACGTTTGGAATCGCTTGCCATTTACATCCAACCACATGGAAAGATTATGTACGTCGGAAATTTCATCCTTGGTGACCAAAATTGGACCTAAAGGTGCGAACGTGTCACAACCTTTTCCTTTGGACCAATTACCCCCGCGTTCCAATTGATATTCTCGTTCAGAATAATCATTGTGCAAACAATACCCAGCCACATAATCATAGGCATCAGCTTCTGAAACGTATTGTGCTTTTTTACTAATGACAATCGCTAATTCAACCTCCCAATCGGTTTTTGTTGAACCTTTTGGAATGATGACATCATCGAATGGGCCACAAAGGGCAGTCGTACTTTTAAAGAATAAAATAGGTTCTTGTGGGATTTCAGCACCTGTTTCTCGTGCATGATCAGCATAATTAAGTCCAACACAAATTATTTTTGATGGACGAGCGACACATGAACCGATACGCGTGGGTTCTTTGATCTCAGGTAAATCATTGGTCGCAACTACTTGCGCCAATTTAGCCAGTCCATCACCCGCGAAAAACGCTTCATTATAATCAATTACATGTTCTGAAACATCAAAATATTTACCATCAATCAATAATGCTGGTTTTTCTTTTTCAAATTCTCCTATTCTAACTAATTGCATCGACTATAATGTTTTGATGGTTTCCCACATGGTTTCAGCTAAGAATTGATTTCCTGCCTCATTTAGGTGTACACGATCCGTTGTTAAAATTCCTGAAGCCTTGTTTTCGATATTATTCTTTTCCTCGTAGCTTAAAAATGTTTTACGTAAGTCGATCAATTTACATTGATTATCCGTGGCAATTTTACGTATGATATTCGAGTAGGCATTTAGGTCTCCGTCGTTCTCATTGGTCGCATCAAACTTCTCGCCAATAACGGTAGGTGTGCATATAACTACTTGAATATTAGCTTTTTGTAGTCGTTTGATTAAAGCATTGTAGAATCTTTCAAACTTGTCGGCATCCGTTCCTGTACGTGAGGAGGTCTTGTGCCAAACATCATTTATACCTACATAAATAATCACGATATTGGGATTCTTTGCTAGAACATCTTCCTCGTGACGTAGATATAAATCATATATTTTATTTCCTCCGATCCCAGCACCGATTAGCTCATATTTACTTGCTAGACCCATGGTACCTAACATCTCAGCCATTTTTGTAATATACCCCGTTTTACCTACCCCTGCTTGTGTGATGGAATCGCCAAAAAAGACAATACGTTTTGGATTTTCTGCAGTTTTGAATGAGCTAAGGCTTAAAGCCATCAGAATAATGATACTTAAAATTTTCGTTTTCATAGGTTTTAGTTATTTAAATAAAGGAATCCTCCGTCGATTGGATAATCACATCCCGTAATAAAAGATGCTTCATCCGAACATAAATATAAGGCTAAATTGGCAATTTCATTCGGTTTGGCCATACGACCTAGTGGTTGAGTTTTTGAAAGTTTCTCAAACATTTCTGCTTGGTTATCGGGATAGTTCTTGGCAATAAAGCCATCCACAAAGGGAGTATGTACCCGACCAGGAGAAATACAATTGCATCGTATGCCTTGATTGATATAATCTTTTGCGACAGATTGTGTCATGGATTTGATTGCTCCTTTGGTCATTGAATAGCCAAATCGATCCGGAATTCCCACCGAGGCAGCCACGGAGGCCATGTTGAGAATTACTCCGGATTTTTGGGATACCATAAAAGGAATGAAGGCCAACATGCAATGGTATGCTCCTTTTACATTAACGTCGAAAATACGTTGGAAATCAGTGGGTTGGGTTTTCTCTAAATTACCTATTTGTGGAATACCAGCATTATTGATTAAAATATCGATTGGTGAAATGCGTGTGGCGATTTGCTCAACAACTTCAAAATTGGATATATCAGCTTGGTGATACGTGATCTTAGCATGAGCATTTTCACCTGGAAGATGTAAGTCGATGACATGTACTTCCGCGCCTTGTTGCTGGAACAAGTTGGCAATGGATTCCCCTATTCCGGAACAACCACCAGTAACAACCACTTTTTTAGCTTTTAAAGAGAATAGCATAATATGATTTTTTTCGCTAGTCACTAGTCGCTAGCTGTTACATTCTTTTTTAACTCCTCACTCGCAACTCTTACCTCTTACCTCTTACCTCTTACCTCTTACCTCTTACCTCTTACCTCTTACCTCTTACCTCTTACCTCTTACCTCTTACCTCTTACCTCTTACCTCTACAGTGATACCCCTCTCCTCCAAAACATAAAATCATCTTGCCCTAGATCCATGGCTTTAGTCGTGATTTCCCCTGATGCTAGTTGGATAATGTATTCCAATACCTCCTCGCCCATTTTTTCTACCGTTTTTTCACCACGAATAATGGGTCCACAATCAATATCGATGATTTCAGGTAGTTTTTCAGCAAGTCGCGTATTGGTTGACAATTTTACCATTGGACTAATCGGATTACCCGTAGGTGTCCCTAAGCCCGTTGTAAACAATTGAATGGTTGCCCCTGCTCCTGCCATGCCCGTTGTTGCGAGCACATCATTTCCAGGTGTACAAACCAAGTTTAGGCCTGTTTGAGTTGCATATTGACCATATCCTAAAGCATCAACAATTGGCGAAGAACCTGCTTTTTTGGCTGCTCCTGCTGATTTAATTGCGTCGGTAATTAATCCGTCTTTGATATTTCCTGGGGATGGATTCATGTCGAAGCCTGCGCCTACCGCCGCAGCTCTTTTTGCATATTCACGCATCATTTTACCAAAATTGTCGGCAACTTCTGCATTCACGGAACGGTTTTGCAATTCCTGCTCTACACCACAAAGTTCAGGAAATTCGGCAATCATGACTGTTCCGCCCAGGCCAACTAATAGATCAGCTGTATGGCCGATGGCTGGATTAGCTGAAATGCCTGAAAACCCATCGGAGCCACCACATTTAACACCTATGCGTAAAGCGGATAAAGGAGCAGGTTTACGGTCAATTTTGTTGATTTCAATGAGTCCTTCAAAGGTTTTCAATACAACTTCATTCAATAAATTATCTACGCCACTTCCTTCGTCTTGCTGCTGTTCGAAAAAGTGAATGGGTTTTGAGAAATTTGAGTCTTTTTCTTTTAGTTTCTCTTTAAATACCTCTATTTGTGAATGTTGACATCCTAAACTTAATATGCTTATACCACCCACATTAGGATTCACACAATAACCGGCTAATAAAGCGCATAGATTCATTGAGTCATCTTTATTTTCTCCGCAGCCACTTTCGTGCGTCAGGAATTTGATGCCATCTACATTGGGGAATAAAGGACTTTTTGCAATAATGGCTTCTGTGGTTGATGCGCCTAAACTCAATTGTTCGCCAGATTCATATTGATTCTTTAAGCGGATTACTTGGTCGGTGATGGAATCGTTTTTTTGAAAACCTAGCCCTTGTACAAAGGCATTTTTAAGTAACTCGATATTTCTGTTTTCGCAGAATACAAGGGGAATAACAAGCCAATAATTTTGTGTTCCTACTTGTCCATCCGCACGGTGATAGCCATTAAATGTTCTATTTTGGAATTTAGTGACATCAGGACTATTCCATGTGTAATCCTTTTGTTTGCCTACAAAATCTTGCGAAGCATGATGTAGGTTAAACGTGTGAATTAAACCTCCTTTCGGGATATCTTGACTCGCGTGACCCACTAACACTCCATACATGTATGCATTTCCATCTTTAGGAATCGCTTCTGTGGTAAATTTGTGTTTTGCTGCGATATCATCTTGCAAGGTGATTTCGTTATCAGCATGCCTGATGATTGTTCCCTTTTTTAGGTCCTGTAAGGCAACGAGTAAATTATCGGTTGGGTTGATTTGTAGGAAAGTACTTGACATATAATTAATTAAGGCTAAATATTCTTTTGGTTAATACCCACTTTTCGGTTGGCTTCGATCCTGGTATACGTTGTTGAAATTGATTCATTAATGTTTCCCATGCTTGAACTGCTTCATTTTCTTCATCTGCTTTGGACTTGGCTTCAAATGAAAATGTTTCGTCTGCTATTATTTCCATGACCAGTCGATTCGCATAGCGGTAAATTTCCATCTGTGTAATCCCAGACGCTCGAATACTTTGGTCAATTTCGGCCGGGATTTGCTTATGATAATTTTCATATTGACGAATGGAAGTTTCCTCGTCTACCAAATCTAAGATCAATAGAAATTTATGCATGTTCTTTAATTTCGGATCCTTTAAAGGCATAAAACACGATATACGAAAAGCAAATAAGTGGTATTGCTAAGGCAACATTGGTATTGACTTTAAATAAGGATGCTGCTAATGGTGGAACTATTGCACCACCCACAATGGACATGATGATTAATGAAGATGCAAGCTTTGACCCTTCGCCTAAATTCTTACAAGACAACGCAAAAATGGTAGGGAACATGATGGATTGGCAAAAGTAAACAAACATGATTGCAATGACCGCGGTGATTCCTCCCCCTACCATGGCAACGATGAGGGAAACGACAGCTCCAATGGCATAAAAGCCTAGAATTAAGCTCGATTTGAATTTACCCATTAAGAAAGTCCCAAGGAAGCGACCTATTAAGAATAAAATGAATGCAAAAGAGGCATGAAAACTTGCCATTTGTGTAGCCGACATCGAGGAGGAAATTTGATAGATCTTCTCAACGATCCACAAATTTGTATCGGGTGCGTAATCCAATTTTAAATCAACAAAATTACCCCAAAGTGTTACTTGAGCTCCAACGTTTAAAAACTGTGCGATAATTCCTAAAACAAGGTGTTTATGTTTTAATAAATCGCTGATTGAAATGCTAGACTCTTTCTCTTTTTCCGACTTTAATTCTGGCATTTTGGTGATGGCAAAAAGGATTGCAACGAATGTCACAACAGCACCAACGAGTAAATAGGGCGTTTGTACAGAAGATGCATGAGCGGCACGAATTGTTTCCGATTCTGCGATAGGCATAGCTGCTAGCGCTTCTCTCGAATATTCTTTCTCAGAAAATATAAATAGCCCACCGATGACAGGGCCTAAAATAATACTCATTCCGTTGAATGATTGTGCAAAATTCAAACGAAAATCTCCTTTGGCAGGATCACCTAAAACCGTAACATATAAATTCGCTGCGGTTTCTAGAAATGCAATTCCACTTGCAATCATAAATAAGGCAAGTAAAAAGAAAGAATATTCTCTTACTTCTGCCGCAGGGTAAAATAGGAATGCACCAGCTGCATATAATATCAATCCCAACAATATCCCTGCTTTATAACCGTATTTTCGCATGACAACGCCGGCGGGTAAAGCCATGACGAAATAGCCAAAATAAAAGGCTGTTTCAACGATATTTGCTTGCCAACGTTGTAAGTCGAGCGCAGTTTGAAATTGTTTGACAAGCGTGCCATTTAAGCTATTAGCAAGTCCCCAAAGAAAAAATAAACTCGTAACTAAGATTAATGGTATTGTGTAATTGTTTTTACCATTTGTTACGATACGTACAGAATCTTGATTTGATTTAGGTAATGCCATTGGGATAAGTTTATAGGTAAAGTCAAAAGTTCGACCAATTTACCTTCTTTTGATTAAATATATCTTAAAATTTGTCTAAGTTTTGATTTGGTTTTCTAATCTATTAGTTTGTTAAAAATTACTAGATAATCTGCTTGATTATTTGGTGAAACGCTAAACTATTTATGAAAAATATTCTTCTAAGCATTCTTCTTCTTCTAAATATTCTTTCTTGGGATATTAATGGTCAATCGATTAAGCCTATTTACCCTATTCCGTCCTCTAAGCAATTGAACTGGCAAGCGTTGGAATACTATGGATTCGTGCATTTCAATATGAATACATTTACGAATGTAGAATGGGGCGAAGGCAAAGAAGATCCCCGCTTTTTTAATCCTTCAGCCCTAAATTGTGATCAATGGGTTCGGATAGCGAAAGCAGCTGGTATGAAGGGATTGATTTTAACAGCGAAACATCATGACGGATTTGCCTTATATCCATCAAAATATACAGATCATTCAGTCAAAAAATCACCTTGGAAACAAGGAAAAGGAGATGTTGTCAGAGAATTGGCGAATGCATGTAAGAAACATGGATTGAAGTTAGGGATCTATTTATCCCCATGGGATCGATTTCACCCAGCTTATGGAACGGAATCGTACAATCAAGTATATGCAAACATGCAAAAGGAATTATTGACGCAATACGGTCCAATATTTGAGTTTTGGTACGATGGTGCAAATGGCGAGGGTCCAAATGGAAAGAAACAAGTGTATGATTGGAAGTTGTTTCATTCGATGGTCAAAAAGTATCAACCACAAGCGGTTCAATTCTCAGATAATGGTCCTGACATTCGTTGGGTCGGGAATGAACGTGGATATTCCTATGAAACCATGTGGTCTCCCATTAATAAGGATGAAATATATCCTGGATATCCCAAATTTGATGATTACCGAAATGGCCAAGAACAGGGAAGTCATTGGGTAGCCCCAGAGGTTGATGTAAGTTTGCGTCCAGGTTGGTATTATCACCCAGATCAAGATTCAAAAGTTAAGTCCCCTGATTCCCTCATGCGTATTTATGTGGCTTCAGTAGGACGTAATGCCAATTTATTAATCAATATTCCTGTGGATACACGTGGATTAATTCATCCAAATGATTCCGCAGCTTTAATGGGCTTACGTGATCTAATGAAGGAGGGTCTAAAAAGTCGCTTAAAAGTATCCGATAAATTTATCGCTTCCTCCTCTGTGAATGGGCACCCTATTCAACTTGTTAAGGACGGAAGTGTGAGTAGCTTTTGGGCTGCTACGCCAAAGGATATTCATCCTACTATTCAATGGAACACGATGGATGCTCGGTTAGCAAATGCGGTTTTATTGCAGGAACCCATCGCACTAGGCCAACGAGTTAAACGATTTGTAATTACGATTACGGATGATTCAAACCAAATTGAAAAGTTGACTGGTTTTACCATTGGAAATAAGCGTATTATCCCTTTCAAAGCGCGTAAAATAAAAAGCATCCAAGTGAATTTCTTGGATGCTCGTGGACAAGTACTCTTGTCAAATTTTGATGTATTGTATATTACTTCAGTACGTAACGAATCGCTGTACCACTAAATGTATAGCCGTTAGCATCTTTTGTTGTGTAGACTTGGTATTTAATGTCCATCAAAGCTGAAGCGCCTAGTTCTTCGGCTTTAGCAACCATTTTATCTAAGATTTCCTTTTTCTTATTTTGGTGATTGCCTCGATTTAACATTTTACCATTTTGCGTTTGATCGACCGACAAAGGTATTTCGTCTGAAAAGGAAATAGCTTCAATCACAGCGTAACTTTGCTTGGGTTGCTCATTGCTATAAAATATATCAATCGCATATTTGAGCGGTATTTCGAAACCTAGTCCATCATGTCGCTCTATCCCGCCGTCCTTGTAATTAGGACTGTAATACGTGGATGGCTGAACATGTTTAGAACAACTCAATACAGTACTCATCAGTAGGATTCCTACTG
Organism: Cytophagaceae bacterium; assembly: GCA_017984215.1. Classification (GTDB taxonomy): domain Bacteria; phylum Bacteroidota; class Bacteroidia; order Cytophagales; family Spirosomataceae; genus Aquirufa; species Aquirufa regiilacus. Next base: position 107,675 of record JAGOAA010000001.1, read on the forward strand.
CGTACTTAGATACTTTCTGAATCATAGATTAATACTTTATCCCAAAGTGATGCACAATCTTCAATGAATTTCAAGTGAATTGGGTGTGTTTGATACACATCATGTCCAGCTTCTTCTTCAAAAGTTGTCAATAAACAGTAATCATATGAACGATCAATGACCGGACGATCCGTTTTAGCGGGTTTTCCTACGCTGAATACATCTACTGTATCAACATCAGCAAGTGAACTTACACCTGCCTCAAATTTTTGAATATCTTCCGCAGATAATCCCTTTTTTAACCAAAAGTTAACGACGTGTACAAACATTAGTTGGATAATTTAACTTGTTGAATAATTTGTTCTAATTTTTTTCCTAGGTCATCTGACCCTTCCGCTAGAGGCATTCTCACTTGACCTGACATCAATCCTTTTAACGCAAGAATTTTCTTGACACCTACTGGATTTCCTTCTTCGTATAAGAAGGGATCAATAGTCAAAAATGCAGCTAAAGACTTTTGTGCTCCTTTAAAATCACCCCCTAGTGCGGCATGAATCATCGTTGTGAATTGATTTGGAAATGCATTGGCAATCACGGACATTACACCCACTCCACCAATGGATATTATAGGTACCGCCTGCACATCATCACCTGAGATCAAAAGGAAATCTTCAGGTTTGTGAAAAGCTATCTCCATGCATTGTTCTATAATACATGAAGCTTCTTTGATTCCAATGATATTTTTATGCTCACTTAACGTTAAAACAGTTTCTGCCGACATGTTGATTCCGGTTCTTCCTGGAATATTGTACATAATAACAGGAACGGGGCAAGCATCTGCAACCGCTTGATAATGTGCAATAACGCCACGTGCACTTGGTTTATTGTAATAAGGACATACGGACAATATAGCGTCAATACCCGTAAAGTCCGTTGTTTTAATCTGACTGATTAAACTTTCCGTATTATTACCCCCTAGCCCATAAACAATAGGTAATTGCTTCGCATTACTCTCCTTGATTGTGGCAACAATTTTTTTCTTTTCATCTACAGTTGTTGTAGCAGATTCACCTGTCGTTCCTTGAACAACTAGGTAATCTACTCCACCTTGGCTAACGTGGTTAACCAATTTTTCTAATCCTTTCCAATCGATGCTACGATCAGCCAACATGGGTGTAACAAGTGCAGGAGCAACACCATGAAATTTAGGTAATGGTTGTGATTGCATACATTAGGTAAGAAGCGCTAAAAACTCTTCTTCGCTTAAAATTTGAATATTTAATTGATTTGCCTTTTCTAGTTTCGCGGGGCCCATATTGTTTCCAGCGACTAGGTAATCGAGTTTTGATGAGATACTTGACACAACTTTGCCTCCATTCGCAATGATTTTGGCCTTTAACTCATCTCGTTCAAAATTTTCAAAGACTCCCGAAATTACAAAACTTTTTCCGACTAAGGCCTGCCCTTCCAAGACTATTTCTTGTATTTCTTCAGATAATTGTACTTGAGCTACTCTTAATTTTTCGATAAAGTTTTGGTTATCCGCCTCTTTGAAAAATTCTAGAATACTTATCGCAATGCGATCTCCTATTTCTGGCACATTGACTAATTCATCATAAGATGCGTGGCTTAAATTTTCTATGCTATGAAAGGATTGCACTAATTTTTCAGCAATTGTAGCGCCAACATGACGAATACCAATTCCAAAAAGAACTTGCCTAAATGGGATTTCTTTCGATTTAATAATTGATGTTAAAATATTAGCAATGGATTTGCTTTGAAATCCATCTAATCCCTCAAAGCTTGCTTCGCTTAGATCATATAAATCAGCAGCATTGCGGATGATGCCACGCTCGACTAATAAATCAATGGTCTCTGTGCCCAAATTTTCAATATTTAAAGCTTTCCGTTGGATGAAATGTTCAATTCTTCCTTTTATCTGAGGTGGGCAATGATGATCATTGGTACAATAATGATTCGCCTCACCCTCATGGCGTATTAATTCGTGATCACATGCAGGACAATGCGTAGGGAATTCGAATTTTATAGCATTGTCAATTCTTTTGGCAGAATCAACACCCGTTATTTTAGGAATGATTTCTCCACCTTTCTCAATAAATACGGTATCGTTTACATGCAGATCTAATCGCTCCATTTCATTCGCATTGTGAATGGAAGCTCTTTTAATCACAGTACCGGCTAAGTATACAGGATGTAAATTAGCAACAGGCGTTACATTTCCTGTTCGCCCTACTTGATAGGAAACACTTTCAATCCGCGTGTGCGCAATCTCAGATGGATATTTGTAGGCAATCGCCCAACGAGGTGATTTTGCCGTAAATCCTAATCTTTCTTGTTGGCCTAAATCATTGATTTTTATTACGATTCCATCCGTATTCAATGGCAGGTCGTGGCGCTTATCTTCCCAAGCCGAAATGTATTGAATTACTTCATCAATGCTTCCACATTTCTGATAAGTAGCTGACACGGGAAATCCATTTTCTTGCATCAGTTTTAATCCCTCCTCATGGGTTTGAAAGGGTATCTCATTCCCTAAATAGGCGTAGACAAAACAAGCCATATTGCGTTGCGCAACAACTCTAGAATCTTGCATTTTGAACGTCCCAGATGCTGCATTTCGCGGATTAGCTAAAGGAGCTTCGCCATTCGCTATTTTATCAGCATTTATTTTATCAAAAGAACTAATGGGCATGTATCCTTCGCCCCTTACTTCAAATGTGGTAGGGAAATCGGTAGACGTAATGGTTTGAGGAATACTCCGAATGGTTTTTACGTTATTTGTTATATCATCCCCACGGGTTCCGTCACCACGTGTTACCCCTTTTATGAGTTTGCCATTTTCATACCAAAAGGAAAGGGCAACTCCATCGAACTTCAATTCACATACATATTCGTATGGTTCTTCACCTAAGGCTTTTTGAATTCGTTCATCAAAATCCCTTAAATCGCTTTCATTGTAGGTGTTGCCAAGCGAGAGCATGGGGAATTGATGTGTAACTGATTGGAAGGTTTTGGTAATGCTCCCACCAACATGTTGTGTTGGGCTGTTTGGTATGGCAAATAATGGATTTTCAAATTCGAGTTTCTGAAGTTCGGCAAGGAGTTTGTCGAAGGCTTCATCTGAAATTAAACTCTCATTTAATTGATAATATGCATGATTGTAGTGATTTATCTGATTCACTAAATCTTGCATCTTTTGTTGAATATCCATAAACAATAAATTAGCTCACAAAGTTAATCCTTATCTTATCAGAAATAAACCTTAGCGAATATTTTTCATACCTTTGTAAAATGGAAAAGTTAATCATCGCACCTTCAATTTTGGCAGCAGATTTTGCCAACTTAGCTCAAGAAACCAACATGTTAAATGAATCCGCTGCAGCTTGGATTCATATTGATGTCATGGACGGAGTTTTTGTTCCCAATATTTCCTTTGGTTTCCCTGTGCTAGAAGCTGTGCGTAAACACACAACGAAGTTTTTGGATTGTCATTTGATGATTGAAAAGCCTGAGCGATATATTGCACAATTCGCTGCAAGTGGTGCGAATATGATAACGGTTCATGCAGAAGCTTGCCCGCATTTACATCGTACGATACAGCAAATTAAGTCGGAAGGTTGTTTGGCTGGTGTCGCAATTAATCCAGGTACTCCCGTTTCTGTATTGGAAGATGTTATTGGTGATTTGGATTTGGCGTTAATCATGTCGGTAAATCCAGGTTTTGGTGGGCAGAAATTCATTTCCAATGCGATTCAAAAAACTGCAAAATTGAAAGCATTAATTGATTCAACGGGAAAAGATATCTATTTAGAAATTGATGGTGGTGTAAATCAAATTAATGCTGGTGCACTTCATCATGCTGGAGCCAATGTTTTAGTGGCAGGTAGTTTTGTTTTTGCATCCGCAGATCCGAAAGCAACCATTCAAGAATTAGTTTCCTTGGCTTAATTATATGCGTAAATTCGCTTTAGTTATTGTATTGCTTTGTTCGCTGTTTAATTTACCAGCGCAATCTGTGCAGTGGGCTTCTAAAGTGTTGACTTTTTCAAGTGAATACACGGATGCCTTGTTAGGAAAAGAATACCGAGCTTTGCATATATTAGGCCGACCAAGCAAGTATCCAAAATTTGCAGCTAGTCCCAGTGCCTGGCAATCCTTAACACCAGATAATCCAGGAGGGGAATTTATTATTGTGTCGTTCGATACAGCCAAGGTTATTAAGCAGGTCGCTATTTTCGAAAATTTTGGTGCGGGTTCGATCACAAGAGTGGATGCTCTCGATGATAATAATCGCTTATTTTTATTGAAAGAATTTCCTAATGGATATGCCCAAACAAATGGTCAGTTGACCCGCGTACGATTAGCCTCCCCTACTCCTTTTAAAGTTAAATCCATTAAGATTACACTGAACTCGATGCGGGTTCAAGGTTATTCACAAATTGATGCGATTGCAATCTCAGATGTTGACACGCCTATAGAGGATCGGATTAAGTTGGAAGTGGATCCCAATGCGTATTTGGTTAAAGAGAATTTAGGAACCACGATTAATTCGAAGTTCAATGAGATTTGTCCAGTTGTAAGTCCGGATGGGAAAAAGCTGTATTTCACCCGCTGGAAACATCCTGATAATTTGGGAGCTAATAAAAATCAAGATATTTGGGTTGCCAATTTAAATGACAAGCAACAATGGGATAAGGCAACCTTGTTTCCATCTCCGATTAATAACGATGAAAATAATGCGGTTTGTGGTATTTCACCAAACGGCAAAACCATGTTGCTAAATAATGTTTACGGCAAGGATGGTCAAATGGAAAAAGGGGTTTCGCTTTCTTTTCTTTTGCGAACTGGTGAATGGAGTTTTCCTAAACCGATACGTATTCAAAATTTTAAAAATAAATCTGAGTATTCTGAGTATACATTAGCACCCAATGGGAAGGTCTTGCTCATGACAACGGAAACGAAAGATTCCTATGGAGGGAAAGATATTTATGTTTCATTTTTAAAGGCAGACGATACCTGGACCGAACCCAAAAATATTGGTTCATCTGTGAATACAGGAGAATCAGAGAGTACACCTTTTATAGCTCCCGATGGACAAACGATGTACTTTTCTTCTAGTGGACATGTAGGTTATGGCAACAATGATATCTTCTTAACAAGACGCTTGGACGACTCTTGGTTAAATTGGTCAGTTCCAGAGAATGTAGGCCCCGTGGTTAATACGAATCAATGGGATGGCTATTTTACGGTATCAGCAAAGGGTGATTTTGCCTATTTTAGCTCGGTCGAAAACTCTATGGGCGCTGAGGATATTTACCGCATCAAGATTCCTGAGAAAGTTAAACCACAAACCTTGGTTCAAGTTTCGGGTCAGGTGATCAACCAGTTATCTAAACTTCCTGTGGCATCAAAAATTTTGGTTCGTTCGCGTGCTTCGGCTGATACAATGCAAATTGATTATGATCCGTATTTAGGCGATTTTAGTTTTATGTGGCCAAGTAAAAAGCCATTTTATTTAGAAATCAAATCAAAAGGTTTTCTTACGAAACGAATTAATTTTGATTTTAGGGACCAAATGAGCTTCAGTGAATCAAAACAAATTATTGGTTTGACACCTCTCGAATTAAATAAACAATTTAAAGTACCAAACCTTAATTTCGCGCAGAGTAAATCGGAAATTAGTAAAGAATCCTTTGCTTCACTTGATGAAATTGTTTCCATATTGCGAGACAATGAAGGTTTAAATGTCTTAATTGAAGGGCATACCGATAATCAAGGAGATTGGGATGAAAACTTAAAGTTATCTAATGAACGAGTTGAGCAAGTCAAAGGCTACTTAATTAAGCAAGGAATAGAGTCTTCTCGCATTCAAGCAAAAGGTTGGGGTGGAACAAAACCCTTATCAACAAGTACCGCTGAAGAAAAAAGACGCTTGAATCGACGTGTTGAATTTAGTTTTTATGTAAAATAATGACGGGCAAAAAAGAATTATATTTCAATCAACTAAACGGCATTCGATTTATTGCTGTTATGCTGGTATTACTCGATCATTGGTTGATTCCCGTTAATCCTTTTTCATTTTTAGGGCACTTAGGTGTGGTTATCTTCTTCGTCTTAAGTGGTTTTCTGATTACACGCATCTTGTTTGAAAACGCAGATGATTGTCGGAAGAATCATTCTTCGCCAACAGCTAAAATTATTCGTTTTATATACAGGAGATCTTTAAGAATATTTCCAATCTATTTTCTGCTCATGTTTATCGGTTTGGTATTCGGCCTATCGAATATGCGCAATTTGTGGCCTTATCTTTTCTTTTATCTACCTAATATTTATATCATGTTGAAAGGTACATGGTTAGGTATTTGGGATCACTTGTGGTCATTAGCGGTTGAAGAGCAATATTACCTTGTCTTTCCCTATTTTATATTATTACTTTCCCCAAAACGCTACCCTTGGTTGTTTACAGCTATGTTATTCATCGGAATAGGTACGCGAATAGGTTTTTCTTTTTATGCTTCGCATGACATGAAAGAAAATAATTGGATGTGGTGGTATGTAAATCCGTTTTCGGCGGTTGATTGTTTTGGCTTAGGTGGTGTTCTTGCCTATTTATATCATTATAAGCAAGCGTATTTTCAATCAATTAAATTTTTGAAGTTAGGTTTACTGATATCGGTGCTATTATTCGTTGGGATTTTGAATATGGCGAAAGTGTCCGAATTTTCTCATGACAATGTTTGGTCGATCGTTTTTGAGCGGTTTTCAGGAGCAATCGTCGCATTATTTATCATTGCGCTTTGCATTCGAACGGATACTTGGGAGTTGAGCTCTTTCTTGCAGGGAAGGGTTATTTCTTATTTGGGTAAAATTTCCTACGGCCTTTATTTATATCATAACATTGTCATGAATTACTACCATGATCAGGGGAATACAATCTGGTATTATTTAACTGGATATCTGCCTGATTTTCACTTAGAATTAGTTAATTTTACAGTCTATAAATTTTCGATTTGCCTCTCGTTATTGATTTGCATCTCAAGTTTATCCTGGTTCTTGGTCGAAAAGCCTATCAACAAATATAAAAATCGTATTTAATGCAAAATGAGTTAGATTTAGTCGTGGTTATTCCAGCTTATAACGAGGAAGCTTGCATACGCGATGTTGTACCTAATTGGATTGAAGGTATATCGAAAACAGTTCCTAAGGATCGTTTTAAATTGTTGATTATAAACGATGGTTCACGCGATAATACAGGTGCTATTTTAGATGAATTAGCGGGTGAATATCCTAATTTGATTGCTAAACATCAATTGAATGGAGGTCATGGAAATGCCATTTACAATGGCTACCAAATGGCAGTTGATATGAATCCAGATTTTGTTTTTCAAACGGACTCAGACGATCAATTTGATCCTAAAGATTTTCATAAGTTTTGGGAAAAACGGAATGAATCTAATTTCGTATTAGGTTTCCGGGAGGTTCGCCATGATGATCCTTTTCGCTTAGTTATCACGCGGATATTGAAGTTTTCTTTATTGTTTATCTACGGAACCTATATCCATGATGCCAATATTCCGTTTCGCCTAATTCGTACGGGTTATTTAAAGAAATTATTAGCTGCATTGCCCAAAACGGTTCCATTTGCTCCTAACATCTTTTTGTCTGTTTTGGCCAAAAAAGCTGGAGAGAAATTATTTGATATACCTGTACTTCACAAAGAACGTGAAACTGGGGAGGTGTCCATCCGACACATGAAGTTATTAAAGGTTTGTTGGCAAAGCTTTAAAGAACTTGCACGATTTAGATTCGATCTGAATCGTATGGTTGAAGAGATCAAAAAATAATAAAAAAGGCTAATTCAAATCGAAATTAGCCTTTTTTTATGCTATTATAATAATACGATTAAGCTCTTGAAGATAGCTGTTAATCGAACTGCATCTAAGATTCGAGCTTCAGTGGCTCCATGGTTTTTAACCGATTGTTCGTGTGATGTGACACACATTTCACAACCATTGATGGCAGAAACTGTTAAGCTAGCTAATTCAAAGAATTCCTTCCCTAATACAGGATTCATCATGATGGACATGCGAATGCCTGCTGGTGCTGTATTGTAATACTCTTTATCAACAAAATGTTTAAAGCGATAAAAGATATTGTTCGCGTTCAATAACGAAACCAAGGCATGTATTTCCTTTATTTCGGCATCATTTGATCCTTTTTCTAAAGCTAATGCTGTTAGTGAATCAATTGTACGTTCGTGTTTTTGGTTAACTGATACAGCTAATGCCAATAACAATGCTTCTTTCTCCGACAACGTTTGAGCGCGCAATGCATTCGAAACGTTGATTTTCAAATCTTTGATGTAACGATGATCTGCTGCATCTAATGAATCCAAAAGGGCAAAGGATTCCGTGGCAGGGATATTAATCTCCGCCAATAAGTTATCTCTAGTCTCACTCATGGTTGATTGTTTTAATAAGCCCCAGGGAATCTGGGGCTTAATGAAATATTATAATGTTGCTTCTCCAGCTTTCCAGTTACATGGGCAAAGCTCGTCTGTTTGTAAAGCATCCAATACGCGTAAAACTTCGTCTACGTTACGTCCTACTGATAAATCATTTGCAGAAGCCCAACGGATGATACCATCTTGGTCAGCGATATACGTAACACGGTATGCTACCTTCTCTCCTTCTGTCAAAATTCCCAATTCTTCAGCTAAGCTCTTTGATGTATCAGCCAACATAGGGAATTTCAAACCACGAAGATCATCGTGATCTCTTCTCCAAGCTGCATGTACGAATTCAGAATCAGTTGATGCGCCAATTAATGAAGCATCACGGTCAGCGAAATCACCTGCACGGCGATTGAACTCAGCAATTTCAGTTGGACATACGAAAGTAAAATCTTTCGGCCACCAAAACATTACTAACCACTTACCGTCTTTTTTGTGATCTTCAGAAGTAATTGTAGCGAATTCTTTTCCTTGCTCTAAAGAAACTACTGCTGTCTTTGAAAATGTAGGAAATTGGCTTCCTAAACCTAACATGTAATTTGCCATTTGTATAAGTGTTTTGTTTGTTCTATTAAATGATGTTGCAAATATCGCAGGTAATATAATATCAATCAAATCTATATTTTTTATATTTGTATAGATTATATTTATACCATGACTATTACGCAATTAGAGTACATTGTTGCCTTGGCTGACCTTCAAAGTTTTTCGAAAGCCGCTGATTTTTGTTGTGTTTCACAGCCGAGTCTCAGCATGCAAGTTCAAAAATTGGAAGATGAGTTGAATATGACTTTGTTTAACCGTAAAGCAAAACCGCTTGTTCCAACGTTGGAAGCTCGTGAGATTTTGGACAAAGCCAGAATTATACTTTCTGAAAGCAAATCAATTTTGTCATTAACGAAAGGATGGTCTACGCAAGTGACAGGTAATCTTTCCATCGGGGTAATTCCTACAATTGCTCCTTATTTGATGCCTCGGTTTTTGGCTGACTTCCAATTGAAGTATCCGGATTTAATTATCAGTGTTTCAGAAACAACCACGGATAATATTAAACATGAAATAGCTGAAGGACGAATTGATATAGGTATTTTAGTTACTCCCTTAAATTCTAATTTAGTCGAGATTCCGCTGTATTATGAGGAACTTTTCTTATATTCCAATGTGTGGGAGGATGATGGATCCAAACTTAGTGCTACTTTAGATCCGGCTAAGTTATGGTTATTAGAGGAAGGCCATTGTTTGAGTAATCAAATCAATTCTATCTGCAATCTCAATGCAGGCGCCCGAATTTCAAATTCTCTAACCTATCAAACGGGAAGTCTTGAAACAATTGTCCGTATGGCTGATTTAGGATTTGGACAAACGATTATACCGCAAATGTTTGTCGATTATTTAGATTCGAAGTCGAAGGAAAAAGTACACCCACTTCCTAAGCCTACGCCTATTCGTGAAGTATCACTCGTACACGCTAAATCCTATTCTCGGAAAGCTATAGTGAATGCATTAAAGCTGGAGATATTAGCACATATTCCAATGCAATGGCAATCGATTGCAGACCGTTCGATTATACCAATCTAGGTTGAAGTTCTTTTGTCCCCCTTAATTTTACCAGGAAATAAATACTCGCAATAAATACAAGACCTAGAATTAATATTCCCAAGCGCATATTACCCGTTATTTGAATAATCAGACCAAAAATAAATGTTCCTAGTACTGTTGATAGTCGATCGCATGCATCATAAAAGCTAAAATAGGAACTTGTGTCTTTTTCATCGGGTGGACACATTTTAGCAAATGTTGCTCTACTATTAGATTGTATTCCCCCCATCACAAAACCAATTCCGGTAGCAAGCAGGTAAAAATTAAATTGATCATGCACCGTATATGCAAAGCCACATATTGCTACCCAAACAATGACAATTGCCATAAGAGCTTGAATATTCCCAATTTTTTGAGATAATCGGGCACAAAAATAGGCTCCTGGTATTGCTACAAGTTGGATAAGTAATATGGTAATAATCAATGCATCTGTTGGTAAGTGCAATTCTTCACTACCAAAAAGTGCACCCAAATACATAACCGTTTGGGCACCCATATTAAAAAGGAAAAAACTCGCTAAAAATTCTTTCAACGCATGTATCTGCTTAACCTCTCGGTAAACCTTCATGAGTTCTCGCCAACCGCCTAGCCATATATTTTCTCCCTGATGAGTTCGTTTATTTCCGTCTGGTAGATAATGAAAGGGTATTTGTGCGAAAACCAACCACCATATTCCAACACTTAGGAATGATATGCGTGAAGCAAGATCACCCGCAATGTTGCCATACCACTGAGGCATCATGACCATGGTTAAGTTTTGAATTAACAGAATCACGCTGCCAATATAGCCTAGCGTGAATCCCTTTGCACTTAATTTGTCGTAACGATCCGGGCTGGCAATTTCGGGTAGAAAGGAATTGTAGAAAACCATACTTCCACCCCAACCGATAATCGAAAATAGAAAACCAAATGTGCCAATGTAGTAATTACCCTTTTCGAAAAAGAATAAACTCATGCAGCTAAATGACCCTACATAACAGAAAAAACGCATGAAGGATTTTTTGTTCCCTTTGTAATCAGCGATTCCCGACAATAATGGCATTATGATGGCCAATAAAAGGAATGCAAAGGAAACTGTATAAGAAAACAGAACCGTATTACTTAGATGCATTCCTAAAAAATCAATCTCCTTTGCTCCTGAATCATTAACTGCAGCAAATGGGTAGTAAATAGGAAAAATGGCACTTGTTATAGTTAATGAATGTACAGAATTCGCCCAATCATAAAATGCCCATGCATTGAGTACTTTAGGGTTATTGAGTTCTACCTGTTTCATTAAAATAAACCGAGTTGTTCACCCTTATTAGCGTCTTTTGCAATGTTTTCTTCTGAATAATTCTTTATTTCAAGTGGAATATCTTCGGCTATTTCTGGCTTTGGCGTTTCTTGAATCTCATCTTCTAACGTGATCTTCTGACCAGCAGGGATAACTTCTACCTCTGAAATTTCTTGAGTTGTCATTTCTGCTGATTCTTGCTCCATCACTTCAACTTCCTGTTCCTCTACTTCTTCCTCTGTTGCTGAAGTCTTTGCCACCTCTGACTCTGGCATAAGGGTTTCCGTATCGATGAATTTTGCGTCAGTCAATTTCGGGTAGTTTAATTTACTACCTATCGCCTTCCATCCACGTACATCAACTAATTCATCAATTGGCATCAACTCAATCTCCGACGTTTTTCCATCTGGTTTGTGTTTGATTTGAACATTGGGTGCATAGTTAATACTTGATGCGACCAACTTAGAGGCTTTGTGATCAGAGATGAATAAAAACTTCTTATCAATGGTTGATGTCTCAATTTTGAAACGCTTAATGAAATGGGTTTTATTCGCCCCATCAAAATAAATAGCGGATATAATGCCATTTGGGTTGAATTTGGCTAATAAAGCTATTTCTTCCGCTGGATACCGATTGGTTAATTCAAAATTGGTCAACTCGTAATTCCCTGAATTGTAAATTGCTAAAATGCTATCATTCGGTTCAAAGTTCCCCACATGATCACCATGTTGATCTCTATTCAAACGGCCAATGGTTGGGTCATACCAAATGTCTACCCCACCTAATGTAGAAACGCCGGCACTTTTTTGTACAATTTTACGAACCGGATATTTGGTCAAAACATTACCAAGAGATTCACGTCCCTTAATGGCTAGTTTTGCAAAGTCATAATCAAACTGTTTGTTTTTGGCTGTACAATTTGCCGTTAGGTTGATGCTGATCACCTCGGCTTCTCCATTCTCATTCGCTGAGAAGTAAGAAATTTTCGATTTAGTATCTTGGCTTACGATTCTGTATTCCCGATCACGTGTGACTGAGGTTACTTTGAATCGTTTTACATAGGATACGCCAGTTTTACCATCAAAGTAAACGACGTTATATACTTTACGATCGTCATTCTTTTTAAATACACTTACGTATAGAATGTCTTTCCCTACGAATACCTTCTCTTGAACTTTAGTAACCGAGCAAGTTCCATTTTGACGGAAAATGATAATATCATCGATATCAGAACAATCCATGACGAATTCGTCTTTCTTTAATCCGTATCCGATGAATCCATCCTCTCGATTGACATAAAGTTTTTGATTTGCCTGAGCGACAACCGTTGCAGTAATCGTATTGAAACTCTTGATTTCTGTTTTACGCTCTCTTCCTTTGCCGTATTTCTGCAATAAGTGCTTGAAGTAATCAACAGCATAGCGAATTAGGTTGGCTAAATTATCCTCTACTTCCGCCAATTCATCTTGTAGACGTTTCATTGCCTCATCAGCCTTAAAACTATCAAATTTCGAAATACGCTTAATACGAATCTCTAATAAACGTAAGATGTCCTCCTCCACGATTTCTCGGTAGAAATCTTTCTTGTAAGGGTCTAAACCTTTATCGACCATTTCTATTACAGATTCGAAGGTTTCACACTCTTCAATATCGCGATAGATTCGGTTTTCAATGAATATTTTTTCAAGCGAACTAAATAAAAGTCGCTCCATCAATTCATTGCGTCGTATTTCTAATTCTTGCTTTAATAATTCTACTGTCTGATCTGTACTGACACGAAGGATTTCTGCAATTCCGATGAATTGAGGTTTTTCGTCAACAATCACACAGGCATTCGGGGAGATAGACACTTCACAGTCTGTAAATGCATATAAGGCATCAATGGTCACATCTGGAGAAATTCCAGGTGCTAACTGAATTTGAATTTCAACGTCCTTGGCTGTATTATCGATTACCTTTTTAATCTTGATTTTACCTGTATCGTTGGCTTTGATAATCGAATCAATCAAAGATGTTGTCGTTGTCCCAAACGGTATCTCCTTGATTAACAGGGTTTTCTTGTCAAATTCTTCAATCTTTGCTCGAACACGTATTCTTCCGCCACGTAATCCATCATTATAATTAGATACATCGACCATACCACCCAATTGGAAGTCGGGGTATAGAATAACTTTCTTATTGTTTAGTAAATCAATCGAAGCCAGGATAATCTCACAGAAATTATGAGGCATGATTTTGGTTGCTAAACCTACCGCAATACCTTCTACGCCCTGAGCAAGTAATAATGGAAATTTAATGGGAAGGGTAATGGGCTCCTTCTTACGTCCATCGTATGATAATTGCCAACGGGTTGTTTGATTATTGAAAACAACATCACTAGCGAATTTGGAAAGGCGAACTTCAATGTAACGAGCGGCAGCCGCACTGTCTCCCGTACGATTATCTCCCCAGTTACCTTGACAATCGAACAATAAATCTTTTTGACCTAGATTAACTAATGCATCATTGATTGAGGCATCGCCATGCGGGTGATATTGCATGGTTTGACCAATTACGTTGGCAACTTTGTTAAAGCGGCCATCATCCATTTCTTTTAACGCATGTAGAATACGTCGCTGAACGGGTTTTAGACCATCTTCTACGGCAGGTACGGCACGCTCTAAAATAACGTATGAAGCATACTCCAAGAACCAATTTTCATACATGCCGGCAACGGCAATTTGATTCTGTAATGCCCCTTCTGTCGTTTCACTCATTGGTATTTGTTAATCTAATAGTTGAATTAATTGATACAACATAATTGCTGTGGCTCCCCATATTTCTTCTGATTCATAATAAAAGCGTGGAGCTGTTATTTGTTCTTGCATGAAAGTAAGTTCATGAAAGTCTAATGAATCTGGTTGTTTTAAAAAAGCTACAGGTATTTCAAAAATACGATTTATTTCTCTTTTATTCACGCGGTACTCAAGGTTTTTATTGATCAATACATAATAAGGCTGTATCAAAAAATTAGAAACGTGTACCCAATGTTGTGGAAGTTCTATTAAATCGTCTTCTTCTAATTGTATTCCTATCTCCTCTTCTATTTCGCGAATAGCGGTATGTCGAAGACTTAAATCAGATTCATCGACTTTTCCCCCGGGGAAAGCCATTTGTGCGCTGTGATGTCCATCATAGGTATTTCGTTTAATCAAAACGATTTTAGACTCCTGGCTAGGTTCTTGTATGACAATTGCAACTACGGCAGCTTGTTTAGCTGTTTGGAGCAATTCACTATTTTGCTTGATGGTTGATTGAAGTTCGAATAATCGTTCAAAGGGTGCATCCATGTTTAAATGGCGGTTAAAATGGCTTCAGCACACCGAATACCATCTAGTGCTGCCGACATAATTCCACCGGCATAACCAGCACCTTCACCACAAGGATACAATCCTTTTAGGGTTGGATGTTCCATAGTTTCTCGATCTCTCGGTATTTTAACGGGAGATGATGTTCTACTCTCTAATCCAATAATTTGGCCCACATTGCTACTGAAATTTCGAATCTTACGATCAAAATCTTGTAAACCCAATGACAAAGGTTCCGCAATAAAATCGGGAAGGAATTCCCGCATTTCTCCAGGTTGTAATCCTGGTACGTAAGAGGTATCGTGTTGCGATTGACTTGATTTGCGCTTGATGAAATCACCTGTCAACTGGGAAACGGCTTGTTGGGTCCCTCCTACCAACTGATGCGCTTTTTGTTCTAGTTGCTCTTGTAATTGCATACCCGCTAAAGGTCCATAGTCTTTATACTGCGCAAGATCTTCCGGCATAATACTTACAACAATTCCCGAATTGGCATACTTTGAATCACGACGCGATGGAGACATGCCATTGACTACGACTTGATTTTGCTCCGTAGCAGATGGGACGATAAAACCGCCTGGACACATGCAAAACGAAAATACACCTCGTTGAACACCTTTGTATTGAGTCTGTGTGACTAAACTAAAAGAAGCAGGAGGTAAATAATCGGGACGTTCTGTTAATTTATATTGGCAAGTATCAATCATCTTTTGCGTATGTTCGATTCTGACACCAATGGCAAAAGGTTTGGCTTCTATATCAATATTTTTGCTTAATAGTAATTCAAAAATATCACGTGCGGAATGTCCTGTAGCTAATAGGATATGCTGAGATTCGAAAGATTCACCATTTGCTAAAACGATCCCTCTTACTTGTTTTTTTTCAATGATAAAATCTGTTACCCGCGCTTTAAAATAGATCTCTCCTCCCGCCTCGATAATGGCTTGTCGGATTCCTTCGATAATTCCTGGTAATTTATTTGTCCCAATGTGTGGATGCGCTTCGTACAATATGTTGGCATTTGCACCAAAAGCCACAAAAGTTTCTAAAACGGAATCAATATCCCCTCTTTTAGTACTTCGTGTGTATAATTTACCATCAGAATAGGTTCCTGCTCCCCCTTCACCGAAACAATAATTACTATCTGGATTGACAATATTGTGTCGATTAATCGCGGCCAAATCTCTTCTTCGATCCCGAACATTATTTCCTCGCTCGAAAATAATCGGTTTAATACCCTCTCGAATGAGTTTTAAAGCCGCAAATAGACCGGCGGGCCCACTGCCGATAACAATGGCATGCTTAGCATTTGAAGCAAGTTTTGGTAAACGCATCCGTTCCGTAAGATCAATATGAAAATCATGATCCTTTGGATAGAAACCAATTTTAATATTCGCTTTGATTTGTCTGCTTCGCGCATCGATTGATTTTTTTTCAATGCGATACTGACATGAATTTAATAACTTTGAACCTAATTCTGCGCTTAGGAAATCGTGTAACAATTCTGGTGAATTGGCAACTGCGGGATCAAGTACAAAGGATTTAAATTCGGGCATATGAATAATTTGTACAAATTTACTAATCTATTTTTAACTATTCGATGAATCATCTTCAAAACCAAGTAAGCCCTTATTTATTGCAACATAAGAATAATCCTGTGGAATGGTATCCATGGGGTGAATTTGCATTGAATAAAGCCATCAATGAGGATAAGCCAATTATTCTGAGTATTGGTTATGCTGCTTGTCATTGGTGTCATGTCATGGAACATGAATCCTTTGAAAATCAAGAGGTTGCAGGATTGATGAATGCGAATTTCGTTTGTATCAAAGTAGATCGTGAAGAAAGACCCGATATCGATTTGATCTATATGGATGCCCTACATGCCATGGGTTTACAAGGTGGCTGGCCTCTCAATGTATTTTTAATGCCCGATCAAAAACCATTTTATGGAGGTACTTATTTTCCGAAAGCCAATTGGATGCAATTGTTGAATTCAATTCATAATGCTTTCAAGGAACATAAATCGGAACTTCAAAAATCTGCCGATGGTTTTGCCGCAAATTTACACGATACGAACTTGGGATTATACCCCCTTAATCTAGAAGAACTTAGCCCAATTATTCCTAGATCCATGGAACTAATTTCCAAAGGATTAGACCCTGTTTTTGGTGGAACACATAAATCACCCAAATTTCCCATTCCATCTCTTTCTTTATTGTTGGAATCCATCCCTGATAAGCTTAGAAATATTGGTCATGTAGGCGAATTAGCTGATTTGCAATTGACGAAAATGGCATTGGGTGGTATTTTCGATCAATTAGGTGGAGGTTTCTCTCGTTATTCAGTGGATTCAGAATGGTTCTGTCCCCATTTTGAAAAGATGTTGTACGATAATGCTCAATTAATCCGTGTTTATGCCTTGGCCTACCAAAGGAGCAACAATGCCTTATACCGGGAGGTATTATGGCAATCCATCGATTTTCTGAATACTGAATTAAAAGGTGATAACGGTTTATACTATACGGCTTTAGATGCTGACAGTGAAGGCGTTGAGGGCTTATTTTATGTTTGGACTTTTGATGAACTCAATCATTTATTGCCTTATGCGAAACATCAAGCATTTTATGATGCTTACAGCATTAGCAAACACGGGAATTGGGAACATGGTTATAATATTTTGTTTAAAAAGGAGGTTTACCTCAATGCTACATTTGAAAAAGAATTTGAAGTTCTCAAAATTGCGCGCAATCAACGTGTTCGTCCTGCTACGGACACAAAGCAATTATTATCTTGGAACGCTTTATTGGCGGTAGGTCTTTTAGATGCAGCAAACATATTAGAAGATGATGCTATTTTGCAAGATGCGCTTAGGCTTGTGGCTAATATTTCCCAAGTATTAACTGACTCTAAAACTAACTTATTCGTTCATCAAGCTACTTTTGCTAATCAGCCTATCATGGCATTTTTAGATGATTTAGCCGCATGGGGATTGGCATTGATGAAGTCTTATCAAGTGACGGGCAGCACGTCGTATTTGGCAAAAGCTGAGCAATTATTTTTATACATTACTATTCATCATTCCAAACAACAGGTTTTTTATAATTTCCACTCAAGTCTCAATGATCAATTAATTGCACCAAAATTTGAGCTCGTTGATTCCGTTTGCCCATCTTCTAATTCGATGTTATGCGAATTTTTCATGTGGTTAGGCTTTTTTAATAATGATCCTGCTAAAACTATTTTGGCTAAAGATATGTTGGCCGCAGTCCTAGAACAAGCACAGGCTAATCCTATTTATTTCGCCAATTGGTTACGTATTTATTCGGAATGGATGGAGAACCCAAGGGCCATTGTGAAATATAACCCACAATCTACTTCGAAGGATCAATTAAAGGAATTAAACGCATTATGCGTGCCTGTTGAAAACCAGTCCTATAGGTTCATGGTCTGCATAGGAGACCGATGTCTCGCCCCATGTGATGATATTAACTCGTTAAAGGCGCAATTAGACGCTATTTGATTCGATCAGGATTTTCGTTGACAAATGCTCCCCAACCCTTCTGTGTTCCTTTAACCGAAGAGCTGATGTTTTTATTGTGAAAATGATGGCAAATGGCGATTCCAAGTGCATCTGTTGCATCATGCAATTTGCCATCGAGTTTAATTCCACTAATGATTTCAACCATTTTGGCTACTTGTTCTTTGGATGCGTTTCCATTACCTGTTACCGATTGTTTTACTTTCTTAGGCTCATATTCGGTGATGGGAATACCTTTTGAAAACGAGATGGACATAACCATTCCTTGAACCCGCCCTAGTTTTAGCATGGATTGTACGTTTTTTCCGAAGAAAGGTGATTCTATGGCAATTTCATCTGGCATAAATTCTTCTACAATACCCATCACACGTTCGTGAATCTTCAAGAACTTTGCTCCTTGTGTAGTGTATTTAGTAAGATTCAAAACACCATACTGTAACACATTTACTTTATCTCGGGTAATTCGAATTAATCCATATCCCAAGTAACGTGTTCCAGGGTCAATCCCAAGAATTATTTTTTCTGCACCAAGGTTTGTAATTTGCGTCATATTATTCTTTATGTTCATCCATCAAATACCAAGTATTGTTCCTAACCTATTACCAAAACTGATTTGGTCAAGACCTGTTGATGAAAAATCAAATGCGGTCTATTTTACATTTGATGATGGTCCAACTCCTGAAATTACCAATTTTGTATTGGATTGTTTAACTCAATTCGAGGCGAAGGCTACTTTTTTTTGTATTGGTAAGAATGTTGTCAATAATCCGGAAATAGTAAAGTCAATTTTAACGGATGGTCATCAAGTGGGTAATCATACGATGAACCATGCAAATGCATGGAAATACAGCAAGGAAGATTATTGGCAAAATTACCTGGATTGTGAAGAGGTATTTCGTAAAATGGAAATAAAATCGGTTGGTTTTAGGCCACCCTATGGCCGCGTAAATTCTTTCATTTACCGAGAAATGTCATTAGATACTCCCATTTTTATGTGGTCATTTTTGACAGGAGATTATAACCAAGATTTATCTACTCAAGCCATTATAAAAGCTGGAATACGACATATTAAGCCAGGTTCTATAGTCGTTTTTCATGACAGTGTTAAAGCCTTTCCACGATTAAAAGTTGTATTGCCAGCGTTGTTAGAGTACTGTCTCCAACAAAATTTAAAGCCCGAAATATTATGATTGATACGCATGCACATCTATATGATCCAATTTTCAAAGATGAGATCGAACATCATGTCAATGATATCAAAGCTTCTGGGGTTTCTGAGGTTTGGTTACCTAATTGTGATTTAGCTTCCTGGGGCCAATTGGTTGAACTTGCGAATGCTTTTCCTGAATTTGCATTGCCTATGATCGGTCTCCATCCCACCTATGTGAAAGAGAATTATCAAATAGAACTAGCGGCGCTTGCTAAAATACTCGCTGAACAGAAGGTGTTAGCTATTGGTGAAATCGGTTTGGATTATTATTGGGACACAAGCTTTAAAGCAGAGCAAATTTATGCATTTGAGACCCAATGTCATTGGGCGATAGATAATAAATTGTGGATTGACGTACATTGCAGAAAGGCTTACTCGGATTTATTACTTCTTTTGAAGAAGTCTGAATACGCAAATTTAAGCGGGATTATTCATTGTTTTTCTGGCGATTCCCGTGAAGCCAAGACCTTAGTTGATTTAGGATTTATGCTCGGAATCGGTGGTGTTATTACTTATAAAAACACAACGCTGTTTAATGATATTAAAGAAATCTCTCTGACAAATATTGTTTTGGAAACGGATGCACCGTATTTAACACCGGTTCCCTACCGGGGGCAACCCAATTCACCCAAATACATTCCTTTAATTGCGCAGAAATTAGCCGACTTGTATGAAGTATCGATCGAGGAATTAATTCAAATTACGGATGCAAATGCTAATCGCCTAAAGGTTGCTTCATGTTATTAAGTAAGGAATCCGTTTCTATTTTCCAGTTTAGCATTGCTAGTTTAAGTCTTGCAGCTATATTATTCTTGGATTTCCAAAATTTATCCCAATTCCCTAGAAATGCTACTTTGCCATTTTCAATAATGCCCAATTTGTGACTCATTTTAATAATGTCTACCAAATCGTGGCTAATTAATAAACATGGTATTTGCTTGTAGGCAATTAATTGCTGGATGATTTGAATAAATTCAATTTTTTGTTCGGTATCTAGTTGGCTAAAAGGTTCATCAAGTACGAGGTATTCAATGGGTTGACTCACAGCTTCTAATAAGGCTATTTTTTGTCTTTCTCCTCCTGATAACTGAATGATTTTGGCATTTAACAGATGCTTAATATGAAATAGATTAACATAGTGTTTGATCGTTTTTATGCGATCCTTTTCTGTTAGCCGTTGAAATAACATGTCTAAGTAGGCTTCTACCGTATGGTGTGGTTTTAGATGAAGGTTTTGAGGTACATAGCCTGCCGATTTAAATTGTGGAATTAATCGATCTAGTCCTCCTGCATTTAATTCTTTTCCATTGATTAAAATAGATGAATTCTCTGCTTTGATTAGCCCCACTACGATATGGGCAACGGTACTTTTTCCAGAACCACTTTTTCCGACAAGGGTATGAATTTCACCCGGTTTTATCTCAATTTTTACCTTTGATAGAGCAAAATGAGGATTAACTTGGTAACTTGGTATGAAAATTTTTAACATCTAAATCTATCAATATGCTTTTGTGTGGAGTCGATGTCGGCACATCGTCGATTAAAGTTAGTGTAGTTGACGCTTCAAACCAACAATTAATTTACTCAACCTCTTATCCGGAAATTGAAAATGAGATTTCTAGCCCTGCTCCTGGATTTGCCGAGCAAGATCCAGAACATTGGTGGCATTGTGTGCAACAGGCTATTTTGAAGGCAAATGCATCTCAGACCTATAAATCTACTGATATTGCTGCCATTGGTATATCATATCAGATGCACGGTCTTGTTGTTTTAGATGATCAACATGAAGTTGTGAGACCATCAATTATTTGGTGTGATTCGCGTGCGGTTGAAATTGGTAAGAATGCTTTTGACGCCATTGGTCACTCTTATTGTCAATCAAATTTGTTGAATTCGCCGGGTAATTTTACTGCATCTAAATTAGCTTGGGTAAAAGAGAATCAACCAGAACTTTATGATCGTGTTGCACAAGTTATGCTTCCTGGAGATTTTATTGCTGGTCGATTTACTAATCAATTTACGACTACTGCTTCTGCCCTTTCTGAAGGAATATTTTATGATTTCCATTCTAGTGAACTTTCAAAGCCTCTAATTGATTATTTTGGATTTGATTCTTCATTGTTTCCCATTGTTCAAGATGTCTTTTCAAATCATGGCGTTATCAATCCAAAAGTAGCTGATTCGTTAGGTTTAAATAATCAAGTTCAAATTACCTATAAGGCTGGAGACCAGCCTAACAATGCTTTTTCTTTGGGTGTATTGCAACCCGGTGATATTGCAACCACGGCAGGTACCTCGGGTGTAGTATACGGAATAAGTGATGAGCTCAAGTATGATAAGTTTAATCGAGTAAATTCATTTGCACATGTAAATTACCGAAGTGAATCAAAACGCATAGGTGTTTTAATGTGTATCAATGGTACAGGTATCTTAAATCGATGGGTAAAACAAACGGTTTGTCCAGAATTAAGCTATTCTAAAATGAATAGTTTAGCTGCATCTACTACCATTGGATCGAAAGGTTTATTATGTGTTCCTTTTGGGAATGGCGCAGAACGAATCTTTCAGAATCAACAAATTGGCGCAAGCTTTGAGCATCTTGATTTCAATCGGCATGGGCGTGCCGAAATGATTCGTTCGGCGCAAGAAGGAATCGCTTTCTCCATGGCCTATGGAATCGAAATGTTGGCTGATGCTGGAATTAAACCTACTAAACTAAAGGCAGGCTTTGCTAATATGTATTTGAGCGAAATTTTTGCGCAAACGATTGTCAATGCTTCGAATGTTTCAGTTGATTTATTGGAATCTGATGGGGCTTTTGGTGCTGCTTTAGGAGCCGGAGTTGGCATTAACTATTTCAAAAATGATGAAGATGCTGTTCGTAATATTAAGCACATTAAAACCATCAATCCGAACCATTCAGAATTAAGCGAAACAAAAGCGGCTTATGAAGCTTGGAAAGAAATAGTGAATAGAAAGCTCTAAAAAAGGTAAAGCCTCTCAATTGCTTGAGAGGCTTGTACCCAGAGCCGGAGTCGAACCGGCACGGGCTTGCACCCACGGGTGTTTGAGACCAGCGCGTCTACCAATTCCGCCATCTGGGCAATTGAATCAAACCAATTGGCTCAATTGCAATGCAAAAGTAGGCCTTTATTCATGATTAAGCAAGTAATCAAAAAATATTTTACGTATTATTCGTAACGAAGTGCTTCCACAGGATCCATCTTTGATGCCTTAAATGCTGGGTAAATTCCTGAAAATAAGCCAACTAACACGCAGATAATTATACCAACCATCATCCAAAGCCATGGAATAATAAAACTTGCGTTACCCGAACTAATTCCTTGTGCAATTAAATTTCCTATAGGTATGGCTAATACGATCCCTCCTATTCCACCTAATAAACAGATTACGATTGCCTCAATAAGAAATTGCTGAAGAATACGTGAAGGTGTAGCCCCTAATGACTTTCTAATTCCAATTTCTCGGGTTCTTTCTGTAACAGACACCATCATGATGTTCATAAGGGCAATAGCTGCACCTAATAAGGTAATAAAGCCAATAACAAAACCGCCCAATTGTAAACTTGATGTAATACTCTCAAAACTTTTTGCGATGGAATCTGAACGATCTATTGAAAATGAATCCTCCATTCCGATAGGATCCATACGTACTTTACGCATAACACCTCTCGCCTCTTCCATGAAATCGTCAATGTTAGCGACTTTAGTAGAGGACGTTGTAATGTCAAAAGTTAAATTTCTACCAATTGCCATTTTACGGCCCGTTTCGAGTGGCACCATAATGACACGATCATCACCGCCGCCCATCATATTCCCTTTTTTGGCAAGGACTCCAATGACTTTTAATTTAATCCCACTGACAATAATTTCTCGATTTAGCGGACTTGACTTTTCAAATAATTGATCAATAACATCAACACCTAAAAAACAAACATTGATTGCGTTAGTAAATTCATTGCTTGAAAAATTTCGTCCTTCAGCAATTTTGTATCCCTTTAACTCAATAAAATTATCGTCAATACCTAATAAGCGAACATTGGGATTTGTCTTTTTACTTTCATATTTGCCAATGGCATTATTTGTTACGTTTGTTTTTAAGGAAACTTTTCCTTTCGCACTAAACATCGTTTTATACCGAGATGCCTGGCGATAATCAATGTTTTTAAAACGTTTTTCACGCTGACCTTCTCTACGCACTTGCATAGCTGGTCTATTGCGGATATCAAATGAGTTAGCCCCTAGCCCAGAAAAACTATTGTCTACTGAACTTTGAATCCCATCAATGGCAGTTAATATACCAACGAGAGATGTTATCCCCAGTGAAATAATTAAGGCTGTAAGAATTGTCCGGAGTAGATTTCCTTTGATTGAACGTAAACCCTCTGCAATATTTTCTTTGATATTCATATGCTGTAATTACCTGCTGCAAGGTATCATGAAAACTTAAGGATATAAAACCAGTGGTATTCGTATTTTATCCACTAATCATTATTTGTCTATTTCAATTTACGCAAATAATAATCTTCTCCACGAACAATAATATGTTCTTTAATCGTGGTATCTGTACCTAATCGGATGTCGGTGCTTACAGGTTTTATGACACTTTTACTAAAGAATAAATAGGTAGCTTCCTTTGGAATGGGCTGTAATCCCTTTTCAAATGGATTGATGGGGATTAATGTACGTGTAAATCGATTACCCCATAAAGGGTATTCATAATCATCATTAATCGTAGCTAATGCGACAGTTGCACCTTGCGGTACTATTTGATCAAATCGAGTATACGCGTTTGTAATATCAGGACGCGATACGGTTAGCAATTCCATTCTGGATTTTCCCCAGATAGTTGGTAAATGATGCGTAGAAACGAATGCGCTTCGACTATGAAAAAGTATCGTTGAAAATGCCGATGCAATGATTATAAGGTAGACAACTAATACTAGACTATATTTATTTTTAGCTACAAATGGCTTAAAGAATAGACTGGAAATAGGAAGTAGAAAAACAAGCGAACTAATCATATACCTACCCTTCCAAGGATCATAAGCTGCGGTATAAGCCAAAGCCCCAAAATGTAGCAAAAATGCTAGGAAGAAAAAATAATAAAACGTCGGTCTCTTTTTTACTAATAAAATAATAATTGCAGGAATGATAATGAGTAAAAATATAGATCCATAAATCGGCGTGCCATTATAGAATTCAAATTTCCGGATATAATTAAAGGGGACAATAGTAAATGCCGTGGAGGTTTCTAATCCCCAATTAAAAAAGGAGTCTAAATTTCTGAATTGTTGGTTAACTACTTCTTGATAATTTTCAACCCATTGAATATTGCGAAGTCCATCAAAATTTATCAAATCAAAGAAATACCTAGCAACATTCTTAGAACCGTGTAGTACTAGATTTGAAAAATTACCAGCGCGTTCTATGGACTGATGTTTAGTGGCCGTATTTGGTCCAATGGGATGTCCATAATGAATTATATTGGCAATATAACCCGTTGGCATGGAAACGAATAAAAACAATATTGAGCTAAGTATGGCATGCTTGAAATGTGTGAGATTTAATTGGGCTTTATTTATCAAACAAGCGTAGCCAATTAAAACCGCCAAACTAGGTAATGCAAATACAAAGGTGATTTTATGACTCATGGCAATTGCAAACATGAGATTCGAAATGTATATGTAATAGACCTCCTTTGTTTTTGTAAAGCGTACTAAATAATATAAACCACAAACTAAATAAGCACCCAATACAATATCAGTATCCGTTGTCGTGGATTGAATCAATAGTATCGGTGTAAATATTAAGAGCGAAGCGCTAAGCAATCGCACTTTAAAAGATATTTGTAGTTGTTTTAAAACCGCATAACTCCCAACAAATAGTATCCAAAACGCACTCAGGTTAGGTAATTTGAAAAAATGCTCATTGAATCCACTCATTAAAAATGGATAAAATTGAATGGAAGAAAAGCTTTTGGGATACGTATCAATATTCCAATTTGTACCCACAAAATGTGCTGTACTATGATTTTGAACAAAATATAAAATACGATTTAGGTGCCCTGTCATACTATCCCACTCATTTGGGGGCAAGTAAAACATTAAAAACAGTTGGCTTATGGTAATGATTGCCGCACCAAAAAATATACACGCAAAAAGCGTTTTTTCTGTCTTTCGCTGCTGCTTATAAATTTCGTGTAATTGCTGAATGCTAGAACCAATTAATTTAAAGGAGGAGGAATGAGTTTGCTCGGGTAAGTGAATCACGTTCCTGAAAAACAGGTAGAATGTATAAGAGACAAAAAATGGTAAAATAGACCAACAATAAGCATTATCCCATAATTTGATTGCAGATAAAAGATAACCACTACAAATAATGCTTAGACTTTGAATGGTAAATCCTGTAAGTAGAATCTCATCAAAATTTTTATTCGAAATTTTCGAAGCTATTCGAAAATTAAATAAAATAAAGGAGAGAAATACGATGATCAACATATACAGAATCTATAGTGTTGAGCTAATAATAGAACAAATACGTTCGATATCTACTGTACTAATTTCTGCACTCAACGGTAAACAAACGATTCTCTTTGCAATATCTTCAGCAACAGGACATGCTTGATATGTCAAATAAGGCAATTCGTTTAATGCTGGGTAAAAGTATCTTCGAGGAAATATTTGAACCGAATTAAGTGCCCTAAGAACCTTAAGTAAGGTTTCTTCGGATGAAAAAATGACAGGGAAATAACTGTAATTTCGATCATTCTCTGAATTCCAAGCGATTCTTTGTATTTCAGCAGGTAAACGTAGTTCGTACAATTCGGAAGCCAATTGACGATGAGCTTTAATTTGAGGGAAATGTTTAAGATTGATTAGACCCATAGCAGCATGAAATTCTGAATTCTTTCCATTGATTCCTGCCGCAAAGTAATCATCCCCTTTATGACCAAAACTTCTGATGCCTCTTAACTTTTCCGCAAGGTTGGAGTCTCGGGTAATCAGGGCACCACCTTCTATTGTGTGAAATATTTTAGTCGCGTGAAAACTGCAAGTTGAGATTGTACCATAATTAAAGATGGATTTTCCTTGATGCTTCACACCAAAGGCATGTGCTCCATCGTAAATTATTGGAATTTGATAATCAGCTGCTAATAGTTCTTGATCTAACAAATCTGCACAATTACCGTACACGTGAGTTGTTAAAATTCCGCGAGTTTCAGCATTTATAACTCGTTCAATTTGCACCCTTTCGGATGTTAAACTAATTTGAGAAATATCGGCAAAAATAGGATTACACTTTTCCCAAATAAGTGAAGTAGTTGTTGCACAATAAGAAAATGGCGTTGTAATTACATCACCCGTTAATTCTAAGGCTTTAATTGCTAATTGTAGCGCAATTGTTCCGTTGGAAACGTATAAAAAGTGTTCCACTTCTAAGTACTCCGCTAATTTACGTTCCAATTCAATCACCAACGGGCCGTCATTTGTTAATTGGCCATTGATCCATATTTCTTCCAATAAAGAAATATATTCCTTTATATCGGGCAAAAACGACTTTGTTACATGCAGCATATCTAGATTTCGCTTGTTACCTGTTTCATGATTATTGGAAAATTAGGACGAACATATCCCGGCCATTTTCCATACCATGTTGTATTTTCACGATAATCGGCAATTTCAAATTCAAATAATTCTTCAAAATTTGCCAATACTATACTTGAATTCTTTACGACCATGATCGAAAGAAAATACGATCCATCATTTAAGAAATTACCCGGTATAGCTATATCAGTTGAAACGACTCCAGCATTATATTTACTAGGTTGATTGCCAATATTAAAGATACATTCACCTGTACTTGCATATAAATGAACACTAACATTTAAATCAACATCATTTAATGTATTCCAAAATTCAAAATGCAATTTAAATGGATTATTGATTGTCCAATAATCAACATTATCCGAGAGTTCTGGCTTTATTTCCGCGTATTTTAAGCGAATTAGATCATTGCCTAAGCCTGATTGAAAATTCTCAGCTGCGTAGTACATTTTCTTCGACTGCACTTCCGACATATAGTTCTTTAGAACGACCGCAGTCTCACCCATTTGCTTGACTGTACCTTTTTCCAAATGCAATGTTTTATTACATAGATTCGATACAGCTGTAAGGTTATGGCTTACAAATAAAATAGTCTTTTCATTGGCTGCCACCTCTTTCATTTTCCCTAATGACTTCTTTTGGAAGTCGGCATCACCAACCGCAAGCACTTCATCAACAATTAAAATTTCTGGATTAAGGTGAGCAGATATGGCAAAACCTAATCGAACATACATCCCTGAGGAATACCGCTTTACAGGCGTATCCAGAAAATTAGATATTTGAGGACCAGCAAAATCAACAATTTCATCAAACTGAGCTTTGATTTCTCTTTTGCTCATTCCTAAAATGGCACCATTTAAAAAGATATTTTCACGGCCAGATAATTCGGGGTGAAAGCCTGTCCCTACCTCCAACAAACTAGCAACCTTACCTTTTACTTGTACATGACCTGAAGTAGGATTTGTAATACGACTTAAGATCTTTAATAAAGTAGATTTTCCTGCTCCATTATTTCCGATAATCCCTAATTTGTCTCCCCTATTTATTGAAAAGGAAACGTCATTAAGCGCATAATAGTCCTTTGACTTTTCCTGTTTTGTAAATAATGATTTTAGTCCATTACGTAACGAAACAGGTTCAGATAGCTGATTCAGGTTATATTTCTTTGTTATATTATTTACCTCTACAATCTTCATGTCAATTTTATAAATAATCTACAAAATAACTCTCCTTCTTAGTGAACACATAGATACCGCTTAAAAATGTAATGAAACATGTACTAATCGATAGATAGATGAAATCGAAATTTAAGGTACTATATCCTGGTATTAGTAAGATACGCGCATATTCAACAAGACCTACCAATGGATTGATGAATGCGTAGACATTAAACCAATTTGATATTTGAAGTGACTTTGCTGTATAAACAATAGGACTTACAAAAAAACCATACTGAACAATTAATGGAATCATTTGTAAGAAATCACGGTATTTAACTGAATACGAACAAAAAATTAACCCTAAACCAATGCTAAATAACAATGTTAGGAAAACCGCTACGGGTAATAGTAACATGGAAATAGGTAATGCTTGCATTAAATACAAGCTTAGAATCATGTATACGATCAAACCAATTAAGAAATCAAATAAAGAGACTGCAATGGAAGAAAATGCTATGATTAATCTTGGGAAATATACTTTGGAGACTAAATTGTTATTGGCCAAAATTGAATTGCTGACCGCTTGAAAAGTATTAGCGAACAAATTCCAAAAGATTACACCCGAGAATATTACAAGTTGAATGGGAAAGCCAGAAATATCACCAATTTTAGCTACGTTTTTGAATGCAAACAAAAATACGAGCATAGTCAATACGGGTCTAATGATAGCCCATATTATACCTAAGTACGTCTGCTTATACCGGATGGAAACATCCCTTTTTGCCAAAATGTATAAAAGTTCTCTTTCTTGAAATATTTCAGAAAACAACTTTGTATAGTATGCCATTTCGTAACTAGTTAAAATTCACTTTATACAAAAAACGAACATACGCAGCAAAACAGCCTAATATAAAGCCTAATAAGGTTCCTATTACAATGATTTTACCCCACTTATATGGAAGCGTGATAATCGGTAATTCAGAATCTTCAATAATCGTTAACAAGGGTGCTTCTTTGACCAATGAAAATTTAAGATTATCATAATTACGTAAAGCCTCAAAATAGAGCGATTGCAATTGAGTTGAATTCATTTGTAATCTTTCCGCGATTACACGAGCTCTTTGAAAAATGATCTGTTGATTCTGATCATTATAATTAGCCAATTTGCCTTGCGTATAATATAAAGCAGAACGTAACGAATCTACTCGTTTATCCATAATTACTAATAGCTCCTTGGATTTTTTGGTTTTGGTATTAATGTAGTAATCTGTAATTGTCTTCAGATATAATTGTGCCCAAACATGCGTTATGGTATCATTACGTGTCTCTACGGTCAAAGTTTGAAAAGTAGATTTAGGATTGTCTAAAAATATATCCGTATTATCGTTTAAATACATTGAAATGGCATTGATGATATTTTTATCCTGAACGTCTATCGAATCGATATTACCTGTTTTAAATCTGTATTTGACGAAATCGACCGGTAAATTACTCCATTCATGATT
This sequence comes from Cytophagaceae bacterium, assembly GCA_017984215.1. GTDB lineage: Bacteria > Bacteroidota > Bacteroidia > Cytophagales > Spirosomataceae > Aquirufa > Aquirufa regiilacus. The sequence goes on from JAGOAA010000001.1 coordinate 137,452, forward strand.
TTCCAAATCAGATCTTTCAAGGAAAAAGTTTCCAAAAAAGTCAGTTCTATTGCCCACTTTTACCTTGGTCAAAATAGCTTTTCGATAAATATTTTTAGTCTTGAGTAACTCTTTGAAATTTTCTCCACTGAAAATAGAGTTACCTGAACTCATCCCACCTAAACCTAGCGAAGACGCTAATCCAGCAAGACCATTATCCGCACTTTCACTTTCAAGTACGAACACTATTTTGGTCTTCTTGAAATTATTAGAGCTTTTATATATCTCAACACCCAAGCCCGTAATTAGGCCCACCGCAGTAAAAATGAGAATGATGCGCTTATTCCTTTTAACAAATGGAATAAACCCGATAAAACTTATTAATACATTCTCTAACGAAAACTGATCGCTTTTTTCCTCTTTCATTATACTATCTATTGCGCTGTCGCTTTAATTAATGTTATAATACCAATAATACTCGTCACAGTACCTGTTAACACGGATACCAATGATACAATTTGTTGACTCGTATTTGACGATTTTAATTTCTTTGGTACAATGATTTCTGAACCACGTTCAACTCTTGGATAAAAACGCATGAATAAGAAGTTCTTTGCACGTTTAACGGATCCATTTGAGTAAATCACATACACCCTTTTTCTTGCCGAGCTTGATGTATAGCCACCTGCGCTAGAAATGTAACTACCTAGTGATTTCGACTCAGTGAACTTAACATTATTTGGGTATAATACTTCTCCCGTGATTTTAACTGTTTGTGGCTCACGCGGAATATTGATAACGTCACCATTTATAATTTGAATATCATCAGGACCTCCTGGTTGTGCCAAAGCAGCCACAAGGTTAATCCCTATCGTCTCATGATTTGACTCACTAGATTCTGATGCATTATTGATTTCAATTCCCGAGTAATTATCATTGAAATCTTTAATTTGTTTCTTTTTTAACTCAGATTCTGATTCAGATAATTCTGTTTTACGAATTAATTTCGCTCCTTCCGGATAGGCTTGTTTATTTAATCCACCTGCACGTTTAATCAAATCAGATAAACGATCATCCTTTTTCTCTAAACCATATACACCTGGAAATAATACTTGCCCCTGTAAGGTGATAAATTGCTGCAATTCATAATTAGGCGATGATCGAACAAACACCTCATCAAATGGATTCAATACAAATTTTGAAGCACTATTATCAACAATCAAATCTTTTGAAATTGTGAATTTGTATACTTCAGCAATTTGGGAACTTGAATAATCTTGATTCTCAACAAATTCATTCTTCTTTCTTCTAACTACTTCTACAAAACCAGTTGAAGCTGATTCACGTAAGCCTCCAGCCTTGATAATTAAATCCTCCACTGTCATATTTGTTTGAAATGGGATTGTGATTTTAACTTGGCGGTTCAATAAAACATTGCTTATATTATCTGATTTTAATTTATCTGAAATTTCGCTTGAAGATTCATTTTGTGCGCTATTAACATTCTCGGGCTGCTTGGTTTTGGCTTCCCCACTTGCTGCCTTTTTATCAAGACTTTCTTTTACCCCATTAATTTCCCCGTGAATGGTTACCGTATAGCTTTCACGTAATTCTGTGATTGAAAATACCGTAATTTTATCTTCTCTTTCCAAAATAACATCTTCAGCTTTCCCGCTCAAGATGTCGGCGAGATTTACAGAAATGATCCCAGGTGTGAAGTCCTTGTTTAATCGGTTAATATTCACACGTGTCAAAAATGCATTTTCTTTAACACCACCAGCACGCTTAATTAAATTCGATAAGGTTAGTTTGCTATCTAATGAAAAAGTACCAGGACGAAATACTTCACCCGATAAGGTTACTCTATTTTCATAGCGATTCTCTGTGATTGATTCTGCCGTAATTATATCCCCATCTGCAGGATAAAATGAATTTGCGATGGCATAATTGATATCGATTAATTTGCGCTCTGTTTTAGTTATACGTTCAACTTTTAACAAATCTTTGTAAGCGTTTTCAGTAAATCCACCAACAAAATTTTCGAATATAAAGGCTAGATTTTCGGTTGGCAAAGGCTCAAAAAATGCACTACGTTTAACACGTCCTTTAACTTCAATACGAGACTTATATAGTCCTATTTTAATGATATCTTGATCTTGCACACTGATATCTCCTTTGCTAAATCCTTGTGTAATAAAGTCGTACAAATCAAGGTGAGCAAGCACTTTATTGTGTCTAATCAATTGTACGTCGCGGAAAGTACCATTTTCTGTCGGCCCACCTGCTAAATACAATACATTCATTACACGTGCTAAAGAAGGAACTGAATATGTTCCAGGAAATTGCACCTCTCCTACGACAGATACTTGAATTGTACGGATATTTCCTAATGATACACTTGCATATAAACCATTAATATCTGTACGTCCATTGAATTTTTTCAATCCAATATATATACTTGAAAGTTTATAGATTAATCTATTTCGAGCTTCATCTATGGTCAATCCTGCAACATATACATTGCCTACTTTATTAATTTTAACATAACCATCAGCACTAACAGTAAGATTGTAATGCTCCTCTGAATAACCATTTATGTCAACAATCAACTCATCATCTGGACCTAAAATATAATTTTTAGGAGTAGCCATTTTTAAATTGGTTTCAAATGTTCCTGCTTTTTTATTGAAAATAGAAAAACCAAATATCTTATTCTGAAGCGTAATTTTGGCTTTTTTAATTGAATCCTCCTCGATTGACTGATTCGTTAAAGCATCCGACTGACGTTGGTTAACTAAACTATCTAATTCATTCTTTTGATTCGAGGTATTAATGATCTCGCGCTTGGTTACTTTTGAATTACCTATTGGCTTATTGACAGCATTGGGTTGATTCATACTGCTACCAGGCAAGTAATTTGCAGGAACCTGAAATTGAGCAAATGCGATATTAACGCTAACGAATAACAGTAAGACTGTAGCAAAATTAATTTTCTTGATCATGCAGAAATTCATTTTAAGGGATACAAAATAAGTTAAAAAAGCTCAGATTTCCTCCTTTTATTATATTTTGATAAATCAAGGTAATTTATTAATTCTTTGGTAATTTTGTTAGTAAAATAATCTTTATGACATCAGAACCCATTTATAACGACGATAGTATTCGGTCACTCGATTGGAAAGAACATATTCGATTGCGTCCTGGTATGTACATTGGTAAATTAGGCGATGGTTCATCAGTCGACGATGGTATCTATGTATTGGTTAAGGAAATCATGGATAACTCGATTGATGAGCACATGATGGGTAATGGAAAACAAATCGATGTTAAGATTTCAGACCAAAAGGTTGAAGTTCGGGATTATGGTCGTGGTATACCTTTAGGTAAGGTGATTGATTGCGTTTCAAAAATCAACACCGGGGGTAAATATGATTCGGGTGCTTTTCAAAAATCCGTTGGTTTAAATGGTGTCGGTACCAAAGCGACCAATGCGCTATCCAATTATTTTAAGGTTCAATCTTACCGCGAAAGTCAAACGAAGTGGGCAGAATTCAGTAAGGGTGAATTAACCAATGAATCGAAAGGTTTAGAAGCTACATCGAGTAAAAGTGGAACATTTATCTGCTTTGAGCCGGACAATACGATTTTCAAGAATTATCACTTTATCCCCCAGTTCTTAGATAATCTATTCTGGAACTACGCTTTTTTAAATGCTGGTTTAACCATCAATTTTAATGGGGAAAAATATTTCTCGCAAAATGGTTTATTGGATCTTTTATCAAAAAAGACCAACGCTGAGGAAAATCGTTATCCAATCATTCATTTGAAAGGCAACGATATCGAAATGGCAATTACGCACAACAATCAATATGGTGAGGAATATTATTCATTTGTGAATGGACAGAACACAACACAGGGTGGTACGCATTTAGCAGCTTTTCGCGAAGCCCTTGTTCGAACCGTTCGTGAATTCTTTAAAAAGGATTTTGATCCTTCTGATGTACGTGCAAGTATCGTAGGCGCTATCGCGATTCGTGTTCAAGAACCCGTGTTTGAATCCCAAACAAAAACCAAATTAGGTTCTACTAATATTTCACCGGATTCCTCCTCTCCTTCTATCCGTACGTTTGTTGGTGATTTCGTTAAAACGGAGCTAGATAATTACTTACATCAGAATCCAGCTGCGGCTGATGCGATGCTTAAGCGAATTCTTCAATCCGAGCGTGAAAGGAAAGATATTGCGGGAATCAAGAAGTTGGCAAATGAACGCGCCAAAAAGGCAAACCTACATAATAAGAAATTACGTGATTGCCGAGTTCATTTAACTGATGATAAATCAGAGTCGCGTCAAGAAACAATTTTGTTTATTACGGAAGGGGATTCGGCTAGTGGTAGTATCACAAAATCGAGAGATGTACAAACCCAAGCAGTATTTAGTCTACGTGGTAAGCCCCTCAATAGTTTTGGCTTAACTAAGAAAATTGTATACGAAAATGAAGAGTTTAATCTTCTTCAGCATGCACTTGACATCGAAGACAGTTTAGATAATTTACGTTACAACAAAATCGTTATTGCAACGGATGCCGACGTCGATGGTATGCATATTCGATTATTGATTTTGACTTTCTTTTTGCAATTTTTTCCTGATTTAGTGCGAAATGGCCATTTATATATCCTAGAAACACCTCTTTTCCGAGTTCGCAACAAAAAAGAAACTATTTATTGTTATTCTGATGAAGAACGAAGAAATGCTATTGAAAAGTTGGGGCCAAAACCTGAAATAACTCGATTTAAAGGTCTGGGTGAGATATCACCTGAAGAATTCGGTGAATTTATCGGAGAAAACATCAAAATTGAACCTGTTATTTTGGAAAAGGATTTCACCATCCCCCAACTCTTAACTTATTACATGGGTAAAAATACTCCTGAAAGACAAAAGTTTATTATTGATAACTTAGTAATTGAAAAGGATTTAGAAGAAGTATTACTAACCTAATCATTCAATAAAATAAGTTGTTCTAATTCCCGAGAGACCTTCAATAATTGAAGGTCTTTTGCTTTAATTATACCTTCTTCAGCCACAGAAGTTGCTTCTGTGTTGCGATCTGATTGGTATAGCAGTTCTGCTAAAGTATAATATGTCGGATGATAATCAGGGAAATTCAGTTTTAGTTCATATAAAATTTCGATCGATGAAGTAATACTTCCAGATGAACGCTCCTCAACAGCTAATAAATAGTAGTTGAAGGGATTCTGTGGATTTTCTTTGATTTCACTTAAAATTATTTCCCTCCTATTCATTGTCTTAATTAAAAGAATTTAGTATGCTTGCATAACAATTTGATCCCTATGAAAATATTAGTATGTATTTCCGCCGTCCCAGACACAACTTCAAAGATAAGTTTAAGTTCTAACAATTTTGTCAACATGGACGGGTTGACGTTTATAACGGGGCCTTATGAAGATTATGCGCTCTCTCGTGCAATTGAATTAAAAGAAGCAAATCCTGATACAATTGAAATTACGATATTTCATGTGGGATTAGAAGATGCTGAACCTATTATTCGCAAATGTCTAGCGTTGGGCGCAGATTCAGCAGTTCGTGTTCATGCGAAAGCCAATGACTCTTTGCAAGTTGCTCACGAGATTGCTGCATTTGTGCAGGAGAATCCAGTAGATTTAATTTTAATGGGGAAAGAATCTATTGATTATAACGCTGGCTTGGTTCATTTATACACTGCAAATATTTTAGGTTGGAATCATTACAGCCCAGTGATGAATTTAAGTATAGAAAATGATTCATGCTTACTTAAAGTTGAAAGTTCCGTTGGATCCGTACAACTTTCATGTTCCCTACCTTTGGTCTTAGGATGCCAAGAACCTATTGCGGAATGGAAAATACCATCTATGCGAGGTATTATGGCTGCGAGAACAAAGCCAATTATGGTTAGGCCAGCAAATGCTGCTAGTTCATTTATCTATGAAAGAGATGAGGTAAACGAACAAAATCGCAAGGGTATCTTATTCCAACGCGAAAATTTAACTGAGTTAATTGATATTATTAAAAAAGAAGTTAGATCATGAAAAATATAGCGGCATTCATTGAAATAAAAGAGGGAAAATTAAGCCCACGTTCGAAACAAATACTTCATTTGATTCAACATATTCAGCAGAAACATATACCATCGGTAATTGTTACGCTTTTTACCTTTGACCAGGTTAATAAAGTTGAATTACCTGCATTGACCAATGTGAAGTTTTTTAGCCTAACAGGCGCAAGTGAAACAGGTATTTTGTCGAAAGGTCAAATTGATACTATTTTGGCATTAATTTCTGATGCCTCAAATGCATGTTTAATAGGATTTAAATCAAGTTTAATAGACGCAATTTTATCATCAGCGGCTATCCGATTTAATTTGAAGGTCATTCCTCAAGTGATATCGATTGAAGTTGAATCCGACCAATTTGCCGTAAAGCAAAGTATTTTTAGTGGTAAGGCCCTCACCTATCTGCATGTTAGTCATACATCTGTTTTACAATTTAATCCTGCATTCGAGTTTGCAAGTTCTACAGCAGAGTCATCGGAGCAAATTAGTGAAGTGGTAACCTTGGTTCAGAATGCCCCTCATAAAATAGCATCTGTTGATAAAGTAGCTCAAGGTGCAAACCTAGCCGACGCAAACTTTGTCGTAGGTGCTGGTCGTGGTTTAAAAGATCCTTCAAATTGGGGCATGATCGAATCACTTGCTGATAAAATTGGGGCAGCTACCGCTTGTTCTAAACCCGTTTCGGATATTAATTGGAGGCCTCACAGTGAACATGTTGGTCAGACGGGTATTAAAATTGCTCCTCAATTATATATTGCTTGTGGAATATCAGGAGCTATTCAGCATTTAGCGGGAGTAAATGGGTCAAAAACAATTATTGTTATAAATAATGATCCCGAGGCGCCATTTTTCAAGTATGCGGATTACGGTATCGTTGGGGATGTATTTGATATAGTACCAGAGATTGTAAAAAATATATAAAATCCACCTCATAAGGCTAGAGTTTGCTTATCTTTGTATTTTATTTAAATACATTGGAAAAGCTTATAAAATTGCAAGTAGTATCCTTGAGTCCTAGCGCGGCTGGAGCTTCTTCCTATATTTTATTTTTACAAGCAGATAATAGCAGCCACTTGGGATTTCCTATGGTAATAGGTTTAACCGAAGCACAGGCTATATCCATGTTTATGGAAGATATAAAGCCTGCAAGACCGTTGACACATGATTTATTTGCGAATTTTATTCAGCAAACGGATGTGACTATATCCTTTATTGAAATTTCGTCCTTCCAAGATGGTGTTTTCTTTGCAAAAATTCATGCGCAGGCAATTGGCGGAGATTTTATTTTGGATGCTAGGCCTTCTGATTCGATTGCATTAGGTCTTCGACTAAGTGTTGAAATTCGGATATCCGAGGCATTGTTGAATGAGATAGCTATTCCGATGGATACTTTTCATGCAGAGGCTTCGGATGACATTGAAATTATTCCAGCAACTGTTTCTGAAATAATAGCTGAATTAGAATCTTCATTGGCCAAAGCATTAGCTGATGAAAATTATGAAGAAGCGGCTCGATTAAGAGATCAATTAAATCAATTAACTAAATAATATGCGTTACTCGAAAGGGAAAGCTCAAGCGACCAATCAAATCATTGTTATTTCAATAGCATGTTTGTCCGTAGTAGTTTCATTGTTATTTCAAATGCTTAGCGGCGCTTACACGTGGGGTGAAAGTATTCAGGCTCAGATGAAGGTTTACGTTTACTTAGATGACTCGCTCCAAACGAATCAAATTGATTCCACTGTTTTAGTATTGAAAAATCGGAAAGAATTTATTGCTTCTTCTGCCCAATTAGTTGACAAGCAGTCGATCGCGAAAGATTTTTTGAATACGACACATGAAAATTTCGATGAACTTTTAGGTGACGTAAATCCGTTTAAAAATTTACTAATTCTTCAAACTAAACCTGAATTTCGTAACAAGGCAAGTTTTGAAAAACTTGCTACGTCTTTGCGTAGCTCTCCAGGTATCTACGAAGTTACATATCCTGAAAATTATTTGGAATTAATCATTCCCAAAATTAAGGTCATTTCTAGTGCGGCCTTAATCTTCGTATTATTAATTGCCCTAATTGTTTATTTCCAAATTAGCAATTATACAAAATTGCATATTCATGCAAATAGGACTCTGATTAAGTCAATGCAATTATTGGGATCTACGAATGGATTTATTAAGAAGCCCTATTTGTTAAAATCTGTTATTCTTGGCTTATTTGGCTCACTCCTAGGCTATTTAATTACGAATGTATTTTACTTTTACATCAATAATCAAATACCCGAATTAACCTCATATTTATTTAATGTTACTAATCAACTTATTATACTAGTTGGTACCATGACAATTGCAATTTTATTTAGTTTGGTAAGTACATTATTGACGTTAAACAAGTATTTAAAACTTTCAGCATCAAATTTGTATTAGCCATGAGCAAATCATTAGACAAATCCGCATTCCCATTAAATGCTAAGCGAATTAGTACTTTACTAATCGGTATCAGTATTATGTTCATTGGTTTTTTTGTAATGACGTTAGACAAAGAACCTTTTGGCTTTGGTTTTTTAGGACTTACATTAGGGCCAATTTTAGTTTTAATAGGTGTCATCATTCCTGTTTTCGCTTTATTCCGTATTCGTAAATAATGATAGAATATTTAGACGCACTTATTTTAGGGGTAGTTGAAGGCTTAACAGAATTTTTACCTGTTTCATCAACGGCTCATTTAATTATAAGTGAATACCTGTTAAAGTTACCGGCAAGTAATTTCTTGAATTTTTTAACCATATTTATTCAGTTGGGAGCGATAGCAGCCGTACCGTTGCTTTATTTCAAACGCTTGACCAGTTCTATTGCTATCTATCGTTTTGTAACTATTTCATTTATCCCTGCAGTTATTCTGGGTTTAGCCTTTGATGACCTATTGGAGGCTATGTTTCAAGGGTATTATTTCATCGCTTTTTCGTGGATTATTGGGGGGATTATTCTAGTTAATATTGATTTTTGGATGAGGAATACGATTTCAAGTTGCCAAGATGTTTCCCAACAATCCTACGCTCAGGCAATCAAAATAGGCTTCTACCAATGCTTAGCCATGATACCTGGGGTTTCACGATCTGGTGCAACAATTGTAGGAGCTAGATTAACAGGGCTAAGTCACCAAGCTGCAATCGAATATTCATTTTTATTAGGTATTCCAACCATTCTAGGGGCATGTGCGAAAAAGATTCTTGATTACCGCGCAGATATACCTCAATTTATTGATTCGGATCATTTACCTATATTATTAATATCATTTATAGTAAGTTTTATTGTTGCCATCGTTACCATCCGATTTATGGTATCTATTGTATCTAAATATGGTTTCAAATATTTTGGTTATTACCGAATTATTGCCGGAATTCTACTCGTAATTACGTTATGGTTGAACAAGTAGAAGAACGTGTTGAGAATCAATTTTATTTAATTGATAAGCCTCTTACTTGGACCTCTTTCGATGTTGTTCGTAAGCTTAAGAATCTAGGTAGGTTCAAGAAAATCGGTCATGCAGGTACACTAGATCCATTAGCAACTGGTTTATTAATAATATGTGTTGGTAAACACACCAAGAAGATTGATTATTTCCAAAGTCTTCCCAAAACCTATACAGGAACATTAGTATTAGGAAAGACTACTCCATCTGTAGATTTAGAAACTGCGTTTGATCAAGAGTATCCCATAGATCATATTTCGATTGAAAAAATCAAAGAGGTAATCCAACAAAGATTATTGGGAGAAATTAAACAAATTCCGCCAATTTATTCAGCTATTAAGCTAGATGGTAAGCGGTTATATACGCACGCTAGGCAGGGAGTAACAGCAGACGAATTGCAAATTAAAATAAGGGAAGCCATCATCTATCGTTTCGAAATAGATACTTCAAATTTCCCGGAAATTGAATTTGAGATTGAATGTTCCAAAGGAACCTATATACGATCTATAGTTCGAGATTTAGGAGAATTTCTTGATTCTGGGGCCTACTTAAAAAAGCTCGTACGAACTAAAATTGGCGATTATGCAATAGATAAAGCCCAGTCAATTGAATCTTTTAATAAAGAAAATTATGCGACTTTATCAGAGTCTTAATGAGATTGATATTCAGTTAAATTCCTGCGTCATAACGGTAGGAATGTTTGATGGTTTACATCTTGGTCATATGAGTGTACTCAATCATGTCAAAGAGATTAGTAAAAAAGAAAATATCCCTTCTGTCGTATTAACATTTTCAAATCACCCTCAATCCTATTTTCAGCCGAACATTTCAAATGTTGTGTTGTCAAGTTTACCTGATAAAGTAAATCAATTAAGTCAATTTGGTATAGACATCGTGATTACGATACCTTTCGATGCATATATTGCTGGATTGAGTGCTTATGATTTTGCATCAAAAATTTTGATTGATCAATTACATGTTAGGCACATCGTTTTTGGTTATGATAATCACTTTGGTCATAATCGGGAAGGCTCAAAAGCCTTTATGGATGCTGAATTTCCTCATATATGTACGCATCGAGTTTCGGAATCCATAATTAATAATAAAGTAGTAAGTAGCTCATTGATCAAGAATAAAATTCAAGGTGGAGAAATGCAGCAGGCCTTTACACTTTTGGGCTATTATTATCAGTTAAAAGGTTGTGTAATTAAAGGTGACCAGTTAGGTAGAACAATTGGATTTCCAACAGCGAATTTACGGATTGATATAGCAGATAAATTAGTCCCTGCACACGGGGTATACCTAACTAAATCGACGGTTCTAGGAAAGGAATATTTTGGAATGACGAATATAGGCGTTCGCCCAACAGTAACACAAAGTCAAGAATTACGAATTGAAACAAATCTGTTCAACTTTGATATGGATATCTATGGGGAAGAGATTTGTGTTGAATTTATAGAAAGACTGCGTGATGAGCAGAAATTTGACTCCTTCCCTGCCCTAGTCGCTCAATTACATCAAGATCGAATTAATGCAAATAATTTGTTAGCACAAATTCATATAGCTTCCTAAAAATTTTATCTCATCCGATTTTGAGACTAAAAGTGTATTAATTTCTTCATCCAATTTATTTCCTTCTACATCAATAAAAAACCAGAATTTAAATTCGTTGGTATCTTTCTGTGGTCTAGACTCAATTTTCAATAAATTGATGTGCTTATCTTCAAAATCCTTCAATAATTTCAATAAAGTACCTGGCTTATCATCATTTTTCAATTTGACCGCTAAGGTTGTTTTATCCCGATTCGTCTTTTTTAAATTCTCAACTTTTGAAATGATAATGAATCGTGTTTGATTACTGTCATTATCTTGAATATTATCAAATAAGATAGGTACCTGATAAATTTTTGCAGCAATGTGTGAACATAATGCCGCCGTTCCTGGATTCTCAGCTGCTAATTTAGCTGCTTTGGACGTCGAATCTACTTGTACAAAGAAATCATTTGATTTGGCAGCGAAATAGTCTTGTGTAAAGCCTTGACATTGATTGAATGCAATATCTTTAGAATAAATGCGCGTGATGGCGTTTATATCATGTTCTTTTGTAGCTAAACAAAAGTTGACTGGAATTATAATTTCTGAAATAATGAATAGGGAACGCTCATTTAATAGATCCAACGTTTCCTTCACCATTCCTTCTTGATTATTCTCAATAGGAACAATACCGTACTTAGCACGACCTGAATCAACGGAATCAAAAATTGATTTAATTGACGGTAAGGAAATGTAATCGGCAACTGCACCAAATCGCGATTCAGCGGCTTGATGTGTAAAACTCCCTTCAGGCCCTAAAAAACTTATGATTTCAGGTAGTTCCAAATTGCGCGATACACCAAAGATCTCTAGAAAGATAGCCTCAATAGCCGACTTTCCCAATCGGCCCGTGGGCAGGCTCGATAGTCGGTCAATAATTTCTTTTTCTCTATCTGGATGATAAATTAAACTATTGTTTGCTCGTTTTAAATTACCTACTTGATCTACAACATCCATACGATCAACTAGAAGCTTTAAAATAGCATCATCGATTTGGTCAATTTCATTACGTAGATCACTTAAATTCTTCATTTATTAATCGCTTAATTTTCGTTTTTGGAATCTTGCGTTTCGTTTATTCTTAAGCGTTCAACTTTATTGACATCACGAAACTTAACACGGTCGACTAATGCCTTGTCAATTTTCTTTGAAAGTAAATAGCTGATGACACAGTAAAGAGCAAAAGCAATAACCAAATACAATAATAGTTGATTATTACTTTCTTTTCTATAATTACTTAAGTAAGTAAAAATACACACAATACTAATGTTAAACGCCAATAAAACTGCCGTAGCCGTCTTGTGGGAAAACCCAATGTCAATTAACACATGATGCAGGTGTTTTCTATCTCCTTCAAAAGGAGATTTACCTTCCATTATTCTGATAAAGAACATGCGCAAAGTATCAAAAACCGGTAAAATTAATATTGACAATGCAAATAAAGGCGCATCCTTCGTTAATAAAGGATTAACAAGGTAGTTATTATTTACAACGACATATTTAATTGCAAAATAGGATAATAGAAAACCTACAATTAAAGAACCTGTGTCCCCCATAAAGATTTTATTCTTTGTAGACCAATTATAGCGTAGAAATCCAAGCAATGAACCCGACAATGCCATAGCTAAGGTTGATTGCGCATACATGTCCAACATATAGAATAAATATGCAAACATTAAGCTAGCGAATAAACCCACAGATCCTGCTAAGCCATCAATTCCATCAATTAAATTAATTGCATTGATCAGTGAAATAAAAATAAAAATGGTAACAAACAATCCTACATTATAAGATAATTGAGTTAAACCCAAAAGACCGTAAAGATTTGATATTTGTAGATTACCCAGACTAATAACAAGGATAGATGCAGCTATTTGAATCAATAATTTTTTCTTAGGAGATAGAATTAAAATGTCATCTTTAATACCTAAAAAGAACAAGATGATGATAGCGGATATGGTTAAATGTAAATCATGACCCTCTTGAGGATTATCCCATATAAAATAGGTGATTAGCGTAGCTGCAAAAATGGCAACACCCCCTAAGGTAGGTGTAAGCTTTTTATGAGAGCTTCTCGATTTGATTTCCGCCATTAAATCTTTTAATCTCGATATGTTTATTATAACCGGAATGGCCGTTACTGTAATAAACAAAGCCACTACAAATGAAATAAGTAGTTGGAAATCTTTGTTAGTTAAAATTGTAATATTGTTCATATTCCTACTTTATCACTCTTTCTTTGACTTGAATATTGGCATTTAAACTATACACTTGGTAAGCCTCTGTATCCCGCAAAATATTAACTCCTACGCCTGTTACGCTATGTGATTTCAATGTAACACCACCTACGATGGTTGACTTAGCTCCTACCCATACACCTTCTTCAATCACAATTGGTTTACTCATAAGATCAAAACTACGCTTTGCGTAATCATGGTTTCCCGTTAATAACAAAGCACCTTGTGATATACATACATCATTGCCTATTCGAACTTCTGAAATATTATCTATCCAACAAGATTCTCCTAACCACACTTGATTACCAATCGACAATTTCCAAGGTAATTTAATTTTAACCCAAGGTTTAATAACTACTCCATGACCTACCTGAGCTCCCATCATACGAAGCAATAATACTTTTACGAAATTCGGGTAAGGAATATTAGTCAGAAAAAATATGTTTGATAAAACTAACCAACAAGCATACTTTAACTTATCACTTATGGATAAGTGTAGTTGATGCGTAAATAACGACAAATCGCTTGTTGGTTTACTCACTCGCTAACTTGTTTTTGGGAAGTATCAATAAAAATCGTATTAATATAATGTAAAATACCCAATAGGAAAAATCGAGTGGTCTGCCACCCGTAAATACAGCTACAAATAGATTGATATAAAAAAGACTAATGAAGTTTTGAAATAGATTATTCGACTTGACTCCTAAAATGATATAATAGAGTATGAAAAGATTGAAAATACAAAACAAAAGTACTCCAAGGATACCAAAATTGACAAATGCTTCTAGCGCTGGGATATCAACGTACCAAAACTTATAGCCCTTACCAAAAATAAAATCAAACCAATCTCTCGAGATAATTTTCTTGATCATATCGATATTTTGAACTCGATTTAATGCCGAGGCATCTTGCGTAGTTCCTGAATTATTAATTCCCAAACCTGTATTTAACGCGCGTAAAAGAAATTCATATGCTTGATCCGAATATCGATTAAAAGTCTCAATAATCTTGAAGGCTCTATTGAAATACTGTAAAATACCTAGTACAATGAGATAGTATAAGATGGTGATTTTACTGCTTTGAAAACCTTTAAGTACACTGTAATTCCCAAAGACAAGGTAAAAAATAATACATAAACCTACTGAGATGAAATTACCGCGGGATTGTGTAAGAATCAATACAACGAAACTGACTAATATATTTATATGCGCAATCAGATTGATTCGGATACTTTTATTCCCAATAAATTCTAAGGCCTTTTTATGAATGATTAAAAATGAGACAATCAGACCAGCTACCGCATTTCGACCAAATACAATAGGGTTACCCGAAAATTCCTCCCCCGTTCCTTTATTATACTGCACAGTTGCCCGAGCACCCAAAACATAATTCGGATTGGTCGAAATAGAATAAATTAAAGCAAAATTATTGATCAATGTTACGATCAATATAATGACGGGAATGTAATATTGAACGTCATTGTCAACTCGGAAAATACAATAAATGAATCCAATTAATATAGCAAAATTGATTGCATCAACGATGATTGACGATTTTTGGCTATTGTAGAAAATGAAATAAAAAAAGCCCAAGAAAAAGAAACTCAAGCCCGTAAAAGCCAACATTTCATTTCCACGGTAAAAAATCTTTAAGGGAATATGATTGATTAAGAGAATTAAAGCCGTGCTATAAACGACACCTGTGAATAAAGAAGTCTGACCGATTCCGAGTAATTCCTTTAAAAAATAGATAAATGGTGGGGCAATCCAAATGAGTATGATGCCCAATGATACTTTCCAATTAAATAATTTATTCTCGTACAAAATAAAAATAGAATTATAATGGAAGAAGATTTGTGATTCCGTTTGGATTCGAACCAAAGACCTACTGCTTAGAAGGCAGTTGCTCTATCCAGCTGAGCTACGGAACCTAAAATTAAAAAGTCAATTTAGCTAAATGTGCAAGCACTCTTAACTAAATTGACTGTGTCGGGGTGGCAGGATTCGAACCTACGACCTCTTGGTCCCAAACCAAGCGCGATACCGGGCTACGCTACACCCCGAAAAACACTGCGGAGAGAGAGGGATTCGAACCCTCGGTACCGTTTCCAGTACGCATGTTTAGCAAACATGTCCTTTCGGCCTCTCAGGCATCTCTCCTAGCATTTAAGAGAGTACAAAAATAAGATTATTATTTTAAGATGCCAAACAAACAGTTAAAAAAAACTAAAAATTATAGATCAAACGATGAAATAGCTTTTCCAGGTAAATTTGTTTTTCCCATTAAACTTATATCAACTTGACGAGCTGCTTCTCTCCCTTCCGAGATAGCCCAGACAACTAAGGACTGACCTCTTCTGGCATCTCCAGCAGTAAACACCTTGTCTACCAAGGTTTTATAAGTGCCATCTGCAGCTATATTTCCTCGTTCATCTAATGTACCACCTTGATTTTTGAGCTCTTCAATCATATTTAAATGATCTGTATGTAAAAATCCGGCAGCAATTAATGCTAAATCACATGGAATCTCACGCACATTACTAATTTCTTGTTCCAATTTCCCATTCACATTTTTCATGGAAATATCTCCAATTACCAAAGCTTTCAACTCTCCCTTTTCATTTTTCACAAACTCTTGTAAGGAAATTGACCATAAACGCTCTGCCCCTTCTTCATGCGATGTTGAAGTGCGTAACATATTAGGCCAATTTGGCCATGGAGTGTTTTCAGCTCGATCAACCGGTGGCTTAGGCATTACCTCAATTTGAGTAATTGATTTTGCTTTGTGTCGATTAGATGTTCCCACACAGTCGGAACCAGTGTCTCCACCTCCAATAACAACGACATGTTTTCCCGTGGCTAAAATATCCCCATAAGAATAATTTTCACCCTTATGATTCTTAGCAACCTCGATACCTGATACACGTTTGTTTTGCTGAGACAAAAATTCCATAGCTGGGAAAATACCAATTGCATCGTTTCCCTTAGCTTGAATTAAGCGTGGTGTGGTAGAACCGGTAGTTAAAACGACCGCATCAAACTCTTGTTGTAATTTAGTCAATTTGATATCCTGTCCAATGGTCGTATTCGTTATAAACTCAATACCTTCTTGCTCCATGACAGCTACGCGACGATCTATCGTCGATTTGTCCAGTTTGAAATCTGGAATACCAAAACGTAATAAACCACCTATGCGATCAGCACGCTCATATACAGTGACTAAATGTCCTGCTTTGTTCAATTGACTTGCGGCAGCCAAACCAGCCGGACCTGAACCAACAATAGCAACTCGCTTGCCACTACGTTTAGCAGGTATTTGAGGAACCACCCAACCTTCTGCATACGCTTTCTCAATAATTGATTTTTCAATCATCTCAATTGCGACAGCTGGTTTGTTGATTCCTAATACGCAAGCAGATTCACATGGTGCTGGACATATACGTCCCGTAAATTCAGGGAAATTGTTCGTTGAAACCAAGATTTCAAACGCATACTTCCAATTTTGCTCAAACACCGCATCATTAAATTCAGGAATGATATTTCCTAATGGACAACCATTGTGACAAAATGGTGTTCCACAGTCCATACAGCGACTAGCCTGCGCTTCTGTTGCCTCAGGTGATGCCAATAATTCAATTTCTTTATAATCTTTTACGCGTTCTGATACAGGACGCTTTAACGCTGTTTTCCGATCAATTTCTAAAAACCCAGTTGGCTTGCCCATTTTACTATTTTTTTAAATCAATTTGAATATCTTGATAAACACGATCTTTATCATTTAACACATCTGAAATGCTTAAATGTCTTGTTGCTAAAGCATTACGGTAATCAACTGGTAATACCTTCTTGAATAGGCTAGCCGAAGCTCCAAAATTATCCAAAATCGCTTTTCCCTTAGTTGAATTCGTTAATTCAATATGCTTTTCTAAATACATCCGAACAATGGAAATATCTTCTGGAGTTAAATCAGTGATTTCCACCATTTCCCGATTTACCTTGTTGTCGAAATTATTCTTCTCATCAAGTATATAAGCTACTCCTCCCGACATACCGGCTCCAAAATTGCGACCAGTCTCTCCTAAAATTAATACAAGACCTCCTGTCATATATTCACAGCCGTGATCACCAATTCCTTCAACGACTACTTTTGCACCTGAATTACGAACACAGAAACGCTCTCCAGCCATACCTGCCAGGTAAGCTTCACCTGAGGTCGCACCATAGAAACTAACGTTTCCGACGATGCTATTATCAGCCGCATTAAATTGAGCTAATTTTGATGGATATGCAATAATGGTTGAACCACACATTCCTTTTCCGATGTAATCATTCGCATCACCTTCAATTTCAAGTTTCAAACCTTTCACCGAAAATGCACCAAAAGATTGACCAGCCGTTCCATTGAACTTCATGTGAATTGTCCCAGCTGGTAATGCTTTCTCACCATATTTCTTGGTGATTTCATTTGAAATAATTGTACCTACCGAACGATTAACGTTGATAATTGGAAGCTCGCCATAAACAGGTTTCTGTGTATCGATAGCCGACTGCGCTAATTTTAGAATTTGCCAATCTAATTGATCTTCTAATCCATGATCTTGTTCCTCTGATTTAACTACAGCAACACCTTCCTCACGGGATGCAGGAGTTAATATTGGAGATAAGTCTACGTGCTTAAATTTCCAATGATTTGACAAATCTGTCATCTCTAATAAATCTACACGGCCTACCATCTCTTCTAAAGTTCTGAAACCTAATTCAGCCATGATCTCACGCATATCTTGTGCTAAGAAGTGGAATAGATTAACCACATCTTCAGGTTTCCCTGTATACAATGCACGCAATTCTGGGTTTTGTGTAGCGACACCTACTGGACAAGTATTTAGATGACATTTACGCATCATGATACAACCTGCAGTAACAAGCGCCGCTGTTGCTACTCCGAACTCCTCTGCTCCCAACAAGGCAGCGATTGCAATATCACGCCCAGTTTTAATTTGACCGTCGGTTTGAACTGTTACACGACCACGTAATTTATTTCGAACCAATGTCTGATGTGTCTCAGCTAAACCAAGTTCCCATGGCAAACCTGCATGACGAATAGAAGATAATGGAGATGCTCCAGTTCCACCGTCGTAACCAGCTATTAGAATATGGTCAGCATGCGCTTTAGCAACACCAGCAGCAATCGTTCCTACACCCGCTTCAGATACCAGTTTAACGGATATACGTGCAGCGCGGTTTGCATTCTTTAAATCAAATATCAATTGCGCTAAGTCCTCAATCGAATAGATGTCATGATGGGGAGGCGGCGAAATTAAACCTACACCCGGTGTTGAATGACGCGTTTTTCCGATCCAATCATCTACTTTGTGACCAGGTAATTGACCTCCTTCTCCTGGCTTGGCTCCTTGGGCCATCTTAATTTGCAACTCTTTGGCATTTGTTAGGTAGTTGGCTGTTACCCCAAAACGACCAGAAGCTACTTGCTTAATCGCTGAATTCATCGAATCGCCATTGGCCATTGCCTCAAAACGAATTGGATCTTCCCCTCCTTCACCTGTATTAGATTTACCTCCAATACGATTCATCGCAATCGCTAAGGTTGTATGTGCCTCGTATGAAATAGAACCAAACGACATGGCACCTGTTGCGAAACGCTTCAATATATTTTCAATTGGCTCTACCTCATCAATTGAAATAGCTTGAGCCGATTTAAAACGCATTAAGCCACGAAGCGTTATTGCTTTTTTAGTTTGATCATCAATGATTTGTGCATATTTTTTGTAGACAGCATAATCGTTTGATTTCGTTGCTTGCTGCAACAAGTGAATCGTAGCTGGATTGAATAAATGCTCCTCTCCTCTTTGTTTCCATTGGTAAATACCTCCAACTTCTAATTTTGGATATTCTGATTTCAATAATTCATATCCCGCATGATGCTTGACCAATGCTTCTTTAGCAATTGTATCTAAATCGATTCCTTTGATTCGACTGATTGATCCTGTAAAATATAAATCTACAACCTCTTTGCCAATACCAAGAATTTCAAAAATTTGAGCTCCTTGGTAAGATTGCAAAGTAGATATACCCATTTTAGAGAAAATCTTAAGCAATTCACCATTAACAGCCTTAATGTAATTGTATTCTAACTTTTCATAAGTCAAAGATTGATCCACCAAATTCGTCTCTTTCATCGAACGAATGGTTTCAAATGCCATGTATGGGTTTACTGCAGATGCACCATAACCAATCAATGTAGCAAAATGGTGCGTTTCCCATACATCACCTGCCTCAACAATTATCCCCACTTTTGCGCGTTTTTTCGTGCGAATCAAGTGATTATGTACGGCGCCCAATGCTAATAAAGATGGAATTGGAGCATGGGAAGAATCAACGCCTCTATCTGTTAATAATATAATTGAATACCCATCATCAACCGCATCCTCAGCGTATTGGCAAATTCGCTCTAGTGCCTTTTTCAAAACTCCTTCATCCTCAGATGCACGGAAAGTCATATGAATTGATTTCGTTTGGAAATTCTCATGATCGATCCAACGAATTTTTTCAACCTCTTTATTACGCAACACAGGTTGTTGAATTTCAATCTGCTTGCAATGGCTTGGGCTTTCTTCTAATAAATTTGACAAACCTCCAATATCAGTTAGCAAAGACATTACCATACGCTCACGAATCGGATCGATAGGTGGATTGGTTACCTGAGCAAATAACTGTTTGAAATAAGAAGACAAATGTTGCGCCTTATCAGAAAGAACAGCCAATGGAGTATCTATACCCATAGATCCCAAAGCTTCCTTGCCAGTTTCAGCCATTTGAGTAAGTACAATACGAATATCTTCCGTAGAGAAACCAAATATCTGTTGACGCGAAATTAATTCTGTAGCCTTCGGTTGGCGATATTCACTACCTGCTTCAGGTAAATCTTCTACACGAATTTTATTTTCACGAAGCCATTGTCCGTAGGGCTGTTGTTGGCAAATAGTTTCCTTTAATTCTTCGTCTGGGATAATACGACCTTGCTCCATGTCAACAACAAACATCTTGCCTGGCTGTAAACGGCCCTTTGATACAATGGTAGCTGGATCTAAATCCAATACACCTGCTTCAGATGCCATAATTACATGGTCATCTTCTGTCACCCAATAGCGTGAAGGACGAAGACCGTTTCGATCTAACGTTGCTCCAATCATTTTACCATCTGTAAATGAAATACTAGCTGGACCATCCCAAGGCTCCATCATAGCTGCATGATATTCGTAGAATTCACGCTTATAATCTGCCATGCTGTCGTTTCCATCCCAAGCTTCTGGTATCAACATCATCATAACATGTGGTAATGATCGCCCACTGAGGTATAATAACTCAATCGCATTATCTAAAATTGCCGAATCGGATTGGCCCAAACTACAAACGGGTAATATCATATCAAGTTCTTCTTGCGTAAAGAACTTACTTGAAAACAATGATGATTGCGCTTGCATCCAAGAGGAATTACCTTTTACGGTATTAATCTCCCCATTATGAGCAATGAATCGGAATGGTTGGGCTAATTTCCATTCAGGGAATGTATTTGTCGAGAACCTTGAGTGTACAATAGCTAAAGCAGATGTAAAATTCTCTTCATGCAAATCCTTGAAGTAACCAGGAACTTGCATCGTAGTCAACATACCCTTATAGATAATGGTCCTACAAGACAATGAGGTAAAGTAAAACTTATCTTCAAGTGATGGAATCGTTTCATTCAATAAACGAGTCACATACTGTCTAAATACATATAATTTACGTTCAAAATCTATTTCTGTAGCACATGTCTCAGGTCGTTCAATGAACAATTGTTGAATAGATGGTTCAGCTTTACCTGAATCGGCTCCTTGAATATCTCCGTTATCAACAGGAACAATTCGGTACCCAATTAGACGTAAACCTAATTTCTTTGCCTTGCGCTCAATGACATCTTTACATTCCTTAATTAAGCCTTCATGATTTGGGAAAAATATCATCCCCACTCCGTATTGACCGGGTGAAGGAAGTGAAAAACCTATTTTACGAGACTCCTCAAGTAGAAATTCATGAGGAATTTGAAGTAAAACACCAGCTCCATCACCAGAGTTGGGATCACAACCACACGCACCGCGATGATCCATACGAATTAACATCGTAATTGAATCTTGTACAATACGGTGGGATTTAATCCCTTTCATACTGGCTACAAATCCAATTCCGCACGCATCATGTTCAAATTCTTTTCTATAAAGACCCTCGCTGGCAATGTTATTCATAATATTATATAATTATTCTAACAAAAAAATAAAATAAATGTAATTAAGAATTATCTTAATCTGAGTGAATATTCAATAGAATAAGCACATATTTCAAATTTAACTAAAAATATATTTGGCTAAAATCAATTATGACAAAATAATCTACTGAAATGAACAATATCATTTTTGCGATATAGTTATTCTGAAAATAATCCTATTTAATCTTAATAATCCTCTCCCAAATCGCTACCATCTATACCGTATTCATCTGTATTGGCGTCAGATTCATCTTCAAAATCGTTTTCTAGGTCATTTAAATAGATGGCATCAACGCCTTCTTGGTTGGTATTCATAATGGTTAAGTTCTCAATCTTGGCTTGATCTAAACGATCAACAACCTCGTCAACTTTAGAAACGACAACAAAAAGCCCTAATTCATTTGTACAGATTTTAGTAGCTTTTCGAACTGCTGATACTCCAAATCCATCGATGTTTTGAACTTTCGATATGTTCAGAATCATATTTGTGTACTCTTTTTTAAATAATAAGCGTACAGCAAGTTCTAACTCCTCATAATTTTCTTGAACTAACTCCTCTCCTAACCATTCAATTAATGCGTAACTCTCGTTTTGTTCGAGTTGGTAAATCTTTGTAGACATATTAAATAAAAGATGAAATTTGACTATAAATATCTTGAACGTAATTCGCTGATAAAGCTTCTTTGGTAAATTTGTTTCCCGTAATTTCCTCAAAAAGTAGAATGTATCTTTCCGAAATTTGATTAACAAATTCGTCAGTAATCACAGGTACTGTTTGACCTTCTTTCCCTTGGAAATTGTTAGCAATTAACCATTCGCGAACAAATTCTTTTGATAATTGCTTTTGAGGTTCGCCGGCTTCAAATAATGCTTGATATGACTCTTTATAAAAATATCGGGAAGAATCAGGCGTATGAATTTCATCCATTAACATTATTTTACCCTCATAAAAACCGAACTCGTATTTAGTGTCGACTAGAATTAATTTTTTATCATCGGCCATTTGTTGACCCCGGGCAAATAACGCATAGGTTTTCTCTTCAAGTTCTGCCATAACTGAGGAACTTACAATACCTTGATTCAATATCTCCTTGATTGAAATATCCTCATCATGACCTTCACTTGCTTTTGTTGTAGGTGTGATAATAGGATTAGGAAGCTTTTGATTTTCCTTAAGTCCATCCGGTAGCAAAACTCCACATACTTCACGCTTACCCGATTTGTATTCACGCCATAAATGGCCAACTAAATAACCACGGACAACCATTTCGATAGGAATTGGTTCGCAAGCAAGACCAAATGCTGCATTGGGTGCAGGTGAATTTAATAACCAATTAGGTACGATGTCAGACGTCGCTTTCAAAAAATGTGCTGCGATCTGATTTAATACTTGTCCTTTGTAAGGTATTTCTCGAGGTAGGACAACATCAAAAGCTGAAATGCGATTGGAAGTAATCATTAAAAGATATTTACCAAAAGAGTAAACATCACGCACTTTCCCTTGATAAAAGGATTTTTGACCAGGAAATACTAAGGGTGAAGGAGACATAAAATTAAAATTAAAATAAGTTTTTTTCTTTACGCTTCATTAAATCGAGCAAATTCATAGCTTCATTTAGGCGTATATTTTTTATCGAACTTATTTGATTCGTTAAGGAAATATGATTGTTTTCCTTTGGGACTTGATAAGCCAATATTTCAAATACTTTAATCATAGAGTCTGATACCATAGGCTCATCTACAATTATTTGTTTGCAAAATGCTAAGGACTTTGCAAAATTTTTCCGTTGATATAACGAAAGAGATCGTATTACATATTCATTTAATCCTCTTGGACTATAATTCAAATCTAAAGAATCTGATTTTAACTTTAAAGCGACGTTACGCTTCATACGTGATAAATCGTTATTTGTGAAAATGCTTCGTTGTTCTAACTTTCTTAAACTAACATAGGCAGCATTATAATTCCCTTCTGAAACGTAAGTATTAATTGCTCCTATATTTTGATTATAACTATAATTACCTTCAGCGTATAAAGACTGAAAAAATAGTATAATGATATAGAAAAACGTAGAAAACACAGCTAGATTTTAAGTATTCGATATTTTATTCCAATATCTAAACAGAGCAAAGATAAAATCAAAATTAGTAAATATTGTCGCAAAATTGGTGATAAAGAGCTATTTTCCTCGCTTAAAAATTCAAATAAGTTGAAATTATCTTGATTGTTTTTGTTTAATACCCATTCATTATTTGAATATTCATAAACTTCAATTCGATTAACTGGATGCAGCGATTGTAACGAATTTTTGAAGGTCTTTTGCAAGATGTGTTTCATTGGCCTTTCTATCGTAATAACATGTAGAAATGTTTTCTCTGAAGTCGGGGGAATAAATTGATAGAACTGATTATTGGACGGATTAAACAAACAAATTTCAAGTGATTTGTATTTATTCGATGGTACTCTCGTAATCATATTAATTTGATCATCCTCTGTCAAATTAAAATTCTGAGGATTTGAAGTTTTGATGACAAATAATGCGTGTTTGACATCTTGAGTACCTATATTATTTTGTTTAACCAAAGATTTCGATGTCACTAGTAACATTATAAAAATCAAAAATCTGATTACTATTTTGATTAATAGTAAACCCGATATCGTTAACTTTTTGGAAGCAATTGAACGATATCGTAAATACTGCAGTACAATACTTACTAAAAATAACCCAGATAAAACTAATGTATAGTTGGTGAAAATCATTTGTAAGGCCAAGTAACAATCAAAAGTAAATTACTATTTTTACATTTCTATTACAATTAGATGGATATATACAAAAGTTCTCGTTTGGATAATCTCAAATATGAGATTAGAGGTCCTGTTTACGAAAAGGCAATAGCTCTTCAAAATCAAGGTTATAAAATCACCTCGTTAAATATTGGTAATCCTGCTGCATTTGGTTTTGAAACACCTGATGAAATCGTGCATGATATTATTGTCAATATTCGGCAAGCGCAAGGCTATGTCGATTCACGCGGTTTATTTGCCGCACGTAAAGCAGTGATGCAATATTATCAAAATCAAGGTGTTAAAAATATCATGATTGAAGATATATACATTGGTAATGGTGTCAGTGAATTGATATCGTTGGTGTTGACAGCTTTATTAAATGCAGATGATGAAGTACTTATCCCCTCTCCTGATTATCCGCTATGGACAACGGTTGTCGGATTAGCTGGAGGTAAAGCAGTGCATTATACATGTGATGAAAATGCCGATTGGAATCCAAGTATTTCGGATATCGAATCGAAGATAACAAGTAAAACAAAGGCATTAGTCATTATTAATCCTAATAATCCAACGGGTGCAGTTTATACGAAAGAGACGATTGACAATATTGTCAAATTGGCCGAAAAGCATAAGCTGCTTTTGTTTGCTGATGAAATTTATGACAAGATCTTGTTTGATGGCGTGGAGCATCATTCAGCTGCAGGTTTGAGTGATGAGATTTTAATTTGTACCATGGGTGGTTTGTCCAAAAATTATCGTGCCGCCGGTTTTCGTGGTGGATGGATGATTCTAACGGGCGCCAAACATAAAGCCAAAAGCTACATCGAGGGATTAAATTTCTTATTTAGTACACGTTTATGTGCTAATGTTATTACTCAAGTGGGTATACAAACTGCTTTGGGTGGATATCAATCTATTAACGACCTGGTTTTACCCACGGGTCGATTAGCTCGTCAAATGAATCTGGCAATTGAAAAATTAAATTCAATTCCGGGTGTCACTTGTGTAAAACCTAAAGGTGCCCTATACTTATTTCCTAAATTTGACTTAAATCAATTTGATTTTGAAGATGACAATCATTTTGTCATGTCCTTGTTGGAAGAGCAAAAGATTCTAGTAGTTGGTGGTCAAGGGTTTAATTATAAAGAAAAGGATCATTTCCGAATTGTCTTTCTTCCACATGTGGAGCAACTTAATGTCGCTTTAGATAAAATTGCTCTTCATTTCGATAATCACAGAATATGATTTTCCAACAATTTTCTCGCAAGCAAAAGTTATTCATATTCCTTTTTGGGATATTTTTAACGAACGCCATAATTGCTGAGATTATTGGAGTAAAAATTGTCAGTATTGAAAAGAGTCTCGGTTTTTCGCCTTTACATCTATCTACCACGTGGGGAACATTTTGGGATTTAAATCAAACTGCTGGTGCATTGAATTGGCCCATTGTATTTATTGTATCTGATATTATCAATGATTATTTCGGCAAGAGAGGTGTCAGGTTCATATCATTTACAACGGCCGGTTTTATCGCGTATTCATTTATTATCATTTATGTAGCAACATTACTTGTTCCAGCTGATTTTTGGTTAGACACAAATCGTGGTGACTTGAATTTCAACATCAATGATGCTTTTAGCCGAATATTTCGTCAAGGACTTGGTATAATATCGGGTTCCTTAATCGCCTTTCTTGTAAGTCAAATAGTGGATGCATTGATATTTGAGCGAATCAAAGCCAGAACGGGTGGTAAAATGATCTGGTTGCGAGCCACTGGCTCAACACTAATTTCTCAGTTAATAGATAGTTTCTTGGTCATAGGAGTAGCCTTTTACCTATTTGGGAATTGGAGCTTAGCTCAATGGTTTAATGTTTCATTAAATAACTATCTGTATAAATTCTTTGTAGCTATCTTATTTACGCCGGTTCTGTACGTAGCGCATTATTACATCGAAGCCTATCTTAATAAGGAAGATTAACCTCGTCTAAGGTTATCTAAAAAGATTGCAGTAGAAATACCAACATTTAACGATTCGGCTTCTCCATATCTCGGTATAGTGACTTTTTGGGTAATGTATGGAATATTCTCAGGTCTAATTCCATTGGATTCATTACCAAAAACCAAAAAACACTCGTTCGGGAAAATCACTTGATGAATATCAGCTCCATTTAATAGAGCACCCAATACGGGTAATTGGCTATTTGATTCAAATAGATTCTTTAAATCGACGTATTCACATTGTACACGGCTAAATGAACCCATAGAGGCCGCAATAACTTTGGGATTAAATATATCGGTGCAATCATGCGAGAGTGCAATTTGCTTTATTCCATACCAATCGCATATTCTAATGATGGTACCCAAGTTACCAGGATCACGAATTCCATCTAATACAACCGTGATCTGTTCCTTATATTGAAGAGTAAACTGAAACTGGGACATCGAAACAACAGCAAAGCCGAAAGAATTACTAACGAGCGTCGAAAGCTTTTGAATTAGATCTTCATCTTCAATGTACAGTTCAATGCGCGAAAATGATTGTTCGTATTTCGCTGCAAAATGTTCCGAAATGACAATAAATTCTATTTGTATTGAAGATTGGATAAGTTCTAAAACAGCCTTCTCTCCTTCCACTAAAAATAATTGATTTTCTACACGCCCTTTTTTAGAATGTAGGGAATTAATTAACTTTATTTGTCTATTCGTTAGCATTCAGAAATTGTGAAAAAGGTAACTGTCGTATTTATTATTCTTCTTTGGTTCATTTGCCAAGCATGTCAACCCTTGACATCATATAGACTTCCTACTTCGACTATCAAGAACATTACAATTCAGGGTAACAAGAAAGTTTCAACGGAAGATCTAAAAACAAATATAAGTGGATTAAAAGAAAGTAATAAATCTTTCTGGTTTATTCGATTAAATTCTTTTCTATCGCAGAAAAGACATAAAAAGGATTCATTAGGTATAAAGCAAGCATCTATTCAATTTTTCAAAAGGAGTCCAACCCAAATTGATACATTAGCACTTAATGCAATAAAATCGAACATAGTTACTTATTATCGTAAAAATGGTTTTTTATCTAGCAGCGTAAACCTAAATATTTCAGGTGATACGATTTATAAATTTGTTAAATTTTCAATTAACGAAGGTCCACAGAGCCTTTTTTCTTTAAAAGATTCACTATTAATAGATAACCCTTCTTTGGCTCTGTCCATCAAGGATTACATGCAATCCTATAGCCAAATTAAATCAGAAAAGCCTTTATCTATTGACGCCATCAACCAACAAAAATCCTCCATTACCTCCTATTTTAAAAATCGAGGTTACTTTTATTTCGCTCCAGAAGTTGTTGGGATATATTTAAATGATTTGCGAGATACGACTCTACAAAGGGTTGGGTTAATTTATAAAATACCTGCGACCAATTATATTAATAGCGCATCAAGAAGCTATGATCGAATATTTCGATTTGGATCCATGAAAATTGATGAAGCTTCAATGAATCAAGAGGATGAAGCTCAAACATGGGTAAAAAGGTCAATTAATTCCACACAGCTTAAACGTATCATAAATTTTAAAGAAGGCGACATCTATTCATTGGAAAAAGCAAACCAAAGTCTCTTGAATATCTATGCAACCGACCAGTTTAAAACAGTTAATTTGACATTTGATACAACTGCCACTAAGGTATACCCTAAAATTGAGTTGGTAAGAAATAATAAATACACCTTTTCCTCAGAATTGGGTGGTAGTATCTTCAGGGGCATTCCAGGTCCTTTTTTAACTAATTCGCTCAAAGTTCGCCAAGTTTTTTCCTATTTAGATTACATAGATTTTACTGGAAGAATTGGTTTTGAAGCACAAACTGGGTTTATAAATACCGAAACCACCCGAAAGAATCTTGAATTAAACCTGAGTACAACGCTTAATCTACCTTCCCTGTTCATTCCTAGACAATTTGATACATGGAAACAAACACTTACTGCATCACAAACACAAATTGGAATTGGATACGATTATATAGATCGTCCAGAATATACCCGTACAAATATTAAGTTATTTCAACGATATAATTGGAAAAAATCCAATAATCAATATTTCCAATTGTCATTGGTTGATTTAAATCTTTTAAATACCAACTATCCTAGTTCACCTACTGCAGAGGCTTTCATATCTTATTTAGAAGAACTTCGTTTAAAAGGGAATAACTTGTACCGAAGCTTTAATCCAAGCTTTGTTTCTAGTATAAATTTTCAGTATAATTATCGTTCATTTTTGCCTTCAAATTTGCTTGTTTCGGGCAATTCCCTCCTAGTTAATTTGGAATCCGGTGGTACGACTTTGAATTTCTTAGGGAACAAAAAGTTAACTTTTATTGAAGACCTTTTAAATAGCAATCAAGGAATTCAGTTCTATCGATACCTCCGCTTTAATGTCGATTACCGAAAATATCTATTAGTAGGTAAACATGCGAAAAGCCAAATCGCATTTAAAGTTAATGCAGGCTTAGCCTATGCTTATGGTGCAGAAAATGGTTTTCAATTGCCCTATGAGAAGAACTTCTTTATAGGAGGTCCTAGTAGTATTCGAGCGTGGAAACCGCGTAGATTGGGTCCTGGAGGCTACAATTCCACCAATAATTTAATTGAACAACCAGGAAGTATGATTATTGAGTCATCTTTAGAGTATCGTTTTCCAATCGTACAATTCTTAGGTAAGATCAATGGGGCGCTATTTATAGATGCAGGAAATATTTGGAATATCGATCATGGCCTGACGAATACAGTTGGCAATTTCAATGCAAACACATTTTTGAATGAAATAGCCGTAGGCACAGGTTTTGGAGTACGTTGGGATTTTGATTACTTCCTGCTACGTTTGGATTTGGCAACAAAAGCGATAAATCCTGCCAATGGTGCAAATGAAAAATGGGTCCTCCCCAAAACTACCTGGGGTAGTGGAGAGAACCCAATTGAATTCAATATAGGAATTGGTTATCCTTTCTAATTATGCTTTTTTACGAGCTATTGCCTTAATCGCTTTTTCAACGATGGCTTGCGCATTCAAACCATATTTTTCCATCAGATCAGCTGGCTTCCCAGACTCACCAAATGAATCATTTACACCAACAAATTCTTGTGGTGTAGGTAAATTTAAAGCCAAATATTGAGCTATTGAATCTCCTAATCCACCATTAATTTGGTGCTCTTCTGCAGATACAACACAACCCGTCTTGGCAACAGAATCATGGATTGCTTTCGTGTCTAAAGGCTTAATGGTATGGATATTAATAACTTCAGCATGAATACCCTGTTCCAATAAAATTTCAGCAGCAATAATGGCTTCCCAAACTAAATGTCCTGTAGCAAAAATACTTACATCAGTTCCTTCAATGAGGTGCAACGCCTTACCAATTTCAAATACCTGATTCTCTGGAGTAAATACAGGGACTACAGGTCTTCCAAAACGCAAGTATACAGGCCCATCATATGCGGCTGCAGCTATCGTTGCTGCTTTTGTTTGGTTATAATCACAAGGATTTATCACAACCATTCCTGGAAGCATTTTCATCAAACCAATATCCTCTAAGATTTGGTGAGTAGCTCCATCTTCTCCAAGCGTTAAGCCTGCATGCGAACAAGCTATTTTGACATTCTTGCCAGAATAGGCAACGGATTGACGTATTTGGTCATAAACACGACCTGTACCAAAGTTGGCAAACGTAGTTGCAAACGGTACATATCCACCAATGGATAATCCAGCCGCTAATCCAATCATATTTGCCTCAGCAATACCTGTTTGGAAAAAACGTTCAGGTGAATTCTTAATAAATGCTTCTAACTTTAATGAACCAATTAAATCAGCACATAAAGCAACAACTTTGGGGTTGTTAACACTCAAATATTCCATTCCAGCTCCGAAGCCTGAACGTGTATCTTTTTTTGTTTCGTAGGTAAATAATGCCATTTCTATGTATTAATAATCTCCCAATGTTTCTTCTAATTGACCTAATGCTAAAGCTAATTGCTCGTCGTTAGGCGCGACACCATGCCATTTGTGACTGTGCATCATGAAGTCTACTCCTGCACCCATTTCGGTCTTCATAATAACCATTACGGGCTTATTATTCTCAAAAAGACTTTTCGCTTTTTGAATGATTGCTGTCAAAGCGGCCATATCATTCCCATCTACACGTAATACTTGCCATCCGAAAGCTTTATATTTAGCTTCAAGATCTAAGTTATTCATCACCTTCTCGGTAGGACCGTCGATTTGCTGACCATTCTCATCGATAAAAGCGATTAAATTATTGACGTTATGGTGAGGTGCATACATGGCAGCTTCCCAAACTTGACCTTCATTTTGCTCACCATCACCCATTAGGCAATATACCGTAGACTGATCACCGTTTAATTTCTTCGCTTGAGCTACACCAATGGCAACACTAAGTCCCTGTCCCAATGATCCAGATGCAATACGAATACCTTCTAAATGCTCATGTGGTGTAGGATGTCCCTGTAAACGTGTATTAAGCTTACGAAAAGTAGCTAACTCAGCAACTGGAAAATAACCACGACGCGCTAAAACACTATAAAGAAGCGGAGAAATATGACCGTTTGATAAGAAGAATACATCTTCGTTCAAACCATTCATCTGAAATTCTACTTTTCCTGCGGCATCCGATTTTAAATTCATTGCGTTGAAATACAATTCAACTAATAAATCTGTACAACCTAATGATCCTCCTGGGTGACCCGATTGGCATCCGTGAACCTGACGTAAAATATCCCGGCGAACCTGGGAAGCGACTTTTTGTAATTCTGTTGTTTGCATAGTAATTCGATCAGTGGATTTGTTCTGTATGATTTTTTGTATCCACCTTCGTGATAATGTCTGTAATAATTCCATTTTCGTCGAACACAAAAGTTGTCCGAGCTATGCCCATGTAGGATTTTCCATACATCGACTTTTCAACCCATACACCGAAAGCTTCCACAATTTCATGTGATTCATCCGCGATCAAGGGGAATTTTAATTGATACTTCGTAATAAATTTATCGTGTGATTTCGCTGAATCAGCACTTACTCCTGCCACTTGGAATCCTTTACTTGACAAGTAGTCCAAATTCTCATTTAAATTACAAGCCTGAGCCGTACATCCTGGAGTATTGTCTTTTGGATAAAAATACAAGACTGTTTTTTTTCCGATTAGACTAAAAGCTTGACCTTTTGAATCTGTAAAATCCAGTATAGGGGCTGATTGACCGATTGTTAATTCCATCTTACTTAATTGTTAAATCAAATAATTTATTACCCTGAAGATGCCCACTTAGTACATCTCCTATCACGACAGGCCCCACCCCCGCAGGCGTACCTGTAAAAATGTAATCACCTGTTTTTAACGTAAAGTATTGAGATATATCCTCAATCAACGATGCAATGTTCCAAATCATTAAATCAGAATTACCAACTTGAACTACTTCGCCATTTTTTTGAAGTTCAAAACCAATTGGCGAAATAAAATCAGCACCACTGATTGGACGCATAGAAGATACAAATGCTGAACCATTGAATGCTTTCGCTTTTTCCCAAGGTAATCCCTTTTCTTTTAATCGAGTTTGTACATCTCGAGCCGTAAAATCAATACCTAAACCAATTGCATCCACATATTTATGGGCAAATTTTGCTTCAATATTTTTACCAACTTTACCAATTCGATAAACGAGTTCTAGTTCGTAATGTACATCTTTTGAAAAAGCAGGATAATAAAAATCCTGTGAGGAATCTAGTAAAGCAGTATCCGGTTTGATAAAAATTACGGGATCAGTTGGTCTATCATTCAATAGCTCTTTAATATGATCCACATAATTTCTACCAACACAAATGATTTTCATCCGGACCTATTTTAATACTTCTGAAACTAATTTCGCCGCATCTTTCAATAACACAGCTGAGAATACCTTCAGACCTGAATTATTAATAATTGCTGCTCCTTCTTCCGCATTTGTTCCTTGTAAACGAACAATAATAGGAATATTAATTTCTCCGATATTTTTGTAAGCTTCTACAACACCATTAGCGACACGATCACAACGAACGATACCACCAAAAATGTTGATTAAGATAGCTTTAACATTAGGATCTTGTAAAATAATACGGAAACCAGCTTCTACCGTTTTCGCGTTAGCTCCACCCCCTACATCTAAAAAGTTAGCGGGATCTCCACCAGACAATTTAATAATGTCCATCGTTGCCATCGCTAATCCAGCACCGTTTACCATACAGCCTACGTTACCGTCTAGCTTCACATAGTTCAAGTCATTCTGCGATGCTTCTACTTCTAAAGGATCTTCTTCCTCTATATCACGTAATACAGCTAAGTCTTTGTGACGATACAAAGCATTGTCATCTAAGTTAACTTTCGCATCCACAGCTAAAATTTTATCATCTGATGTTTTCAACACGGGATTGATTTCAAACATCGAAGAATCTGTTTCTACGTAAGCACGGTAAAGCGATTGAATGAATTTAACCATTTCTTTAAATGCTTGACCACTTAAGCCCAATAAGAAGGCAACCTTGCGCGCTTGAAAATCTTGCAAGCCTACACGTGGGTCAATCCATTCTTTAATTATTTTTTCTGGCGAATGTTCAGCTACCTCCTCAATATCCATTCCTCCTTCTGTTGACGCCATGATTACGTTACAAGCACGACCACGATCCAATAAAATAGAGATATAGTATTCTTTAGGCTCTGAATCACCAGGATAATATACATCTTCACTGATCAACACCTTATTAACTTTCTTTCCCTCGGGACCCGTTTGGTGTGTAATCAACTGCATTCCAAGAATTTGGGATACACGTTCTTTTACTTCATCTAAACTCTTCGCCAACTTCACTCCTCCTCCTTTTCCGCGACCACCAGCGTGAATTTGTGCTTTTACTACAAACCAACCAGTACCTGTTTGTGCTTTTAATGCTTCAGCTGCTGAAATCGAATCTTCGATTTTGTCAATAACAATTCCTTCTTGAATTCTTACCCCGTAGCCTTTTAGAATTTCTTTTGCTTGGTATTCGTGAATATTCATTTAGTAAAAATTTTAATTTCGTGAAATTACTATTTATTTGCCAAACTTTTAAATAGTTCACGCATCTCTTTTAAATTCTCAAAAAAAGCCAATAAAATGTTAGAATTGAAAAATATTTCCAAATCCTATGGAGCACAATTGATTCTAAACAATATAAACTTGACAGTTGAGCCAAACCAATTAGTTTCCATTTTAGGACCCTCTGGTTCGGGGAAAAGTACATTACTTCAAATCATTGGTTTACTGCAAAAACCTGATAACGGTAAAATTCATTTAAATGGAGTTCATTACGATGAATTAAAAGAAAGCGATTTGGCCAACTTTCGAAATACGCAGCTCGGTTTTGTTTTTCAGTTTCACAATCTTTTAGGGGAATTTACCTGTGCCGAAAACATTAAGATGCCTTTATTGATCAGAGAAAGTAAAATTACGGAAGAGCAAGAAGTTTATTACCAAGAAATAATCTGCCATCTAGGTATCGAGCCATTGATGAATAAATTCCCGAGCCAACTATCAGGTGGAGAACAACAGCGTGTTGCAGTGGCGCGCGCCCTTATTAACAAGCCTGCATTATTATTAGCAGATGAACCCACAGGAAACTTAGATAATAAAAATGCTGAAGCCTTGTATGAAATGTTTTTGCAATTGAAACAGACCTACGGCCAACAAATCATTATGGTTACGCACAACGAGGCCTTAACAAAGCAATCCGATCAAATAATCTATTTAAATTCTGGGGTCATTCAATAGCTTTCTCTGACATAATGTCATAAATTGCATGCCAAATTAGTTATTCATTCGTCTATGCAAGCGTTAAAGGTTTTATCAACAGAGGAAAAAGAAGCATTGGATTCACCGCGTATTTCTACGGATTTTACGCAATCTGATTATTTAGGAAAGGTGTACATTGAAAGTTATGGCTGTCAAATGAACTTTGCAGATTCAGAGGTTGTCACTTCTATCTTAATTAATAAAGGCTATGGCACAACGTCAAATATTTCAGAAGCCGATACCATTTTACTAAATACATGTGCAATTCGCGACAATGCTGAAAATAAAATCAGACATCGTCTTCAAGCATTTAAGGCAATAAAGGCCCAAAAACCTGATGTAACCATTGGTATTTTGGGTTGTATGGCTGAGCGATTAAAGATTAAATTAATTGAAGAAGAAAAATTAGTTGATTTAGTCGCAGGTCCAGATTCTTACCGAGATTTACCTAATCTATTAGATCAAATTGAAAACGGACAAAAAGCTATCAATGTTTTTCTTTCGAAAGAAGAGACTTATGGGGATATAGAACCCGTACGATTAAATTCGAATGGCGTAGGAGCTTTTGTTAGCATCATGCGTGGATGTGATAACATGTGCTCATTCTGTGTGGTACCCTTTACAAGAGGAAGAGAACGCTCAAGAGACCTTGTATCCATTATACATGAGTGTACTGCTTTATTTAATCAGGGCTATCGTGAGGTAAATTTATTAGGTCAAAATGTCGACTCTTACCATTGGATTAATCCAGATTCAAATGAGACCGTAAATTTTGCTCAATTATTAGCGCAAACTGCTCAAATTCATCCTGACTTACGTATTCGATTCTCTACCTCACATCCGAAGGATATTACAGATGAGGTTCTTCATACAATGGCACGGTTTGAAAATATTTGTAAGAACATTCACCTTCCTGCGCAAAGTGGCAATAACCGTATTTTGGAATTAATGAATCGGACTTACACGCGTGAATGGTATTTAGACAGAATTAAATCTATTCGAGCAATTTTAGGTGAAGATTGTGGAATATCACATGATATCATTGCAGGTTTTTGTTCAGAAACAGAAGAAGAGCATCAAGATACTTTAGCCTTGTTAGCGGAAGTTCAATATGATTTTGGTTATATGTTTACCTATTCCGAGCGACCTGGTACCCCCGCAGCTAAAAAATATCCCGATGATGTACCTGATGACGTAAAATCAAGACGATTAAGTGAAATTATTGATTTACAGCGTAAACATTCGGGTATTCGAAATGAACGGTTAATTGGACGAATTGAAAAGATTCTAGTCGAAGGCAATTCGAAAAAGTCAGATAAACATCATTATGGAAAGACAGATTCCAATAAAGTGGTCGTTTTTCCTAAGGGAACCGAACAGATCGGTGAATATGTATATGTGAAAGTGCTTTCTTGTACAACAGGAACTTTAATTGGCGAATTAGTAAATTCCTAAAACGATGGAAACAAGTCATTTAACAGCTTTAAAGGCTAGGTTCGGAATAATAGGTAATGCTCCTTCCCTATTGCATGCGATATCCATTGCTGAGCAAGTGGCTCCTACGGACATGACCGTATTGATTACAGGAGAAAGTGGATCAGGAAAAGAATCTTTTTCAAAAATTATCCATAGTTTATCTAAGCGAAAACATGGCCAATTTATTGCGGTCAATTGTGGCGCCATACCGGAAGGCACCATTGATTCCGAATTGTTTGGACATGAAAAAGGGTCATTTACAGGCGCTATAGAGGCGAGAAAGGGATATTTTGAGGTAACTGACGGCGGTACAATCTTTTTGGATGAAATTGCTGAAATGCCTTTGGGAACGCAAGCTCGATTATTAAGGGTATTAGAAAATGGAGAATTCTATCGAGTAGGTTCATCCAAAGTACAGCGAACGAATACACGTGTTGTCGCGGCAACCAACCTAAACTTACAGGACGCCATTAGTCAAGGGAAATTTAGAGAAGACTTGTATTATCGCTTATGTACAGTACCAATCTATGTTCCCCCGTTGCGCGAAAGAGGACAAGACATCGAATTGTTATTCAGAAAATTCACAACCGACTTTTCAGAATTACACCGTGTAAAACCCATTACATTGACAAATGAAGCTAAAATACTACTTCAGAAACAACATTTCCCTGGTAATATTCGCCAATTAAAAAATTTGGCAGAGCAAATTTCCGTTTTGGAAATGGGTGACCGAATCGTCGATGAGGAAAAATTACATGAATATTTAGTTTTCAATGAACCAAAATTGAAATCAAGTGTCGTAAAATCTGATTTTTTCCAAAGTTCCGAAGGAATGAATGAGCGGGAGATTCTTTATAAAATCTTGTTTGATCTCAAGCGGGATGTGACAGAATTAAAGAAAATATTGCTTAAAGTAATTGAAACGGGGAATAGTGCAGGATATGATATTTTACATGAGAATCCATCATTATTTGCTGATTTACGACCATCGGAGGATATCTCCAAAGGATTAGCACTACCGGTTCAACGCATCGAGGAACCCACCGAACAATTGAATTATGCGAGTGAAGAACCGATTGATTTAAATTATGAAGAGGTTATAAGTCCAAGTCAGGATGTTACATTATCTTTAGAAAAACAGGAAAAAGAAATCATCATCCGCGCCCTGAAAAAAAATAAGAATAAAAGAAAACATGCTGCCAAAGATTTAGGCATTTCTGAACGTACTTTATACCGTAAAATCAAACAATATGATTTGGAAGACTTGGCATAAATTAATTGCGATAATAGTTTTTGTAGCGATGCAAGGTTGCTATAGTTTCAAGGGAGCTAGTCTTTCCGCCGATTTGAAGACGATTCAGATTAACAATATCCGTATGGAAACGGCTGGTGGTCCTTCAAACCTAGGACTAACTGTTAATGAAAAATTAAAAGAATATTTTCAACGAAATACAACCCTTAAATTAACGAACCAAAATCCTGATTTACTTGTAGAGGGCACCATTGTAGGTTATGAACTAACACCGCAGGCGCCTACCACCGATGATAAAGCAGGACTTAATCGATTGACATTGCGCGTTAATTTTATCGTGACCAATAAATTAGATGAAGAGAAAAATTTTGAACAGG
Organism: Cytophagaceae bacterium; assembly: GCA_017984215.1. Classification (GTDB taxonomy): domain Bacteria; phylum Bacteroidota; class Bacteroidia; order Cytophagales; family Spirosomataceae; genus Aquirufa; species Aquirufa regiilacus. The sequence continues at coordinate 174,913 of JAGOAA010000001.1, forward strand.
AATTCTCTTTTTATCAAGATTTTCCGCAAAATCAAACATTAACGCAAGTTGAAAAAGTATTGATACCTAAATTATCGGATCAAATTATCTTAGACTTATTCAATAAAATAGCAGGAGATTGGTAATGAAAATCAATAAGTCCCAACAATTATGGTATTTGTTAAATCGTTTTGATCGTGAAGAATCAGAAACGAATACGCTCCTATTGAAAGATTTAGAAAATTATCCTTTCTTTTATTTACTCAATTGGAATTTTGAACAGGGGCAACAGATTATGCGAAAAACAGCTTTGCAATCTCCTATTCGACAACAGTTTTACCATGCTAATTTTGATGCACCGGTATTAACAAACAATAATAGTACAGCAAACAGTCAGCAGGATATCATAGAAGACTTTCTTCAAAAAATGCCCAGCTTGGCAAAAGCGAAGAAACAATCAACTAGTGATGATGTGGAGCCCGAAGTAGATTTAGCTGCTAGTACTTGGACCCCACCCGTATCAGAAACATTTGCCATAATTTTAGCTAAACAGCAAAAATATCAACAGGCTATTGATATATATGAACAATTAATCTTGGCAAAACCTGAAAAAAGGCTTTACTTTGTAACTCGTATTTCAGAATTAAAACAAAATATAAACGAATAAATATGTTTACGCTATTAATTTCTCTTATTGTTCTTTTCTCGGTCCTATTAATTATTCTTATTTTGGTTCAAAATCCCAAAGGAGGAGGAATTAGTGGAGAGTTTGGATCTGCTGGTGCTACACAAATGTTTGGTGTACAAAAAACAGGCGATTTAGTAGAACAATTAACTTGGGGATTCTCTATTGCTATTTTAGCTTTAGTCCTTATCACAAACTTCACAGTTTCTTCTGGTTCTGCAGATGCAACACAGTCGGTGAATGTAGAAAAAGCAGCGACGAAAACAGTTCCTGCAGCTCCTGCTCCTATGGCGCCAGCTACACCTGCAGCAAAATAATTAACTGACATTTTTTCAGTCTTAAATGCGTGGCATACATATTGAGTATGTAGTCACGCATTTCTATTTTAATTAGAAATTGAAATTTTACAAATCTTAAATTTATTATAACATGTCAAAATTAACGATCAAACCCTTAGCAGATCGCGTTATTGTTGAGCCAGCTGCTGCGGAAGAAAAAACAGCTTTTGGAATCATTATTCCTGACACTGCGAAAGAAAAACCACAAAAAGGTATCATTGTTGCTGTTGGAAATGGCAAGAAAGATGAGCCCATTACAGTTAAAGTTGGGGATGAAGTTTTGTATGGTAAATATTCAGGAACCGAGATAACCATCGAAGGCAAAGATTATTTAATCATGCGCGAGTCTGACATTTTTGCAGTATTGTAATTTATTTAAACCTAAAATCAATTTAATATATCATGGCAAAGGAATTATATTTCGATAGCGAAGCGCGCGAAAAGATGAAAAGAGGGGTCGATACCCTTGCAAATGCTGTAAAAGTAACCTTAGGACCTAAAGGTCGTAATGTAATTATTGATAAAAAGTTTGGTTCACCTTCGATCACAAAAGATGGTGTATCTGTTGCTAAAGAAATCGAATTAGAGGACCCTGTAGAAAATATGGGGGCTCAATTAGTTAAAGAGGTAGCTTCAAAAACAGCTGATCAAGCTGGAGACGGAACAACTACAGCGACCGTATTAACTCAAGCTATCTACACAATTGGTTCTAAGAACGTTGCAGCAGGAGCTAATCCGATGGACCTTAAAAAAGGTATTGAGAAAGCTGTAGAGGCAATCGTTGCTAATTTAAAAGGCCAATCTCGTCCTATTACAACTTCTAACGAAATTGCACAAGTAGCTACAATTTCAGCGAATAACGATTTTGAAATCGGTACGATGATCTCATCTGCCATGGATAAAGTAGGTCGCGAAGGTGTTATCACTGTAGAAGAAGCACGTGGTACTGAAACGGAGGTTAAGACCGTGGAAGGTATGCAATTCGACCGTGGATATTTATCTCCCTATTTCGTAACAAATACAGAAAAAATGGAGGTTGAATTAGAAAAACCTTTCATCTTGATATCTGAAAAGAAGGTTTCTTCTATGAAGGAATTATTACCTGTATTAGAAGGAGTAGCACAAACAGGTCGTCCATTATTGATTATCTCAGAAGATGTCGATGGAGAAGCTTTAGCTACGTTGGTTGTTAATAAAATTCGTGGTGCCCTTAAAGTTGCTGCCGTAAAAGCCCCAGGATTTGGTGATCGTCGTAAAGCTATGTTGGAAGACATCGCTATCTTAACTGGTGGAACGGTAATATCAGAAGATCGCGGATTTAAATTAGAAAATGCTACAATTGAATATCTAGGTCAAGCTGAGAAAATCATCATTGATAAAGACAATACGACAATCGTAAATGGTGCGGGATCTGCTGATGATATCACAAATCGTGTGAATCAAATTAAAGCACAAATCGAAAATACAACTTCAGATTACGATCGCGAGAAATTACAAGAACGTCTTGCTAAATTATCAGGTGGTGTTGCAATTCTTTACATTGGTGCTGCGACAGAGGTTGAAATGAAGGAAAAGAAAGACCGTGTTGACGATGCTTTACACGCTACACGTGCGGCGGTAGAAGAAGGAATTGTAGCAGGTGGTGGTGTTGCATTGATTCGTGCCATTAGTTCATTAGAAGGGCTAAAAGGAGAAAATGAAGACCAAACAACAGGTATCAACATTATTCGTCAAGCAGTAGAGTCTCCATTACGTACAATTGTTGCTAATGCGGGTGGAGAAGGTTCCGTTGTTATTAATGCTGTTAAAGCAGGTAAAGATGACTTCGGTTACAATGCCCGTGAAGATAAGTATGAAAATATGATTGCAGCAGGTATCATTGATCCGACAAAGGTTACGCGTTTGGCATTAGAAAATGCTGCATCTATTGCAGGATTATTATTGACAACTGAATGTGTAATTGCTGACAAGCCAGCAAATGAGGCACCTCATGCTCATGGTGCAGGTGGTGGCATGGGTGGCATGATGTAATTCAAATTTTATTTAGACAAAAAACTCCCCATATTTGGGGAGTTTTTTTATTTAATAGCCTTATGAAAAGAATCGCAATAGACATGGATGACGTGATGGCAGACACCACGTTCAAAATTATACAGTACATCAACGAAAAAGTTACAGGGGATTATACTTATGAGGGGCTCATGACGGCAAAGGATTCTGAGAAGAAAGCTTTTTATGATGTATACATTGCAAACAATGACTTTCTTTGGGAGCCCGGTTTTTTCGAAGACATCCCTGTCAAACCCCATGCGATTGAAGTGATACAAGCCCTTCAGGAAAAATATGAAGTATTCATCGTTTCAGCGGCGACAGAATTCCCAAACTCCATGAAGGAAAAACTAAATTGGATGGCTAAACACTTTCCATTTATTGGTTGGCAAAATACCGTGTTTTGTGGCCACAAGCATATGATTTTAGCTGATTATTTAATCGATGATCACGAGAAAAATCTAAAGACATTTACGGGAACTCCTCTCCTATTTACTGCGCCACATAACTTACACATTCAAGAATATGAACGTGTGAATACTTGGTTGGACGTAAAAGCTAGATTATTGGTATGAGCCAACTAATAAAAAATCGATTTAGTATTGGAATTCTGTTTTTGCTTTGTGGCTTAAACTTTGCCACTTGGGCAACACGAATTCCTGATTTTAAGTATCTATTACACTTATCAGATGCTGAATTAGGCACCGTTTTAATGGGATTGCCGTTTGGATCACTGGTATCGCTTCCCTTAGCTGGATGGCTTATCTCCAAGTTTAATTCTCGCATCATTTGTATTGTAGCTGTATTTCTTTACATCTTGATTATACCCATTATAAGCTACAGCATGAATTCATATATGCTATTTATATGCTTATTCTTTTTTGGAATGGCTGGCGATATTTTGAATATAGCCATGAATACCCAAGTCGTTTCATTGGAGGCCAAAATGAATAAAATAATCATGTCATTTTTTCATGCCATATTCTCCATTGGTTTGATGATTGGCGCCTTATTAGGTGGTTATATATCAAAACTTGGATATGATATTCAAGATCATTTTTATTTCATTGCCGGACTAAATTTATTAGCCATCCCTGTTTTCTATCCAAATTTGATAAAAGGAGAATCCCAATCGACCGATGACGATAAACCAAAATCATCTATTTTACACTTGGGTCGTTACCTAACCATATTAGCCTTAGTGGCATTTTGTGGGATGCTCTGTGAGGGAGCTATGGCAGATTGGATTACCTTATATTTCAAAGAAGATGTTACTAGCTCATCCTATGCGACAACCATTGGATTTTCATCCTTTGCTCTAGCCATGGTCATCGGACGTTTTACGGGAGACTATATATCTAGAAATTTTGGAGTCCGTACAATTTTGACATTAAATGGGTTATTAATCTCCATTGGAATGATAATAACATTATATCTGCCAATGGTTGAGTTTAAAATCTTAGGTTGTTTTTTAACTGGACTTGGAATCTCTACGATTGTTCCACTTATCTATTCGCAAGCAGGAAATCAAAAAAATATCGAGCCTGCCATTGCCATTGCGGGAGTATCGACCATCGCCTACATTGGCTTTTTAATTGGCCCCGTTTTGATTGGATATTTGGCAGATTTTTCCAACTTGCAAAGTGCATTATTTTTACTCGTACTATTGGGAATCGTAGCAAGTTTTGTAGCGAACAAATACATTAAATAAGTACAGAATGTTAATTCATTACAAGAAACCAGAAGGCTTACTCGCGACTTACATCGACCATTATTGGGAAAAAAAGATGGAGGATGAAAGTGATATACCCTATGAGGTCGAAACTATATTTCCAGAAGATCAATTAGTCATTACATTTTCTCTTGGGAATACCTATTATCGTGCTGTTCAGAATCCTAAAGAATTTGCACCAATTTCAGATGCTACCATTGAGGCGTTACATACATTACCCACCTATTATAAACATCAGGTTGGCAATCACATCTTTGGGATTAAATTTAAATTAGGCGGATTGGCCTGTTTTTCTAACCTAAGCTTTAAAAATTTCAACAATGAAAATGTTCCTATAGATAAATACTTAGGTCAAGAATCAAATGCCTGGTTAGCTCAATTGCAAAATTTAAAAACATTCGAAGAGCGCATAGATCAATTTGAAGAATTATTCATACCCTTATTTCTACCTGACCGCGCTAAAAAATGGAACAGGCTACAAGATTTTGTAGAAACATTAGCATCGCAAACTGAAATTAATGCTGCGCTGTATAAAACAATTACCCGAGCCTTTATCGAGTTAACGGGCATAACGCCAAAGGAGTATTTACAAATTAAACGTATCAATCAATCTTTAGCCTATTTTGCGCAAAACAAAAGTTCAAAAAATCAAGAATTAGCTGAATTATTGGGTTTTTATGATACGGCACATTTCAATCATACCTTTAAAAAATTCACAGGTAAAACACCTCAAAGTTTCGTATCTGAAATAGAACAAATGCAACCCAATGAATTTGTAGAAGAGTTTAAACAATACATATCTCCCGAACATTTACTCTACTATTCCTCAAAAAAGCATCAATAATTTCATTTCGTCCAATAATTACAATTTAAAATCTTTAAATAATTGCTAATTTGGTTAGCATTTAGGTATACATATGAACAAACACGTAATATTTTGGTCTATCACCGTTGGTCTTGGTGGAATGCTTTTTGGCATGGATATGACTGTCATATCAGGAGTAGAAAAAACAATCAAAGAATTATGGAACCTTGACGATTGGACGCATGGTTTTGCTATGGCAACGGCTCTTTACGGAACCGTACTCGGAGCTGCATTTGGAGGTATACCCGCTGATAAATTTGGCCGAAAGAAGACCTTGTTTTGGATCGGATTAAGTTTTTTAGTCTCATCAATCGGTGCGGCATTAGCTACCGACGTCAATAGCTTCATGATTTTTCGCTTCCTAGGTGGCTTGGGAATTGGAGCTTCATCAGTCGTAGCACCTATATATATATCCGAAATAGCGCCTGCTAAGCATCGTGGTAAATTGGTTATATCCTTTCAATTAAATATTGTTTTAGGGATACTCATAGCTTATGTATCTAACTACCTAATAAGTGGCTTAGGCGAAAATGATTGGCGTTGGATGCTCGGAATTGTAGGACTTCCTAGTTTACTTTTTTCAATTCTAATCTTATTTACCCCAGAGAGCCCTACTTTTTTATTGCTTCATCGAAATGATCAAGCCGGTGCATTAAAAGTTTTGGAATTAGTAGATCCGGACCCCAAAGGAACGATTACTCGAATATTAACGAATCAATCAAAGGTATCTGCCACAGAACGAATCTTTACAAGTAAGTATTTCAAGCCTTTATTATTAGCCTTTTTATTCTCGTTCTTCAACCAATTGTCAGGTATAAATGCTGTACTTTACTATGCCCCTCGAATATTCGAAAAGGCACACCTAGACAAATCTAGTGCTTTACTTCAATCCGCTGGGATTGGTGTTGCTAACTTGATTTTCACGCTCTTAGGTTGGTATTTAATTGACCGTGTAGGACGTAAATTATTAATGTACATAGGAAGTATAGGATATATCGTATCCTTATCCTTGATTGCCTATGCTTTCTATGCGGACTCCTTTGAATTTGTACCTCTTTATATCTTTGCTTTCATTGCTGCACATGCAATAGGTCAAGGCTCTGTAATTTGGGTATTCATATCAGAAATTTTCCCTAATTCCGTTCGTGCATCCGGTATGGCCTGGGGATCATTGACACATTGGATATTAGCGGCTTTGATTACCAACTTTTTCCCCATCTTTACAAACATTTTAGGGGAAACGAGCATATTTACATTTTTTGCTTTCATGATGGTAGCGCAGTTGGCCTATGTCAAATTCTTGATGCCAGAAACAAAAGGAGCCACTCTTGAAGATATAGAGAGTACAATTGTGATGCATTAATTATATTAATTACCATGATAACATTCGATCCAAATAATAATAAGCCCAAATATCAACAGCTCATCGATAGTATCGTTGACGCCATTGATTCTGGTCAATTTGATCGTGGGAAACAGCTTCCCTCCATCAATGTTGTTGCCAACGAATTTGGGATGGCTCGCATGACAGTAACCAAAGCCTATGATGAACTGCGAGAACGTGGTCTTATTACCTCGCATCATGGTAAAGGATTTTATGTGGCATCTACCGATACAAGGAGCGCGCTGAATGTATTTATTTTGATGGACGCTTTAACGCCCTACAAAGAGATTTTACTTGATAATATTTTAGAGAATTTAGGAGAAGGCGTAACTCATACCCTATTTTTTCACTACCACGATATACAATTATTTGAAAACTTGATTCATGATAATGTGGGTAAATATAATCATTACATCATCCTACCCCATTTTAACAAAAGTGTTTCAGGAATATTAGCTAAAATACCAAAAGATAAATTATTGATTTTAGATATTGATGTAAAAGAATTCGGTCCAGATGCCGCCATTCTTTTTCAAGACTTTGAATCCAATATATATAAAGGATTAACGGAATGTTTACCTAAAATCAATCGATACGATTCCCTAAATCTTGTACTTAGTAGTAAGAGTTTCCAATACACGCCAAATGGCATAATTAACGGCTTTACACGCTTCTGTGTAGATAACTCAATAAGTCATGATATAATACCTGACCTAGAAGAGGACGTTGATATTCAAGAAAAACAAGCATATATCGTTTTTCGTGAATTTGATTTAATCAAAATGATCAACTGGTGCACCAAGAGAAATTGGAAATTTGGGAAAGAAATAGGTGTTATCTCCTACGACGATACTCCGCTCAAAGAAATCATATCCGAAGGAATATCCGTTATTTCAAACGACTTTGCCTTAATGGGTAAACGTGCAGCCCAGATGATCCTAGAAAAGTCAAAGGGGCGCTTCCCAAATGACTATTATTTTCTAGATCGAAATTCTTTATAAATGTAAGTTTACATTTATCCATTCTCCATCAAATGAGGCATTGTATCGTTTGTAAAATTCGATTGCAGGCGTATTCCAATCCAAGACCTGCCACATCATGCCCGTACAATTGGTACGTTTAGCTTCCTCGATACAAGCTTCAATTAATTGCTGCCCTATCCCCTTTCCACGGAAATCATCTTTTACATAAAGATCTTCTAGATATAACCGTTTTCCTTTCCATGTGGAGAATCGGTAATACCAAAGCGAAAATCCAGCTAATTGGCCATCGTGATAAGCCAATAAACATGAGAAAATAGGATTATCACCAAAACCATTCTCAACATAATCTTGAACGGTAGCTGTCACTTCCTCCGGAGCTTTTTCAAATAAAGCTAAGGCGTGAACGAGTTCTAGTATACTTGGAATATCTTCTTGGGTAGCTCTCCTTAATTTAATCATATTAATCGTTGGTAAATTTTCTAAGCTTATTCAATAAATTATCAAAATCTTCCGGAAACTGGCTTTCAAATTGCATCCTTTCGTTTGTGGTAGGATGATCAAAGCCCAATGAATAGGCATGCAAAGCTTGTCTTGGGCAAACCTTAAACATATTGTCAACAAATTGCTTAAAATTTGTACGTGTACTCATGAAACGAATTTTATCTCCACCATAAGAGGAATCCGAAACGAGCGGATGCCCCATCGATTGTGCATGAGCACGAATTTGATGTGTTCGTCCCGTTTCTAAATTAAATTTAACGAATGAACAAAAGCCAAATGATTCTATTACCTCATAATGTGTAATTGCTAATTTCCCTTCTTCACTGTCCTCAGGCAGCATATGCATTATTTTACGATCTTTGGGATGTCGTGTAATATTACCTCGTAAGGTACCCTTTTCAACTTTGGGTACTCCCCAAAGAATGGCATAATAAGTTCTTTCAATGGTATGATCAAAAAACTGTTTTGCTAAATAAGTAATGGCAAATTCTGTTTTCGCAATAACCAATAAACCTGATGTATCCTTGTCAATTCGATGCACCAAGCCCGGTCTGATATTATTATTACCGGGTAAGTTTTGGCAATAATAAAGTAATCCATTAACCAATGTTCCTGTCCAATTTCCATGCGCAGGGTGCACGACCATCCCCGGTTCTTTATTAATAATTATTAAGTCAGAATCTTCATAAACAATATTCAGAGGTAGGTTTTCAGGGATAACTTCATTATCTCGCGGAGGTGTTGAAAATGACACGGAAATCTCATCAAAAGGTTTAACCTTGTAATTCGATTTAATTAGTTGGTCATTTACTTTAACCGCACCTGCTTCGATACCCGTTTGAATTTTCGAACGACTTGAATTAGCAATTTTAAGTAATAAATATTTATCTATTCTTAACAATTGTTGACCTTTGTCAACAACAAAATTATAATGCTCAAATAAATCATCTTCTGATTCAATTGGGTCTATTTCTGGGTCTATGGACATCTTACAATTTGAAAAACAAAGCTTACGTTTACCATCGGCAATCGATGAAATCCATGATGAACTCTTTGAACAGAAGCACATACGTGTTTATGTAAAACGAGATGATTTGATTCATCCCATCATCAGCGGGAATAAGTGGCGCAAATTACGGGAATATATTCAAATAGCGCAATTTAATGGCCATAAGCATGTAATTAGTTTTGGAGGTGCCTATTCTAATCATCTCTATGCACTTGCCTATGCGGGTAAGGAATTAGGAATATCAACAACGGGAATAATTCGTGGGGACGAATTGACAGCTGAAAGTAATATTTATTTAACTCAGATGAAAAACTGGGGAATGGAGTTAATATTTATAAATAGGACTGACTACCAACTTAAACGCATACCTGAAGGAATTCAAACAGGTAATTCTTTGATTATCGCTGAAGGTGGTTTTGGAGATGCCGCAGTAAAAGGAATAAAGGAAATTGTACATGAATTAGGTGATGTAGCCTTTGATCACATCATCTGTCCTGTAGGAACAGGTACAACCTATTTAGGTATATGTGATTCTGCAAGCAACATGATCATTCATGGCATATTAACATTAAATAATTTGGCTGAAATTGAGGCAAATGCGTTATCGTTAAAAATCAAAACACAAAAATTATATACGTCCTATATCTTTGGGAAATATGCGAATCAACCTGAGGAACTTATTAAGTTTTGTGAGGAATTTAGCCATAAGCACCAACTAAAAATAGAGCCCATATACACCGGAAAGATGTTCTATGGGCTCTATGATTTAATTCAAAAAGACACTTTTAAGCCAGGAAGTAGACTATTGGCCTTACATACCGGAGGTGTAAAACCTTAACCAACAGATCCTTCAAGGGAGATGGCCAATAATTTTTGCGCTTCTACCGCAAACTCCATAGGTAATTGATTTAAAACCTCCTTCGCATAACCGTTAACGATTAATGCTACCGCTGTTTCGGAAGACAAACCTCGTTGGTTACAATAGAAAATTTGATCCTCACCAATTTTGGAGGTTGTTGCTTCGTGCTCAACAGAGGAAGAGCTATTTTTAACTTCCAAATAAGGAAAAGTATGTGCACCACATTTATCCCCTAATAAAAGTGAATCACATTGTGAAAAGTTCTTCGATTTATCAGCTTTACGAGCTACTTGAACTAAGCCACGGTAAGAGTTTTGTGAAAATCCTGCAGAAATACCTTTGGATACAATTCTAGATTTAGAATGTTTACCTAAATGAATCATCTTGGTACCTGTATCAGCTTGTTGGTAATTATTTGTCACAGCCACAGAATAGAATTCTCCAATGGAATAATCACCTTTTAAAACGACAGAAGGATATTTCCAAGTCACAGCAGAACCCGTTTCAACTTGCGTCCAAGATAATTTCGAGTGAGCACCATCACAGATACCACGCTTCGTCACAAAATTAAAAATCCCCCCCTTCCCTTCTTTATCACCTGGATACCAGTTTTGTACTGTACTGTATTTAACCTCTGCACCTTTATGTACAAAAATTTCCACAACAGCCGCATGCAATTGATTTTCATCACGTTGAGGAGCGGTACAACCTTCTAAATAACTCACATAGGAATCCTCGTCTGCAATAATTAAAGTACGCTCAAACTGACCAGTACCTGCCGCATTTATACGGAAATAGGTAGACAGTTCCATCGGGCATCTTACACCTTTAGGAATATAACAGAATGATCCATCTGAGAAAACGGCAGCATTTAAAGCAGAGAAAAAATTGTCCTTCACAGGAACAACGCTTCCTAAATATTTCTTAACGAGTTCAGGATGTTCTTTGATGGCTTCCGAAATCGAACAAAAAATAATACCTTTTTCTGCTAAGGTCTCTTTGTACGTAGTAGCAACAGAAACAGAATCAATTACCGCGTCAACCGCTACAGCTACCCCAGAAATTCGCTTTTGCTCATCTAAAGAAATACCTAATTTCTCAAAAGTTCTCCTTAATTCAGGATCTATTTCATCTAATGAATTAAGCGTCTTCTTTGGCTTAGGGGCAGAATAATATTTTAAAGCTTGATAATCTGATGGCGTGTAAGTCAAGTTTGCCCAATCAGGCTCTTTTAAGGATTTCCAATGATTAAAAGCAGCTAATCGCCACTCAAACATCCACTCGGGCTCGTTCTTTTTATTTGAAATAAAACGGATAATAGACTCATCTAAACCCATAGGGGCTTCATCCGTTTCAAAATTGGACTCAAATCCATATTTGTAGTCTGAATTTGTTACCTCCAATAAGATATCATCTGGGTGCTCTGCCATCTCTATTTTATAATTTGAATACAAAATTACGAATCAAATTATAAAATAGAAGCATTTAAGTAGAATGAATCTAAATAAACTAAAATAAAGGTGTATTTCGAATTAAACTTTCTTCTAATGAGATAAAAGTTTCAGTTCGCTGGATACCAGTAACACGTTGAATTTTATCGTGCAAGACTTCACGTAAATGTTGGGTATCTCGGCAAATAATTTTAGCGAAAATACTATAAATACCTGTTGTATAATGAATATTAACCACTTCTGGAATTGCTTCTAATTGCTTAGCAACATCTTCATACAAGGAACTTTTATCCAAATAAATGCCTAAAAAGGCTGTAATATCCCAACCGATTTTGGAATAATCGATTAATAATTGGGCTCCTTTAACAATACCCAATGATTCCATTTTTTTCATACGGACATGTACCGTACCACCTGAAACATCTAAGCGTTGGCCAATTTCAGTATAAGGCAAATTAGCATCTTCAACGAGTATTTCTAATATTTTGTAATCTAAAGGATCTAAATCAGTCTTCTTGTCCATTCGAAATTTTCAATAATTAGGTTAATTTTTTAAAAAATATCCAACAAATTGATATTTTTCTTAAAATATTTTGAAATAAATAAAAACATCTTTTATATTTGTCTCAAGATAATTACAAAGGTAGTTATTTTTTCACTGTAGGGTGATGAAATTGGCAGACGTGCCCTCCTGTCTCGGGGGTGGTGAGTTCAGGATAAACGCTTCATAATGGGTTGACCACTAAATCAGTTCTGTGTCGCGGCTAACTGCACCTTGGAGGTTCGAATCCTTCTCCTACAGCTTTTTAATTATTTGGTTTTTAGTTTGTTGATGAAGTGTAATGTTAAAAGCAATCTTATTTTAGGATTGCTTTTTTTAGTTAAATAAAGTCTATAAATTTGATAGAATAAATATATTAATCTAACCCCAATCATTATGTCATTACATTTAGGCGATATCGCACCGGATTTTAGTGCTGACACAACACAAGGTCCAATCAATTTCCATGAATGGATTAATAATTCATGGGTTTTATTATTTAGTCATCCAGCAGACTTTACTCCCGTTTGTACCACGGAATTAGGCAAAACAGCTTTATTGGCCGGCGATTTTGCTAAACGTGGCGTGAAAGCCATTGCCATTTCCGTAGATGATATAGAATCACATAACAAATGGGTGCCCGATATTGAGGAAGTAAATAATGTAAAAGTGAATTTCCCAATTATTGCAGATCCTGAGAAAAAAGTAGCCCTTCTTTACGACATGATTCACCTGAATGCATCCGAAAAAGCAACGGTTCGATCTGTATTTATTATTGGACCCGATAAGAAAATTAAATTAACGTTAACTTATCCTGCTTCAACAGGACGTAATTTTACAGAAATATTACGTGTAATTGATTCCTTACAGCTAACGGCAAATTATCAAGTAGCTACACCTGCGGATTGGAAAAATGGAGAGGACGTAATCATTACACCTGCTGTGTCCAATGAGGACGCTGTAACCAAGTTCCCAAAAGGTTTTACGACCATTAAACCATATTTACGTAAAACACCGCAACCGAACTTATAATAGGTTTTAATCGAATTAAAGGGGTATAAGTCTAACTTGTACCCCTTTTTTAATCCCTAAGAAAATCGTATTTTTGAGAATTAATAAGCCAACAGTATAACACATGACATTATCCACGATTGATTTTTCAAAAACACAATCCTTCCAAGCATTAAGTGAAGATCGCAATAGACTTTCAAGCATTCAATTGAAGGCACTATTTGAACAAGATTCAAACCGTCAAGAAAGATTCAGTCTCTTAGATCAAGATATATTTCTCGATTATTCAAAAAATATCATTGATCAAGCCACGTTTTCACACCTGGTTGCTTTAGCAGAAGAATGTGGCTTAAAGGATGCTATAAAAGCACAGTACACAGGAGCTAAAATTAATCAAAATGAAAACCGCGCTGTTCTTCATACGGCATTGAGAGCTAAACCAACTACATCCATTATCGTAGATGGAGATAATATAATTCCTGCTATCCAAGCTGTAAAGGCTCACATGAAAGACTTTACGAATCAAGTCATTTCAGGATCATGGAAAGGTTTTACAGGAAAAGCAATTACCGATGTTGTCAATATCGGTATTGGTGGATCTGATTTAGGTCCGGTTATGGTCACAGAAGCATTAAAGCCCTATAAAAATCATCTCAATATACATTTTGTAAGTAATGTTGATGGAACTCACATTGCTGAAACTTTAAAGAAGGTTAACCCAGAAACAACTTTGTTTTTAATTGCATCTAAAACATTTACGACGCAGGAGACGATGGCGAATGCCTTTTCTGCTCGCGAATGGTTTTTAGCTACAGCCAAAGATGAAGCTGCTGTTTCCAAACATTTCGTTGCTTTATCAACTAACGCAAAGGCTGTTGGTGAATTTGGAATTGACGTAGCTAATATGTTTGAATTTTGGGATTGGGTAGGTGGTCGCTATTCATTGTGGTCGGCCATCGGATTATCCATCTCATTGTCTATTGGATTTGAGAATTTCGAATTACTCTTAGCCGGGGCGAATGAAATGGATGAACATTTTGCAACTGCTCCCTTTGATAAAAACATGCCTGTCATTTTAGCATTACTAGGTATATGGTATGTTCATTTCTTTGATGCGGCGACACATGCCATCCTACCCTATGACCAATATATGCACAGATTTGCTGCCTATTTCCAACAAGGTGATATGGAATCAAATGGTAAGTCTGTTGATCGTAATGGAAAACGCGTAACCTATGCAACAGGACCTGTAATTTGGGGTGAACCTGGCACAAATGGCCAACATGCGTTTTATCAACTCATTCACCAGGGAACACAGTTAATCCCTGCTGATTTCATTGCTCCAGCTATTACGCATAATAAGATTGGAAATCACCACACTTTATTGATGTCTAATTTCTTTGCACAAACAGAAGCATTAATGAATGGTAAAACCAAAGAAGTGGTAGAAGCAGAGCTAATTAAGGCTGGTTTGCCAGCGGATGAAATTGAAAGATTGAGCCCTTTTAAAGTATTTGAAGGGAATAAGCCAACAAACTCTATTCTAGTTAAGGAAATTAATCCAAAAACGTTAGGTGCATTGATTGCTATGTATGAGCACAAGATCTTTGTTCAAGGCGTCATTTGGAACGTGTTCTCTTATGATCAATGGGGAGTTGAATTAGGAAAGCAATTAGCAAACTCAATTCTGCCCGAATTAGCGAATAACGAAAAAATCCATTCGCATGATAGTTCTACGAATGGATTAATTAATCAATTTAAGGCTTGGCGCTAATTTTATTTAGCAGAAATATATTGAATTAAATCAGAAATGGAGAGCACATGTTGTTCTCCATTTTTCATTTCTTTAACTGACACAGTTTGATCTTTAATCTCCTGTTCTCCTATTACACCCACGAACGGGATGCCTTTTTTGTCGGCAAACTCAAATGATTTCTTAATCTTAGCAATATCTGGATACACTTCGCTTGGAATATTAGCCTTACGTAATTGATTTGAGATATTAATAGCCAACGCTTGACCCGCTTCATCAAAATAGGTTAATAATAATTTGCTCGCGCTAATTTGTATGCTTGGGAATAAATCCAATTCACGCATAACATCTATAATCCGTTCGATTCCAAAAGATATCCCTACCCCACTCATATTAGGTAATCCAAATGCAGCTGTAAGATTATCGTAGCGACCGCCACCCACAATGGAACCGAATGGTACGTCAACAGACTTACCTTCATAAATTAAACCTGTATAATAACTTAATCCTCGTGCTAATTTGAAATCAAAAATCAAATTTGAATTATCGAAACCATTCAAATCTGCTAAACGTAAAACAGTCTGTATCTCAGCTAAACCTTCAAGTCCTAAGGTATTGTCAGCAAAGAAATCGGCCAACAACTCAATCTTAGTAGCATTGGAGCCTTCAAAATTAAAAAGCTTTTGAAGAGCATCTATTTGATTCGCTTGAAAACCATTCACTGAAAGTTCTAATGCAACAGCATCCCAACCTAATTTATCTAATTTATCAATAGCTACAGCAAAAGCAACAAAAAGATCTGTAGCGCCTAAGCGATCTACTATACCGGCTAAAATTTTGCGCGAATTGATAATTAAGTTTGTGCGTAACTTTAGTGACTCAAAAATAGATTGGAAGAGCGCGATTAATTCAGCTTCGTTAACCAAGGAATCAGAACCAATTATATCAGCGTCACACTGATAAAACTCGCGATACCTTCCTTTTTGAGGACGATCCGCACGCCAAACAGGTTGTATTTGCGAGCGTCTAAATGGAAAGGCAATATCATTGCGATTCATGGCAACAAATCTTGCAAAAGGAACCGTTAAGTCATAGCGTAGCCCTTTTTCTGCGATTTGCGGAAGTAATGCCTTTGAACCTAATGCAAGCGGATCGCCTGTCACTTTACTTAAGTAATCACCCGAATTAACGATTTTAAACAACAATTGATCTCCCTCATCACCATACTTTCCAGTCAACACAGAAAGATTTTCGATCGCTGGTGTTTCTATTGTTTGGAAACCAAAAGCCTCAAAGTGTCCTTTAATAATAGAGAAAACGTAACTCCGAAGAGCCATTTCTTTGGGACCGAAATCTCTCGTGCCACGAGCGTTTGTAGGCTTTTGTAATACTTTCATAAAACAAATTTAATTATTCGAGGGATATTATTTGATATATAACCAATAATTCCTATTTTTGCAGACCAAAATTATTATCGACATGGCCGTAACTAGACTAAAAAGAAAAGACAGAAGAAATAAAGCAGTAGCTAACAATAAAGTTGAAGCTATCAAAATCTTAAAACAAAGACCTATTATTAAGTTAGTAGATGTTGAGGCTATCAAAGCTTCATTTGCTAAATAGTAATTATTTCTTGAAATTAGAACCGGTATATATTACCGGTTTTTTTTTGTTCAAAAATCATTCATCTAAACTATGAAAAACACGAAAACTATTATTGCATTATTGACTATAGGCATTGGTTTTGCTTCGCAAGCACAAGATCATCGTCATGTAGTAAGCAACCCCACAAAACCAGATGCTACGGAATTTTGGGATCCTGAAGTTCGCGTTGTTACGCCAGGTACAATTCCATCGGATGCAATTGTGTTATTTGACGGAAAGAGTTTAGCCAATTGGGAATCAATTAAAGACGGAGGACCTGCACAATGGAAAGTTGAAGACGGAAAAATGACTGTCGTTAGAGGCGCCGGTCATATATCGACGAAACAAAAATTCACGAACTATCAATTACATATTGAATGGCAATCCCCTATCGAGCCTGAAACTTTAAAAAGCCAAGGTAAAGGAAACAGTGGTATTTTTATGCAAGGTATGTATGAAGTACAGGTTTTAAATTCATACAAAAACCGCACTTATCGCAATGGCCAAGCAGGAAGTATTTACAAACAATCTGCACCTTTAGTTAATGCGACATCACCTATGGGCGAATGGAATATTTACGATATTATTTATACGGCTCCAGTATTTACGGTCAATGGCGGTATTGAAACTCCTGCATATGTAACGGTTATTCATAATGGAGTTGTCGTACAAAATCACACAAAGATTCAAGGGACGACAGAATATATCGGACAACCCCTAAATCCTGTTCATGGACCTGGTCCCATTAGCTTACAGGATCATGGCAATGCAGTAAGTTTCCGTAATATTTGGTTACGCGAAATGTAAGAATATAAATTATTTATCAAGGAAGGTTTTTTATTCGAGAAACCTTCCTTTTTTTTGTTGTATGAAATATATAATCAGCTGGGTACTTCGTCACATTCCAAGAAAAATTATCCAATTATTTGCCCATCGCTTACTAAAATTTTACAGCCTATTTTTAACGGGTTCTAAGGTTTATTGTCCCGTTTGCGATCATTCTTTTTCCAAGTTTTTACCCTATGGACGTTTGCAGCCTCGGGAAAATGCACTTTGCCCGTCTTGTTTAAGTCTGGAGCGTCATCGATTAATGCATTTGTTTCTAAAAAACGAAACCAATTTCTATGCGTCTAAACCTCACGTGCTACACGTAGCACCTGAATATTGCTTCATTGAAAGATTTGAAGACTATTTAGGAGACAATTATATAACAGCTGATATTGAGTCTCCTTTAGCAAAAGTGAAAATGGACCTGCATGACATTCCTTTTCCAGATAATTCATTCGACGTCGTATTTTGTAATCACGTATTAGAACATGTTCGAGATGATGTGCGTTGCATGCAAGAGATTCGCCGTGTGTTAAAACCTGAAGGATTTGCATTGTGCCAAAGTCCTCAGCGATATGATCTTGCCACGACCTATGAAGATGCAAGTATTACTGATCCCAAAGAACGTGAAATACATTTCTTACAAGATGACCATTTACGTATTTATGGTCGGGATTTCGGCAAACAGCTTGAAAATTCAGGTTTTACTGTCATTCCAGTAAATATGATTGAAAAATTAGGATTCAACGAGAGTAATCGCATGGCTTTGCCGTCAGAAGAAATCATTTATCAGTGTAAAAAATAAGATGCGCTACCAACCCTTCCCTTCCGATTTATTTAGTAAGAACCGCAACAAATTAATTGCTGAACTTCCACCTAAATCCATTGTGTTAATCAGCTCAAATGACATCATGCCTACCAATGCGGATGGCAGTATGGGATTCAAACAACAAACAGATTTATTTTATTTGTCGGGCCTTGATCAAGAAGAAACGCTTTTATTAATCTATCCAGATGCACCCGAAGCCCATTTAAGGGAAATAGCATTTGTAAGAGAAACATCCGAATTAATCGCTATTTGGGAAGGACATAAATACACCAAAGAAGAAGCTACGGCCATCAGTGGAATAAAAAATATCCAATGGACTTCTAATTTTGAGGCCATTTTAAAAACTTTAGCATATTCAGCTGAAACAATCTACATGATTGACAATGAGCATATGCGCAACAGTTCGCTGGTAGAGACTCAAAACGCGCGCCTCGTTCAAGAAATCAAAGACAAATATCCGCTTCATCGCATCGGAAGACTAGCTCCTATTCTGAATACGCTCCGTATGAAGAAAGAACCTGCCGAAATCAAAGCACTTCAAAAAGCCATTGACATTACTGAAGCTTCATTTAGACGTGTGTTGGCATTCACGAAGCCGGGTGTTTGGGAAAATGAAATTGAAGCTGAATTTATTCACGAATTTATCAAGTCACGCAGCGGAGGATTTGCTTATACACCCATTATCGCATCAGGTGCTAATGCGTGTGTCCTACATTACATTGAAAACGAGCGTATTTGTCAAGACGGAGACTTACTTTTGTTAGATGTTGGCGCTTGTTATGGCAATTATAATGCTGATATGACTCGGACCATTCCAGTCAATGGAAAATTCAGCCCTCGCCAGAAAGAAGTTTACTTAGCCGTTCAAGCTGTATTAAACTATGCTACTGATCTAATGCGCCCAGGTATTTATTGGGTCGATTACCAAAAATCAGTTGAGCAATTCATGGAAGAACAGCTAATCAATCTAGGCTTATTTACTCGCCAAGATATTGATAATCAAGACCCTAGCAGCCCATTGTTCAAAAAATACTTTATGCATGGTGTAGCACATCATTTGGGCTTAGACGTTCATGACGTTTGGGATAAGTACAAACCCTTTGAGGCCGGAATGGTATTAACCTGTGAACCCGGTATTTACATTCGCGAAGAGGGAATTGGTATCCGACTAGAAAACAATTTATTGATCACAGACGGACCCGCTATTAATCTAATGGCTAATATTCCAATTGATATTGATGAAATAGAAGCATTGATGTCGAATAAATAATCAAGCGGAGTAGACTTTTCGATCTATTTTATCGGGTAAATTTAAAATTTGAACAATATTTTAAGATCTGCACGACTATTTACCGCTAGAATAGAAAATAGCACCCTAGGCTTAGCTATATTTGTAGTTGGTTAGTTAATTGTAATTCCTAGTTTATTCGTTTGAAGGAAGTTTAAACGCTATTGGGTTACATTGCTTCAAATACCCCCATTCGAGCAGCGTATGACGAACGCTTGAATGACCAAGATTATTTAGTAAAATATATACATGAAAAACATTCGTAATTTTTGCATTATCGCACACATTGATCACGGTAAGAGTACTTTGGCCGACCGATTGATTGAATTCACCAATACCGTTCAAAAACGTGATATGATGAATCAATTGTTGGACGATATGGACTTAGAACGTGAACGTGGTATAACGATTAAATCGCATGCGATTCAAATGCAATATCCAAAAGACGGAGAAGTATATACGTTTAACTTAATCGACACACCTGGACACGTAGACTTTTCTTATGAAGTATCACGTTCCATTGCTGCCTGTGAAGGCGCATTATTAATTGTGGACGCATCACAGGGGATTGAGGCACAAACAATCTCCAATCTATACTTAGCGATTAACCATGATCTGGAAATCATTCCCGTATTAAATAAAATTGACCTACCTGGTGCGATGCCAGATGAAGTTTCTGATCAAATTATTGATTTAATCGGTTGTAAAAAGGAGGATATCATTCATGCTTCTGGCAAAGAGGGAATTGGTATTCAAGATATTTTAGATGCTGTAGTGGCTCGCGTACCAGCGCCAAAAGGTGAACCCAATGAACCATTACAAGCATTAATTTTTGATTCAACCTTCAACTCTTATCGAGGAATTGAAGTTATATTCCGTGTTTATAATGGCGAAATCAAAAAAGGAGATCGTGTTAAATTCATGAATACGGGCAAGGAATATTTTGCAGATGAAATTGGTACCTTAGGTTTAGAGCAAGAACCCAAATCAATCATTAAAACGGGTGATGTAGGCTATTTAATATCCGGCATCAAGGAAGCAAAAGAAGTTAAAGTGGGTGACACGATTTCCCATGTAGCGAATCCTTGCAAATCAGCTATTCAGGGTTTTGAGGAAGTAAAACCCATGGTCTTTGCTGGTATATATCCAGTGGAAACATCCGAATTCGAGGATTTGCGTGATGCTATGGAAAAATTGCAGCTTAATGATGCGTCCTTAGTTTGGGAACCAGAAACATCTGCAGCTTTAGGATTTGGATTCCGTTGTGGATTTTTGGGTATGTTGCATATGGAGATTGTCCAAGAGCGTTTAGAGCGTGAATTTGACATGACTGTGATTACAACAGTTCCTTCGGTAAAATTCAAGGTATTAACAACAGCTGGTGAAACGGAATGGGTTTCAGCACCTAGTGAATTACCTGAGCCCAACTTAATTAACATCGTTGAGGAGCCTTATATCAAAGCACAAATCATTACGAAATCTGAATATACAGGCGTTATTATGAGCTTGTGTATGGATAAGCGTGGAATTTTAGTTAATCAAATCTATCTAACAACGGATCGTGTAGAACTAACATTTGACATGCCATTATCAGAAGTGGTATTTGATTTTTTTGACCGTCTCAAAACGATTTCACGCGGTTATGCCTCATTGGATTATGAATACAAAGGTTACGAACCCGGTTATTTAGTCAAATTAGATATCATGTTGAATGGTGAAAAAGTTGATGCGTTATCGGCAATTGTACACCGAGACAAGGCATATGATTGGGGAAAACGTTTGTGTGAGAAATTACGAGAATTATTACCTCGCCAACAGTTTGAAATTGCTATTCAAGCAGCTATAGGTCAAAAAATCATAGCCCGTGAAACAGTTAAAGCCTTGCGAAAAGACGTTTTAGCGAAATGTTATGGTGGTGATATTTCCCGTAAGCGTAAGTTATTAGAGAAGCAAAAGAAAGGTAAAAAACGTATGCGTCAAGTAGGTAATGTAGAAATTCCACAGGAAGCATTTATGGCCGTTTTAAAACTGGATTAATTCAAATAATTTTCAATAAAATCTTTTAAAATAAGCGTATAAAGCGTATTTTTGAAATTCAAATATAAAAGCATGGCTGAAGTAATTAGAATGCCCAAGATGAGTGACACCATGGTTGAAGGTGTTATTGCAAATTGGCTCAAAAAAGAAGGAGACGTAATTAAGTCTGGAGATATTATCGCTGAAGTTGAAACCGACAAAGCGACGATGGAATTAGAAAATTACGAAGATGGTACGTTATTATATATTGGCATTAAAGCCGGTGAAGCAGTACCTGTAGATGGAATCATCGCAGTCGTTGGAACACCTGGCGAAGATTATTCAGCATTATTAGCTGCACCTTCAACAGCTGCTCCTGCGGCAGCACCTGTCGCTGATGCTCCACAAGCTGCGGCTCCCGCACCTGCACCCGTTGCAGCAACAGCGCCAACAATCGATCTAAGTGGTATTAAAGCTAAAGCCGTACGTATGCCTAAAATGAGCGATACGATGGTTGAAGGTGTTATTGCCAAATGGTTGAAAAAAACAGGCGATGTCGTTAAGAGTGGTGATATCATAGCTGAAGTAGAAACAGATAAAGCAACGATGGAATTAGAGAACTATGAAGATGGTACTCTTTTATATATTGGCGCTAAGGAAGGTGAAGGTGTAATCGTTGATGGCATTATTGCTATTGTTGGGGAACCAGGAACAGATTTCCAACCTATTTTAGCCGCTGAATCTGCTGCACCTGCAGCCGCTCCTGTTGCAGCAGTAGCTGCACCTGCACCGGTTCAAGTTGCAGAGGCTCCTAAAGTTGTAGAAACGAAAGCATCTGCTCCAGCACCTACGAAAACTCGCATTTCAGAAGAATCTATTAAAGCATCTCCATTGGCTCGTGCTTTAGCAAAAGAAAAGGGTTACAACTTAAATTGGATTCAGGGTACAGGCGAAGGTGGCCGTATCACAAAGAATGATATAGAAGATTATAACCCGAGTGCAGGTGGCGCCATGTCGACATTTGTATCGGGCGTTGAAAGTTTTGAAGATATCCCTAACAGCCAAATGCGCAAGACAATTGCGCGTCGTTTATCTGAATCTAAATTCAGTGCTCCAGAATTCTATTTAACGATGGAAATCAATATGGACAAAGCGATTGAGGCTCGTGTTAGTATGAACGAAGTATTACCTGTTAAGATTTCATTCAATGACATGGTAATCAAAGCAACTGCTTTGGCATTAACCAAACATCCAAAAATTAATTCATATTGGATGGAGGATCGTATTCGCGTCAACAAGCATGTACATATCGGTATGGCAGTTGCTGTAGAAGATGGTTTATTGGTACCCGTGATTCGTTTTGCTAATGAAAAATCAATTGCACAGATTTCTTCTGAGGCAAAAGAATTAGGAGGTAAAGCGAAAAGTAAGCAATTACAACCAAAAGATTGGGAAGGTAATACCTTTACAGTAAGTAACTTAGGTATGTTTGGCATTGATCAATTCACCTCGATCATTAATTCACCAGAGTCTTGTATTTTGGCTGTTGGTGGAATTAAAGAAACAGTAGGTGTGAAAAACGGTCAATTTTATGCGACCAATATCATGAAATTAACTTTGACGTGTGACCATCGCGTTGCAGACGGAGCAGCAGGAGCAGCATTCTTGTTAACGCTAAAGCAATACCTCGAGGATCCACTTAAAATGTTCTTATAACATTTCATTTGTCAAGCCTCGAATTCATTCGGGGCTTGATTATTTTAAGCTTATTATTCAGATGGAGTCACAAAATATTAGAATAGCAGTTCAGAAATCGGGTCGTTTAAGTGAAGAATCACTTAAACTATTCAAAGCATGCGGCATCAAGTTTGAGTCGGGTGGCTCTAAATTAAAGACCGTTTCCAGCAATTTTCCCATTGAATTCCTTTTCCTTCGCGACGATGATATTCCGGGTTATGTGGAAGATGGTGTTGCCGACTTAGGAGTTATTGGTGAAAATGTACTTATGGAACACATCCGTCAGGTAGATGTCGTAAAGGAATTAGGCTTTTCTAAATGTCGTTTATCACTTGCAATTCCACGCAATGAGGAATATTCGGGTATTGAATATTTCCAAGGGAAAAACATTGCCACCTCCTACCCTAACTTGACGAATGCGTTTTTAACCAAACAAGGAATTAAGGTTACGACACATGAAATTTCGGGATCGGTTGAAATCGCACCTAGCATCGGATTAGCAGAAGCTATTTGTGACATCGTATCTACGGGAGGAACATTGTTAAGCAATGGATTAAAGGAAGTTGCTACCGTTTTCCAAAGTCAAGCGGTGTTAATTTCGAACCAACAATTAAGTAGTGATAAACAAGCTATTCTAGCCAAACTTCTCTTTCGTATTGATTCTGTTCAACGTGGGCAAAATGCTAAATACGTTGTATTGAATGCGAAAGAGTCAGATTTAGAAAAAATCAAATCATTATTACCGGGCATGAAGGCTCCGTCTGTCATGCCATTAGCGGAGACTGGCTGGGTTTCGATCCACTCTGTGATTTCTGAAAATGATTTTTGGGACATTATTGAAGCATTACGTGAAGCGGGTGCTCAAGGTATTTTAGTGCTGCCAATTGAAAAAATGATTTTATAAGATGTATTCTATATTAAAATTTCCTGCTCAATCTTCTTTCAAGCAAATAGTGACACGTCCAGCACTGGATAGCCAATCGCTAGATGCTTTAATTAAGAATGTATTTGAGCAAGTAAAATCAAGCGGTGATCAAGCCCTAAGAGATTTTACATTGAAATTTGAAAAGAAGAACATTTCAAATCTTGCCTATACATCAGAAGAGATTTCGCAAAAAGCATCCTTAGTTCCTCAGGAACTTCAAGATGCCATTCAAGTTGCCTACAACAACATATACGCTTTTCACGAATCTCAAAAACTTGTTGAGAAGCGTATAGAAACGAGTCCCGGAGTTATTTGTTGGCAAAAGTCATCCGCCATCGAGCGCGTCGGCATCTATATCCCCGGAGGAACTGCTCCCCTATTTTCCACCATATTAATGTTGGCAATTCCAGCTAAAATAGCTGGATGCAAAGAAATCGTATTATGTACACCGGGTGATCATCCAGCCTTATTTTACGCGGCAAAACTATGTGGAGTGACGCAAATGTTTCGCATCGGTGGTTCACAAGCCATTGCTGCATTGGCGCAAGGCACTGAAAGTGTACCGGCAGTATATAAAATATTTGGACCAGGAAATCAGTATGTCACTGGAGCTAAAATGTATGCTAACCGTTTAGGCGTCGCGATTGACATGCCTGCAGGACCCTCTGAGGTTGCTGTTTTCGCCGACGATTCAGCAAACCCAGCCTATATCGCATCGGATTTACTATCACAAGCAGAACATGGACATGATTCACAAGTAATACTTGTGAGTACATCGGAAACAATTCTGAATGAGTCCATCGAAGGCATTAAAACACAATTAGCTGATTTACCACGAAAAGAATTTGCTGAAAGTGCATTAAAAAATTCGCAATTCATTTTGTTGAAATCGAAAGATGAAGCGATCGAATTGTTAAATGAATACGGTGCCGAACATTTAATTTTAGCCTGCGAAAACGCAGAAGATTTTGCTGATGCCATTACAAATGCTGGATCCATTTTTTTAGGACATTTTACGCCTGAATCAGCGGGTGATTATGCTTCAGGTACAAATCACACCTTACCTACGAATGGTTTTGCTAAAGCATATTCAGGTGTGAATTTAGATAGTTTTGTGAAAAAAATCACGTTACAGTCAATTAGCAAAGCAGGATTAGAAAATATAGGGCCTAGTATTATTCAAATGGCTGAAGCTGAATCCTTGCAGGCACATGCTAACGCAGTAAAAATTCGATTAAGCTAATGGATTATCAAGCTTACATATTACCACATATCTGGAATTTAAAACCCTATTCCTCAGCGCGCGATGAATTTAAGGGAAATGAAGGGATATTTCTTGATGCCAATGAAAATCCCATCGGTTCAGGAAATCAAATTGCAGCATGGAATCGATATCCAGATCCTTTGCAGCACCAAATTAAATCACAATTAGCCGAAATTAAAAATTGCCAAGAAAATCAAATTTTCTTGGGGAATGGATCAGATGAAGCTATTGACTTATTAATGCGCATGACTTGCGCCTCAGATAAGCATAACATCATTCTTTGCCCGCCTACCTATGGGATGTATGAGGTCAGCGCATCGATAAATAACATTGCTATTCAACGCATTAACTTAACCGCTGAATATCAATTAGATGTACGAGCTATTCAGGAAGCAATAAATGAGCATACGCGTTTATTATTTATTTGTTCACCCAATAATCCTACCGGAAATAAAATTAACCGTCAGGATATATATACCCTATTAGACTCATTTACAACAGGTTTTGTCATTATAGATGAGGCATATATTGATTTTTCAGATGAACCTAGTTTTATTCATGAATTAGCAAAATATCCACAACTGATTGTTATGCAGACCTTATCTAAAGCCTATGGACTTGCGTCCTTACGTTTAGGTATGGCCTATGCGAATCCAATAATTATAAGTTTACTGAATAAGATAAAGCCTCCGTACAACATTGGTGGTGCTACCCAACAAATCGTATCAAAAGCGCTTGAGGACAAACAATTTATTAAAGAAGCAATTGCTTTAATACAGTCAGAAAAGAAGAGACTTATTACAGAATTTGAAAATATTCCACAGGTTCAACATATTCAACCTAGTCAGGCAAATTTTTTATTAGTTAAATTGCAAGATGCGCAAGCATTATTTGAGTACCTTATTCGAGAAAAAGTAATTACACGTAACCGATCAAGTGTTCCTTTGTGTGAAGATACAATTCGAATAACGATTGGTTTAGCAGCGGAAAATACAATCCTAGTGGAAAAGATTAAATCGTTTTACCTATGAAAAGCGCATATATACGAATTATATTATGTTTTGCCTTAATGCTTTCAAGTGAAGTATCGTTTGGCCAACTAAAGGACTGGGCTGCTGGATTTCGAGTGGGGGAACCTGGTGGATTTATGGCTAGAAAATACTCTGAAAATGGTGTAAATGCCATTGAAGTAAATATTGGTACTTATGGAGGCTTGTGGGGCACCGACAGAAACTACCAGGATGGGACTTTTCAAAATATTGGTTTTTCCATTAATGCTTTGTACTTATGGCATCATCCTACATTAGTGAATGCTGATTTACATACATATTATGGATTTGGGCCTCAAATTAATTCACGCGATTGGTATCCAAATAAAGTAAGTAATAATCAGGCAGATGGACGAAATCGAGTTTCTGGAATGGGCGCTACAGCTATCGGAGGTTTAGAATATTTTCCGATTGATGCTCCCAATCTTAGTTTCTTCTCTGAAATCGGCTTTTATGCAGAAATATTCCCCAATCCATTTTTCATGAATTTACAAGGAGGATTAGGCGTTCGAGTTAACTTCTAGTTTGGGGATGTAGCTCAGTTGGCTAGAGCGCTTGCATGGCATGCAAGAGGTCGTCGGTTCGAGCCCGATCTTCTCCACAAAAAAAGGACTTCATTTCGAAGTCCTTTTTTTTATAGGCGGTCTTTAAATGATCCGTATCCAAAATGTTTAAATCGGTGATATTCACCATCCGATTTAATCATACCTATATCAGGCAAATTTACACCATTAAACGTGGTCGTTTTGACCATCGTATAATGTATCATATCCTCAAAAATGATACTATCTCCTATGGCTAAGGGTTTGTCAAACGAATAATCGCCATAGTAATCTCCCGCTAGGCAAGTCATACCTCCAAAACGATAAGTCGGTTTACCTGATTCAGGTTCCGAGGAAGCAGAGCGAATACGCGGTTTATAAGGCATTTCCAGTGTATCCGGCATATGAGCTGCAAATGATACATCAAGAATAGCTACGTCAATTCCAGCAGAATGAACAATATCCAATACCGTTGATTTTAAAAAACCCGTTTGCCAACCGACCGCAGAGCCTGGCTCAAGGATGATATTTAAATGCGGATATTTTGTTTTAAATGTTTTAAGCACTTGAATAAGGTGATCAACTTGATAATCAGCACGCGTGATTAAATGACCTCCACCTAAATTCAGCCATTTGGCTTGCTGTAATAAATCACCAAATTTAGCGTCAATGACAGCTAATGTACGTTCTAGTACATAGGAATCATTTTCACAAAGAGTATGCGAATGTAAACCTTCAATACCTTCAGGCAATAGATCGCCTAAATCACTTCTTCTAATTCCTAAACGTGATCCTGCTATACAAGGATTATACATATCGGTTTCTACCTCCGCATATTCAGGATTAATACGAATCCCGCAAGAAATACCCTTGCTAGTAGCTTGAGAAGCAAATTGAGCAACCTGATTCAATGAGTTGAAAGTCATATGACTGGCATAGGACATAAACTCTTCAAATTCAGCGGGTAAATAGGCCGGTGTATAAGCATGGCATTTATTACCCATTTCTTCAAAGGCTAATCGAGCCTCATGCAAAGAACTAGCTGTAGCACCACTCAAATACTGTTTAACCGTAGGAAATACATGATAAAAAGAAAAACCTTTTAAAGCACAAATAATCTCGACTCCTGCTTCTTGTTGAACACGTTGCAAAAGTTTTAAATTATTTAGTAATAAGTTTTCTTCTAATACGTAAGCGGGAGAAGAAATTTCGGGATATAGCTGCATCCTAGTATTCGTGTGGCAATTCGCCATTAACTTCTTCGTTCCAAGGTAATCCGTGAACATTCAATAATTCCATAAATGGATCTGGATTGAATTCCTCAACATTATAAACACCAGGCTTAAACCACGTACCTTCACAAATAAGTGCGGCACCAATCATCGCAGGAACCCCTGTTGTGTACGAAACGCCTTGTGCTTGAACTTCTTTGTAACAATCTGCATGATGACAGTTGTTATACACATAGTAAGTGGCATCCTTTCCGTCTTTTACGCCTTTGATCTGACAACCAATAGACGTTTGACCTGAATAATTCTCACCTAATGTACCTGGTTCAGGCAAAACAGCCTTTAAAAATTCCAAGGGAACAATATCCATACCATTAAATTTAATTGGCTGAATAGATGTCATCCCTACATTCTGTAACACCTCCAAATGAGTTAAATAGGCTTGACCAAATGTCATCCAAAAACGAGCTCGCTTAATGGTAGAGAAGTTTTTCGTTAAGGACTCTAATTCCTCATGATATAACAAATAAGATTCCTTCGGCCCGATATTTGGGTAACTAATTGGCTTATGAATTGACATCGCGTCAATCTCAACCCACTGTCCATTTTCCCAATACTTACCTTTTTGTGTAATCTCACGAATATTAATCTCAGGATTAAAATTGGTAGCAAAAGCCTTACCATGATCACCTGCATTGCAATCGATGATATCCAAGTAATGCATTTCATCAAAATAGTGCTTGTTTGCGTAAGCTGTATAAACACCCGTCACGCCTGGATCAAATCCACAACCTAATAAGGCCATCAAACCTGCTTCTTTGAAGCGCTCTTGATAAGCCCATTGCCATGAATATTCGAATTTAGCTACATCCTTAGGTTCATAGTTAGCCGTATCCATGTAATGAACACCCGTAGCTAAACAAGCATCCATAATGGTTAAATCTTGATAAGGCAATGCTACATTAATCACCATGAACGGCTTTTCAGCAGTAAATAATGCGACCAAAGCTGGAACATCATCCGCATCAACTTGACGTGTTTGAATCTGTGTAGGCAGACCGATTTTCTTAGCTTCTTCAGCAATAGCTTCACATTTTTTCAATGTTCTAGATGCTAAAATAACTTCTGAAAAGAAGGCAGGATTCATTGCACACTTTTTGGCAACGACATTACCAACTCCACCTGCTCCAATAATGATTACTTTTTTTCCCATGATTTATTTAAAAATGCATGCAAAAATACGCTAAGTCTACGGAGAAACAATCGTTCAATTTGAATTATTTTTATAAGGTCGCAATGATTTAACATAGGCCTTTATCCAATACTTTGATTGCAATAAGTCTTCCCTGACTCCTTTACTTGTACTAGCGTGAATAAAATAGATGGCATCTGCTGATTTGATTTTTGTAACTAATCCAACATGATTAATAGTACGCGCATTATTTGTTTTGAAAAACAACCAATCTCCTTCGCGAATATCTGCTAGGTCAACCGAGGCTCCAAATAAGGCTTGTTGGGAAGTAGGACGCGGAATCAATAAATTATTATCGGCATAAACCCTATATAATAATCCCGAACAATCCATCCCATTTTCATCAGTACCTCCATTCCGATAAGGAACACCTTGATAGAGAAATGCCGTTTCAATTAGATTATTAATTTCTTTAGACGAATATATCGCCTCAACCCCATAATTAGCCGAAAATAAGTTTCCTACACGTCGCGTGAACTGACAGGATTCCAGCATGAGCATTAAGATCCCAAAACTTATATATAGCCTATACTGCTTCAATGATTTGTGTTTCAATGTAAATAAGAACGGCTTTGACTGAACTGTATCCCAGTTCCACCAAGTATTTTTTATACAATTCTAACTGGGTCTTATGGTTATCCTCTGCCTTACCCGTTTTAAAATCGATGATGATAACATCATTTTGTTGTTTAATCACGCGATCGGGCCGAATAATGGTACCATCAGGACAAAGTATGTCTCTTTCTGAAAATAGTAATTCATTCGGCTGAAAAAAGGACTTAATCGCATCATTTAACATGAATGCTTCTAACAAAGCCACTGTTTCTTCGTCTATTTGTTGGAAGACCTGCGCCTTGTTTAGAACATAGAAATCAAAATCCGGAATTTTAGACAAAATTGCGTGAACGCGATCTCCCCTATCTCGCTTAGATTGTGCACTCGTAAACAGGTCGTCTTTATTGGTTTGTATACGAAAATCAACTTCCGTTTGAATTTCAGTAGTCAAAGCAATTGACTTCTCTTGAATGGAAACCTCGCTATGTGCATACTTTCGAAATTGAGAAGCATTTTGCAATAAATAATAATCAACTGAATCCTTCTCAAGAATATAATCAGGAATATTAGCACTAAAATCAGCATTTGAAAGGCAATAATCCAATACGACCTGACCTAACGATTTTTGAAAAGTTGATTTAGTCATGGCATGAGAACCCTCATTGGGCTTCGCCAATAATATATGTAAATGCTGCTTAGGGCGCGTGAAAGCCACATATAACATATTCAACGAATCTAAAAATACAGCATCATATTCATTTTGTTGTTGTAATGCTAACGAATCAAAATTCTTAAGTTCTTTGGGGGTTACTTTCCCAAAGTAATAATTCAAGGCGCGATCTTCCTGCAAACGCAAAGTGTCATAATCCAAAGGTTTTAAATCAAACCAAATTTGCTCCGAATTGGGTTGATGTGTCCAAGATACAAAAGGACTAATGACAACTGGATATTCCAGTCCTTTAGAACGGTGAATACTGGTAATCGTTATCGCGTTGTCGCTTTCTGGACTTGCAATACTAAAAGAAGCCTTATTCGTATCATAATAAGTTAAGAATGCCGTAAAGTCATCTGATTTTTGTAATACAAATTCATTAATTATATCCAGTAACTTAAATAGATACTCAATTTCTAATGTATAACGAGTCAAATTGAATGTGGAAACTAAGCCATAAACCCAAGCGACTACATGTGACTCATCAGCCTGAAAAACATAGCCCTGCTTCTCAAAATAATTAATAGCAAGGCTGTAATAATTGGTGTTTTTGGGATGCTTAATTTCTAATAGCTCAAAATCTAGCGACTCTTGGCATAAATCTGCAAATTGAAAAAGCAGCTCTTTGTACAAAAAATCATCATGTGCTTGAGTCTTCAAGCGCATGAACGAAATTAAGAAACCAACAACTTTGGCATAATGCACCAATAAGGAATCCGAAGAAATTACGGGAATATTACGTTCTTTCAGTTGAATCGCTAAAAATTTGGATTGCTTATTTTTACGAGTTAAAATGGCAATATCCTTATATTGAAATCCCGATTTTAATTCATGATCAATTAACTCTAAGATTCGATTCAACATCCATTCTGCTTCCAATTCAGCATGATTACCTGCCAAAGGCTTATGGTAAACCAACACATCTACTTGACCAGAAAATTTACTAGAACTTACTTGGGGCTTTTGTATTAAATCAACCCCATAGGTTGGAGAAACCAATGTAGATAGCTCCTGGTATGAAGGATTAGCGGCAATCCATGCAAAGAATTCATTATTAAACTGCACAATTTCATTCGCACTACGGTAATTAGATTCAAGATTATTCAGTACCCGATTTTCTTTTAAATAATAGAAGCGTTCGAGGTCTAACGAGTTTTCTTGAAGTTTTTGTTCGATGAACAAATTATCTTCTGATTTTAAAGATGATATTAAGCCTACTTCGCCACCTCGGAATTTATATATCGATTGTTTTGCATCACCTACAATGAGATTCTTCTTTCCTTGAGATACAGCATGTTCTAATAAGGGCATGAAATTCTGCCATTGTAAAATGGATGTATCCTGAAATTCATCAATTAAAATGTGATTGTAGCGATCACCTAATTTTTCATAGATGAATGGAACCGGGTCATTTGCAATAATATCATAAAGTCTTTTTGAGAATTCAGAGATCGATACAACCGAATGATCATCTTGAAATTGATGAAGTTCCTGTGTAATCGAAGCCAACAAGGCAATTTTCTTTAAGTCCTTCTTGATTAATTTAAATAAGAAATACCGCGAAGACTCGGAATCATATAATTCAATGAATGCTTGTCCAATAGCCGATAATTGATCAGAAACAGCAGCGACCTGCTCTTTGATTGCGTCATCCTGCGCGCTAGATGTCCAAACTCCTGATGAAGTACCTGTACGCAAATAAGACAATTTATGCTCCTCAAATTCACCCAAACCCACAATTTTCTTAAAATAACCAGCACATGAATTTTTACCGTGGGCCAACATGTCTCCTTCAATATGTGCGTCTGCAAGTACTTGAAGAAATTGATTCGCAAGCTGAATTAACGCATTGTTAATTTCAGCCATGGCTAATTCTACTTGTCTTTCTATCTGAAGAAAATCTGAAATTCGTAAAGGATCCATATCCTTTTTGATTTTGTAATAATCCTCGTTCAAACAAATCTTCAAGAAATCGTGTAAATTTTGACGCAATAAATTCCAACTGCGGCCTTCCCCAACCTCTGATTTCGCAAAATCAATAATCAAATTTGTAATAACAGGATCACCTTGTTGGTTGACCTTATCAAGTAATTGGTCAATCAGCTGATCCATTAGCTGATTCGAATCCAGCAATACTTCAAATTGACTAGGAAGATTGAGCTCCTCGATAAAACTAGAACTTAAGCGCTGAACAAATGCATCAATTGTCATGACAGAGAACAGACCATAATCCTGCAAAATCTGCTGCTGAGCGATTTGAGCACGTTTGATAAGTTCAGCATCTGAAATAACAATATTCGCTAGCTGATAATCCCGTTGAATATTACTGATAATCCCTCGATAGGTAGCTTCCTCCTCGTTTGACAATGTGTCTACTGCTGCAATACCGGATAAAAATTCTATGATACGCGAGCGCATCTCTTCAGCAGCTTTGGTAGTAAAGGTTACCGCTAAAATCCTGCGGAAATACCCCCTACTTTCGTAAGCTTGAAGGGCCAACTTGATATACTCAACAGTCAGCGTATAGGTTTTGCCAGAACCAGCAGAGGCAGAATAAAGTTGGAGGGACATAAAAACTTAAAAAAACTATCTACAATGCAAGATAAAATAAAAATAGGATTAATTCGATGTGGTTAAAATTCGTATCTTTGTTTCCCGTAACCAATAAACAAAACAAAAGAATGTCTGGCAAGGGGAATAATAAAAAAGCGAAGTACATTTTTGTTACGGGCGGAGTAACAAGTTCATTAGGAAAAGGCATCATAGCCTCTTCATTAGCCAAATTATTACAAGCAAGAGGGCTGACTTGCACCATTCAAAAATTCGATCCATATATTAACATTGACCCGGGCACATTAAATCCATATGAGCATGGTGAGTGTTACGTAACCAATGATGGAGCAGAAACTGATTTGGATTTAGGACATTATGAGCGTTTCTTGAACACCCCTACAAGTCAAGCGAATAATATTACAACAGGGCGTGTCTACCACAATGTTATTACAAAAGAACGCAAAGGCGATTATTTAGGTAAAACGGTACAAGTAGTTCCCCATATTACGGATGAAATCAAACGTAACATTTTGATTTTAGGTGAAACAGGGAAGTTTGACATTGTTATTACTGAAATTGGTGGTTGTGTAGGTGATATTGAATCATTGCCATTTATTGAGGCAGCTCGCCAACTAAAGTGGGATTTGGGCGAAAAAAATACCTTGTTTATTCATCTAACGCTAATACCTTATTTAGCTTCAGCCGGAGAATTAAAAACAAAACCAACTCAACACTCTGTAAAACAACTGTCAGAGTCTGGAATTCAACCCGATATTCTAGTTTGCCGGACAGAACATCCACTTCCTCAAGAAATGAAGAAGAAAATCGGATTATTCTGTAACGTATCAGAGCAAGATGTAATCGAAGCACGTGATGCGGAGACTATTTATGACGTCCCAATGCTAATGCAAGAAGAGCGTTTAGATAGCCGTGTACTTTATAAATTAGATATTTACAATGATAAAGACTCTAATCTAAGCGCTTGGTCGAACTTTTTGACCAAATTGAAAAATCCAAAGTTTGAAATTACAGTAGGGCTCGTAGGAAAATATGTTGAATTAAAGGATTCTTATAAATCCATTGCAGAAGCATTCATCCACGCAGGTGTCGCTAACGAAATCAAGGTAAATGTTAAATGGATCTCATCGGAAACAGCAGAAGATAATATCGAAGAATCATTAGCTGGATTAGACGGAATTCTAGTTGCTCCTGGTTTTGGAGAGCGCGGTATTCAAGGCAAAATTAATGCAGTGAAATATGCACGTGAAAACAATATTCCATTCTTAGGCATTTGCTTAGGTATGCAATGTGCCGTAATCGAATTTGCTCGTAATGTAGTTGGATTAGAAAATGCTCATTCCTTTGAAATGAATCCCGAAACTCCATACCCTGTCATTGATTTGATGCATTCTCAAAAAGATGTATCTGAAAAAGGAGGTACTATGCGTTTAGGAGCTTATCCTTGCAAAATTGAAAAAGGAACTAATGCCTTTAAAATTTATGGCAAATCACTTATTCAAGAACGCCACAGACATCGTTATGAATTTAACAATGAGTATTTAAATCAATTTAACGTGGCAGGAATGGTAACCTCGGGAATTAATCCAGATACCAATTTAGTGGAAATCGTAGAATTGCCGAACCACCCATTTTTTGTAGGCGTTCAATTTCACCCAGAATACAAGTCAACCGTAGAGGCGCCTTCGCCCCTATTTGTTCAATTTATTAAAGCAGCATACCAACATGCTGTTCCATTCATCAAAAACTCAAAGTAGTTTATTAACTTATTATGGATAAGAATTCAATCTCAGGTATTGTACTCATCATGGCCATGTTACTTGGCTATCAATATTTCTTTGCACCCAAAGAACCTGTACAAACAAACAGTGAAGTTGTGGCCGCTAAACAAGTTAGTCCTGCAGCAAAATCAACGAAAGCAACAGCATTAGCTGTTGTAGCAGATTCTAGTGTTCAGGTCAAAGAACAATTGTACACACTTGAAAACGAAAACTTGCGTATTACGCTTTCCAATTATGGGGGTAAATTAGTTTCCGTTCAATTGAAAAATTACAAGAGTTATAAAACTTACACAGCGAATAAGAAAGACGGTATCGTATTGTTTGATGCTCAAAAAGACTTATTTGATGTAGAAATTCCTACAAATGGTAAGAAGCTAGCCTTAGGGAAATTGGTATATCAAGCACTTGAATCTAAAAACCAAGTAAGCTTTACCAGTACATTGCCAAATGGTAAAAACATCATTCAGACCTATCAATTGCCAGAAGCTGGATTCGAGTTGGCCTATACAATCGATGCAAAAGCAATAGCACCTGAATTAAGCGGAAACGAATACTTTATTCATTGGAAAGAAAATGTAACCCAAACGGAAAAAGATGCCCAAGAGGAACGCAAAGCCACGATTAATTATTTGTTAACAGAAGATGAGGAATTTGATTACCTAAGCGAAAATCCAACATCGGTAACAAATGAAAATCTAAGTCAATCTATTCAATGGGTATCCTTCAAAAAGAAATACTTCTTGGCGGGTTTAGTTCCACAAGGTACTATGTTTACGAAGGCCAATTTAACGGCAACCCCCAACGTAACAGATACTGTTGCCATTAAAACATTGGATGCGCAATTAGTTGCACCAATGGGTGATTTAAGTACTGGGAAATCAGGATTCAAATTTTACTTTGGGCCAAACGACTATTCAATTGTTAAGAACATCGCTCCTTCATTCGGCAAGAATGTGAAATTGAGTTATGATTTCTTATTGCCAATAACGAAGTACATTTTCGTTCCATTATTTGACTTTTTAGAAAGCATCATCTTCAATTATGGACTGCTAATCATCGTTTTGGTACTTATTATCAAAACAGCATTACTGCCTTTGACATATAAATCATATGTCTCCATGGCTAAAACACGTATTTTGGCTCCAGAGATCGCAGCAATCAAAGAGAAAATTGGTGATGATCCTGCCCGTGTACAACAAGAAACCATGAAGTTGTATGGAGAAGTTGGCGTTAATCCCTTAAGTGGTTGTATTCCTGTATTAGCAACAATGCCAGTATTGATGGCGGTATTTATGTTATTCCCGAACTTGATCAACCTACGTCAGGAATCATTCCTTTGGGCAGAAGATTTATCTACGTATGATTCTATATTGAATTTACCGTTCAATATCCCATTCTATGGTTCTCACATCAGTTTGTTCTGTTTATTGATGACGGTTTCTCAACTGGCATATGGATATTACAATAATCAAATTACACCGGATCAACCTGGTCAGCCTATCAACATGAAAATGATGGCTTATGTTACGCCCGTTATCTTCATGTTTGTGATGAACTCCTTCCCTGCTGGGTTAAGTTTCTACTATTTCATTTCCAATTTAGTTACGATTGGCCAACAGTTGGCAATCCGCAAATTTGTTAATGAAGACAAAATCAAAGCCTTATTGGATGCGAACCGTGCCAAAATTAAAGCTGGTGGTGGAGCTAAAAAATCACGTTTTTCAACTTACCTTCAAACGCAATTGAAGACGATGGAAGAGCAACAAAAGGCAGCAGCAGATCAAAAAAAAGGTAAGAAAAAATAATGGGAACATTAAGTAATACATATTTTGAAAAAGCTAAAACCCTAATTCCGGGTGGGGTTAACTCACCGGTTAGAGCTTTCAAATCTGTAGGAGGAAACCCGGTATTTATTCAATCAGCCAAAGGCGCCTATTTAAAAGATGTCGATGGAAACGAATACATTGATTTAATAGGTTCTTGGGGTCCTATGTTATTTGGACAAGCGCACCCTGTTATTGAGAATGCTGTTCGAGAAGCATTATCCGATGGGTTTTCATTTGGTGCACCAAGTTTAAAAGAAGTACTTATCGCGGAAAAAATCGTTTCGATGATTCCGTCATTTGAAAAAGTTCGTTTAGTTAATTCAGGTACGGAGGCTACGATGGCAGCCATTCGCCTTGCTCGTGCCTATACGAAACGTGATAAAATCATCAAATTCGAAGGTTGCTACCATGGACATGGTGATTCCTTTTTAATTGCAGCTGGTTCAGGCGTAGCCACATTAGGAACACCTGACAGTCCAGGAGTAACTGAGTCTACAGCACGAGATACACTTACCGCTGTGTTTAATGATTTGAATTCATTACGCAATCTGTTCGATGCTAATCCAGGCGCTGTAGCTGCTGTTATTGTTGAGCCAGTTGTCGGGAATATGGGCTTAGTAATTCCAGCCGATGGATACTTGGCAGGTTTACGCAGCTTATGCGACCAGCATGGCGCATTACTCATCTTTGATGAAGTGATGACAGGTTTCCGTCAATCAGCGAGTGGATACCAAGGTGTGTGTGGCGTACAACCGGATTTAACCACTTTAGGTAAAATTATCGGTGGTGGTTTACCCGTAGGTGCATATGGCGGCAAAGGCGAAATCATGGATATGATTGCACCCGCTGGTCCAGTTTATCAAGCAGGTACTTTGAGTGGAAATCCATTAGCTACAACAGCAGGCCTTGCCATGTTAAACCTAATTACAAACGACCTAGCTGTGTATGAACGTTTAGCAAGCAAAGGCGAATCCATTAAAAATGGAATTCGTCAACAATTGAATAGCTTAGGTAAAAAGTATACAATCAACCAGTTAGGTTCTATGTTTACACTTTTCTTCACAGATGTAGCTGTAAACAATTTCAATGATGCTAAAACAGCTGATTTAAATCTATTTGGCCAATATTTCCAAGGAATGCTTCGTCGGGGAGTTTACCTACCTCCTTCACAATTCGAATCATGGTTTATTTCAGATGCCATCGGAGATGATGAAATCGCGAAGATTTTGGCAGCTAGTGAAGCTACATTAACTGAAATGTTTTCATAAACATGCGATTTAGCGTAATTATTCCGGTCTATAATCGCCCCCAAGAACTGGACGAATTATTGGCGTGTTTAACAAACCAAAGCTATACCAATTTCGAGGTCATCATTATTGAGGACGGCTCACAACTCGATTCAAAAAGCATCGTTGATCAGTATCAAAAACAATTATCAATTTCCTATTATGTTAAGGAAAATGGAGGACAAGGATTTGCACGCAATTATGCCTTTGAAAGAGCTAAAGGCGACTTCTTTGTCGTATTAGATTCAGATGCGTTAATTGAATCCAATTATTTGCAAGCCGTATTTACGGGTATACAACGTGATAAACTTGATTTATTTGGTGGTCCGGATCAGGACCATCCTTCATTTACTGCCGTCCAAAAAGCTATCAGCTTTGCCATGACCAGTTTATTTACCACGGGTGGAATACGAGGAAAGGCCAAGAATGTAGGAGGCCAATTTCAACCACGGAGTTTCAACATGGGCATCTCACGTGAAGTTTGGGAGAAAACTCAAGGTTTTAAAATTACCCGCATGGGAGAAGACATCGAATTCAGCATTCGTTGCATTTCCCTTGGATTTAAATCAGGCTTACTACCAGAAGCGTTTATCTACCACAAACGTCGGACAAGCTTCAGACAGTTTTATAAGCAAATCCATTTTTTCGGAAGAGCGCGCATAAACATTTCGCGATTCTTTCCCACAGAACTTAAATGGGTTCACTTCTTCCCTGCCTGTTACTTTATCTACTTTTGGAATACGATCTTGTTGAATATCCTTTTGCCCTCTTTAGGCAACTTATTGTTTATGGGACTTTCACTCTATTGGTTAGCCATTTTACTCGATGCGTTTAAAAAAACAAAAAGCCTAAAAGTGAGTCTTTTAGGCTTAATTGCGGCCAACATTCAGTTATTGGCTTACGGTCAAGGATTCATTGAAGAAGGAATCAAAAAAATTACCAGTACTTCGCAGGAATAAGGTAATTCTGAACATAATCATTCACACCCGCTTCCAAGGAATAAAAAGGCTTATCGTAGCCAATAGAAATCAATTTATTCATATTTGCTTCGGTAAAGTATTGATATTTATCACGTATATCTTCTGGCGTATCGATGTAAGCAATATCGCTATCCTTACCCATGGCAACAAAAGTTGATCTCCCCAAATCGTTAAATGAGCGTGCCATTCCTGTTCCAAGGTTATAAATACCTGAATTTTTACGATGCTCCATCAAAAAGATACAAACAGAGACTAAATCTTTTACATAGATAAAATCACGCATTTGTTCGCCGTCTGCAAAATCTGGCCGATGTGATTTAAATAATTTCAAACTACCCGTCGAATTAATTTGATTGTATGCATGATAGACAACAGATGCCATACGATTTTTATGGTATTCGTTGGGGCCATAAACATTAAAGAATTTCAAACCCGCCCAATAAAAAGGTTTCTTTACTTGAGCCAAAGCCCAGATATCAAATTCATTTTTTGAAACGCCATAAGGATTTAATGGGCTCAATTTAGGAATCATCGCTTCATTATCATCATAACCCAATTCCCCTAATCCATAAGTAGCTGCAGATGAAGCGTAAACCAATGGAATTTGATAATCGATACATTTATTCCAAAGCATTTTTGAATAGGCTACATTCAATTCATCAAAGATCTCAGTTTTAAACTCTGTTGTATCCGTTCGAGCGCCAATGTGAAAACAAAATTCTACTTCACGGTAATTTGCATCAATCCATGCAGCTAATTCGGTCCGCTCAACGCGTTCCATAATCTTTTTACCTGCTAAGTTTTTGTTCTTTTCTGGAAATGAAAAATCATCAACTGCAATAATATAGTTAAAATTCAATTCATTCAATTGAGCGATCAAACAACTACCAATAAAACCTGCTGCACCCGTTACAATAATCATAATAAAGCTATTTAAGCAACAAATTTACGCATATTCTGAATAGCTTTTGTACCTTTGTGAAATAATTGGATTGTCTGCTACTGTTTTCCCAGACGTCCTTCACACAAACTGAAAACAATGGTCTACGTAATCCGTAAGGAACATTTCAATGCCGCTCACCGGCTCTTCAATCCAGCTTGGTCAGAAGAAAAAAATCAAGAAGTATTTGGCTTGTGCGCGAACAATAATTGGCACGGTCACAATTTTGAACTTATTGTCACGGTTAAAGGTATTCCAGATATCGATACCGGATTTGTCTTTGATTTAAAGACCTTAGGTGATTTAGTAAAAAGAGAAATTATTGATAAAGTTGACCATAAGAACCTCAACTTAGATGTTGATTTCATGGAGGGTAA
This sequence comes from Cytophagaceae bacterium, assembly GCA_017984215.1. GTDB lineage: Bacteria > Bacteroidota > Bacteroidia > Cytophagales > Spirosomataceae > Aquirufa > Aquirufa regiilacus. The sequence goes on from JAGOAA010000001.1 coordinate 215,684, forward strand.
ATTAGCCAGTTGCGAGATACTCATTATGGAATTTTGGAAGATATTAGCTCCTCAAATTTTAGAAAACTCTAAAACAGCTACCTTGCATAAATTGCATTTAATCGAAACAAATAAAAATTCTGTCGAATATTACGGAGAACAATAGATGAAATACTTTATTCTAGCTGGGGAAAAATCAGGCGATTTACATGGATCAAATTTGATTCGTGAAATCGTGAAGATTGACCCACAAGCTGAAATAAAGGCCTGGGGTGGAGACGGCATGCAAGAGTCTGGAGCGGAAATCCTTATTCATCACAAGGAATTAGCCATCATGGGGCTGCTAGGCGTATTACAAAATATTCAACGACTCAAAGGTTTATTTACGAAGTTCGGCAGTCAAATTGAGGCATTTCAACCCGATACCATCATTTTTATTGATTACGGTGGCTTTAACCTGAAAGCAGCACGCATCGCTAAACTCAAAGGGTTCCATACACAGTTTTACATTGCTCCTAAAGTGTGGGCATGGAATAAAGGTCGTATTGAAGACATCAAAAAATGGGTTGATGAATTATATGTTATTTTTCCATTTGAATTAAATTTATTCAAAGAAAAGGGTATTCGTACCCATTATGTGGGTAATCCGCTTCAAGATGCGGTATGCGAATTTTCTCCTGCTCCCAACTTCGTAGCGGACAAAAATATCAAACAACCCTATATCGCCCTACTTGCAGGTAGTAGGAAACAAGAAATTAAAAGTGCTCTGCCAGTATTTGCTCAATTAGCCGTTGAAAACCCTGAAATCAATTTTATCGTAGCTGGAATTTCAGAATGGAAAGAATTATATACCAACTACCCTATCCAAGTATTATATGACCAAACCTATGATATTTTGAGTCATGCGCATGCAGCCGTTGTCACTTCGGGAACAGCAACACTTGAAACAGCATTGTTTAAAATACCTCAAATCGTTGTGTATAAAACCGATTGGTTATTTTATTCCTTGGCCAAATTGCTGGTTAAAATAAAATTCATCTCACTCGTCAACATCATATTAGACAAATTGGCTGTACCGGAATTAATTCAAGTCCATTTTACAAGCCAACATATTCAACTGAAATTGCATAAACTCATGCAAGAAAACAGTACTGAAAGACGAGGGCAATTAGCCGACTATCAAAAATTAGCGGAGCTCATCGGTCCAGCGGGAGCATCGAATAAAACCGCTAATTTAATTGTTCAATCGGCTCAATCAGCCAAGTAATTCTTTATCCACGATTTTTGAACACCTGGTATTGTTGAATAGTATTGAGCAATAACTTTTTTATCTACCTCAAAATCTCCTGATGGATAAAAAGTATCCCGTATTTTGATTTCCTTATTTACATAATCAAATCCGATCATAATAATAGGTACTTTGGCTTGAACAGCGATGTGATAAAAACCCGTTTTTAGTTTATCCACATCTTTACGGGTACCTTCTGGAGCAAGTACAGCGTGAAATGTTTCCTTGCTATTGTATATATCTACAATTGAACTTACCAAATTCGTATTCTTCGAACGATCCACCGGGTAACCTCCTAACCAAGAAAATACACCACCAAAAAATCCATCAAAAAGCTCTTTCTTCCCCCAATATAAAATTGGTAATTTCAATAAAGAGCGTGCACCTAATCCAATCGGAAAATCTTTCCATGTGGCATGTGGGCAAACAATAACGACCGTTTTGTCTAAATCTCTTGGAATATTACCTACAAGTTTCCAACCGGCAGCTTTGAATAAAAAATCGAAAATAGGGCTTGAAATTAACATAAGGTATTAATGTGTTGTTGAATTTGGTGTAAAGAATTATTAGGATCAATTAAAACGGCTTCCCAACCAAAATTAATTGCTGATTCTATATTGTGCACATTATCATCAAAAAAAACAACCTGATGGTCTTGTAATTGATTCTCAACGACAACTTGGTGATAAATAGAAACATCAGGTTTTACGACGCCCATCTGAAATGAAAGATGGACTTTCCTAAAAGCATCAAAAATATGGTAATTCGGGAAGTTCGGTTGAAGAAATAAATTCGAATGAATATTACTCGTATTACTTAGCAAGTATATTGGAAACCTTGATTTCAAATCCTTAATATATTGGCAAAGGGTTTCATCAAAACGCAATAGTAAGGAATTAAATGCGGAATGAAATTGTTCAGAGGTACAAACTAGTTGGAGTCGATTTACCAAGAACACTTCAAATTCCATATCGGTCTGAAGGCCCGCTTCATAAGCAGCCCATAAAGATTCATCCAACGTAATTTGCTTAATTTCAGCAGCATTATATTGTGTTGATAGTAAAGCAAAAGCCTCATACGTTTTATCTAAATCAATAGGCAACAGTACATTCCCTAAATCAAAGACGAGCGCATGAGGCCTCTTCATAACTTATTCAACAACAACGCCCATTCGACCGAATTTCTCGATACGAGCCATGATGCGTTCTTGTGGATCTAATTTAGCTAATTTAGCAAGCTCTTCTTTGACAACCGCTTTCACTTTAGCAGCAGCTGAATCTGGGTCTAAATGAGCGCCTCCTAAAGGTTCAGGAATAATCCCATCAATTAGCCCATTCGATAACATATCCTCAGCCGTTAGCTTTAAAGCCTCAGCTGCTTGTTCTTTATAATTCCAGCTTCGCCATAAAATAGACGAACATGATTCAGGAGATATAACAGAATACCATGTATTCTCCATCATGAGTACTTTATCTCCGACAGCAATACCCAAAGCACCACCAGAAGCTCCTTCACCTATAATAATACAGATAACAGGCACCTTTAACATAAACATATCGCGGATATTGCGTGCAATAGCTTCACCTTGCCCTCTTTCTTCCGCCTCTAAACCCGGAAATGCACCCGGCGTATCGATCAAACATACGATAGGCTTATTGAATTTCTCAGCCATTTTCATCAGGCGAAGTGCCTTACGATAACCTTCCGGATTCGGCATACCAAAATTACGCATTTGACGCTGTTTGGTATTCCGGCCTTTTTGTTGGCCTATGAACATCACCGAATACTCGTCATCAATATTCCCAAAACCACCCACCATCGCCTTATCATCAGCAACATTACGATCTCCATGTATTTCAATAAACTCGGTACACATCTTTTCGATGTAATCAAAGGTATAAGGACGATCGGGATGACGTGATAATTGAACACGTTGCCAACGAGTCAAATTAGCAAAGGTTTCCTTTTTCAATTCTAAAATTTTATCTGTTAGTGATGCCACAGCACCGGAAACGTCTACATTATTTTCTAATGCCAATTTGCGCATCTCGATCAACTTATCCTCTAACTCCGCGATCGGCTTTTCAAATTCTAATAATGTTCTCATGCTGATTATAAAATTACAAATGCAAAATTAAAGATTAAAGTGTAAATGTTTCAGCCTTATCAGGTAAAATAACATCTGAAAACCCTAATCGTCTTATTTCCTCTCTAAATTCTAACATACTTTCTTCTTCGCCATGTGACAAAAACACGGTTTTCAATTTTTCCGGTTTTTGATTGGCCACAAACTTCAGCAAACCTTTTTGGTCGGCATGCCCTGAAAACACATCAATTTTACGAATCTGTGCATTAACACGGTATTCGCGATCTTTCACACGTATCAAATCAGTACCCTCCATGAGTTGGCGCCCTAACGTTCCTTCCGCCGAATAGCCTATTAATAGAATTGTCGCATAACTATTGGAAATATTATCTGCGATGTGTTGTTCTACTCGACCACCCGAAATCATTCCGGAAGAAGAAATAATGATACATGGTTCATGGTAATTCCGAATCGCGCGAGACTCTTTTTCAGTTTGCAAGAAAATCAAATTTTCAACGTCAAATAAATCATCGTACTCTTTTTGGAATGCGCGCGCTTCCGGATTTAAATAGGCTATATTTTTTGCATAAATACGCGTTGAGCTCTTACCCATTGGGCTATCCGTAAATACACGTATTGCTGGAAAACCTCTTTCTTCAATCAAGCGATTCAAGGTATACAATACCGCTTGCGTTCGACCCACAGAAAATGCTGGGATAACTAAACGACCTGGCTTATCGATACAGGTTTCTTTAATGATTTTGGCTAATGCATCAATAGGCTCCACTTTATCTTCATGCACCCGATTTCCATATGTACTTTCACATACCAAATAATCACATGCAGGCATTGGATTAGGATCAATGTGTAGCGGGTAATCAAAACGACCTATATCCCCACTGAATCCTAATGTCTTTACTTCATCGCCTTCCGTAATTGAGAAATAGAGGTGAGCCGCACCGAGTAAATGACCTGCAGGAATAAAAGTAAGTTCTAGACCTGGTTTGATGACAAATTTTCGATTGAATTGAAGCGTCACAAAATTGCCTAAAGAGTCTTCCACGTCCTTTTGCAAATACAAATCACCGCGACGTAATAAACGGTCCATTTGCTTATGTTTCTTTTTACTTTCACCTTGGGCAGCACGTAACTTACGTAAGTGTAAACTAGCCGAATCCATTAATAAAAGCGCGGCTAATTCTGCTGTAGGTGGCGTACAAAGTACTTGCCCCTCATAACCTTCTCGGTAAAGCATCGGAATATTACCCGAATGATCAATGTGCGCATGCGTTAACACCACCAAATTAATCAAAGTCGGGTCGAATGGAAAGAAAGGCGCGGGTTCATAGGGAACATCAAAATCGATGGATCGCTCCATATCGGTTCCACAATCAATCAAAATTTTATAGCCATCTTCGAGCTCCAACAAATACATAGAACCTGTAACTTGTTTGGCTGCTCCGAGAAATTGTAACTTCATAATTTAAAAGAAAATAGGGCCACGAATGGCCCCAATGCACTGCAAAAATACAAGTATTTTCTTGAATTACGAATTATTTAACCTCACGAGCAAATTTGGCTTGTGCGGCATCTAACTCTGATTTAGATAAATCACGGTCGGCAATAATGGTTCGATAACGAAAGGTAATTGACTCACCTTTTGACAAAGTATAGTTTAAAGATGTTTTACCATTACTGAATACACTAAGGCCCAGTGGGTTAACAGCAAATAAGCCATAACCTCTAGCATGCCAATAACTTGGATACGTAACATTCAATGGATGATCCAAAATCGCAACATTGATAGAGTGATTATCCATTTTACCCGTTAAATTCATCCATTTAGCACGTGTACTCCAAACGGCTTCTCCTTCTACTCCTTCACTGCTATGGTAATTACCCGTAACACCTGTATTATCCATGACAGGAACTTTGGTTTCAACACCGTGTGCATCAGTAAACACATCAGGTTTATTGGACGGAATTTCCAATTGGCGCGCAACACGAAGCGCAAACATCCCATCTTTCACATCTTTAAACGTAACTACATCACTGACGGCAGTTAAGGTTGTCATTCGATCAATAATGCGCAAATCTTTAGTTCCCGAAAACACATAGGTTGTCGCTTCATCTAAAACCCGCTTCCCTTTCCCATCTTCATCAATCCAAGCTGCCGTAACAGCTAAAGTTCCTTTAGCGCCTTCAACCACCTTGCTAATACGTTCATGGCGGATGGTACCCATTTTATGCGACTTAAGTGATTCAACAATGCTATTCGAATTATTCCAATAGTCATATCCATTCACGTCTTCATAATTTAACCACATGCCCACATGATGCGGATGATCTACGCGCTCTCCGGCACGGGGAGTGATGGGAAAACCACGTGTAATGGTTGTGCCTTCGGCAGATAAAATAGGAAACAATACAGCCTTCTTTAATTGGCTTTCACCAGGAAAGAAATAAGACGTAAAATACTTCCCTCCTACCAAAACATCCACTTTATCCGATTTCTTGACAAAGGATACTTTCTCCTGCGCAAAGGAAGAAAACACAAATAGCGAACAAATGAAAAATAGTAAACGCTTCATACGAATAGGTTTAAAGTAAAATTCCGGAGAAAAATTCTCCGGAATTATTACAAAATAACGAAATCAAATTAAATCTAGTAACCTGAGTTTTGAGGGAATCCTCCATTTTCAGATAAATCAACTTGTTTTTGAGGAATTGGACGAACATAGTGTCTGTCAGCCACATTGGCAGCAGCATCTGAATTAAACAACTTCACACGCTCTACTAAATTACCCCAACGCTTCAAGTCCATCCAACGCGTTTGCTCACCAGCTAACTCACGAGCACGTTCTTCCATGATCAAGTTCATGTCAACAGAAGTTACTTTCATCGCGTCTTCTTTACCTTTAGCAGCAGCACGAACACGTACCGCATTGATAGCCGCAACAGATTCAGCTTGTTTTCCTAATTTGAATTGAGCTTCAGCCAACATCAAATAAGTATCTGCTAAACGATGAACGAAATAATCACGTGAACCATTCTCATACGTCATATCTGGACGAAGTGGATCAAAGAATTTCTTCATTGTAGGGAACAAAGCAAAGTTATATAAGCTTGGAACCAATACTTGATACTTCTTAGCCTTACGCTCTTCCAAAGACATCTCATAACCCGGGATATAAATTGTTGTATCTCCCGCTTTGTAAGTTACAGTAGCTTTTGAACCATCAAAAGTCGTATTGTATGTACCTGGTTTGTTTGACAACCAAGTGTCTTTAAACGTTTTCTTGTAACGTGTATCATTTACACGATCAGCAAAGACAGTATTCAACAAATATGGAGTAGGTTTTAGACGCTTAAATGGACGACCATTCACTACGTCACGCTGCATACCTGGTTGCGTATCGTATTGCATACCAAAGTATAGGTGCAATTTATTTCCTTGATTATCAACAAAACCATTTGTTAATGGATCGTTCGTATACTGTACCGAGAAAATAACCTCATCATTAATCTGATTTGCCTGATCAAAAACGTTATCGAAATCTGGCAACAATTTAAATCCGTAGTTATTAATTACGTTGTTACATAAAGTTGCAGCATTTGCATAATCAGATGCTTCAGCAAATTTTGAAGATGCACGCGTTAAATAAACTTTAGCTAACAAGTTTTCAGCAGCAGCTTTCGTTGCACGTCCAAAATCAGATGATGCCTTCTTGTTTTCCAACACAGGAATTGCCGCTAATAAATCAGCTTCAATTTGTTTGTAAACCGCTTGTTCCGTTGCACGAGTAGCCGTTTTCGTTGGTCCAGTCGTTTCCTTTAAACGTAAATCCAAAGGTCCAAACTGTTGAACTAAAATAAAGTAATAATGCGCACGCAAGTACTTCATTTCACCTACACGTTGCGTTTTAACAGCCTCGGTCATACCCGTCACTGCAGGTGCACGATCGATTACCGCATTGATGGTATTGATACCTTTGTAGGTTTCATCCCACAATTGCGCTAAAATATCAACTGAAGATGTTAATTGTGAATCATAAAAGTGAAAACCCTTGTAAGAACCATCGGCACCAGCAGAATAAATATCTGTACCGTATTCAGACATGGTTAACCCACGTTCCGTTGCATAAAATGAACGTAATGGAGTATAAGCTGCATTCGTCGCCGCAATAAAACCTGGCGTTGTAGCGATGTAGTCATTACTAATGGAAGATATAACATTCTCCTTTAATAAATCACTACAAGAGGCAGTGCCTAGCATAATCGCTGAGGCCAAACCTAGAGTTTTAAGTGAATTTTTGATATATAAACTTTTCATTATTTCGGAGATTAAAATTTAATATTTAAACCAAATGTAGAAACTTGAGTCGCTGGTGTTACGTTGTTATCAACGTTTCCATTTGAAGTTTCTGGATCCACACCATTTTCTTTGCTACGATATTTCGAGAAGATAAATGGTTGCTGAATTGACGCATATACACGTAAAGAAGATAAACCTAACTTCTGTGCAGTCTTCGCTGGGAAGGTATATCCTACGTTGATATTACGAACCTTAATGAAAGAGCCATCAAAATACATAATTGCTGTATTGTAAGCAGGGAACTCTTGATTAAAGTTAGGACGTGGATAATATGCATTAGGATTGTTTGGAGTCCAGTAATCCACTTTGATTTGGTTGTAACGACCTTGTAGGTAGTTCGAGTTTTGGTGGAATCTAGATACAATCTTTTGTCCTTGACGTGTGAAGATGAAGAATGACAAATCAAACCCTTTGTAAGAGAAACGATTCGTGATTCCACCAGTCCACGTAGGAACATCTGAACCTAACAAAACACGGTCATCAGCAGTAATTTTTCCATCACCATTTGAATCAGCAACTTTAATTTGACCTACTGAGAAACCTTTCGCTTTTGCATCAGCTGCTTCAGCAGTTTGCCAGATTCCTTCATATTTATAATCAAAATATGAATTCAATGGCTTACCAATGAACCAACGGTTACCTACGTCATCTTTAGCTCCATTGTATAATGAAACAATTTCCTCTGAATTCTTGTAGAAAGTAAAATCAGTTGACCATTTAAATCCATTTTCAGCATCTACGTTTACAGTAGATAATGATAATTCAATACCAGTATTCTTTGTCTCACCTACGTTACGTGTAACAGCAGCAAAACCTGTTGAAGTTGGTAATTGATCAGACAACAACAAATCCGTTGTATTCGTTTGGTAGTACTCAACTGAACCTGAAACCTTTCCTCTCCATAAGCTAAAGTCAGCTCCAATGTTCTTTGAAGTAGAAGTTTCCCACTTCAAATCAGGATTTCCAATCGTGTTTGGACGATATCCGTAAGCAGCATTATTGTTCCAAGCATAAGAAGTTCTGCCTTCTAAACCTTGTGTTTGGTAAGGAGAAAGACCCTGATTACCTACTTGCGCCATCGATGCACGTAATTTCAATTCATCAATAAATGTTAAACGCTTCATGAAATTCTCTTGGTGTAAATTCCAACCCAAGGCTACCCCTGGGAAATTACCCCATTTCGTGTTTTCACCGAAACGAGATGAACCGTCACGACGAGCAGTAACCGTCAATAAGTATTTACCCTTATAGTCATAGTTAATACGTGCCATGTAAGAAGCAATTGTCCATTGAATCAAATTAGAACCAATTCCTTGAATTGAAGAAGCATTACCTAAGTTAAAAAATGCTTGAGTTTCTACAGGAACACCTAATACACTTTGCGTAAACTGCTCATAATTATCACGTTGCATAGACTGCAATGCTGTGATTCCTATGTTATGATCTTTAATTTGCTTGTTGTACGTTAAGATATTCTCAATCGTATAATTGAAACCAAAACGATTATCAGTCGTAGCTGTTGGGTTACCACCTTTAATCGCATTTGTTAATGCTCCGTTGAATTGACCATTACGAGAGATTGTAAAATCTGGGCCAAAGTTTACACGGTATTTCAACCCTTTCGCTAATTGTAATTCAGCATAAACACTATTAAAAATACGGTATTTACGCGTCTCATCAATCTTAGCACCTTTAACAATCTCATTCAATGGATTTGTTAACAAGGCATCATCCGTTTGTTGGAAAATCAAATTACCTGAATCATCAAAAGCACGAGCTAATGGGTTTTGAGATAACAAGAAACCATATGGGTTTAAGTTGGCACCGTTCGTAACTCCATACATACCATATGATGAGATACCTACTTTCAATGCTTTGCTTACTTGGTGATCAACATTCACACGCAATGAATAACGTGTAAAATCCAATCCTTCAATAATACCCTTATCTTGGAAATAACCTCCATTGATTGAGAATTGCGTTTTTTCATTTCCACCTTGAACACCAATCGCATGATTTTGTTGGAAACCTTTTCTAACCATTAAGTCTTGGTAATCAGTCGTACGACCTTTCGCAATACCATCTAATTCAATCGCAGTAAATAATTTAGAATCCGCATAGGCATCCATGACACCTGTAGGAACCAAATTACCATTTGCATCTTTATAAGTACCGATAGTACGACGAGACTCACGCTTCATTTCAGCATACTCAGCACCTGTAAACAAATTGATTTTATCCAAAGTTTGTGTTGAACCTACATAAGTATCATATGAAATGACCGTTTTACCATCTTTCGAACCACGCTTCGTTGTAATCAATACAACACCATTCGCACCACGAGCACCATAAATAGCTGTTGCCGTCGCATCTTTCAAAATTTCCATGGATGCAACATCATTCGGGTTCATATCTTCGTAACCACTTGATAAAGGAATACCATCCACAACATATAATGGATCATTACCAGCATTAAATGAACGACGACCACGAATTAAAACCTTGGGCACAGTACCTGGCTTAGAACCTGATTGCGCTACGTCAACACCGGCAACACGTCCTTGCATCGCTTGACCCAAGTTGGTAATAGGCATCTCTGTAATTTGTTTTGACGTAACAGAAGAAATTGCACCTGTTAATTGGCTTTTCTTTTGCGTTCCGTAACCTACAACAACAACTTCAGTTAAAGCTTTCGTATCCGTAGCTAAAGCTACATTGATTTGGGATTTGTTTCCTACACTAACATCCTGTGAATTGAAACCCACAGAAGAGAATGTTAAAACAGATGAACCTGAAACTGTAATTTTGTAATTACCGTCGGCATCTGATGAAGTACCTTTAGAAGTACCTTTAATCGAAATACTAGCCCCTGGAATTCCTGATCCATCATCAGAGGCAGTTACTCGGCCAGTAACCGTTCGGTCCTGAGCAAGCATTTGAATTCCCATTAGCACAAAAAACATGCTAAAAAGAACCTTGGAAAGTAATTGTTTTCTCATAGGTTAGAAAAATTTTAGTTTATGGTTTGCAAAGTAAAATTAATCTTAGCCCACAATGCTTCGCATTCATCGTGACTAAGCTGGTTTTGTTTATTTACTATTTCACTCTGGAACAACCAGTTCTTCCGAGCAAATTTTGTTAAAAACAGCCTCCATAAACGTTTACGGTGATAATTACGTCTAATTAATCTGTCTTTTATATCTTTTGGCATCAATGCTATTCTTGCTTTAACCCTATAAAGCAGTACACAACATCGATATACTCAAATAAAAATCAACATTGTCCAATTTTATGCTACCGCTCGAGCACTAGTAAGTCCATCTTTCATGACACGAAGCGCACCAAATATTAAATTATATACGGATTGAGGGTTAATTTTCATTGAATCCGAAATCTGATCAGTGTCCATATTTTGAAAGAAACGCAGGGAAATTGCTTCTCTTTGACGTTTACTTAACATAGTAAGACAATGTGCTAATTGTTTATTCGTGCGTATCTCTTCTTCATATTTAATCAAAATAGCTTCCTGCGAATGATCAGCCTCCATATAATCCATCATGTAATTGCTGTGATGAACATGATTTTTTAATTGAGTTTCCATGTGACGAATTAGCTTACGCTTAATGGACGCCATCAAATAATACTTAACACTTGTTGTAGGTCCGATCGTCGCATGATTACGCCATAGTTCAACAAATAAATCATGTAAACAATCCTTAATCAATTCCTTATCCGCAGTAACACCCATAGAATACGAATACAATGGCTGAACAAAATTTTGGTATAATTCAGTAAAAGCGCGCTGGTCACCAGCACGAAATTTATCCCAAAGGACAACCTCATCAATAATCACTTTTTTACTCATCATCATGGATTTGTACTTTTCTTTTAACTAGCGTTTTACCTAGCCTATGAGTTAAACTCAGCTGCTCTAATATAAACAAGCGCAATATTAAAATTCAATGATTTTATTTAATTTTTTTCCGTAAACGATTACGGAAACGATTACATTTTATATTTTTTAAAATTGACACCTAAAATCTGGCTAAAATTTGTGCAACTTTGAAAAATTTAAAGAAATCCAGTAATTGTATTATTAGCACAATCCCGATATGAGTAAGAAATTAAATACCACAGATGCCACACTTTTAGTCATGGGTTCGATGATTGGATCTGGAATATTTTTGGTGAGTTCTGAAGTAGGACGTTCGTTGACCTCTCCTATCTGGTGGATTGGTACCTGGATCCTAACGAGTTTTCTGACGGTTACAGGTGCTTATGCCTATGGAAAACTCTCAAGTAAATTCCCTGCTACCGGTGGGCAGTACATCTATTTAAAAGAAGCCTACAATCCATTAACTGGATTTCTCTTTGGCTGGACTACCTTTTTAGTCATTCAAACGGGTACGATAGCAGCCGTCGCAGTTGCATTCGCAAGATATACAGGCTTTATTTGGCCAGATTACATTAATGATGTTCCGATGCTTGGAAACTATATAACGTCCCAACAAATTTTGGCGGCTATGTTAATCGTCATATTGACGGGTGCTAATTTAAAGGGCATTTCATTCGCAGCAATCATTCAAAATGTATTTACTGTAACTAAAATCGGTGCCATCGTACTTATTATCATCATTGGCCTATTCGTCGGAATACAAAACGAATGGATTCATTTCAATAATTTCTTTGTAGAAGGGAATACACTTGACCCATTGACAAATAAGTTGGAGTATGTTTCCACCACTACCCTATTGAGTATTTTTGGCGCCGCCATGATCGGTCCCTTGTTTTCATCATCAGCATGGAACAATGTAACATTTGCCAGTCAAGATTTCGAACACCCACAGAAAACAATAGCCAAAGGTTTGGTTTACGGTTCCGCTTTAGTGTGTGCCTTATACTTATTAACAAATATCGCTTACTTGGCTATTTTGCCCTTGCAGGGTGATCCTAACGGGTCAACAAGCTATTTAAGAGGAATTATGTTTGCTAGTCAAGACCGATTAGGATCCGCAGCACTTCAAACGGTATTAGGAAATATAGGAGCCCTCGTAATGGCTATACTGATTATGATATCAACATTTGGATGTAACAATGGTATTATTTTAGCCGGTGGACGCCTATTCGAAGCGATGGCTCATGATAAACTATTTTTCAAAAAAGCTGCAGAAGTAAACCAAAATAATGCGCCGGCATATTCCCTAATCATACAAGGCGTATGGTCTATATTATTGTGCTTCTCAGGGTCCTATAATAGCTTACTTGATTTTACCGTATTCGCTATTTTGTTGTTTTATTTCTTGACCGTACTAGCCGTATTTAATCAACGGATTATGCAGGAAAAATTAGCGTTTAAAGATCAACTCTTATTTGCTACTTACTTAATCTTACTTCTATTGATTTCGATTAATCTCTTGTATACGAAAACGGTACCGTCATCGATAGGATTAGGAATCGTATTAGCAGGTATTCCCTTCTATTACGTGATGAAAAAAAGAGAAATCAATTAGAGCGTTTTAAACCAAGTTGCTAAGCGGTCAAACCAATATTCATCAGTCGATTTATTAACAAGCCCAAATCCATGACCTCCTTTGGCCATAATATGTAAATCAACTAAAACTTTGTTGTTAGCTAAAGCGGCTGCATAATTTAATGAATTCGCCACAGAAACTGCACCATCATCGGATGCGTGTACCAAAAAAGCTCTCGGAGTATTAGCATTTACTTGCTCTTCATTCGAAAATAAGTGAAGTAATTCTTCTGATTTATTCTTTCCAAGTAAACTACTAACAGATCCTTGATGACTATATGCCCGGAAACTAACAACAGGGTAAATTAGTAATTGGAAATCAGGTCGTAAATTTTGACCATCATTCATTTTTGTATAATCAATCGAATGATGTGTAGCCGCACTTGCGGCTAAATGTCCACCCGCAGAAAACCCCATCACCCCTATCTTCGTTGAATCAACATTCCATGCATTCGCTTGTTGGCGCGCCACCCGAATCGCTTGTTGGGCATCTTGCAAAGGCGCATATTGTTTTTCCACTTGACGCGTACTATCAGGTAACCGATAATGTACAACCATGGCATGCACACCAATCTCATTCAATTTACGTGCAATATCACTCCCCTCGTGCGAAGCAGCCAAAATCCGATAACCTCCTCCTGGAAAAATGATCACCATGGGTTTCTTCGCATTTCCACTTTCTGGAGCCAAATAAAGTGTATAAACAGGGTTCGATACATTCGAAATACGCAATATACCTCCTGTTGTGGCAGAACTTTCCACATTTGGACCATCAATGTAATTAGGTATTTCACCCGGATATAGGGCTTGCGAAGCTTGCGCTTGTGCAGAAAGCAATGTTATCATAAGGCCAAAAGTCAATAAATATTTCATCATGCAATCGATTTTTGTTTTTCAGTCGTTATTAACACGACAGCAAATAGTATCAAGAAGCTTGCCAGAAGCAAACCAATACTTAAAGGCTCATCTAGAATTAAATTACCTAAAATTAAAGCAATAACAGGATTAACGTAGGTATAAGTAGCAACTAACGTGGCGTCACAAGCTTTCGACAAATAACCGAATAATGAAAAACCTAACATACTACCAATTAAGGCTAAATAGAGAAATACCGACCAAGCTTTGATTGGCAAAGCGGTGATATGTATCAATTCAAAATCTCCGTGAAAGTAACTAATCAGTGAAACAATGAAGGCCCCAAAGAGCATTTGAATCGCACAAACCTGCGTAAAATGATACGTATTAGCTGAAGTGACTTGTATGCGAAATACACCAATATTCCAACCAATCACGGCAATCGACAAATAGAATATGCCCATTAAATAACCTTGTTCTTGACCTGAAATCGCGAGTGTTTTTTGAGAGGCTAATGCAATAATACCTAAAAGGCCAATTCCGGTAGCAAGCATCTTTCGAATACTTGGCTTGCGACCATCTATCCAAAAGAATAAAACCAATAAAGATGGCCCTAAAGCCATGAAAACCGAAGAGAAACCCGATGGGACAATTCGGCCTGCTAATGACATAAAACCGTTCCCAAGGGCAATTAGCAATATCCCCGCTTGTAAATGAACGCGCCAATGTTTGACCGACATCCGTTTCCAATGTCCGCCTACAATTGACCAAATTAATAATAGAAGACCAGCCGTATAATTTCGAGAAAATGTTATGACCAAGGGTGGCAAATAATCCAATAAAATACGCACGCTAAGGAAAGTAGATCCCCAAATCAGATACAATAAGCCTAAGGAAATCATCACGCGTGGTGATATGGATGCTTGTTTAGTCATGCAATAAATCAGGTCTCCGTTCCATCGTTCGCTTAACAGCCTGTTCATGCCGCCAAGCTTCGATTAATTTATCATTACCAGAGCGAAGTATCTCGGGAACATCCATACCATCAAATGAGGCAGGCCGTGTATAGACGGGAGGTGCTAATAAACCATCTTGAAAAGAATCCGTTAAAGCTGAACTTTCATCACCTATTGCACCCGGGATTAACCGAATGATCGCATCCGCAGTAACGGCCGCAGCTAATTCGCCTCCTGATAAGACATAATCCCCGATTGAGATCTCTTTGGTAACATATTTCTCCCGAACACGTTCATCTATTCCTTTGTAATGTCCACAAATAAATATCATGTTTTGACAAAGACTGAGTTGATTCGCAAGTCCTTGTTTTAACACAAGCCCATCCGGCGAGAAGAATATGACCTCTTCATAAGTTCGTTCCGACATTAATTGGTCTAAGCAACGCGTCAAAGGCTCTATCGCAATAACCATCCCTGCTCCTCCTCCAAATGGATAGTCGTCAATTTGCTTATGCTTCTTCGTTGAGAAGTCATGTAAATCATGCAATACGACTTCCACAAGTCCAGCATTAGCCGCACGCTTGCAAATCGAATATTCAAAGAAACTCGACATCAAGTTGGGTACTACCGAAATTATATCAATCCGCATCATAAGACTCATTCATATATACATCCAAAAGTCCATCAGGCAAATGGGTCGTAATTACTTTATTTTGTTTATCAACTTTGGGTACAATTTCATCTGTTAAAGGAATAAGCACCTCTACTCCTTGATAAATCATAATGATCACATCTTGGGCTCCAGTCGAATAGACTTCCTTTACTGTACCTAAAGCCCCCAATACCTGATCATTTACTTGATAGTCCACAATTTCATGGTAATAAAATTGGTCATCTTTCAATTTAGGCAACATAGCTACAGGGAGAAACAACTTAGATCCTACCATTTCCTTCGCAGCATCCAAAGAATCAATTCCCTCCAGGTTCATCAGATTTAGATTTTCACGAATCTGCAAATCTTCAATAAAAAAGGGAACCATTTCATTTCCTTGTTGGACAAATACCGCATCCAAATCTTCATATTCATACGGATCGTCAACATCCATAAACACGTGAAATGCTCCTTTTAATCCATGTGGCTTTGCGAGGTAGCCTAATTCAAAATATTCTGTCTTTGCCATAGGTACAAAAAAAAATCATACAAACTTGATAAACAAATCTGTATGATTCTTTAAAATTAATAAAAATTATTCAGCAGCAGCTTCTTCGCTAGCTTCAGCAGCCGGAGCTTCTTCAGCAGCTGGCGCTTCTTCAACTGCAGGAGCTTCCTCAGCAGCTGGTGCTTCTTCTACTGCTGGAGTTTCCTCAACTGCAGGAGCTTCAGCTACTACTTCTTCCACTTCTACACCTGTTGCTTCTTCTTCAGCCTCGTTGATTGCTTCTACAACACTTGCAACGATAGCCTCGTCAGCAACTTTGTTTTTAGCAGCAATAACTTCTGCACGAGCAGATGATACTTTCGCCTCAGCTTCTAAACGAGATGCCTTAGATTTTGCTTTTGATTGAGCTAATTTAGCATTGCTTGCTTCTACTTGCTTCGCTTTTTCTACTTTCCAAGCTTCAAATTTCGCATCCGCTTGCTCTTGTGTCAACGCACCTTTCAATACACCTACTTGTAAGTGTTTTGCATACAAAATACCTTTTGAAGAAAGTACTGCACGCGCTGTATCAGTTGGTTGAGCACCATTTAATACCCATTGAATCGCTTGTTTTTCATTCAAAACGATTGTTGCTGGATTGGTGTTAGGATTGTATGTTCCGATTTTCTCTACGAATTTACCGTCACGAGGTGCACGAGCATCTGCAACAACAACATCGAACATTGCTAACTTCTTGCGTCCACGACGCGCTAATCTAATTTTAACAGCCATTATATATGGGTTTGTGAAGGATCTCGTCCCTCGGTTAATAAAAATGTCTGCAAAAATAGGAATTTAATCCTACAATACAAACAGGAAAAATGAGAAAATAAACCGATAAGCCGAATTCTGTAAGCATTTGCATGCCCTCTTATCATTTATCTTGACGAATACTCACGCATTCGCTCGAGCAATCTACCCACTGACATCGGACGAGCAACCCTTTTGTCTTGCGACAGTCAGCCTATTTGATCTTGCAACCCGTGAGGTTTACCTATGCCTAACTTGTCACCAAATTAGCGGTGGGCTCTTACCCCACCTTTTCACCCTTACCCCGAAAGGCGGTAATTTTCTGTGGCACTAGCTGTAGAACCTTACGATCCCCCTTCCTGTTAAGAAGCACGGCGCTCTGTGTTGTTCGGACTTTCCTCTTTAAAAAGCGATAAGATGGTTTATTTTCTCAGGACAAAAGTACGACTATTTTCTTAGCTCCCAATTTCCACGAATTTCACCCGCAAGTCCTATTCCTTTGGGCGTATAAGTAACTTGCTGTATTCGTACATCTCCTTTGGATAAAGCCAAACCCCACGTATTTTGATTTAACAATTTTAACGCGTCTACACTTGACCACTTGTAGGCATTAATCGCCTTAAATACTTTACGCTTGAAATGCCCCCGAATAATAAATGGAACTCCGCTGACCGACATATCTTTCAATTGAACTCCCACGGTATTCGAATCCAATTGGACAGGTATTAAGGTGAGCAAAGCTTCAGAACGTTCCGCACCAAAGCCTTTTAACACGACATGTAAACCTAAGGAATCTCCTTGAATACGCAATTGCTCAGTTTTAAGCTTCATGGATTGAGATAAATTAGCCGTTAACTTGTCATAAGATAGTTCAACTTGAAAAGGCAAAGCTTGATTTTGGTATTTCATTTCAAGCCAACGATTTGTTTGACGAGTTAAGGTATCACCTACATGTAAGGCAGTTCGAACCAACAGCTTACCAGCCAGTCCAACGGAATTAAACTGCAATGTGTGTACATCAACATCCGCTGCACGTAAAGCAATGGCACCAAGAGGACTTTGGTAATTCATATTGAACCGATTCAATAAATTCACTAATGCATTAGGACTAAGGTGTTGATTTAACCGGGCTAAAACCAGATCTTGCATGGTCGGCAAATGCCTTTGTACTAATGGATCTACAACGCCTTGAACTTGAACAGGAAATCCCATTAGCCGTATTTCAGGTTTAGAAATCCACTGATAATTTATCCGAAACTGATCAATCTGATGATGATTAATATCCTGCCAATTCCACTGAAATTCAACCTTCAAATTGCTTTTAGCCTGAATTAAACCTGTATTTATACCTGCTACATTAGGTCTAGCTTCTATTTTAACGGGCAAATGAAGACCTATCTTTCCTCCGGCTTCTACTTGAATGCGCGGATTTTGCAGAAGCACTAATTGCAAAGGAAAATCTACAGCTGCTTGATTTTTTGAATCAAAAATAATCTTACCGGGACTAAAATTTAAATAAGAGAACAAACTATCATAGCGCATCGAAAATTCGACAGCTAAAGTTTGAGGCCGAATTGGAGTCAGTTCCATTTGAAAATGACTTTCAGTACCCCTTACAGGTAAATTGTTTCGACAAGCAGTCGAAATAACCAAAGCGAGAAAAATGACAAAATAGCGCATAAATAAAAAGCCTCAATCATGCCAAAGCAAAATTGAGGCTAGCTAAAAAAATGATGAAATCTACGTTAACAATCCACCATCGACTTGAATGGTTTGACCCGTTACGTAGGATGATAAATCAGAGCCTAAAAACAAACAAACATTAGCCACTTCAGAAGCCTCACCTCCACGTTTCAATGGAATTGACTTCTTCCATTCTTCTACCGTTGCTTCATTTAATTCTCCCGTCATTTCCGTTTCAATAAAACCTGGAGCAATCGAATTACAACGAATATTACGAGACCCTAACTCCAAAGCGACTGATTTCGTAAAACCAATAATACCTGCTTTGGATGCGGCATAATTTGCTTGACCCGCATTACCTTTCACTCCTACAATCGAAGTCATATTGACGATAGAACCTGATTTAGCTTTCATCATAGGTTTGATAACAGCTTTCGTTAAGTTAAATACCGACTTCAAATTGACACGAATTACATCGTCCCATTGCTCCTCAGTCATACGCATTAATAAACCATCCTTTGTAATACCTGCATTATTAATCAGTACGTCAATTTGACCGAAATCAGCTACCACTGCGTTAACCAATTCCTCAGCGGCCTCAAACATCGAAGCATCTGAGCGATAACCTTTGGCTTTAATTCCATAGGCTTCCAACTCCTTTACTAAAGCCTCTCCTTTTTCTACCGATGACAAATACGTAAATGCAACTTGAGCTCCAGCTTCTGCAAATTTATTTGCGATAGCCCGACCAATTCCGCGCGATGCTCCTGTGACTAAAACGACTTTTCCTTGTACTAATTGCATGTAATAAATGGTTAATGTGTATTATTTCTTCTTTCTTGTTAATGTCAAAACCTCAGCCTCTGCAACATAATCAGCCTCAATGACTTCTCCTTCGGCTAACTCTCCTTTCAATATTTCTTCCGCCAATGGATCTTCCAAATACTTTTGAATCGCACGGTTTAAAGGTCTTGCGCCATATTGCGGATCATATCCTTTATCAGCAATGAAATCTTTTGCCTTTTCCGTTAATTCAACAGCAAAACCTAAATTAGCCAGGCGTGTCATCAACTTCACCAAGAGTAAATCAATGATTTTATGTAAATCCGAACGCTCCAATGAATTAAATACGATAATATCATCCAAACGGTTGATAAATTCAGGAGCAAAGGCTTTCTTCAATGCATTTTGAATCGTCGATTTTGCTTGCTCTTCCATGTTGTCAACTCGAGACTTCGTAGAAAAACCAATACCTGATCCAAAATCTTTTAGATCACGTGCTCCTATATTCGAAGTCATGATGATTATCGTATTACGGAAATCCACGCGACGACCTAAACCATCTGTCAAAATTCCATCATCCAATACTTGCAACAATAAATTGAATACATCTGGATGGGCTTTTTCGATCTCATCTAATAGAACTACTGAATACGGCTTCCGACGAACCTTTTCGGTCAATTGGCCACCTTCTTCATAACCTACATATCCTGGAGGCGCTCCAACCAAACGAGATACACTGAATTTCTCCATGTACTCACTCATATCAATACGCACCAACGAATCTTCTTTATCAAACAAATAAGTAGCCAACACTTTAGCCATTTCCGTTTTACCTACACCCGTTGGGCCCAAGAAAATAAATGAACCAATCGGCTTATTAGGATCTTTTAATCCTACACGTGTCCGTTGAATAGCCTTTACTAATTTCTTCACTGCATCACCTTGACCAATCACATGTTTGGTCAATTCTTGCTCCATTTGAAGTAATTTCTCCCCTTCTTTAGCTGCTACACGATTCACAGGAATACCTGTCATTTGCGCAATCACTTCCGCTACATGCTCCTCCGTAACTGTAAACTTCTGTTTCTTCGATTCTTCTTCCCAATTGGTTTTAGCCAATTCTAATTGATCGATTAATTTCTTCTCACGATCACGTAATTGAGCAGCCTCTTCATACTTCTGAGACTTAACTACCTGATTCTTCTCCTGCTTCACCACCTCGATTTGATTCTCTAGGGCAACAATATCTGCTGGAACTTGAATGTTGGAAATATGTACACGAGCACCCACTTCATCCATGACATCTATTGCCTTATCAGGCAAGAAACGATCTGAAATATAGCGATCCGACAATTTAACCGCAGATTCGATTGAATCTTGCGTATAAATCACATGGTGATGTTCCTCGTATTTATCTTTAATGTTATTTAAAATCTCAATCGTCTCGTCGACCGTTGTTGCATCAACCATTACCGTTTGGAATCGACGAGCCAAAGCTCCATCTTTTTCGATGTACTGACGGTATTCATCCAAGGTTGTCGCACCGATAACCTGTATATCGCCACGCGCTAAGGCAGGTTTAAACATATTCGACGCATCTAAAGAACCTGAGGCCCCACCGGCACCGACAATCGTATGCAATTCATCAATGAATAAAATAACATCCGTAGATTTCTCTAATTCATTCATCACGGCCTTCATACGCTCCTCGAATTGACCACGGTATTTAGTACCTGCAACCAAAGAAGCGATATCCAACGTAACAACACGCTTTCCAAATAGAACACGTGATACTTTCTTTTGAATGATACGTAGTGCTAAACCTTCTGCAATCGCCGTTTTACCAACACCAGGCTCACCAATTAAAATTGGATTATTCTTTTTGCGCCGAGAAAGAATCTGTGCAACACGCTCAATTTCTTTTTCACGCCCAACAATGGGATCTAGTTTTCCTTGCTCGGCAATCTTCGTTAAGTCACGTCCGAAATTATCTAATACAGGCGTTTTGCTTTTTTCACCCGCTTTGGCAGTGGATGAGCTACTTGAACCTCCTTGAGATCCCTGATTAGATCCACCAAAAAGGCGACTATCATCATCTGAATCATCCGTATCCAAACTTGCTTTAGGTAAGTTGTCCTGTGAATTACTTGATTGGAATTCAACCATCTCCTTGATTAAATCATAATGGACTTGGTATTTTTCTAAAATCTGCGTGGCTACATTGTCTTCATCACGTAAAATTGCCATCAATAAATGCTCCGTACCAACCAAATTGGTTTTAAAATACTTCGCCTCTAAATAGGTTAAACGCAATACTTTCTCCGCCTGCTTTGTCAGGGGAATATTCAGCATGCTTTGCTTATCGAAACTTGAACGGCTTGTAGAAGCCGTCGAATGTTCAATGCTTTGACGCAACTGATCCAACGAAACGCCAGATTTATGCAACAATTCAATCCCAGGTCCTTCACCATCACGAATGATACCCAACATTAAATGTTCCGTACCAATGTAATCGTGCCCTAATCGCAAAGCCTCTTCCCGAGCCAGTGCAATTACTTCTTTCACCTTATTTGAAAACTTAGCCTCCATATTTCCCTAATTAATATTAATCAAAACGCACCTAAGCCTTTATTTGTTCAAACTCTTTTGTAAAATTTCACGGGATTCAATTCCGTAATTCATAATCAAATCCAAAACAGACAAATTAGGCACAAATTCCGTGCCAAAACATTGTCTATACGCAACAGGAATATAAATATTGCGCGATGAAAATTCTTTTTTTGAATCAATTACATTCCAATAAGAATGATCAGCAGCATCATTAAATGATTCAGTGAAGCTAAACTGAGGTTTCTTTTGCAAAAAACGCGCAATTGTATTTAAAAATTGAATATTTAAATCTACTAAAAATTTACTTTTTTTCGCAAATATCTGTTCGATAAATGGCTCAACATGTTCAAAAAATGGAGCCTTACCGTAAGCCGCTTGAATGGCACCTTTATGTTTACGAATCCAATCTTGAGAATAGTCAATTTGAACATCCTTTGTCAACTGCTTACCTGAAGTACCCTGAATGATCGGAATACTCAACAATTCCACACCATTAGCCCCTAAAATATAGCTTCGGTTCCGGTAGGTTTGTTTGGGAAAATTTTCAAAAACCTCAAATTCGATCTGGGGTTCAGCAAAAATCAACGCGCAATATTCTAAAGAAGGTAAATACTGAATATCAATGTGCATTCAAAAAATAAGTGGATATTTGCAAAAATAGCAGATATAAGCGATTAACTCGACAAATTAGCCATGATGTTTTTTTACAAGCTTTTGGGCCGTATGCCCCTTTCCATTTTATACACGCTTGCAACAGGTGTTAAATGGGTATTTTATTACATCATCGCGTATCGAAAAGAGGTAATCTCTAAAAACATCTCAAACTCATTTCCTCAGCTCAAACCCAAGCAAATCAAGGCCTTAAGCCTTCAATTTTATGGGTATTTAACGGACCAACTTGTCGAATTTTTTTATGGGGTATCTATTAGCGAGAAAGAAATGCTTGATCGAGTTCAAATGGTTAATGAGCATTACATCTCCGACTACCTGCAAGCAGGAACGCCAGTCGTATTAGTGGCAGGTCACCAAGGCAATTGGGAATGGGCCATTCACCGACTCGCCTTATCAAATAATTTATACGACGTAGTCTATCAAAAACTAAACAATCCTTCATTCAATCAATTCACGATGGATGTAAGAAGTCGCTTCCCAGGTGTTACTTTGTTGGAAAAACGGGAATCCATTTTGGCCACACGTGAAAGAAAAGATATTGCCAGGGGGATTTGTTTGGCAGCAGATCAGGCGCCACAAAAACCAGAATCAGCCTACTGGACAAATTTTTTAAATCAAGATACTGCCTTCTTTACGGGCATGGAACGATTTGCGAGGGATTATAATTACCCCGTCGTATTTGTTGAATTAATCCGGAAAGAAAGAGGTAAATACATCATGAGTTTCGAACCTATCGCTAACCCAGATTACACGGATTTACCGAAGGGTGAAATTATTGAACGATTCGCACGCCGATTAGAAAAATCGATCATTCAATATCCTGAACAGTATTTGTGGTCACATCGCCGCTGGAAGCACACAAAACCTGATATTTTGTCGTTCAAATGGTAATTATTCGAAATCAGTCACATCACCCGCACCCACACGAATAATTTCAATACTATCCTCTAATACATCCAAGACAGAGGATGGAAAATGTCCGCCATATCCCCCATCAAGTACGAGATCTACTTGGTTTTCATAGCGATCAAATATCAAACTTGGGTCTGTATATTCCTCAACGGCTAAGCCATCTTGAGGCAATGTAGTAGTCAACAAGGGATGCCCCAATTGAGTTACA
Organism: Cytophagaceae bacterium; assembly: GCA_017984215.1. Taxonomy (GTDB): domain Bacteria; phylum Bacteroidota; class Bacteroidia; order Cytophagales; family Spirosomataceae; genus Aquirufa; species Aquirufa regiilacus. Next base: position 239,570 of record JAGOAA010000001.1, read on the forward strand.
ATATCCAAAATGGGTTGAAAATCTGGAATACGAATACCGACCGTTTTCTTCCCTTGGACTAACACCGAAGGCACTTTAGAACTTGCAGGCAAAACAAATGTGTAAGGACCAGGCAAGTATCGCTTTAATATTTTGAAGGCAAAATCACTCACTTTGGCAAAATTCGCAATCGAACTAAGGTCGGCACAAATGAAACTAAACCGATTTTTAGTGGGCTTAATCTGTTTGATTTCACAAATACGATTCACAGCTTGTTGGCTCTGAATAGAACATCCTATCGCATACATGGTATCCGTTGGATAAATGATTACCCCTCCTTTTTCAAGGACCTTCACGACATAATCAATTAATTCCTGCGAATTATTTCGATCATACACTTTTCTGATTTCTGCTGACATCTTAAAAATTTAAAAAGAAATCAGAGCCTTGTTGCTCTTCCTCTAACTCCTCAATTTTAACTTGATCAATACTCGCATTGATTTCAAAACCAACAATGAGAATTAATCCTACAAAATACAACCAAACCATCAAGGCAATTAAGGAACCGATGGAACCATAAATTTTATGGTAACTAGCAAAATTGACTAAATAATAAGAGAAAACATTGGAAATCAGAATCATCATGACGGAAGCTGTAATGCAACCCGCATTAAAAAACTTCCATCGCTTATGAATCGCCGGAGCATAGAAATAAATCAAGGAAATCGTAAAAAAGAAGACGGAAAATATGACAAAATAGGTCAACACCTTCGTTAAATAGAAGGTGAAATTATATTCTAAAATACCTTCTTTTGCCAAATATTTCACAACAAAATTCCCCAGAATGAAAACCATGAACGAAGTAATTAAAACGAATGTCAGTAGGAAGTTTAAGCCCACTGCCACCAAACGCTCTTTAATGAATCCTCGATTTTCACTTGTTTTATAAGTCAAATTAAAGGAACGCATTAAAGCTAGAATCCCACTGGTACTCGCATAGAGCGCAAAAAAGAAACCAAAAGAAAGAACTCCTCCCCTTTTTTTATTCACAATCTCCGTAATCAATTCCGTTAAATCACTTTGAAGGTATTTGGGAACCGTTGCTTTGATAAAGCTGATAATCTTAAAATCCAAATGCTCAACGGGTAAATAAGGAAGTAATGAAAAAAGAAAGATGATGGTAGGAAATACAGCTAAGGTAAAATTGTACGCCACCGCTGCCGCACGTACATCAATATCGAATTGAAAAATCTTTTGATACAAAATAGAAATGATGCGAACGAGCACATAATGCTCCTCGTATTCACGCCATATCTGTTTTATTTCATTTAATAAACTCTTCCTCATGCTTGATAATAAGGTTGTAAGGCATTCATGATAAAATCAGGTGCCTTAATGACTTTCTTGGCATTCAAATCCCAAAAAACGAGTGTTGTCTTAGCCTCATTTATTAAGACCCCAGTTTCATTTTTAATCTGATAAGAAAACTCAATTTTCCGAGTTGGTAACGAGTCAACATAACAAATGATGGTTAATTCGTCATCGTACAATCCTGGAGCAAGAAATTTAGTATAATGTTCTGCTACAGGTAAACCAATCCCGTTATCTTCCAGCGATTTATAACTAACCCCTAAACTACGTAGGGTTTCCACGCGGGCAATTTCATATAAACGCGCATAATTCCCATAATAGACATAACCCATCTGATCAGTATCTGCATAACAAACTCGGTACTTAACTGCGTGTGAATACATCTTATTGAATTTTACGAGCATCTAATGCCGCTTGATATTTAGCTGCATTAATCAAATGTTCAGGATAGGTTTTGGCAAAATTGTGAAAACCTGAAAAATCTTCTTTCGCACAGAAATACATGTATTCATGCTTCTCCAAATGTAAGACTTTATCGATCACATCCACCGGTGGAATCGAAATAGGTCCAGGAGGCAAACCCGTATTCCGATACGTATTATAAGGGGATTTGATTGCCGTATATTTTCCTGTCACGCGCTTGATGCTAAAGTCTTTCCATGCAAAAACGATTGTTGGATCAGCTTGAAGTGGCATTCCGGTACGAAAACGATTCCAGTAAACTCCCGAAATACGAGCTTGCTCAGCGGACTCTTTACTTTCTCCATAGACAATCGATGCCAAAATACCTGCTTGTGTGGGTGTCATTCCCAAGGCAGAAGCTTCATTAATACGTTTCTGGTTCCAAAAGCGTTTATTTGCTTTCTGCATTTTCTTCATAAAGTCCTCGAAAGAACTAGTCCAAAATACCTCATAGGTATCAGGTATGAATAAGCATGCAATGGTTTCAGGACTATAGCCGTATTGCTCCGTAATTGCACTAGAATCCAACATCTTCATGATGTAAGTAGAATCGTAAGGCAATTGTTTGGCCAATTTAGCTGCTATATCTTCTTTCAACCGAAAGTTGTTGATGGTAATCCGCAAGGCATCTTGTCGGCCATTGCGCATTTTACGCAACAATTCCCAATTCCCAGTTTCAGGACCTACAACATACCGACCTGGCTTAACTTTTTCTGCCACGCCCAAGGCTTTCGCCAAAAAACGAAAACTCAGTTTATCACGAACGACATCGTACTTATCTAAACTATCCAAGACTTGGTTAAAATCCGCGCCTTTCGGAATCAAAATAGCATAAGAATCGCCTTTCACATTAAAGTTTGGCGTTTTAAATATCTGCCAAACGTAATAGGAGAACATCGCTGTTACCAACGAAAACACAAGGATAAAAATCTTAATTTTTTTATTTGAAACCATCTTAAGCAATTTTAAAATCTATAGAAAAACGGCTAGCTAAGCCTTTTAAATCGGCAACGACAGGATCCAACAATGGAATACCCTCTTGCATTCGAATCATCTCTAATTCACGTTCGGGATCACCCGGAATAATTACTTTCTTACCTTCAACCGCATCAGCAGCTCGGAATCGTCTAATCCACTTATCCATGTCATCCTTAAATGCGTCGGCTGGCCGGAAAGCATCTATGCGCATCGCACCTAAAAAGTGTCCTGTACCATTCCCAACGGTTTCTCCGGCTTGCATAAAGCCAGCCGTTGCGAACGGAGGAACCCAAGGACCAAAATTCGCCCCCGATAAAACTCCTGATAAAATATCGACAATTGCGCCGAGCGCATAACCTTTGTGTGAACCGTGCTCACGATCGCCACCTAAAGGCAATAAAGCACCTCCATTTTTGATGGCAAACGCATCATTGCAAAGATTTCCGTCTTTATCTTGTACCCAACCTGATGGAGTATCTAATCCCTTCCGTTGTAATATCTCTAGTTTACCATAAGCCACTGCCGTAGAGGCGAAATCAGCCAAAAACGCGGGTTCTTCATTGGCAGGTATTCCTACCGCAATGGGATTCGTACCCAATAATTTCTCACGTGAAAACGTAGGGGTAACTAAAGGTGCTGCATGCGTCATGGCCCAACCAATCATATCTTTCTCCACAGCCTTCATTGCATGATAACCCGCAATCCCAAAATGATTAGAATTTTGGACAGCAACCCAACCCGTACCAGCCATCGCAGCTTTTTCAGTGGCAATTTCCATCGCTTTGGGAGCCACAACAAGACCTAATCCTCTGTCGCCGTCCACCAATGCCGTAGATGGGCTTTCGTGTAAAATACGAATTTGAGGCTTTGGGTTGAGGCGACCATTGTCATATAATCGAACATAACCTGCTAAGCGTGCTACGCCATGGGAATCAATTCCACGAGCGTCCGCGGAAACTAAAACATGCGCCGCCAAATCCGCATCTTGCGCTGGGCAACCGATGGATTCAAAAACGGAACTGACAAATGCTTTGAGTTGTTGATAGTCTGCTTGCATAACAAAATTTAATAACAAAGATAAAAATAAGAATTGGGAAAAAATTACCAATTTTGTTCAAAATTCATCAACAAATGGAAATCAATCAATGGTTAAACTCAGCTTGGTTCTGGGTAGGAATTGTTTTATTCATAGTCATCATTCGTGACATATTCATTCAAAAGAGTCACACCATCACACATAACTTTCCCGTCGTAGGTCATATTCGTTATTGGCTCGAACAAATCGGACCGGAATTGAGGCAATACATCGTTGCCAATAATCGGGAGGAGTTACCATTCAACCGACAAGAACGCTCTTGGATTTATGCCTCGTCCAAAAATGAGAATAACCTACAAGGTTTTGGGACAGATCAGGACTTCAATTCTCCAGGCTATATTTTCATTAAGAATGCCATGATGGGATATAATCCTCCTGTGAATCATCCAAGTAAAAAGAATCCTGGAGTTTTACCTGCGACAAAGGTTATCGGCCTTTACCACAATCGGAAAAGACCTTTTCGTCCCTACTCGGTGATCAACATTTCAGGCATGAGTTACGGTTCACTATCGGCCAAAGCGATTGAATCCTTAAATAAAGGTGCTCAATTAGCGGGCTGTTATCACAATACCGGAGAAGGATCATTATCACCCTATCATCAATTTGGGGCTGATGTTGTATTGAATATTGGTACGGCCTATTTCGGTGTTAGGGAATTGGATGGCACATTTTCTATGGATAAGTTGAAACAAAAAGTTGACGAAAACCCTCAGCTTCGTGCCATCGAATTAAAACTATCACAAGGGGCAAAACCAGGTAAAGGAGGTATGTTGCCAGCGTCCAAAATCAATCAAGAAATCGCCGAAATACGTAACATCCCTCTAGGGAAAGATGCAATTTCACCTGCATTTCATGCACAATTCAGTAATATCTCTGAAATGGTCGATTTTATTGAATCCATGGCGACAGAAACAGGATTACCCGTGGGTGTAAAATCAGCGATTGGTAAATTAGAACAATGGGAAGAATTGGCTGCCTACATGGCGAAGACAGGCAAAGGACCCGATTTTATTACCATTGATGGCGGTGAAGGCGGAACAGGTGCCGCACCACATGCCTTCGCGGACCACGTTTCGATGCCCTTCACATTTGCCTTTGCTAAAGTTTATCAAATCTTCCAACGCCATGATTTAACAGATAAAATCTTTTTCATTGCCTCAGGCAAATTAGGCTTCCCTGAAAAAGCTTTACTTGCTTTTGCCATGGGCGCTGATTCGATTAACATTGCTCGGGAAGCCATGATGTCCATTGGTTGTATTCAAGCTCAAAAATGCCACACAAATCATTGTCCAACGGGTATTGCGACGTCCAATAAATGGCTCCAAGCGGGTATTGATGTGACGTTAAAAAGTGAGCGCTATTATCGCTACCATTATACATTGGTCAAAGAAATTGCTGAAATTACCCATGCCTGTGGTTATGAACATCCCTGCCAAATGACGATGGATGACATTGAGCTTTCCATGGGGGACAACAACCGAACCATGACATTATCCAAAGCCTATGGATATCACAAAACTCCGATAGCTTATGAAAATTTTAATGAGCTCATCGAATGTCCGCATTTAGGTGGAGAAAATGCACGAAATCGTTTGAGCAGATAGACCTGTGGATTAAAGATAAACGATTATCTTTGCACCCATGTTATCAATATCCAATCTCAATTTCTATTTCGGTAGTCGGGCCCTGTATGAAGGTGCCAATCTTCATATCAAACCTAAAGCTAAAATCGGCCTCATTGGCGCGAATGGAACAGGTAAATCTACTTTACTACGCTTAATTTCGGGTGAATACACACCCGATGGTGGCAATATATCCAAATCTGGGGACTGCACCATCGGTTTTTTGAATCAAGATCTACTCTCCTACCAAACGGATGATAGTATCCTAGAGGTTGCGATGCAAGCATTTAGCCGACAATTAGAATTACAAAAAGAGATCGACCAGGTGCTTCATAAGATGGAAACAAATTATGAAGACAAGGATGTAGACCTACTAGCCAAATTTCAAGAGGAATTCGAACGATTAGATGGATATACCATTCAATCCAAAACAGAAGAGATTCTAGAAGGTTTAGGCTTTTCCACAGGCGATTTAAATCGTCCATTACGTCTATTCTCAGGGGGATGGCGTATGCGGGTAATGCTTGCCAAATTACTTTTACAAAAACCCTCTTTGCTTTTACTTGATGAGCCGACCAACCACTTGGACTTACCGTCCATCGAATGGGTTGAAAATTATATTCATGATTACGAGGGTGCTATCGTCGTTGTATCGCACGATCGTTATTTCTTAGATCGCACGATTGATCATATCGCAGAAGTATCCGGTGCTAAAATCACCTTATACCCAGGAAACTATTCGTATTACACGGAGGAAAAATCCTTGCGAAATGAAATTCAAAAGGGCGCTTTTGAAAACCAACAATCGCAAATTCGTCAAACAGAACGATTTATTGAGCGTTTCAAGGCGAAAGCTTCTAAATCCCGTCAAGTACAATCCCGTGTGAAAGCATTGGAAAAAATCGATATTATTGATGATGTGATTGACGAAAAAGCGAAGGTGAATTTTAAATTCAACTTTGGTACGGAACCTGGTCGCTTCATTTTGTTTTTGGAGAATATTTCCAAAGCATATGGAGAGAAGGTTATTTTAAAAAGTACATCCGCAACCATTAACCGAGGCGATAAGATTGCATTAATTGGTGCGAATGGTAAAGGTAAATCGACCTTATTACGTGTCATTTCAGGAACAGAAGAAATCGAAGGTGAGCGTAGAACGGGACACAATGTCATTGAATCTTTCTTTGCCCAACATCAATTAGAGAGTTTGAATGTTGAAAATACCTTAATAGACGAATTAAAAGCGACAGGTACGACCAAAACCGAAATGGAATTGCGAAGTGTATTGGGTTGTTTCTTATTTTCTGGTGAGGAAGTATTCAAAAAGATTAAAGTATTGTCAGGGGGTGAAAAATCTCGGGTGGCATTGGCGAAGGTATTGATATCGGAGGCCAACTTCCTTTTACTCGATGAGCCTACCAATCACTTGGATATGCAATCGGTAAATATCCTAATTCAAGCCTTACAACAATACGAAGGAACTTATGTGGTCGTATCTCACGACCGTTATTTTGTATCCAACATTGCAAATAAGATTTGGTACATCGAAGACCATGAAATAAAAGAATATCCAGGCTCTTTTGATGAATATGAGACATGGATGGCCAGCAGACCTGTGGATCAAACGGCAGTAAAAGCCATTGCATCGAAGCCTAAGCCTGAATTAGCACCTGTAGAGCACAAACCTGTTAATCAGAATACGGAGAAGGCTATCGAGAAGTTGGAAAAACAAATCATGGATTTCGAACAAGAAATTGAGCAAATTGAAAACGAGATGGCAACTGTAGCAGCGGCGTCTAAATTTGATGAACTCAAGGCCTTGGAAACCAAACGCCATGCGGTACAAGTTAAATTAGAAGCAACAACTTCCGAGTGGGAGTTATTAATTAGCTAATATGCGCGCCCTAATCCTCGTTTTACTGCTAACAGCACAAATAAGTGTATTAGGGCAATTGCAAAACCGAACAATTGAAAAGCAAATTAAGAGTGTCCATTTGAGCCAATTAATGGCGCATGAGACGATACAGGCACAACCCAGCTTTGATATCAGTAGTCAAGGCGGTTGGCACCTGACTTTCGATGATTTATCCTTACAAAATCGAAATGCAATCTACCTCAAGGTGATTCATTGCCAATCGGATTGGACAGCATCTCCCCTATCTGATATCGAGTTCCTACAGGATTTCAATGATATTCCGGTACGTGATTCACAGGCTTCCATGGGAACCAAAGTACCCTATCGCCATTATCAAGTCACTTTACCACGCGTTAAATTAGCGGGTAATTATGTTGCTATGATATATAATCGGGCTAAGCGAGATACCATCCTAACGCAGCGATTCTGTGTTTATAACCAAGAATTAACGGTCGCTGGGTCTGTTCGATTTGGTAGAAGCAATGCACTACGTGCCAGCCACCAAAACCTTGAATTGAAGTTAAAATATCCAGGCAATTTACTAATTAATGCAGCAGAAGATTTAAAGATCTATGTGAAACAAAATGAATTGCTAGGAAACCAATTGCCAAAAATGCCCTTGGGAATAATTAATCCGATGGAGCAGTCCATTCATTTTCCGTCGTATGAAAACGAACAGGCCATTGCAGGAGGAAATGAATATCGATTAATCGACCTTCGCAGTACGCAGCAAAAACTAAGTTACATCGATCATTGGGAAGTCAAAGAATCTGAGACACAATTAGTCGGCATGCTGGAAAGTCCGCAGGGAAATTACACTTATGTGCAACGAAATGATAGCAATGGGGCATATGTTCTTGAAAATTATGAGAATCCGGGCAATCCCCTTTATGCCGATTATGTACGCTGTACTTTTCGGCTAAAAGCACCCAAACAAAATGAAACAATATACGTGTGTGGGGCCTTTAACCAATTTCAGCACTTACCTGAGAATGAAATGCAGTACAATAATTCTTTGGGTATCTATGAAGCAAGTATTCAATTAAAACAGGGGATTTACAATTACCGATTTGAAACAAAAAACCCTTCTAATTACTTAGAAGGGAATTATGCTCAAACCGAAAATAGTTATGAAATCTTAGTTTATCTCCGAAAACCCGGCAAACGCTATGATGAATTAATCGGGTATCAAAAGCTCAATTCAATCCATTAGACGTTAAATCTAAAGTGCATGATGTCTCCATCATGTACGATGTAATCTTTACCTTCCACGCTTAACTTACCTGCCTCTTTACAAGCGGCTTCACTTTTGTAGGTTTGGTAGTCGGCAAATTTAATTACCTCCGCACGAATAAAACCCCGTTCAAAATCCGTGTGAATAACCCCAGCCGCTTGTGGAGCTTTCCAGCCTTTTTGAATGGTCCAAGCACGCACTTCTTGAACACCCGCTGTAAAGTAAGTAATCAAATTAAGCAAGGCATACGAACTGCGAATCAATTTACTCAAACCCGATTCCGTTAAGCCATATTCGTCGAGGAACATTTGACGTTCTTCTAGATCTTCAATTTCTGAAATTTGTGCCTCTAAAGCCGCACAAACAACAATTACCTCTGCTTGTTCAGCAGCGACGTTCGCACGTAGTGTATCGACAAAAGCATTACCGCCAGCCGTTAAAGAAGCTTCATCGACGTTAGCCACATAAATAACAGGCTTATCGGTCAATAAACATAAATCACCGATAGCCACTTCACGTAAATCAGCATCCATCACAACCGTACGAGCTGATTTCCCTTCTTCCAACGTAGCTTTAAACTGTTGCAAAGCAGCAAACTCTTGTTTTGCTTTAGCATCCCCATTTTTTGCAGCGCGTTCTGTTTTTTGAATTTTCTTGTCGATCGATTCCAAATCCTTCAATTGCAATTCCATATCGATAATTTCCTTATCTGAAATCGGATTCACACGACCTTCTACGTGAATGATATTCTCATCCTCGAAACAACGTACAACATGAATAATGGCATCTACTTCTCGAATATTGGCTAAGAACTTATTACCTAAGCCAGCTCCTTGTGAAGCACCTTTCACCAAACCTGCGATATCCGTAAATTCAATAACAGTTGGCAAAATACGATTCGGTTTAACGAATTCAGCTAAAACATTTAAGCGATCATCTGGCACCGTAACGATACCCACATTAGGTTCAATCGTACAGAAAGGGTAATTAGCCGCTTCAGCCTTGTTTGATGATATTGCACTAAATAAAGTTGATTTTCCTACGTTAGGCAAGCCAACAATTCCACAAGTTAATCCCATATATAAATTTAATAAGGTGCAAAAATACGGCTAAAAATGAAAAAAGCCTCCGATTTCTCAGAGGCTTTTAAAAAATATTCAAATAAGTTATTCCCATTTAAGGTCAGTGCTACCAAATTCATCTTCGTCACGATTAAACTGAGCAAAATCAACATCTGGCATCAATTCTGTTTTCACATGATTAACGGCTTCATTTAATCCTTCTACAAACTTGTCAAAGTCTTCTTTGTACAGGAACATTTTATGTTTTTCGTAAACAAAACCATCTTCCTTTTGATGGCGGCGACTTTCGGTAATTGTAATGTAGTAATCTTGTGAACGTGTCGATTTTACATCAAAAAAATAAGTTCTTTTACCTGCTCGGATTCGTTTGGAAAACAATTCTTCTCTATCTCTTTCTTCCACTGTTAAAGTAAGTTAGGTTTGACAATGTGTAAATCTACTATTATTTCTTATTCACTCAAAAATATTGGAATGTTTTTCAATCCCTCGTTCAAGAAATAATTGCATTATTTTGGCAATATTTTTAAATCCGACAATAAAAGTCAAACTTTGAGCCTAATTACGTTAACTAATCATGCGTATCATACTGTTCATTTTCCTTTTAATCTGCGCTCTGAGCCCGTTCCACGGGATTTCTCAGGAGTTAGGTGATGAGAGTTATGGCATCGCATCCTTCTATTCCAATTCATTTTATAACAAACGTACGGCGAACCAGGAATTGTTACGTAAGACGGAATATACTGCGGCACATCGTTTATTCCCGTTTAACACCATAGTCGAGGTAACAAACATCTACAACAAGAAGAGTGTAGTTGTGCGTATTAATGACCGCGGCCCCTATAAAAGAGGCAGAATTATTGATTTAACTGAAGCTGCAGCCAAGAAGATCAATGTTCGAAAAGTAGGTTTGGCAAAAGTGAAGATTAAAATCATCGGTTTTGAAAATGAGCTCATGCTCATCCCCTATCACCAATTGGAATTAGAAACCACACCCAAATTCAGCAAAAAATTCTATCAAAAAACACGGCTTAAGTACAAGAAAAAATATCGCATTAAGAAGAAAATCAAGCACAAGCGCTATCTCAAGAAAGGGAAAAAGCCTAGAAGCAAAATGAAAATTCAGCGCTAGTTATTTCCGTTTGCTTTCATAAAACTTCAAGAAATCTTGAATCTTGTCAACTGGAATACGTTTTCCGATAATGTTTTTTGACTTATCCAGAATGTACACAACAGGAGTAGCGTAAGCATCATAAGTCTTTTGAAAATCGGTGTAGTATTCTTCTTTCCCAGTCTTCGCATTGATGTGAATATCAATACCATTCTTCCAATGTTGAATCTTAAACTCTTCAATGAATTTCTTCCACATGACCTTATCGCGTACTAAACAAGCAGCCAATACGGCAATATTTTTAGCTTTAAAATAAGCATCTTGTTTAAGTAATTTCGGTGTTTCTTCCTTGCAATGGCTACAATCAGGGTCATAAATAAACAAAATTGTATAGTTGGCCTGTATAGCTGAGGTTGTCAATAACTTGCCAGCAGGATCCGTTAAAAACATTTCAGGAATACGTTTACCTATTAATAAAGGTTTAATAATCGCGATACGTTCTTTCATCTTACGAATCGTCGTTGTATCCCACAATTGTGGCTCACCGATGTAAAATTTCTCCGCCAAATGAACAAAGGCCCCATCTGTACCCACGATATTATGATTTTCATAAGTACTAGCAATCTTATATACCACATACTTACGCATGGCCTGATTCTTGATCCCACGAAGTAATACGTCGGCATCTTTCGAAATAGAATCGGCCTCTTGAACAACTAAATCTTCAAAATACTTATCAATCTTCTTTTGTAAAAAAGGAGTTCTAATAAATCGTTCATCATTTAAATCAACATGGTCAAAATAGTGCTTCTTGTAATAGGTAAACTGATACTTATACAAATCGCTACTATCCTTGGATGTTTTTACGGGTTTTGCATATGCGGGAATTTCGGGCTCTAAACTTGCTTGAATGAGTTTAGACACAAATAAGTTAGCATGATCCTTAATCCATTTCTGTTGGGTGACAGCCATCTCAGTCCGAATTTGCTCGGGCTTCCGCTTCGTTTGCAAAGAAAGATAAGTCGAAGTCATATCACGCTGAAAAGCATAAAATGCTTCATTCTCGGGACTCTGAAGCACCTTCATTTGACCGACCACATCTGCTGTATCCGTTTCAAATGAAAATTTCGCGTTACCTAACACCAAGTCAAAATACTTATTCTTGTTGAATGACACCAAATACAAACCTTCGTCTAGGGTCTCATTCCCTTCGAAAACAAAATGCCCAGAACTATCCACCTGAGCTGTATCCTTAATGACTTGTTGGCTTGAGCCAAAATAATGTGCCAAATAAACTTCTGTATTTTGAAGACCTTTAATTTTTCCTTTGATTTCAAAAGCAGGCGAATTAGGCACAGAATAAATCGCTTGATTATTCAGGCTCCCAACTTGTGCATGTATGAGACATGAACATAATGCAAAAAATATAGTGCTTAAAAGGACTTTCATCATAATTAGGCTAATTTTAATAATCTTAATTTCAAAAATACAATGTTTTTCACGCTATCTAAAATAATTGATTTTATACTTTTACCAATTAGCTGGATAATTGCTTTGGCGTGCGTTGCATACTTTGCCAAAAATACAAAATGGAAGAAGGCCGCCGGTTTAGGTCTATTAGGAATTCTTCTAATCGCCTCCAATAGCCTTTTTGTCAATACCTTATTTTCAGCTTATGAAATGCCTCAAACGGAAGTGAAAGGTCATTATCCCGTAGCGATTATATTAGGAGGTGGAATGATTCGAGCAAATCAAGAAGATCCTACACGCATGAATGTCGGAGAAAGTGCTGATCGCTTTTTGCAACCCGCGCTCCTTTATAAACAAGGGAAAGTTGACAGGATACTCATTACAGGTGGAAATACCACCATTGGAAATCTTAAAATAGACCAAAGTAATGAGACGGCACAAGTTAAACGACTATTAGTAGCTTTGGGAATTCCGAATGAAAAGATATTCACCGAAACCCAAGCAAGAAATACACATGAAAATGCAGTCAATAGTAAAAGAATGATTGATTCATTACATCTTCAAGGCCCTATGCTTTTAGTCACATCTGCGTTCCATATGCGACGGGCTTCCGCATGTTTTACGAAAGAGGGTTTGCATTGCATTCCCTACGTGGTTGATAGCAAAAAAAAGGACACCGATTTAGGTGTCCTTGAATGCATTATTCCTTCCGAAAAAGAATTGTATAAGTTGTCTTATTTGTTGCGCGAAATATTCGGATTCCTCATATATCGCATCGTAGGATATGCCTAGGTAGATAAAATCTCCACCATACGTATCAAATCCTCTGACACAGGTTTCTTCTTCGTAATGGTATCATGGAAAGGCGTATATACCAATTGGTTATTAATTACCCCAGCCATCACATTTTTCTCTCCACGTAATAAACCTTCTAATGCGCCTAAACCTAGACGAGAAGCTAAAATACGGTCATATGCGGTAGGAATACCTCCACGTTGGATGTGACCTAACGTAGTAACTCGAATGTCAATTTTACTTCCCATTTTTTCACGAATTTTATTCGCAACCACTTGGGCATTTCCCTCTTCGTCTCCTTCAGCTACTACAACGATTGATGAGGACTTTTGCTTCGCAAAACCATTATTCAAAATAGTAATAATCTCATCTACAGGCGTTAAATTCTCAGGAATCATCAAAGCTTCCGCTCCACCTGCAATACCACATTGAACCGCGATATAGCCAGAATCACGTCCCATCACTTCGATGAAAAATACACGATCATGTGAATCAGCAGTATCTCGAATTTTATCGATGGCATCCAATGCCGTATTTACGGCTGTATCAAATCCAATCGTATAGTCTGTTCCGTACAAATCATTATCAATCGTACCTGGCGCACCTACTGTTGGGATTTTAAACTCATTAAAGAAGATTTCAGCTCCCGTGAAGGTTCCATTACCCCCAATCGCCACTAAACCTTCAATGCCTAATTCTTGTAATTTATCGTAGGCTTTTTGACGGCCTTCTGATGTCATAAATTCTTTCGAACGGGCCGATTTCAAAATCGTACCCCCACGTTGGATAATGTTACTTACGGACTGTGAATTCAAAGGAATAATATCCCCTTTGATCATTCCATTATACCCGCGAATAATTCCATAAACTTCTACTCCATGGTATGCAGCACCACGAACAATGGCACGAATACACGCATTCATTCCGGGAGCGTCACCACCTGAGGTAAATACAGCTATTTTCTTCATCAATCTATTTTTTTATACATGTCACCATGAAAATCTACCAAAAATACGATTTTAATCGTTTAATCAATCAAAAAAGCCTAGATTTTGAATCGATTTTTTATAAAATACATCTCTAAAGTTTTGTAATTTGCAGGAATTAAAAAATGATTAATATGCCCAAAACAGCTAACGAATTCTTATATAGTTATTTAAACAATGCCTCTCCTACTGGCTTTGAATCTTCAGGCCAAAAAATTTGGTTGGACTACCTAATACCCTACATTGACGAAAAAATCATTGATACTTATGGCACAGCTGTAGGTGTTATCAATCCTGGACAGCCTTACAAAGTTGTCATCGAGGCACATGCAGATGAGATTTCTTGGTTTGTCAATTACATTGATGACAATGGGTACTTATTTCTTCGTCGGAACGGTGGATCTGACGCTTTGATCGCACCATCTATGCGTGCCAACATACATACGAAAGAAAAAATTGTCAAAGGTATTTTTGGTTGGCCAGCAATTCACGTGCGTGATTTAGCCAAAGATAAAGCACCATCCATCGATGATATATTTATTGATTGTGGCGCTGCGAACAAAAAGGAAGTTGAAGAAATGGGCATTCACGTAGGTACCGTGGTTACTTTCGAAGACGGCTTGACAGAACTTAATCAGAAATATCTTGTTGGCCGTGCATTGGATAACCGCATCGGAGGATACATGATTGCGCAAGTGGCACGAAAGCTTAAAGAGAACAATATCACATTACCATTTACGCTCTATGTTGTCAATTCCGTTCAAGAGGAAATTGGTTTGCGAGGAGCGGAAATGATTGTTCGCCGACTGAAGCCTGATTTGGCATTTATTACCGATGTAACACATGATACGCAATCACCTATGTACAACAAGAAAACACAAGGCGACATGTCTTGTGGAAAAGGTCCTGTCATTTGTTATGGCCCTGCGGTTCAAAACAATGTTCGCGATTTCATCATTGATGTTGCCAAAGAAAACAACATCGATTTCCAACGTCAAGCGGTTTCTCGCTCGACAGGTACCGATACGGATTCTTTCGCTTACGCTACAGAAGGCGTGGCATCTGCCTTGATTTCACTTCCCTTGAAATACATGCACACAACGGTGGAAACCATTGCTAAAAGCGATATGGAAGCCGTGATTGAATTGATTTATCAATCCTTGTTGAAAGTCAAAGGAAATGAGGATTGGAGGTATTTTAGTTAGACGGTGGTCGTTGGACGTTAGACGTTGGACGTTAGACGTTGGTATATTTAGTAGAGACGCGACACTTCGCGTCTAATCCCCAGACTGAAGTCTGGGGTTATAAAAAAAGATCCCAATCTAACGTCCAACGACTAATGTCCAACGTCAATTAGATACGAAGTGTCGCGACTCTACAATTAATACTATGCAACGACTAGCGACTAATGACTAGCGACTAACGTCTAACGTCTAATGTCCGGCGTCTATCAGACGCGAAGTATCGCATCACTACAATCAAATACTTCCAACGACTAACGTCTATTGTCCAACGTCTATTAGACGCGAGGTATCGCGTCACTACAAATAAAACAATCCAATGACTAGCGACTAATGACTAGCGACTAATGACTAGCGACTAATGACTAGCGACTAATGACTAGCGACTAGATATTTATAAAATGCATTCGCATTTTATAAATATCTCGCAAAAAACTCCCAAGTCCGTAACATCTGATCGATTCGCTGACGGTTGTTCCCCGCACGCGTTATCTCATGTGAAGCACCTGGATGACGCACATATTCTACTTCGCGCCCCATTTGTTTCAAACTCTTGTATAGCATCTCACTCTGAATAACACCCGTGCGCAAGTCATTTTCACCATGGAAAATAATCAATGGCGTCTTAATATTGGCCACGTAGGTCAATGGAGATTCTCTGTCTAACACAGCTCTGGTAGCCTTTTCCCAAGGATAACCACCAAAATAATTCGGAACTAAACGCCATGCATTTCCTTCCCCGAAGAAAGTCGACAATTCATAAACACCTCGTTGGGACGCAGCCACCTTAAATCGATTCGTATGCCCAACAATCCAAGCAACTAAATAACCTGCATAAGAGCCACCGGTCACCGCTAATTTGGTCGTATCAGCCCATCCTTCTTTGATGGCTAAATCTGTCACGCGCATGACATCCGCCATAGGACCGGCTCCCCAATCTTTCACGTTACTCGCCATAAAAGGTGTTCCATATCCACCGCTTCCGCGTGGGTTACAATAAACAATGCCATATCCTTTCGCAGCATAGTATTGAAATTCATGCCACATGCTTGCTTCACCCGTTCCCCACATCGCAGTAGGTCCTCCATGAATCTCCACAACCAAAGGATACTTTTTTCCCTCCTGATAACCAATCGGTTTCATCACCCAATAATCAACCGTTTGACCTAATTTATTAATAAACTGGTGTTTAACCGCTTTGGCTAATTGCTTATCCTTTAACCAAATGGAATTAAAATCAGTCAAACGTGATTCTTTCCCATTGGCTAGCATATACAATTCCGAAGGGTTTTCTATCGATGTTTTGGCATAAATGAATTGTTCTCCTACCACATCAAAGCCCAAAACGCCTTCCATCGTGGATGTCAAGGTTGTAAATTTCTTTGTTGAGAAAGTATATTCCACAATCGGGACAGCACCCTGATCTTGTGGAGTGAGATATAATTTCGCATCATCCGCCGACCATTTTACTTGCGTAATCACACGATCCAAAGTAACATCTTGAATCACACCCGAAGCCAAATTCATCACTTTTAAAACTGGATTCGATACTCCGGTTGATTTTGATTCAAAAAAAGCAACTTGGTCGCCTTTATTATTGATATTTAAATTCGAATAACGATAACCCGCTTTCATCAATACCGATTTATAGGTCTTCGAAATTGCGTCAAAACGAACTATTTGGCTTTCTAATACCTTATCAGGATGTGTTAAACTATCAGCAGGCAAAATCACTAAATAGGTATTCGCATCCAATTGCTCCCAATCGGACCAACGATGCAAGGGATTATTGAGCGCAACTGCTTTAGCCCCCGCTTCCAAATTCAACGAATAAATCGTCGACAACTGGATCTCACCCGAAGTTGTCATTTCCTCTTGAAACTGTAAACGGTTAATCACCTTAGCCTTCTTGTCTTTTTCGTTTTGCGCTAAATAAGCACGAACCTCCTCGATCGTTCCGTTCGGGTTTGCTTTCGCTTTAGAAACAAAAGACGAATTAGCAAGCTTTGGTTTTTCTAAAGACCAAGCAGGAATCAAATGACGAGGATTCGCTATTGAATCCACATAAAAATCTTTTAATGATATACCCGCGGTATAATACAAACGACCATCATGCTTGGAAATCACAGGATTTTGAATGGACACCTTCGAATTTGTAAGTGCCAATGCCTCACCACCTGCCAGACTTAATTGAAAAACCTGCGCTTTATTACCCATGTCACGCGTAAACAAAATGGATTTTCCATCTGCCGACCAATTGGCTCCACTGACCGAATAGCGACCCGCTGTCATAGCTCGTGAGGACTTGGATGCAACATCCCCCACATATAAATGGGTTTGATAAACAAAATCACCTTTGGTATCCGGATCATCTTCGACCGAAGTAACCGTATATAAAAACTTTTTCCCGTCTGGGGAGAAACTGGGCTTGCCCACTGATTTGATTTTCAATAAATCCGTAACCTGAATGTTATTTTGGGCGAATGCGCCAAATGAGACAAATAGAATAAATAAGAATAAACGCATGGTAAAAAAATAAGGCCTGCGAAATATGTCGCAAGCCTTAAAATTATGAAATAAAAAATGAATTGATTAAATCAATTTCAGTATTTCTTCTCCGATTGCATCCGTTCCTAAAATCATTGACTTGTCGGTAGTTGCATCCGCGATATCACCCGTGCGGAAACCTTTCTTCAACACCTGATCAACCGCGTTAATAACGACTTCTGACTCAGCCTTCATACCAAACGAAATATCCAATAATAATGCAACCGATAAAACAGAGGCCATCGGATTTGCTAATCCCTTACCCGTTATATCATGCGCAGAACCGTGAATAGGCTCATAAACACCTGTTCCATCACCGATAGAAGCAGAAGCCAACATACCCATCGAACCTGCAATTTGAGACGCTTCATCCGTTAAGATATCACCAAATAAATTCGCAGTTACCACAACATCAAAACGCTTAGGATCTTTAATCAACAACATCGCAGTTGCATCTACGAATTGGTATTCAACCGTTACATCTGGGTATTCCAAAGCCAATTTTTGAATCTCTTCACGCCATAAACGTGAAGATTCCAATACGTTGGCCTTATCGACTGAAACCAAATGTTTCTTACGTGTGCGAGCGGCTTCAAAAGCCTTACGTCCAATACGCTCTACTTCGTAACGGCTATATTCTGCCACATCATAGGCTGTATCACCATTGTTTTTACGACCTTTTTCGCCAAAATAGATATCACCCGTTAATTCACGGAAGAATAAAATATCAGCGCCCTTTAAGATTTCTGGCTTGATGCTCGATGCCGACAATAATTCATCAAACAATTTGATTGGGCGTAAATTCGCATAAAGCCCTAATTCTTTACGCATTTTCAATAAGCCTTGCTCAGGACGAACCTTTGCAGAAGGATCATTGTCATATTTAGGATGTCCTACCGCGCCGAAAAGCACAGCATCGGAAGCCTTCATCTTTTCTAATGTTTCCGCTGGAAGTGCGTCTCCTGTCGCTTCAATCGCTACGTGGCCAATTAACGCCTCATCATATGTAAAATCATGGCCGAATTTCGCCGCAATTTTCTCCAATACTTTTTTACCTACTTCCGTTACTTCTTGTCCAATTCCATCACCTGGAACAATTAGGATATGTTTTTTTGCCATGATATGTTTATTAAATCAAATTCAACATTTTTTGTGTCGCCTTAATTGCGGACACCGTTTGGTCACTATCCAAACCACGTGTGATTAATTCTTTCCCTCCAAATGACCAGGTAATGATTGTTTCACAAAGTGCGTCAGACTCTCCTCCTGGTGGAATTCGAACCGCATAGTCCGTCAACTGCGCTAACTTTTGACCATTCTTTTCAAAAATGATGGCTAACGCATGCATGAACGCGTCATACTGACCATCTCCTTGCGCGTGTTCTTCAAAAATCTCCCCATCGACCGAAATCTTGAGGGTTACTGAAGGACGCAAGTCTTTGGAATGTGTTAATACATAATTCAACACCTGTACACGTTCCTCAATCGCATCTGAATCCAAGACATCTGATATGATGTAAGGCAAGTCATTCTGGGTAACTACCTCCTTGCGATCTCCTAATTCAATGATTCGTTGGGTTACTTTCTTTAAGTCAGTATCAGACAATTGGATACCTAAAGCAGCTAAATTATTCTCAATATTCGCTTTTCCGGATGTTTTACCTAACGCATATTTGCGCTCGCGACCAAAACGCTCTGGCATCAACTCATTGAAATACAAATTATTCTTTTTGTCTCCATCGGCGTGAATACCAGCCGTTTGGGTAAATACGTTTTCCCCAACAACCGGTTTGTTGACCGGAATACGGAAACCGGAAAAGGTCTCTACCAACTTACTCACAGAATAGAGTGACTTTTCGCAAACGGATGTCTTGACATCTTTTTGGTAGTCATTCAATACGGCAATAACAGAAGCCAAAGGAGCATTACCAGCTCTTTCACCCATACCATTCACGGTTAAGTGTAAGCCATGAATTCCATTACGAACTGCTTCCAACGCATTCGCTGTCCCTAAATCATAGTCATTGTGGGCATGAAAATCGAAATGTGTTGTTGGGTAGCGAGAAACTAATTCCTTGATATAATCAGCGGTTTCCCAATGAGTCAAAACACCTAAGGTGTCTGGAAGCAAAATACGTTTAACAGGTAATTGTGTGATAAAATCAAGGTATTGCAACACGTAATCCTTCGAATTACGCATTCCATTACTCCAATCTTCCAAGTAGACATTAACTGATAAACCTTTCGCATTTGCCAACTCAATCGTCGCCTGAATCTCAGAAAAATGCTGTTCAGGTGTTTTCTTGAGCTGATGCTGCAAATGATTCAAAGAACCTTTGGTCAATAAATTCATGACTTTGGCACCGGCATCCAACATCCATTGAACGGATGTACCGCCATCAACAAAAGTCAAAACTTCTACCCTATCTAAGAAACCAGCTTTTGAAGCCCAAGATGTAATCTTCTTGACCGCCTGAAATTCTCCTTCAGATACACGCGCTGACGCTATCTCAATGCGATCAACTTTTAATTCAGTTAAAAGCAATTGGGCAATCGTCAACTTTTCAGAAGCAGAAAAGGATACCCCACTGGTCTGTTCACCATCCCGGAGGGTTGTATCCATTATTTCAATGTGGCGCATGAATCCTATCGATTAGTGGCAAATTCAGCGATTTCAGATTTCATCGCTTGTAAGTAATCGATGTCATCAAAACCGTTCAATAAATTATGCTTTTTGTAGCCGTTAATGGCAAATGATTCAGAAGCACCTGTTGCTGCAATCGTAATACTTTGCGCTTGCAAATCAACAACCAATTCCGTTTTAGGATCTTTTTCAATTGCTGTAAAGATCTCATGCAAAAATTCAGGAGAAACTTGAACAGGTAAAATACCTACGTTGATCGCATTTCCACGGAAAATATCCGCAAAGAAAGACGAAACTACGCAACGGAAACCGTAATCGTAAATCGCCCAAGCTGCGTGCTCACGTGATGAACCTGAACCAAAGTTCTTTCCGCCTACCAAAATCTTACCTGAATAGGTAGGATTATTCAAGACGAAATCTTGTTTCGGTTGGTCGTTCTTATCGTAACGCCAATCTCTAAATAAATTATCACCAAACCCCTTGCGTTCTGTCGCTTTTAAGAAACGTGCAGGGATGATTTGGTCTGTATCTACGTTCTCGATAGGCATCGGAACGGCTGAACTTTTCAAAACACTAAAACTATCGTAAGCCATCTTGCTCTAATTTAAATCTTATAAAAACTCTCTTGGATCTGTAACCACCCCTGTAATTGCGGCAGCCGCAGCTACCAAAGGACTCGCTAATAAGGTACGAGATCCCGGACCTTGACGTCCTTCGAAGTTACGATTCGATGTACTCACCGCATATTTACCTGCAGGAATCTTATCATCGTTCATCGCTAAACATGCCGAACATCCCGGTTGGCGCAATACAAATCCCGCCTCCGTCAAAATATCCAAAATGCCTTCTTCTTTAATCTGCGCTTCAACAATGTGAGAACCTGGAACTACCCACGCCGTTACATGATCCGCCTTTTTACGTCCTTTAACGATCGAAGCAAATGCTCTGAAATCTTCAATACGACCGTTGGTACATGAACCAATAAACACATAATCTACTTGCTTACCAATCATCGCATCATCTTCCGCAAAACCCATGTAATCCAAAGACTTTTCATAGGTTGCAACACCACCTTCTACATCAGCTGCTTTCGGAATGTGTTTTGAGATACCCATACCCATTCCTGGATTCGTTCCATAGGTAATCATCGGCTCGATATCAGCTGCAGCAAAATTGATTTCTTCATCAAATGAAGCGTCCGCATCTGTTTTCAAGGTTTTCCAATACGCTAATTGCGTATCCCAATCAGCACCTTTAGGTGCCAAAGGACGACCTTGGATATAATCAAATGTCGTTTGGTCTGGAGCAATCATACCCCCACGAGCACCCATTTCGATACTCAGGTTACAAACCGTCATACGACCTTCCATGCTCATGTTTTCGAAAACATCGCCCGCATATTCTACGAAATAACCCGTAGCACCTGAAGTTGATAATTTTGAAATAATATACAAAGCAACGTCTTTTGGCGTAACTCCTTTTCCTAATTGACCATTCACATTAATGCGCATCTTCTTAGGTTTCGGCTGCATAATGCATTGAGAAGACAAAACCATCTCAACTTCCGAAGTACCAATACCAAAAGCAATGGCACCAAAAGCACCGTGTGTCGAAGTATGTGAATCACCGCAAACAATGGTAAAACCTGGCAAGGTAATTCCATTTTCAGGTCCTACGACGTGTACAATACCGTTTTTAGGATCTCCTAAACCCCAGTGTGAAATACCATATTTCGCTGAGTTGGTGGCCAATTGTTGCAATTGATTTGCCGACAAAGGATCTTCCACCGGTAGATGTTGGTTGATCGTAGGCGTATTGTGATCCGCCGTCGCAAAGGTACGTTCCGGATACATTACCCCAATCCCGCGTTGCTCCAGACCTAAAAAGGCTACTGGACTCGTTACTTCATGAATAAAGTGGCGATCGATAAAGAATACATCCGGACCATCTTCGATTTTCCGAACCACGTGGGAATCCCATACTTTATCAAATAAGGTTGTTGGAGAATTGCTCATTCGTATAATTTTAATATTTAAGCGCTTTCAATATAATTAAGCTACAAAAATGTCGATTTTTTTGCAATTATGCAAAGGAATATAGGCGTCAAATTGGAAATACACCAAATAAAATTTGGTAAATACCAAAGTTTACAAGGAAGATCGCTGTATAAATGAAAAAGGGTTTTCAATCTTGTTGCGCGCATTGCTTTTCACCAAATCCGCAGCTAATGAACCCATTTTAACAAAATCCGTGGAGATGGTGGAAATCCCATCAAACAACAAGCGCTTGATCGGTGTCTCATTGTAGGAAATTAAACCCACATCTTTCCCCAAAAACAATCCTTGCTCCTTGATTTGATCCAAAATAGCAATCAAATCATCTTCCATGACCGTAATATAGGCCGTCCCCTTTTCCGGCTGAGCTTGTTGGGATACACGAAAATCAAAAGCATAGTCCCGACAAAAATGCTCGAAACCTTTCACGATATCTTTGGGGTAATAACTTGAATCCGGAAAAACGAGTTGGAGCACTTGGTATTTTGCCAACGCATCTTTGGCCTGCACGAGGGTTTGATAAATATCCTTTTCGAAATTTTCATAAACTGCACCATAAGAACCTTGAATTCCGGGTAATAATTTATCAACCAGAATGAGTTTTTCCTTTGGCAACGTGTTGATGAAATCCACCGCAATGGAATCACCTTCCATGAAATGCGGAATGATGACAATATGCGAATAGTCTAATTCGCGTTTTGTGATGATACGCTTAAATAGGTTGAAGTCGTTGTTGTAAATATAAAAGTCAATTCCCGCCGTATCGCCCATAGAGGCCACAAAGGAATCGTAAATAATTTTTTTGTGGACAGATAACTTATTGAATAACAAGAAGATACGAAAATTTGCCGGGACGCTGCCGGCGCTAATGAAAAATCCCTTCCCGCGCACAGATTCCACGATCCCCAAAGACTTCAAATAATTATATCCCTTCTCGACCGTAATGCGGGAGATATAATGCTCAAAACTCAGTTCATTAATCGAGGGTAAGACGTCTCCCTGTTTAATTTTACCTGCTTGAATACCTTCAATGATGGAATTGGCCAACTGCCTATACTTCGGCGTGGAGGAGAATTCATCAATATGTATTAGCTGAATCAACTTATTCGGTAATTGAATTGCCTAATCCTACGATTAATACAGAAACCAAAATCACGACAATACCCGTAATCACCGTCCGCATCGTTTGTTTCGAAACACCTTTCCATTCCTTGAAGTAGATTCCCCAGAAATTGGAAGTTAAAATAATGGTTGCCATGTGCAGGATCCAAGAACTCGCCCCATTTCCTAATTTGCTCTCTCCCATCCCATAAAAGAAGAATTGCAAGAACCAGGTTGTACCCGCCACAGCGGCAAACGTATAGTTCATTCGTAAGGGAGCTGATGCATTCGCATAATCACCAAAAGACTTGTTCTTGAAATTCAAATACATGCAATAGACGAAGTTGGTGAGAAAACCACCCCAAAGCACCACGATAAAAATGACATTATTTTGAAACAAAGGATCACAACCGTTGGCAACCGCAGCTCCCGCCATGTCCTTTCCAGCCTCGATACCAAAATTAAAACAAGCACTACAAAGCCCTGAAATCGTTGCAACGATTAAGCCCTTCGTTAGACTAAATTCCTTGATCGTTTCTTGTTTTTGTTCTTGCGACAATTCATTCTCCTTCATCATCCCAGCCTTGCCACACAAATAGATTCCAAACACACAGACCAGAATACCCAACAAAACAACTTGGCCTCCCGTGCTACCTACAATATGCGAAATCGTATCACCCGATACGCCCGCAAATTCGCGGTAGATTGGAGGAACCAATGCTCCGAAAATACTGCACAAACTCAAGGCAATGGACATACCTAAAGACATGCCCAAAAAACGCATCGCTAAACCAAAGGTCAATCCACCAATACCCCACAATATCCCAAACGTGAACGTCCAGAAAAAAACATCCGAATCCACTTGTTGGATTATACCCATGAAATCAGGAATCGTCAAATAGGCGGCAACAATTGGAACAATTAACCAGGAAAAAACACCCCCCACTAACCAAGCGCTTTCCCAAGACCAAACATGAATCTTACGATACGGTATGTAAAAGGAACCCGAGGCAAAGCCCCCAAGCGAATGAAAGAATAATCCTAAAAGAGCACCCATGTATTAATTGTTTATAATTTTCAAAGTCAAAAGGTTTCCAATATTACCCAAATAATTAATAGATTGAAGTCGAATTTAGTTTAATTAAACGCACCAACTATGCTTAAGCTACCTAGGAAAGTTAAAATAATCATTAGTTTTTCCATATTGTGTGGATTCACAGGATTTCAAAACGATGAGCAAGTGGACTGGTTGGAGTATTTAGGTGGTCCCGACCGCAATCATTATTCCCCGCTGACACAAATTAATGCAAGCAATGTCAAAGACTTGCAAGTAGCATGGACCTATGCCCTCCCCGATTCCGGTCAAATGCAAGCAAATCCCATCACGGTGAATGGTAAACTTTATAGTGTCAGCGCATCCGTACAAGCCTACGCATTGGATGCGGCGACGGGCAAAGAAATTTGGCGCTTTGGGGATCCGTTGAAAAATTGGGCGAGCACATCCCGCGGATTGAGTTATGCGGATGGGCGTATAATATATACGGCAGGACCTAATCTTTGGGCTTTAGATGCCAAAACAGGCAAGCCAATCGAAACGTTTGGAAATCAAGGGAAGGTGGATTTGCATACGGGCTTGCCCGAAATAGCGAAGGACAAGTTCATTATTTCAAATACACCCGGAACGATTATAGGTGATATTATCGTCATGCCTTTGCGCTTATCTGAAGGGGCAGATGCGGCACCAGGTGACATTCGTGCCTTCAATATTCATACGGGTAAATTAGTTTGGAGCTTTCATACCATCCCATATCCGGGCGAAAAAGGCTATTCAACATTTCCAAAAGATGCCTATCAAAATACGTACACGGGCGCGGCGAACAACTGGGCCGGTATGGCTGTAGACCGAAAACGAGGCATTATTTATGTTCCTACGGGATCGGCGGGATATGATTTTTGGGGAGGAAATCGAAAAGGACAAAATTTATATGCGAATTGCCTTTTGGCATTAGATGCTAAAACGGGAAAACTTATATGGCATTTTCAAACCACGCACCATGACATTTGGGATCGGGATTTACCGGCACCTCCTAACTTGATTACAGTTAATCGTAAAGGAAAACGCATAGATGCCGTGGCTCAAATAACGAAACAAGGTTTTGTATTCATTTTCGATCGTGTCACAGGAAAACCGCTATTTGACATCCTCGAAAAGCCAGTTGCAAAATCTGACATTGCAGGCGAAAAGGCTTGGCCTACACAACCCTATCCTATATTACCAAAACCCTATGCGCGTCAATCAAATGAGTTAGCCCCTAATGACATAAGTCCTTATGCCAAAAATAAAAAAGACCTGATGAACCAACTTGCCTATCTAAAACGTGGTTGGTACGATGCTCCCAGCGAACAGGGTACTTTGATCCTACCCGGATTTGATGGAGGTGGCGAATGGGGAGGCGCGGGAGCCGACCCTGAAAAGGGAATCCTATACATAAATAGTAATGAAATGGGTTGGATTCAGAAGATGGTGAAAAACAAACAGGCTAAGCAGATGACCGGCGAGGGATTATACCAACAATACTGCGCGAATTGCCATGGGTCAGACAGGAAAGGTAATCCTGCATCAGGCTATCCGAGTCTGATCGGCATTGAGAAAAAACGTGAATCGAAATTCATCGTACAAATGATCAAACAAGGCAAGGGTATGATGCCGGGATTCGGCCATATTACGTCGGAAGGCCAACAAGCGATTGCATCCTACATCCAAGGACTAGCGCCTAAGGAAGTCTTAGCTCAAAATTCCCAAACTTTGATTCCTTACCAAATGTCGGGCTACAACAAATTCCTTGACCAAGACGGACTTCCGGCCTTAAGCACGCCTTGGGGAACACTTAATGCCATCGATATGAATACGGGTAAATATTTATGGAAGATCCCATTTGGCCAAGAACCGGAACTCGTTAAACAAGGTGTCACCGATACAGGTGGAGAAAATTACGGTGGTCCCATCATTACGAAAAGTGGCTTACTTATTATCGCCGCAACCAAAGACGCCACCTTACGTATTTATCAAACATCCACAGGAAATCTCCTAGCTTCTCATCGATTACCATTCGCATCTTTTGCAACCCCGTCAACGTATATGGTAAATGGTAAGCAATACATTGTTGTCACTTGTGGCGGAACGAAGTTGGGGACAGCTAAAGGCAATGTGGTGGTAGCGTTTAACTTGTAAGAGTGAAGAGTGAAGAGGTAGCCCCTTTGGCAAACCTTTCAGGATTGCCAAAGTTTGAGATGCGAAGCATCGATTAGACATTGGACGTTAGCGCCTTTGGCAAACCTTTCAGGATTGCCAAAGTTTGAGATGCGAAGCATCGATTCATTCCTATGGGTTACTAAAATACTTAAATTGTATTAATCGAATTACTCGGCGCAGAAAAGCGCCTCAAACTTTGGCAAAGCGCGAAGCTTTGCCAAAGGAAAACAAAAGCGCGAAGCTTTGCCAAAGGAAAACAAAAGCGCGAAGCCTTGCCAAAGGAAAACCTAAACGCTAAGTATCGCGTCTCTACAATCATCATCACATACCTCTAATGACCAAATTTGTCCTGATTTCGAAAAGTAGGACATACCCAACCCCAAAATAAATTTCCCTTGACTATACTATGTTAATTTTGAATTATGGAAAAATCCCATGCATTCAAGATTATCTAAAGATGATTAGAAAGATATACATTTTAGCGTTTTTGGTCTTCGCAGGCCAACAAATTCAGGCACAACATTGGAAATGGACGGTGGGTTTAAACAGCACCGACTACCAATACAAGAGTTCAACAGGCGAAGCCATTGACTTCATCAAACCGCTCGGCGGGATGCATGCCTCCTTTCGTTACAACAAAGAGCTGATCGATACGACGGACCTGATTTCGAAGTTCTCGAAGACCGCCATCTTCTTTGGTAACCACCAGAAACTAGCGAAAATCGCCAGTATGTTCCGCTATGAATTGGGCGTTAACATCAATCAATTCAACGCCACCGGTGATATTCAAAATATCATATTGAATTACCAAACCAACTTTGTAGGACTGCATGCGGCATTCGGTCCCGAGGTGAAAGTGTACAAAGGTTTCTCCATTGCCCTGCAAGGCAACCTAGGCGCACAGAAATTATTCAGTGGTGTTCAAACACAAATTAGTAACTCGAAGAACATCAACTACGATTTGGCCGAAAATGAAAATTTCAGCCCCATCCATGTGATGCTCGGGTATAATTTGGAAATCCATAAAGTACTTACCGACAAAACTTCCGTCTTTGTCTCGTATCAAAAAAGTAGCACTTTCCACGGATGGACCGCGGGAAAACCGAGTTTAAATTTTGCACCAACAAGCTTAAGTATCGGCCTTAAAATCTCCAAATTCTAAGGTTCACAAACAATTAGTTCTTTAAATACCATCCCAAAAAGGGTTTTAAAACGATGAAAAAATTAATCTTATTAATTGTTCTCTCATTCAGTCTATTCAATGCATTTGCACAAAAGAAAGGACTAAACTACCAAGCTGTCATCCTTGACCCCAAAACCATCGAGGTTCCCGGTGTCGCCGTGACAGGACAGCCACTTTCCAATGGAAAAGTCTGGGTACGTTTCACCTTGAAAACGTCGGCCGGCGTGGATTACGAAGAGATCCAACAAACGACAACCGATGAATTCGGACTCATCTCATTAACCGTGGGAACAGGTGCTACCACAGTTTCCAACAGCAGTAATGCGACAGGAACAAGCAAATTCAGCAGTTTTGATACCGTAGTTTGGGACGCGGAATTAAAATCATTAGTTGTTGCCGTAAATTTTGACGGAGGCTCAAAATTCACCGAAGTAAGTAATCAAAAACTAAACTTCACCCCCTACGCGCTTTATGCGGAGTCGGTGGATTACAAAAACGTACGCGACTCCCCGAAAAACCTAAGTCAATTCAACAATGACTCTGGTTATTTGGTACCGAAAGATTTAGACCCTTTGAAGTCCAATATCGCGGCAAATACCCAAGCAATTGCCGATAATCAATTGGTTAACGACGGAAAATTCATCGTAGTAAACCAAACGATTGAATCCCTAGACAAACAAGTTAAGTCCGATATCAAAAACATCAACAATACGTTAAACGATCACGATAACCGAATCAACACAACCAATAATCAATTAACCAACACCGCAAATAACCTAAATTCACAAATTGGTTCTGTACGTAATTTAACAGAAGCAACGGCGAATACGGTTAATAACCTGGGAGGTACCTATGAATATGCGGGAAATAAATCACCAGCGACCGACTTAGGTGGCGGTAACCCTTCCGATGCATTATTCCCGACACAACGAGCTGCCAAAAGCTATGTAGATAATGCAATTAACATTGCTGTGGCTACAGGAGCACCCGATGCAACGACTTTGGCCTCTGGAAAAATCCAATTATCTGGGGATTTAGGCGGTACGGCAACGAACCCGACAGTACCCGGTTTAGCTACCAAAGAAAGTGTATCAAACAAATCCACAAACGTTTCTGCCGATGCAGGATCAGACACCAAATATCCATCCGTAAGAGCCATCAAAACCTATGTGGATCAAGCGACACAAGGTATCGCCTTGCAAGCAGCCGTGGATGCAAAAGCAGATAAAAACTCCCCTATCTTCACAGGGAATCCATCAATGCCTTCTGGAACAACCGCAGTAACGCAAAGTCCAGGTAATAATTCGACAGCCATCGCAACGACATCTTTCGTGCAAGGCGCAATTGCATCCGCTACGATTGTTGACGCAGATGCCAACACCAAAGGTAAGATCCAATTAACAGGGGATTTAGGCGGAACAGCCGGCTCACCTACGGTACCGGCTTTGGCAAACAAAGAAGATGTAAGTAATAAATCGACTTCCACATCGCTAGGAAACAGCAACAGTTTATACCCTACGCAAAATGCGGTCAAGATTTACGTAGATAACCAAGTAGCCGCTGCAACCATCGCAGATGCAGATGCAAATACCAAGGGTAAACTACAATTAGCCGGTGATTTAACCGGTACAGCCGCAGCTCCTGCCATCGCAGCAAGTGCCGTAACCAGTGCGAAAATTGCCGATGGAACGATTGTGACAGCCGATATCGCTGACAATGCTATCACAACGGCTAAGATTACAGATGCCAACGTAACGGATGCAAAAATCGCAACGGTATCAGGATCGAAAGTAACGGGAAACATCACTGGCAATGCTGCCAATGTAAGCGGAACCGTTGCCATTTTAAATGGGGGTACTGGGGCGACAACAGCTGCTGCAGCCTTAACGAATTTGGGCGCTCAATCGGAAGCAAACCTAAGTACGGATGTGAGTGCAGATGCGGCTTCTGTGACAAAATACCCAGCCGTTAAAACAATCAAAGATTACGTCGACAATACTGTTGCCGCTGCAACAATCGCCGATGCAACGACGTCCTTAAAAGGAAAGATTCAATTAGGCGGTGATTTGGCAGGAACAGGAACAAGCGCTGCAGCTCCGGTGATAACAGATAATGCCATCACGACATCCAAAGTAAATACCGGTGCGATTACAACAGCGAAATTGGCTGATGATGCAGTTACCACACTGAAAATTACGGATGCCAATGTAACAAGCGCAAAATTAGCGGCAAATGCCGTTACCACAACCAAAGTAGCCGATGGCGCCATTACAACGGCAAAAATTACAGATGCTAATGTAACGTATGCAAAGATCCAAAACGTGTCGGCAACGGACAAAGTATTAGGTCGAGTTTCAGCAGGTGCAGGTGTTGTAGAGGAAATTTCTACAACGGGTTCTGGCAATGTGGTGCGTGCGACGAGTCCTAGCTTAGTAACACCGTCGATTGGTGCTGCAACAGGTACGAGTTTAAGCGTTACCGGTCAATTAACATCTTCCGTTGCGACTGGAACAGCCCCATTGGTTGTCAGCTCAACAACTCCGGTTGCTAATTTAAGCATCGGTGGAAATGCGTCAACCGCTACAACAGCAACCAATCTTGCGGGGGGAACTGCTGGTTCAATCCCCTACCAAACGTCAGCGGGAACTACGGGAATGTTGCCTACAGGTTCTGCGAATCAGGTCTTGATCGCCGACGGAACAGGTGGTTATTCTTGGTTGACCTCAAGTTCTTTAACAGGAAATTATGTTCCTTATACAGGAGCGACTGCTGCAGTTAATTTAGGAGCTTATGATTTAACTGTGAATGGAATTACAGTGGGGAAAGGAAATGGGTCACTCACAAATAATATTGCGATAGGGTCAGGGGCTTTATCTACAACTAATACTGGTGGTGATGTAAATATTGCGATAGGGGTCAATGCTTTACAAAAGTTGACAGGTGGTGGTTGGAATACAGCCATTGGTTCTTTTTCACTATCGAAATTAACTACAGGTCAGCAAAACATTGGTTTGGGATATAGTGTGTTAAATAATTTAACAACAACATCTTTCAATACGGCTATAGGAATGGAATCTATGAGATACAATACGGGTTCAAGAAATACCGCGCTGGGATCCTCCTCATTATATAGCAACAGTTCGTTAATGGGAACAGGTGGCGATAATACCGCTATCGGTAAAGATGTGATGAAAAATGTAACTTCAGCAGCCAAAAATGTAGGTTTAGGAAGTGGCTCACTATTAAACTTATCAACAGGGAATGAAAATACCGTTTTAGGATATAATGCAGGTACATTGTATGGTTCAGGTGCAGGGACTAATTTAACTACCATAAACAATGGTATATTAATTGGTAGTGGGACTAGAACTGCAGCCAATAACACCTCAAACGAAATCGTTATTGGTTACAATGCTGAAGGTAATGGAACGAATACCGTTACGGTTGGGAATAGTTCGGTCACTGACAACTATTTCAAAGGAAACATCAACCTGACGGGTAACATGAATGGTAATGCTTCCACAGCAACCAAATTAGCCGCGACAAAAAATATCAATGGCGTGGCTTTTGATGGTAGTGCTGACATCACTATCCCAGCAGCTGCCACGACCCTAACCGGAACTTCGTTGGCATCCACAATAATAGGATCCAGTTTAACCTCCGTGGGTACCATTACAAGTGGAACTTGGAACGGTACGACCATCGCTATTGCGAATGGAGGAACAGGTTCAACGACTGCAGGAGATGCATTAACCGCTCTGGGTGCACAAGCAACGGGAAATCTAAGTACAGACATCGCCGGAGATTATGCATCAGTAACCAAATATCCCGCAGTTAAATCCATCAAGGATTATGTGGATTTAGCAGTTGTTTCTGCCACACCGGATGCAACAACTTCCGCAAAAGGAAAAATTCAATTAGGGGGTGATTTAGCTGGAACGGGTACAACGGCAGCTGCACCCGTAATATCAGATGATGCAATCACCACAGTTAAAATCATCAACGATGCTGTTACATCAGCAAAAATTGCGAACGGAACCATCGTTAACGCAGACATCAATGCATCCGCTGCGATCGCGGATACGAAATTGGCAACGATCTCTACATCCGGAAAAGTAAGTAATTCCGCTACAACGGCTACCGATGCAAATACAGCCTCGGCGATTGTAACGCGTGATGCCAATGGGGATTTTGCCGCGGGTACAATCACCGCAAGTTTGACAGGTTTGGCAAGCAAAGCAACCAACATCAACGGTGGAAATTTAGGTGATATGGCTTATCAATCCGCTGCAAATACCACCTCACTTTTAACAGGAAATACTTCATCAACAAAAAAATTCTTAACACAAACTGGTACTGGTTCAGCAGCAGTAGCTCCATCATGGGGAACAGTAGGTACTGCTGACATCACCGATTTAGGTGGAAATGTAGCTGCGTTTTTAGCAGACCCATCGAGTGTGAAATTGGCCAATGCAATGACCAATGAAACAGGTACGGGTACAATTGTATTCTCAACTTCACCAACGTTAGTTACTCCTACTTTGGGCGCGGCCTTAGCAACGAGCGTAGGTTTTGCAGGATCGACATCCGGAACAGCAACGCTAGCAGCTCCAGCGGTAGCCGGAACAACAACGATTACTTTACCAGGCGCTTCAGGAACCTTAGCAACTTTAGCAGGAACGGAAACCTTGACCAACAAAACATTTACAAGTCCAACCTTCACGGCACCGGCATTAGGTACACCCGCTTCTGGGGTATTAACGAATGCAACGGGTTTACCGTTAACAACGGGTGTGACTGGCACGTTGCCTATTGCGAATGGGGGTACGGGCTCAACAACAGCTGCAGATGCCTTGACAGCTTTAGGGGCTCAATCAACCGACAATCTTAGTACGAACCTTTCGACAGATCAAGCATCGTTAACAAAATACCCAGCGGTTAAAACAATCAAAGACTACGTAGATCTCAGCGTTACATCCGGAGCACCCGATGCAACGACAACCGTAAAAGGTAAATTACAATTAGCCGGAGATTTAACGGGAACCGCAGCTTTACCGCGCGTGGCGGATGGAGCGATCACCAATGCTAAATTGGCCGGTAGCATTGCTGCCTCTAAATTAGTAGGTACCGACATTACCACCGTGGGGTCACTGGTCGCTCCTGGTAAAACATTTACTTTTTACGATTTAGTACTTGGCTCTGGAGGGCCTATTGCGAAAATTGCAACGGATGATGGTGGAAACAAACCCCTTGGATTTTTCCCAAATTTCAACGTTGAATCTACCCGATTATGGGGTACCGGTAATGTAACGATTCAGCATGGCGGAACATACACGGATAATGGATATACGTTAGAAGTTGGAGGTACGACCAACTTTATAGGCAATTCATCCATCACAGGAACCGTAACCGCAAGCAGTGGAATTACCGGAACCCAATTGACCTCTACAGTGGCTACGGGTACTGCGCCATTTGTCGTTACTTCGACGACACCTGTGACGAATTTGAGCATTGGAGGTACCGCTTCCAATGTAACAGGTACGGTAGCCATTGCCAATGGAGGAACGGGTGTTTCGACCATCGGAGCCAATTTAGTATTTGCTGGGCCAACGTCCGGAGCGACTGCTTCAGCGCCAAGCTTCCGTTCATTGGTTGCAGCTGATTTACCAGCAGGATCTACAAACTACGTGATCAATGGTACGACACAGCAAGCCAACACGAGCTTTAACATTAGCGGTGCAGGAACTGTTGGTACTACCTTAGATGTCACTGGAAATACGACGATTGGAGGAACAGCAACGATTACAGGTGCTACTACCCTATCCGCATTAACCGCTTCCAAAGGTGTGTTCACGGATGCATCGAAGCGTTTGACAAGCACAGGAACGTTAGGAACGGATCAAGGCGGAACAGGTATGACATCCTACAATAGCGGCGGTGCGATGTATGCGACAAGTACATCTGCATTGACAACAGGAACCTTACCTACCACGGCCGGTGGTACAGGTTTAACATCTTATACGAGTGGAGGAGCATTGTATACAACAAGTACAACAGCGATTACATCAGGAACTTTGCCATTAACTGCTGGGGGTACAGGAGCGACGACCAAAGCAGGTGCTTTTGATGCTTTATCACCTATGACAACGGCAGGTGATATTATCTACGGAGGAACATCCGGAACAGGAACGCGATTAGCCAAAGGTACCGATGGCCAAGTATTAACTTTAGCTTCAGGTGCTCCTTCATGGGCAACGATCCCTACGGCCACTGCGAGTGCCGCGGGTTATTTAGCCAGTGCGGATTGGTCAACATTCAATGGCAAACAGGCAGCCTATACAAACCTAACTACCATTGGTTCTTTAAGCAATGGAACAGGATTCTTGAAAAACACAGGGACAGGAACATTTACGTATGCCAATCCAGCCGTATCAGAAGTAACAGGATTAGGAACGGGCGTTGCTACATGGTTGGGAACTCCATCAAGTGCAAACTTTGCAAGTGCTATTACGGATGAAACTGGAACGGGCGTTGTTGTCTTAGCAACCTCTCCAACTTTAGTAACTCCCACAATTGGAGTGGCCACAGCCACCACGGTGAGTTATGCGGGATCAACTTCTGGAACAGCAACCTTAGCAGCTCCAGCGGTAGCGGGTACGACAACGATTACCTTGCCAGGCGCAACGGGCACCTTGGCAACATTGGCAGGTACAGAAACTTTGACAAACAAGACCTTGACTTCGCCTACTTTCACGGCCCCGGTTTTAGGTACTCCTGCTTCAGGTACTTTGACGAATGCAACGGGATTACCATTGACTACAGGGGTATCGGGTATTTTGCCTTTGGCGAATGGTGGTACGGGCCAAACAACGAAAGAGGCGGCATTTGATGCCTTGTCACCGATGACAACGGCGGGTGATATTATCTACGGAGGAACGAGTGGAACAGGGACTCGATTAGGTATAGGAACAAATGGCCAAGTATTAACCTTAGCGAGCGGTGTTCCTTCTTGGGCATCCCCTGCTGGCGTAACCACGATGGCGGCCATCGGATCTACAGCAAATGCTAATGGAGCAAGTATTTCAGGTAGCACCCTAACCTTACAGCCAGCCAATGCTAGTTTTGGGGGTGTGGTTACCACGGCTGCACAAACCTTTGCGGGTGCAAAAACATTTGATGCTAATATCGTATCAAATGGAGTAAAGTTAGGTACTGTAGGCGGTTCAAATAACGTATTAGTTGGAGGTAATGCAATGAATACCACAACAACATCTGACTACAATACCGCAATTGGATCATATACATTAAATAAAATTACATCAGGGCAATTTAACACTGCTTTAGGTTATTCATCATTATACAACCTTACTACAGGTACTGAAAACGTAGCTGTAGGTTCAGCTGCATTAAATACTCAAACAGGGGGTGGTTATAATGTTGCTATTGGTAACAAAGCACTAAAATCTTCTACAACTTCAACTCAAAATGTTGCTTTAGGATATTGGGCAGGCTACAGTTTAACTACAGGAAGTGGAAATACCACGCTTGGATATAATGCTGGTACGTATATTGGTTCAACAGGTACAGTAGCAAATACAACAGGGTCTAATTCTACTTTAATTGGTATTAATACTTCACCATTAACTGATGGTGATGTCAATGAAGTAGTCATTGCAGGAGGTTCTTCAGATAGGACTGTAGGTTTAGGTAGCAATAGTTCTTTAATCGGTAACTCAGCTACAACCCTGACGCAACTCATGGGAGTGGTAAACATACCTAATTCAACAGCATCCACTTCATCTACAACTGGCGCATTAAAAGTTGCTGGCGGTGTTGGTATTGGAGGCAAAGTAAACTTAGGTGCTAACACAAATTCAACTTCAACAACAAGTGGAACATTGATTGTAACAGGAGGTGTGGGTATCAGTGGTAATTTGAATTTTGGAGGAACTCTAAATACGCTAAACATAAAGGCTGCAGGGACAGGCAATAACAATACAACTTATGGGTATACGGCCTTGAATGTTAATACAACTGGAAGTTCAAATACGGCTATTGGGGATGGAGCAATGAGCGGCAATACTACCGGATCAAGTAGTGTTGCATTAGGAGGCGGCGCATTAAGTAATTTTAAGGATGGATTCGGCAATATAGCCATTGGTACACAATCAATGTCTGGTGGATCATTAGCCAGTGGGTATGGAGCCGCCAATGTAGGAGTAGGTAACTCTACGCTTACTGCATTAACATCAGGTAATAGCAACGTTGCGTTAGGTGATGCTGCAGGATCTAGTATAACGACCGGATCAAAAAACATTTTCATCGGGGGGTCTGCAGGTGCTAATGTTGGAGCTGGAAATGGAGTTCTAAATTCAACAGGGGCAAATAGTTTATTCATCGGATTTACTGCAAGACCATTAACGAATGGTGATACCAATGAAATGGTTATTGCTGCAACTGATGGAACAGCGCCTACTGTTGGTTTGGGGTCTAATACCTCATTAATTGGTAATAGTTCTACGACCTTCACAGCCCTCATGGGAGATGTGGGAATCGGTAGTACAACGGATGGTGGTGCATTTAAATTGCAGGTAACTGGCGACACCAAATTAACGGGAACTTTAACGGTAACAGGTGGAACGCCAGGT
Organism: Cytophagaceae bacterium; assembly: GCA_017984215.1. Taxonomy (GTDB): domain Bacteria; phylum Bacteroidota; class Bacteroidia; order Cytophagales; family Spirosomataceae; genus Aquirufa; species Aquirufa regiilacus. The sequence continues at coordinate 276,339 of JAGOAA010000001.1, forward strand.
GCTGGTAAAGTACTTACGTCTGATGCGAATGGTCTAGCTTCTTGGTCTAATGGTTTAGGTTCAGCGGTAACAACAACCACAGCAGCCTATTCCATCACGCTTGCAGAATCCATCGTGTTTTATACAGGTTCTGCAGCGGGTACATTTAGTATCCCAGCTGCTGCATCCACTAACAATGGCAAGCAAATCATTGTCAAAAACAAGACAGGATTCGGAATTACGATTACTCCAGCCACAGGTAGTATTTATATTGATAATGCTAACTCTGCGGCAGCAAGTGTGAGCATTGGTATCGAAGCATCCAATAACTGGATTAAGTTGGTATCCGACGGAACACAGTGGAATGTTTTACGTGCATTGTTCTAAAACTCTTTTGTCGTATTTCGAAACAATATTTCCTAAAACGCAATAATTTCGAAATACGACAAAACATATTTAAACGTCTTTTGAAGGCATATTAATGAAAAAGCTTTTAGCCATTGTCGTATTAGTACTTGTAATTGTCCCCAAAGGAAAATTGCTAGCCCAAACAGGCATAGGCACTACCGCTCCCGTTAATAAGTTCCAGGTAGAGGGTGCAGCGGCTGATCCTGCGACATCGGGTGCTACTGCAAATGGCATCTTGCGCCTGAGTGGCACGACAGGTATCCATGTCTTGGATATGGGTGTCAGTTATTCAGCCACCTATGCTTGGATCCAAGCGCGGTCGGAAAGCGCCTATGGAACGAATTACAATTTAATCTTAAATCCAAACGGCGGGTTTGTTGGCATCGGTACCACAACTCCTTCGGCCAAACTTAATTTAGCTGGTGGCGGAATTCGTATACATAATGGTTTTAGCAATTCCACTTCGCGTCCCGCATTGAATGCAGGAACCATCGGAAATTATGAAATTCGAGGCGTAGGTTCAGGTGGAGGAACAACTCAATCCGATAGCGGCGATGACGGCTTTCTTCGTTTATCGGCCGGTGGCGGAACGAGTACCACCGCGCAAGCGTCCATCGATATTTCAGGCTATTCGAGTACGGCCGATATGAATTCAAATATCGTTATGCGAACTTCAGGTGTCGAACGATTCCGCATATCCGATGTGGGTACAACTACGGTGACAGGAAACCTGACGGGTACGAGTGGTACGAGTACTTTGGCCAACTTTGGTACGGTCATGAATGATCAAACGGGAACGTCTTATACGTTGGCCGCATCGGACAATGGAAAGGTCATCACCTTCAACAGTTCCAGTGCCATTACACTCACGGTGCCTTCCCTATCCGTTGGATTCAATTGCATGGTAGTGCAAAAAGGAACAGGACAGGTCACTTTATCCGCTTCAGGGGTTACCATATCCAATCGCTATGGTTACACCAAAACCGCTGGACAATACAGCATGTTTACCTTGGTCTGTATTGCGAGCAATGTTTATATCTCATCAGGCGACATGAATAATTAATGCACATGAAAAGGTTGATATTCTTCTGTTTGGCATGTCTACATTTCTCCGGAAATGCACAGATGCTTGCGCCTATGCAGGGAACGCAACGCCAACCGAAGTTACAATTTGACTATTGGGTGTATAGTACAAATGCTGGAAATGGAACAGCATCTCAATATCCGGTTATCCCAACAAATAAGACCGATATGGACAATTTGTTCAATTCATCGAATTCTCATACGACCTTAACCAAATCAGGCAAAACAAATTCCGCTAAAATTTTAGACTGGACAACAAGTGCTGAACTCAGTGGATTAGGTATCACCTTACCCAATAGTGGCAACTATTTTGCCATGAAAATTCAAGGAACATTTATCCCACTAGAAACCGGAACCTATTATTTTACTTTGGAGACGGATGATGCCAATGATTTTACGATCAATGGTTCTACCATTCTTTCAAGTTATGCGGGACAAGCTATTGGAGCCTTAGGTACCCACCAGACTAGCATTTCGTTAAATGCTGGCCAAAAATACACGTATGAAATTCGGATGCAACAAGGAGCTGGTGGCTATGGCTTACGCTTTTTCTGGAAGTCTCCTACGCAAGCTGCCGCACCTTCATCTTACCAAAGTAGTCTTCCGGCAAATACCTATTACCAAACTTGGACACAAAATTTACAAGAATTAATCTCGACCCCAGATTTGGATGGTAGCAGCGCAGCGAAGGCCGCACCGAATGCCAAGTACCTGCAAACGGCTTTTGGGAATTATAATGACAACGTGTATTGGATTAACCTACCCTATGTAGGACCAACACAGATTTATTGTCTGTTGAATTCAACCATCGATGGAGGTGGCTGGATGATGATGATGAAGGCGACACGTGGAACAACCTTTTATTATGGAAGCCCCTATTGGACAGCGATCAATACGCTAAACACATCAGCTTACAACCGAAATGATGGGGATGCGAAATTTGATGCGATGAATTATTTTTATGCCAAAGATATGATGGCGCTTTTCCCAGACATTGCATCCAATTATGGAAGTGGTACGGGTGGAAGCTTGAATTTAGGTAGCAGTTATAATAACTGGTGTTGGTTACAAAACAACTTCAACAACGGGATACGCATTACGCCGGTTGGCTTTTTTGCAAATTCAACAAAATTGTATTTTAAAGATGCGTCCAATTTCACTGGAAAAGGCACGGCTTTTTCCTCCCAAGTTGACGTACGTTTTTATGGGTATAACTATGCGAATTCCGGCGGAGGAGCGAATGTTCGTTGGGGATTCGGTTGGAATGAAAACGGCGGCGGATTATATCCCAATGGAAATGAAGCATCCAATGACGTGTCAGGGGGAATAGGCATGGCCTTTGGAAGTTATTCAGCGGGTGATTATATATCTTGTTGTTCAAATACAAACGGGATTAATCGAAGTGCGCGAGTAGAAATATATGTTAGATAAGCTATGAAAAAAATTATCATACTAGTACTGATTTCAGTGGGTACTTATGCCCAAACGGGTATCGGAACCACAGCACCGAAAACAAAACTCCATGTAAAAGACAATGGAGGAGCCTTTCGCATTGAGGGAACAGACCATGTATTCATGGAATTGTACCCCCAAGGTGCCACTACCCGTTATGCGTATTTCGGCTACCCAGGAGCTAGTTCAACTCAACTAACCTTTATGAACCTGTTTTCCACAGGTACAATTGCCTGGGGGACCAACAATGTGAACCGTATGTTTTTAACTTCAGATGGAAAATTAAGCATCGGGAATTCTACAGCAACAACAACGCTCAATGTGGGTACAAGCGATGGACTACTTCCGGGAGAAATCACGTTATTCCCAAGTACCGCCGCGTATGAAGGGGGCCAAATTAACATCAAAAAATCATTAACAGGGTCTACAGCAGACTGGATCATCGACCAATATGGCTCAACGGCGTCTGATGCGCGTTTACGTTTATTCAATACGAGTGAACTCAACGGATTAATCATCAAAGAAAATGGATTCATTGGGATGGGTAACTCAGCTCCTACCGTTCGATTACAGGTAACGGGGGACATTATCGCCAACTCCATTGCGGGTTCTTCTGATGCGCGCTTCAAAACGAAAATCGCATCCATCCAAAATCCGTTGCAAAAGGTCTTGGCCTTGCGGGGTGTAAATTTCAACTGGAATACGGCCGCTTTTCCCCAACGCATGTTCTCGGACAAACGGACTTTGGGATTCATCGCACAAGAGGTAGAAAAAGTCTTACCGGAAATCGTTCAGACGGAAAATACGGCCGAAGGATTTAAATCCGTGCAATACGATAAAGTTGTCGCCCTACTCGTAGAAGCGATGAAGGAACAACAGAAACAAATCAATCAACTAAAAAGAGAAGTAAAGAAACTGAAGCGTCAGGCACGATAAGATGAAAAGATTATTGGTCCTTTTCTTGTTAAGCTATTCAAGTGCCTCTTTGGGGCAAATGATCACCACGCCTGCCACGCAATCCATCGAAGCAGGAACAACGGTCAATGTCAGTGATTTTGTGGTGAATTGGGCTAACAATACAGAATCAATACTGATCAGTCTAAGTTTAGAATACCAAAGTACGGCTACCTTTAGTTTACCTACCACCACGGGGTTGACCAGAAACTACGGGTATAACAGTTGGACCGGAATCAATACCCTCGTATTTTACGGAACACGAGATAATATCAATGCTGCCCTTGCAGCGATGACAGTGACCATGGGAAGTGTGAAAACAGCCGTAAAAATTAACATTGAAGTTTCTCCCTTTGATGTCAGCTATGTTTACAATCCAGTAAACAAGCATTATTACAAATATGTAGCTAGTTCACAGATTAGCTATACGAACGCAAGGACAGCTGCATCGAGCAATACTTTTTTAGGTAAAACGGGGTATTTGGTCACCATCACCTCGCAATCCGAACAAGATTTCGTGAATAATAACATTTCAGGTAGTAACATTTGGATTGCCATTACCGATGAAGCCACTACGACCGATGGTACCTGGAAATTAGATGGTGGGCCAGAATTAGGAACCATCATCAAAACGCAAAATGGACCCACTGCTGGCAATATTGACGGACAATATAATAATTGGTGTACGGGTGAACCCAATGGTGCGAATCACAGTGAGGACTATGCCGTAGCTAAATGGAATGGGGGAACTTGTTGGAACGATTTATCAAACACCAATACAAGTGCAGTAGCTGGATATATCGTAGAAGTCAGCGCTGATTTCCCTTCGGGCTCCACATATTTCACTGGCGTATATTCCACCTATGTTGTGCACAACAATGATTTGGCATATACCTTAGCAACCGCAAATAATAGCACCCTATCGTCGGCTAACGTTTCGAACGTACCCAATATTTTTGGAGGTCTAGTCATTAATGATGGGAATACCATAACCTTGAATAGTTCGAGTACCTTTAATACCAACAAAGTTGTATTAAACGGGACGGGGAAAATGATCTTAACGGATAATACGAGCAAATGGACTCCGGGGGCTTCTAATCTAACAAATACCTTTGTTCATAGTCCATCAACCAACTCTACTCCTTCCTATTGGTCGGTGACAAGTTCTTGGAACAACACGACCGGATCAACCGGAGTGGGTGATTCCTTTTATGAAAATGCACCTTATTCAGGTGGTGTAGCCATGCATTACACGCCGTATTTAAATTCCCCACAAGGCTGGTCGGCGCAATTCAATAACACCAGCCAATACCTAACCTTGAACTACCCCGTGCCAGTTTATATGACCGGTTTAGTAACACAAGGAAGAGCCTATAATGGTGGACAATGGGTTAAATCTGCCAACATAGATGTCAGTTTAGATGGATCAACTTGGACAAATGTATTAAGCAACTGGGCCTTAAATACAAATTCCACAGATGCTGTTACAACATTATTTCCTTCAGTTGTCTATGCCAAATATGTCCGTTTAAACCCGACAGATTGGACAAACCACATCACCATGCGCATGGGGGTCATCATCAAATCAAATCCCTTGGTGGCAGATGGATTAGTTCTGCAACTGGATGCAGGAAACTTGGCCTCCTACAAAGGAACGGGCACAACCTGGACCGATTTGTCGGGCAATGGTTATCATAGTACGCTAACCAATGGACCAACCTATAATATCGCCAATAAAGGCTTTTTGACATTTGATGGCGTGGATGATTATGCCAATGGTGTGGCAATACCATCGACGAGTGGAAATAATTCGCGTACGGTGATGGTTTGGTATAAATCAACCGCGAATCGAAATACCGCACTTTTGGACAAAGGGGAAGTCACAGATGATAAAGCGGAGCAATTATTTTTAGTTTATACCAACGGTGCAGGCCTCGATGCAGGTAACTCTCCGCCGGTAAACAACGGAGGAATAGCTGTTTGTTTTTGGGGGGATGATTTGATTTATCCCATCGCCGCTTCCACCCTATTCGATGGCAATTGGCATTTTGTGGCCTATACCTACGACAATTCGAATACATCCGTACGAATCTGCTTCGATGGTAATTTTGCCTCGTCTGTTTACCATTGGAATACAAGTGCTTGGTCTACAAAAACCTCGAAACCTTTTGTGTTAGCGCGCACACAAAACACGACAAATAACCCCTATTTGATTGGTCAATCACGAGGTGCATTTTGGGGAAAAGGTGGTTTGTATAGCAATGCAAACATACCTTCCGTCCAAATTTATAACCGCGCGTTAACGGAGGCTGAAATTCTGAATAACTTTAATGCAACAAGATCACGCTATGGTAGATAAACACATCCTTCTTTATCTTTTGCTATTCATCGGCTTTGCGGCACGTGCTCAAACGGGTATCGGCACCACAGCACCCGTGAATAAATTCCAGGTGGAAGCCACAGCTGCGGATCCTGCCAACAGCGGTTCAGCGGCCAATGGCAACTTACGTTTGGGCGGACTTTCCGTTTCGCATGTATTAGACTTTGGCTTGAGCAGTACATCTACCTTTGCTTGGATTCAAGCACGAAATAAGACCTATGGGACGAATTACAATTTGGCCTTAAATCCGTTGGGGGGTAATGTAGGTATCGGTACTTCATCGCCTACGGCTAAATTGAATCTTGTGGGCGGTGGAATTCGGATACATGATGGATTTAGTAATTCAACGGCCCGACCAGCCATAAACACGAGTACAATCGGGGCATATGAAATCCGAGGAGTAGGTTCAGGAAGTGGTACCTCACAGGGAGATGGCGCCGATGACGGATTTTTACGGCTTTCCGCAGGAGGTGGAACAAATTCTAACACGCAGTCATCAATCGATTTGTCTGGTTACTCGAATGTGGCCGATATGAGCAATAACATCGTTTTTAAAACGGCAGGAGCTGAACGCATGCGTTTGGATATCAATGGAAATTTGTCGGGATCTACGACGAATACGCTATCGGGATTCGGGGCACAAATCAATTCCATCAGTGCTTCGTACAGTTTAGCCGCAACAGATAATTCCGAAGTTATCCAATCCAATGCCGCCTCAGCGATTACGGTGACCATTCCGGCGGGATTGCCTACGGGCTTCAACTGCATGGTCTTGCAATATGGGGCTGGTCAAATCACTTTTAGTCCAGCATCCGGCGTGACCATCATTAATCGAAATAGTTATAACAAGACAATTGGCCAGTATGCCTTGGCAACGGTGTTGCACATCGGTTCCAACGTGGTCATAATTTCAGGAGAATTAAGTAATTAATATATGCGTTTATTTGTATTCTTCTTATTGGTTTCCTTATCGTTACAGGCGCAATTCTTTGCCCCTGTATATTCGAATTCGGTGGCGAAGAATAACTTGATTGTCGACTATGATTTTCAAAATCCGACATCCTATGCGGGAACGGGAACTAGTGTGGCGAGCGCGAATGGGAAAAACGTACCTGCGACATTAGGTGGGTCCCCTACGTTCCATGCTGACCCAGGTTATGTACATTTTAAAGCGGCAAGCGCGAACTATTTATCTATTGGTGACTTAAGAACTTTTTATCCTCAAGTTAGCTCCTCAACCCGTTCAGGGGCATTTACATTAAGTCTTTGGTTTAACCCAACATTAGCGAATGGAGTCGTCGTTTCAGATTTACAGGCACCCGTTGGAACTAGTGGTTATCATACATCTGACATTGAAATGGTTGGAGGAGTCTTGAAGTTTTCAGTTTGGGACAAACCTATCATTATCACATCAGGAACTATCGCATTAAATACTTGGCATCATGTAGTTTTAGTCTATACGGGAACTAAACTGAATGCCTATGTCGACAACACCTTCGTGGGCTCAGCCACCTACACCCGATATGGGCCTGCCATGGCATCATTAACTACAGGTCAATATTTTGGTATTGGTGCAGCTGATGGAACCAACATGGGTTCTGGCGCTTATGGAAGTTTCCTACTAGGTGATGTAAAATTTTATGCAAGTGCCTTGTCGGCAGCAGATGTCACTAACCTTTACCTCGCGGAAGAGTCCAATTACGATTTACTATTCATGGTGGATGGGTCAAAAAATATTGCCACGTATCCAGATTTGGCTGGTTTGGCTACGACAGCCACGAATACAGCAGGTGTCACTTACAATGTGGCAGCCGGCGGATCTTTGTATTTTAATGGAAGTAATGGATATACCGACATTTCTTTTCCATTAAGAGGAGCAACAACACTGACGATTGAGATGTGGGTTAAATTAACGAGTATGAACGGAGGAATGCTATTTGGGTTCAACTTATATGATGTAATACTCAGTAATAATTATTTAGGTTTTAATACGGCCGGTGGGGATGTTTATGGGATGAATGCCACGCAAACCACGGGATTTTCGAGTACATGGAAACATTGTATTTTTATCATGAATGCCGGTTCGGTTACCTCGAACAAAATTTACATCAATGGTGTCCAGCAATCTTTAGCCCATTTACAAGGTACGATCTTACCAGGAAATGCGACATTTTATAATGGACTTGCCAGAATAGGATGCTGGCGATGGGATCCAAATTATTTACAACCGATGTATGTAACCAAATTCAAAATCTATAACCGTGAATTGAAACAGGCTGAAATCACAGTAAAATTCAATCAAGACAAGGCAAGACATGGACTTTAAGCTATCGAACATCCTGGTTTTGCAAACAGTTGCACAGTTTAGAAAAGCGGTAGCATGCTTGTTTTTTGCGAGCTTGTTGGCCTATACCCCTGCCCTTTTCTCCCAATCCACCACCAATAGCGCGAGTTCCAATACCTTTACAAACACGGCTACTTGGAGCAGCCCGAGCAATGTTACGGGAACGGCTACCATATTAGATGGTCAAACGGTCACGATACCTGCCAACATCAATCAAGTATATTCCAATAAAATCATTTTCTCAGGTACCGGAAAATTGGCTTTAGCAGGTACTACAAGTAAGTGGGTACCAGCGACCAATCGAAACGGCAATCCACCTTATGAATCATTTAGCTTCGCTACAAACTGGTCGGCATCCAGCAGTTGGGGAAACGTTGCATTTGGGACAAATTTATATATACCATGGATTGATTCAGGTACGAGCTGGTCGGCAGGAAGTGCACTAAATTACACGGATTACCTACAATATGACCTCAAAAGTCCGCGTTGGATTCAAGGCATTATTTCACAAGGTCGGGCCGATTGGCCGCAATGGGTCTCATCGGCCAAAGTGCAAGTAAGTACGGATAATGTGAATTGGGCTACTGCTTCAGAAGGCCTAACCTTAAATTCGGACCAACACACCAAAGTATATGCAAATTTACCCAATGTGATGTTTGGACGTTACGTGCGTGTTACTCCGATGGCCGTATATGGTCATCCTTCCATGCGTTTAGGTATCTTATTGCGTGATGATGTCATGAAATCCTGCAACGAAATTAAAACAAACTTCCCGAATGCGACTTCGGGTGTATATGTCATTGACCCGGATGGTGCTGGAGCGACACCTGGCACTTCATGTTATTGCGATATGGAAACGGATGGTGGTGGGTGGACTTTGGTATTGAATTATCTGCATGCAGGTCACACCAATCCAGCTTTAGTTGTCAAAACGAATGCCTTACCCTTACTTGGCTCGACGTCCCTCGGAACGGATGAATCTGCCTCTTCGACAAACTGGGGGAATGTTTCCAACGCTTATTTGAGGACATTTACCTTTAGTGAATTACGTTTTTATGGCAAAACCACTGCGCACACAAGAGTAATTCATTTTAAAACTTCTCATACAAATACGATGAACTATTTCAAAAATGGAACAGGGAGTATGACAGGTATATCCACCGCAGGAAATTACACGACCTTAGCAGGTCATTCGGCTTACCTGCCAAACAGTGCGGGGAATTATTTTTCGGACCAAGGCAATGTTGCCATGACGGAATTTCCATTTTGGTTAAATTCAACCTATCACTGGGGAATTAGGGGGCAGGCCTATCGTTGGGAAGTAGATGATTTTGTCAATACAAATGGATATAGTACCCATCATCAAATTTGGATCAGATAACATGAAAAAGACAATACTCTTCTTGTTGATTTCTTTTGCTGCGCTGTCCCAAACGGGGATTGGAACCTCAACACCGAATGCATCCGCGAAGTTGGAGGTATTCGCCACCGACAAAGGTTTCTTACCTCCGCGCGTGGCATTAAGCGCAACGAACGCAACAAGCCCCATTACAAGTCCGGCGAATGGATTGTTGGTTTACAATACCGCCACAGCAGGCTCATCGCCCAACAATGTTACACCGGGTTTTTATTTTTACAATGGATCTTCCTGGGTGAAATTAATAGGCGCTACGGATAATGCAGCCAATGTAACGGGAACGGTGGCTGTTGCAAATGGAGGAACCGGAACCACATCAGGTTCGATTACAGGAACAGGCGCGTTAACCTTTACAGCCGGAGGAAGTAATCAAAATGTCACGCTAAGTCCGAGTGGATCTGGTTATACCATTTTGAATAACAGTATTGGTATAGGAACCACCACTCCTATTGATCGTTTGGATGTGCGAAGTGCGATGAGTGTCAACGAAATCAAATTCAGAGGAACAGACGGAGGTGACGATTCAGATCCATATCGTTTAAGGAAATTTAAAATAGGGAATTCAAACGAATTACAACTCCATTTGAACGACGATACGGATGAACGATTTACAATCTATGGGAATTCATGTTTGTATGGTGGATGTGCCGAATATAGCCCAACGTTATACCACTATTTTCGTTCAGATGGAGATGTGTATCATGCTGGAAAAGTAGGAATTGGTACGACCTCTCCGCTTGTTCCATTGCATGTAACTTCTTCCGTGAACCAGTATGTAAATGTTTATGGCTATTTAAACCAAAATCAAGCGCAAGGGGCTTATACAGCTAATACCTATGTTGCGTATTCCATTCAAGCCGATCAGCGTATTCGTGCTCCTGAATTCAATGCCATATCCGATATTCGAATCAAGAAGGGGATTGCTATGCTTCATTCTGCTAAGCAATTATCAGAGCTAAATAGACTCAAGGTTGTGAATTATGCCTACATTGACCAACTAGCCAATGGGACGAAGCAAAAAACGGGTTTTATTGCGCAAGAAGTAGAAAAGGTTAATCCACAATTTGTCAATCAATCCACAGATTATATTCCTTCCGTTTTTGCTTTGGCAAAATCAACATCCGTTGAAAATGAAAAGTTGAAAATCACCACCGAAAGACCGCATGGATTTGCCAAAGGTGATGAAGTGAAATTTTTTGTCGAAGGAAAAAAAGAGGTGATTAAAACAATTGAGTCTGTAGATGATTCGCAAAATTTCATTATCAAGGGATGGAATGAACCAACAATTAATCTCTTCATCTATGGCAAGAAAGTAAGTGATTTTCGCGCCATCGATTTTGATCAAATTACCGCTTTGAGTGTGGCAGCTATTCAAGAATTAAGTAAACAAGTGGATCAACTGAAGCTTGAAAACGAAAAATTGAATAAAAAAACACAAGTGAAACAGGCTAACTTAGAGAAGCGATTAAGCCTTTTAGAGTCTAAATTGAAATGAAACGAATAATTCTATTTTTCATATTGGTTTCTTCAGGTCTTTTTGCCCAAACGGGCATCGGAACCTCATCACCGAATGCATCCGCGAAATTGGAGGTATTTGCCACCGACCGTGGATTCTTACCCCCACGTGTGGCTTTAACCGCGGCGAATGTATTCACTCCGATCACGGGAACATCCTCCGCTGCGGCAGGCTTATTGGTCTATAATACCCAAACCGCTGGTAGCATTCCCAATAACGTGGTCCCAGGCTATTATTATTGGAACGGTTCCGCATGGGTACAAATCGCTGGAGGATTAGTTATCGATAATTCAAAGTCGGCAAGTTTCACCTTAACAACAGCTGATAACAATAAATTATTCATCATCAACTCAGCGAGTACCGTGACCGTCACGGTCCCTACCCTAACCATTGGCTTCAACTGCCAATTTATTCAAACGGGTGCGGGTGTCATTAGTTTATTGGCATCAGGAACAACACTCAATTCCGCCAACGGATTAACTTCCCGCACGACCAATAGTGTGATCGGTTTGGTGATGAATAGTACGACAACGGGTTATGTCTTTGGTGATACAATCTTTTAATGAAGGTAGAAAAGAATATATTGTTACTATTGCTGCTGCTGTTCAGTTGGCAGTTATGCGCTCAAAACCTAGGCGTCAGTGCGGCGCTAAAAAGACCCTTCATTAGCAATATTAATACGTTTACCTATACTGGAGCGATCCAACAATTCATCGTTCCTAATCGGGTCACAAGCATCCAAATCAATGCCATAGGTGCCAAAGGAGGCACGGGCTTGGGCGGAATGCTTGGCGGTGCGGGCGCCAATATCACAACAACCATGAACGTGACACCTGGCCAAATTCTTTATGTGGTCGTAGGTGGTTTTCCGGGTCAATCAGCTACAGCAAAATATGGCTTTGCTGGCAATGGCGGTGTGGCGGACAATACAGCTGGAAATGGCGCCGCTGGAGGAGGTTTGTCGGGCGTATTTTCATCTTCAAGCCCATCCAACACCAATGCTTATATCGTCGCGGGCGGAGGAGGTGGCGGAGCAGGAACAGGAGGAACAACAGGCTATACAGGTGGTTCTGCCTTAAATTCAAATACAGGAACGGCTGGAAATGGATTAGGAGGTCTAGAATATCCAAAGTTCAGTCGATACCAATTTGGTTATGGTGCATCTACTACAAGCGCAGGAGCCGGTGGCTATGCCTTTGATAATTACCCTGGAAATAATGGAGGCGATGGAGGAAACTTAACAGGTGGTGCGGGAGGTACGGGAACCGGTTGGCAAGGTGCCGGAGGAGGTGGTGGTGGTTTTTACGGGGGTGGTGGAGGCGCCGGAGGTGGTTCTGCAAACGGCGGAGGTGGTGGCGGTTCTTCGAAATCAAGCACGGGATTTAATACATTTGGCACACCAAATACCACAGGAGATGGAAGCGTTACCATTACTTGCCTATCCAATTCAAGTTTGGTCTTGCACCTGGATGCAGGCAATCCTTTGAGTTATTCAGGTTCAGGTACTACTTGGAATGATTTATCTGGCAATGGTTCACATGTCACATTAACCTCCACGACCTACAATGCAGCGAATGGCGGATCTATTGGTTTTAATGGGACTTCTAGTTATGCAAATTTCAATGCGAATATAGGAAGCACAAATGTGGTCACGGTGGAGATGTGGGTGAAAACAAATTCATTGAATACACCAACTGGGGCCATGTATTTCGGGTTTAACAAATATGATGTATGGACCAAGAGTGCCCATATAGGATTCAATACTTCTGGTGGGGATATTTACGGCTTATCAGATACTAGGGTTACTAATTTAGGAATCGAAGGGGCATGGAAACATCTAGTTTTCGTTATGAATTCTGGGACTACGAGCAACAATAAAATATATGTAAATTCGATTAACCAAACTTCATTGACGCAAGTCTTATCAGGATTCACAGCGGCAAATGCTAATTTCAATTCGGGAGCTGGAAGAATATCAGGATGGCGGAATGACGCTGCTTGGCTCATGAATTTAAATGTAGCCAGTTTTAAAATCTACAATCGCGAATTGACTGCACAAGAAATCACGAATAATTTCAATTCCACCAAACAACGTTTTTATCCAGATAACTCGGGACTTAGCCCGGAAACGGCATCAACGAGTGCATACCAAATTAAACAAGATTATCCGAATTCTGTTGATGGTTTTTATTGGATTAAGCATGCAAGCATCAATGGTGGCGTTCCGATTAAAATTTATGCAGACATGACGACCGACGGAGGCGGTTGGACCTTGATTTTAAAAAATTCTTCTTATGGAGGATGGTCTTTGGCTAATGCCATTGACCTGAATGCAACAAATCCTTTTACGAAGAATACGGATATAGTTACGAATTCCACAGCGAATTATTCCATAATCAAGTGGGCTGATTACATCAAGAAAAGTTCGAGCGGTTTTCAATACATGATCGATGCATATGCTCGAAACAGTTATGGGGGAATTTGGACGGCTAATGCGGCCTATAGCTTTATAAGTACGAGTAATGCAAATACAAATATTACTTTAAATGCTAATTATGGTGGCTGGACGTATAATACCGCTAATGATGGGATTTCTCAACGCATGCCATGGCACGGCTATGTAGGTGCCAATACGGGATTTTTGGGGCTATCCAGCGGGTCAGGAAATTGGTGGGGAACGCTGGTTGCTAACAACCAGTATTATGCCCCAGCACCTTGGATTGGAACAATAGGAGGAACCGGCGCTTCTCCCGGAATTATTTGGTATTGGGTTCGATAACAAAAAACATGAAAAAGTTTATTTTATTATTCTTGATTTCGTTACGTGTTTTTGCCCAAACGGGTATCGGCACAACAAGTCCTGAAGCGTCTGCCAAATTGGATGTTTCAGCCACCAACAAGGGTTTTCTCCCACCACGTGTGACTTTGACTTCTCAAACGGATAACACAACGATTCCAAGTCCTGCAACAGGTTTGTTGGTCTATAATACGGGAAATAATAATGGTTTGGTGGCAGGATACTATTATTGGAATGGAACCAATTGGGCAACAATCGCCACGTCAACGGGATCAGGAGTTTACGCCTCTTATATGCGCGGTTCGAGAACGACTGGTCAAACGACAAATTTGGCCGTGAATGGCCTCGTAGCATTTACCCAGGTAGATAATGTTGCGGGTCAAGACATTTCCCTCAATACCTCAACAGGTCAAATTACCTTAGCAGCAGGGAAAACCTATCGTTTGTTGGCCCATGTCCCAAATACAATGGCAAGTGCAGGAGGAACGAGACCCGTATTTTGTTGGTATAATGAAAGCTCAAACACATGGATTGGTAATCAATCGGCATTTTACAATCCAAACGATGCAGCCGGCTATGCTGCGTCTGGGGGCTTATCAGAGGTTGTCATTACAACTAGTACGTCAACGGTCGTATCCTATCGTATCCTAGGTGGAACTGCCATTACATCGTTAGGTGGCAGTGGTGATTTTAATGTAACAGGTTCCTATCCGTGGTTTGATACACAAGTCATTTCAGGTAATCAGGCCATTGAACCTGACCGAGTTACTAAATTTGTCAATGAGGCAGTACCCGTTATATTTGGTGATATTCAAGTACAAATGGCACCGAGTGGTCAGGCGAGAAGTTTGCAAATAAAAACGACAGGAACGGCATTTACAGCCATGGTATCAGCACATACAACCTATAATGGCGCTTCAGGAACAAATGCTTTTACCCATTTTTCTGATTATGCTCAAACCGTAGGAGCCACCTTCGCACATATTGGAACGACTTGGGGATTTGGTCAAAATGGAGATGTGGCAGTTTATTATGTGCGAGATACGACCAATTCCCGCTTTTATCGGATAACGTTGATGGTTGGACCGAGCTATTTCACCAACATGATTTCGATTGAGAAACTAATTTAGAGGTTAGAGGTTAGAGGTTAGAGGTTAGAGGTTAGAGGTTAGAGGTTAGAGGTTAGAGGTTAGAGGTTAGAGGTTAGAGGTTAGAGGTTAGAGGTTAGAGGTTAGAGGTAAGAGTGAAGAGTTAGAAATTCGACATTGGATGTTGGAAGAATTTAAAACCTTGAAGATATAGACGTGAAGTATTGCGTTTCTAGCTTCCAAAGCCATATGTTTCAAAACTAATAACCCTAGGCTTTAGCCTAGGGAACCCCAGACTAAAGTCTGGGGCTATGAAACAAAACGTATAGTATCGCGTTTCTAGCTTCCAAAGCCATATGTTTCAAAACTAATAACCCTAGGCTTTAGCCTAGGGAACCCCAGACTAAAGTCTGGGGCTATGAAACAAAACGTATAATTATTTCACTTCATAAAACTTATGCTTCACCACCCCATCAACCTTCGCACCGTCCGAAACGAATAATCGCTTATTTACCCACGCATAACGTGCATCATTTGATTCAAAGCGCGAGAATGTCCGCATGTAGCCTCCATCGCGTAAGCCCTGATTTGTTAAGTAGATCAAAGCCCCATCATCGGTTTTCAAGGTATAACGCGTATCGATTTCCACAACGCCATCAGAAAGGATATTTTGCCAGTCACCACCTCCTTCGAGGATGGTACCATTGAGCTCGGCCGACCAGAACTTCCCTCCCATCACGCGTACGATTCTTCGATTTCCCAAATCATGTACTTCGCCCAAAATAATTTCAGCTTCAATAAACAATTTCAATTCCATCAGGCTTTCGCATTTAAGGTTTCTACATCAAATCCAGCAACTTTCTTGTAATGCGCCATCACCTCCGCTAATTCAGTATGGGGGACTTCACCTGCCTGAAAACCCTTTGGAAAACGTTCCTCCATCAAATCCATGATAAAGTCAGGTCCTTTTTGGCGATTCTGCAAGACTACTTGGGCCGTTGCAGGGACACGTTCTGCATCGTAAGCCTTCAATGCTTCCACCGCATCAACATGATTTTGTAAGGCTAATGCCAACGCATCCGCATCCAAAATGGCTTGTGAAGCTCCATTTGAACCTATAGGGTACATAGGATGAGCTGCATCACCCAACAAAGTCACCCGACCGAATGACCAACGAGGCAATGGATTGCGGTCCGACATCGGGAATTCAAAGATTCCTCCGTTCGTCTTTTCAATCATTTCTGGGACATCAATCCAATCAAATTGCCAAGATTTATATAAATCCAATAATTCCTCTTTCCCCACCGTTCGGTTCCAATCGCGCACTGTTATCTCCTTTCCAGAGGCTTGACGCAAATTGGCCACCCAGTTGATGAGTTGGTTCCCTTCCGAATCTAATTCCGTTGAAATCGGATAAATCACCATCTTTTGTTGCATCGAACCAATCATCGCCATGGATGCCCCTGTTAAATAAGGCTTCATACGCGCCGTTCCGCGGTACAAGACGTTGCCCGAAAATACAACACCCCCTTCCTCAGGATATAATTTTCTACGCACATTGGAATGTATTCCATCCGCACCGATCAGTATATCGCCAAACTCCTCGGCGATGATTTCGCCCGTTTCTTTATCGATAAAGCTTGCTTTGACCTGGTCACCCAAATCTACATAATCTTGCAAATGCGCATTGGTATGCAATCTATCTGGTCCCAAAACACGCATGACTTCTTCCCACAACAAAACCTGAAAATGCCCGCGGTGAATGGAGAATTGAGGCCAGCGGTAACCGGCGTGTTTTCCTCGGGGCTCCGACCAGAAAAATTGGCCTTGTCGGTTAGCATAAACCAACTCCTCCGTAGGAACAGCAATTTGGGCAATCTTTTCCTGCAACCCAATATTTGTCAGCACACGAACGCTGTGCGGCAATAAATTAATGCCAACACCCAGCGGCGTCACTTCTTTAACCGATTCGAATACTTTTACGTCGTGGCCATCCTGATGTAGCCGCATCGCAGTTACCAAACCACCTATTCCTCCTCCCGCAATAATAATTTTCATATACTAGGCTTAAAATTTTTCATTAATCGTACGAGATGTTGGACGCTTTCCATCGCCATCCCGTTATACATAGAGGCACGAAATCCACCTACGGTAGGAAAACCCTTGATTCCTACAACATAATTTTGAGAACAATATTTCAAAAATTGACTTTCCACTTCGGGCGAAATTGCTCGAAAACAGGCATTGAGGACAGAGCGATCCTCTTTGACAGCAATCCCTTCAAACAGCGGATTCCGGTCAATTTCATCGTATAATAAAGTCGACTTCGCAACGCTTTGGCTTTGCATTTCACGTAATCCACCTTGCGCTTTTATCCAACGCAACATTAACAACGCTACATAAACGGGATAGGTAGGTACGGTATGATATAGCGATTGATTTTGAATATGGGTTTGATAATCCCAAATTGTAGGAACCTTACGATCGCTGTTAGCAGGCAAAACCTTGGTATTGACCAATACACAGGTAATTCCAGCAATACCAAAATTCTTTTGCGCTGAAGCGAAGATGACACCAAACCGATCTACATCCAATGGTTTACTCAAGAAATCAGAGGTCATATCCGCGACTAAGGGAATATCAACATTTGGATATTCGTGGTATTGAATCCCTTCAATTGTTTCGTTGGAAACCACATGCAGGTATTTGGCATCCGACGGCAAGTTCCATACTTTGGGAATTCGATCGTATTTCGTTGTTTCAGATGAAGCCAACACATGCACTTGGGCTAATTCACGAGCGGCATCAATGGATCGAAGGGCCCAAAAACCCGTATCCACAATAGCCATCGCATCATTCAAACCTAGTAAATTCATGGGAGCCACGGCTAATTGCGTACTTGCACCGCCAGGCAACCAGAGTACTTCAAAGTAATCAGGTAGTTGATATAATTCACGAACAAGCGCGGTCGCTTCTTCTATGACTTGAACAAATTCGGGAGCACGATGGCTTATTTCAGCGATACTTAAACCCGAATGATTAAAATCGACTAATGCTTCGGCAGCTTGTTGGAATACCTCCTGGGGTAGCGTCGCGGGACCCGGACTAAAATTATGTTTACGCATAACACGAAAATAGGAAAATATCGCTAAACTGCGTATTAGTTGACCAAATTCAATCAAAAAGCATGAGCCTAATAGCTAAAATCAAACAATTCTGGAAGTCGGTGGGCCCCGGATTAGTCACAGGCGCCAGTGATGATGATCCCTCGGGCATCGCAACTTATTCACAAGCAGGAGCACAATTTGGTTTGATGACCCTTTGGACGACCATCATTACGATACCCTTGATGGCGGCGATCCAACAAATGTGCGCTCGAATTGGAATTGTTACCTCCCAAGGACTTACGGGCACCTTGAAAAAGCACTATTCAAAACCTATCCTGTATGTCATGTTGTTGTTTAGCACACCGGCGATTATCATGAACATTGGGGCAGATATTGCTGGGATGGGCGCGGTAGGCAATTTACTATTCCCAAAAATTGAGTCGAGTTATTTTAGCGTTATGTTTACGATCATTTTAATGGGTTTAATTATCTATTTACCCTATCAAAAAATTGCACAGACATTAAAATATCTGTGTATCGTCATGCTCGTTTATTTCATTGTCCCATTTCTATATAAGCAAGATTTGGTACAAATATTAAGCGCTACATTCATTCCAAAAATCGAATTCACCAAAGAGTATTTGGCGATATTGGTTGGGATATTAGGCACAACCATTTCTCCCTATTTATTCTTTTGGCAAGCATCTGTCGAGGTCGAAGAAATGCAACATAAGAAAAAGCAAATAATGGTGAACAAACGCTTGATTCATGCGATGGAACAGGATGTTGATTTCGGGATGGGCTTCTCGGGATTTGTGATGTATTTCATCATATTAACAACAGGAACGGTTTTATACAGTGCAGGAATTCATCAAATCGATACGGTGGAACAAGCTGCGATGGCATTGAAACCATTGGCAGGGGATTTAGCCTATATATTATTTGCTGTTGGTGTAATCGGTACGGGTTTAATTGCAATCCCCGTTCTTAGCGGCGCGCTTTCCTATATTTATACCGAAACCTTCGGTTGGGAACAAGGCCTCGACAAGAAATTCCATGAGGCCAAAGGTTTTTATGTCATCATCATGATTTCCTTATTGCTTGGTTTATCCATGAATTACATCGGCATCTCTCCAATTCAGGCATTAATTTATACGGCGATCCTATATGGTGTAACCGCCCCCGTATTAATCGGAATCATCCTACATATTTCCAACAACAAAGAAATCATGGGTGAATATACGAATACCCAATATTTGAATGTGATGGGGGGAATTGCGCTGGTAATTATGACTGTAGCAGCTGTGGCGCTGGGGGTGCTTTATTATTAAGACGTTAGACGTTGGACTTTAGACATTAGACTTGGTACTCTTTGGCAAACCTTTTAGGATAGCCAAAGTTTGAGCCGTACAACGTGCGGCGATTCATCCTATGCGACATAGCCGCAATACTTCACATCTAAATTCCATTTTATAGTGACACGATTTTCTTTGGCAAACCTTTTAGGATTGCCAAAGTTTGAGCCGCACAACGTGCGGCGATTGATCCTATGCGACATAGCCACATTCGCATCTAAATTCGATTAGTTATAGACGCAATATCTCGCGTCTGCCGGTTATCAACCAAAAATCAAGTTGATTATCAGTTTTTTATGCTAAATATCAAACACCACTAGCTAATTTGTCAAAAATCTAATAAAAAAAATAAATTTAAAGTTTCACTTAAGTGAAACTTTAAAGCCTTAACTTTGACATGTTTAAAATCAGACAAGTAATAATTTATAAGAACTACTTTGAAGATTTTTTTCTTGCACAAAAAAGTAAGGTTCAAGATAAAATCATGTGGACGATCAAGTTGATTGAATCACACGAACAAATTGCCGCCAATTATATAAAACACATTACGGGGACAAAGGGACTATATGAAATTCGAATTAAGTATGGAACAGATATCTTTCGAATTTTCTGTTTTTTTTTAATGAGGGCTATTTAATCATTCTTATGAATGGGTTTCAAAAAAAATCACAAAAAACTCCTCAAAAGGAGATTGATAAAGCAACAAAAATAATGCGAGCGTATGAAAGCGAAAACTAACACGACTACTTTAGATCAATTTGTAACCAAACATTACGGAACTACAGGTACATCCCAAAGAGATAAACTAAACCAAGGATATGAAAATTTCAAAATGGGGATTTTATTGCGGGATGCAAGGAAAAAAGCAGGTCTTACGCAAGATGAGTTAGCAAAAAGAGCAGGAACAACTAAATCCTACATTTCTAAACTAGAAAATGATGTAAAGGAGGTTCGCTTATCTACCTTGCAAAATATCGTTGAATTAGGATTAGGTGGAAAAGTTGAGGTGTCGATCATACTTTAATCTTTGCTATTGTATAGACGCGATACCTCGCGTATGAAACCCTTTCTGTAGAGACGCGATACCTCGCGTATGAAACCCTTTCTGTAGAGACGCGATACCTCGCGTATGAAACCCTTTCTGTAGAGACGCGATACCTCGCGTCTATAAGCCCAGCCTGAAATCTTGGGTTAAAAGTAACTCCTGACTTCAATCCGTGGAATCGGCGCAAAAAGCGCCTCAAACTTTGGCAATCCTGAAAGGTTTGCCAAAGAGTCCAAAGTCCAAAAAAAAACACCCACCTTTTCAGATGAGTGTTTTCGTGGACCAGCATGGGCTCGAACCATGGACCCCCTGATTATGAGTCAGATGCTCTAACCAACTGAGCTACAAGTCCGCATTAGATTGAACTAATGTGATGCAAAATTAATTAATTATTGCTTTCGAACTAATTTGGAGTGAATATTTTCTAAATTTAAGGCTTGAAAAAACGCTAGCTCGTTGCCCATGTTTCCTACCAAAATCATCAATGATCCGATTTACGGATTTATCAAAATCAATAACCCTTTCATTCTCAAACTGATCGACCATCCGTTTGTACAACGTTTGAAGCGGATCAAACAATTGGGCTTAGCTGAATTTGTCTATCCAGGCGCACATCATACGCGCTTTCACCATGCATTAGGTGCCATGCATTTGATGGACGAAGCGTTAAATAACCTAAAAGCAAAAGGCTATTCCATTTCCGATTCCGAAATGGAGGCAGCTGAAATTGCCATCTTATTACACGACATCGGACATGGCCCTTTTTCCCATGTATTGGAATATACCCTGTTGAATCATGTGCACCACGAAGAGATCTCAAACCTCATCATGGAGAAACTGAATCAGCATTTCGAGGGCCGCTTAAGTTTAGCTATATCGATGTTTGATGATTCCTATCCGAGAAAGTTTTTTCACCAATTAATCTCAAGCCAACTGGACGTTGACCGTTTAGATTACCTATCCCGCGATTCGTTTTACACCGGTGTGCGCGAAGGCTTTATTGGCTCAGAACGCTTATTAAGTATGTTGGACCTTCAAGACGAGAATTTGGTCATGGAGGAAAAAGGCATTTACTCGATTGAGAATTTCTTGATGGCTCGCCGACTGATGTATTGGCAAGTGTATTTACATAAAACAGCCATTGCGGCAGAGACCATGTTGATACAAATTCTTAGACGTGCCAAAGAACTTATCAATCAAGGGATACCACTAAGCTGCTCCAAAGCGCTGATGCTTTTTTTAAGCAAAGAATATACCTGGGAAGAATTCACCGCTGACCCCAAACTGCTCGTTGCCTTTACAGATTTAGATGATCATGACGTTTGGGCTGCCATCAAAACTTGGAAAGATTCGGATGACAAGATCTTATCGTTATTGTGTTCACACTTTTTGAGCAGAAAATTGTTTACCTGTAAATTAGGAAGCCAACCCCTTCCCAAATCAAAGCGCACGGAAATTTCAGAAGAAATCAAATCTAGGCTTCAGATTACCGACGAAGAATTATCTTACTTTGTCATTGAAGGCTCTACCAGTAATTCAGCTTATGTTCAAGGTGATAACACAATAAAAATCGTCGATAAACTAGGTCATGTGGTCGAGTTAACCGAAGCATCTGACCTTCCAACGATACAAGCTCTGAGTAAGATTGTGAAAAAATACTATTTTTGTTGCCCAAAGAGCGTATATTTGCAAGGTGAATTGAACGCCTAATACATTCTAAATTCCACATACCCTATATGAAGTTTACCGTTGACCAAATAGCGACCATGATTCAAGGAGCAGTAGAAGGCGACGGGACCCAACACATCACGGGATTTGATAAAATAGAAGAAGGCAAATCAGGAAGTATTTCTTTCCTATCCAATCCCAAATACGAATCTTATTTATACGATACCGAAGCAACTGCCGTGATTGTGGCAGCTGATTTGGACCTAAAATCACCCGTAAAATCGACACTGATTCGCGTAAAAGAACCCTATGTGGCTTTTACTATCTTGTTACAAAAGTACCAAGAGATGACGGCCAAAAGAGAAACGGGTGTACAGGTATCAGCACATGTAGCAGGTGGAATAAAAGTAGGCAAAGACCTATTTGTAGGTCATTCAGCCTTCATTGATGCAAATTCAAGCATCGGAAATTACACGAGTATTTATAACCATGTCAGCATTGGAAAAAATGTGCATATTGGCGACAATTGCATTATTTATCCGGGTGTGGTTATTTATAACGATACGGTTATTGGAAACAACGTTATCATTCATGCGAATGCAGTCATTGGCGCAGATGGATTTGGACATGCTCCACAAGCAGATGGAACCTACAAAGCTATTCCTCAACTTGGAAATGTTGTGATTGAAGATGATGTGAGCATCGGTGCGAATGCTACAATTGATCGTGCGACCATGGGGTCTACCATCATTCGTAAAGGAGTTAAATTAGATAATTTAGTACAAATAGCCCACAACGTGGAGATTGGCGCAAATACCGCCATTGCTGCACAAACGGGCATTTCAGGTTCTACAAAGATTGGAGAAAATTGTTTAATCGGAGGCCAAGTAGGCATCGCTGGACACATAAGCATCGCACCGAGAACGATCATTACGGGGCAATCGGGTGTAACCAAATCGATTAAAACACCTGGTCAAACGATGGGTGGATTTCCTGCAACCAATAATGTAGATAATTTAAAACGTAGCGCGTTAATTCGCCAATTACCGGAGCTATTCGAAAAGATTAATAAAATTAAATAAGCGTATCCCCTCTTATGAATAATAAGCAACATACAATTTCAAAGTCTGTCACGCTATCCGGAGTCGGTTTGCATACAGGCGTTGTAGCCAATATGACTTTTTTACCAGCAGCGGCGAACCATGGCATCAAATTCCAACGAGTTGATTTGCCAGGCCAACCAATTGCTGATGCAGATGTGGATTACGTTGTAGATACATCTCGCGGGACTACAATTGAACACAACGGTGCACGAATTAATACGGTTGAACACGTTTTGGCGGCTTTAGTTGGCCTAGAAATTGACAATATCTTAATTCAATTAGACGGACCAGAACCACCCATCATGGATGGCTCTTCGATCAAATTTGTGGAAGCCTTAAAAGATGCAGAACCTGTCGAACAAGAAGCGCACCGTAAATTCTTTGAATTACCTGAAGAAGTTCGATTTAAAGATTTAGAAAAAGGGATTGAACTAGCAGCTTTGCCCCTAAACGATTACCGCATCGCCGTAATGGTGGATTATAATTCTAAATTTCTTTCGAGCCAACATGCCAACTTATCGCATGTCTCTCAATTTGAAAAGGACTTCTCGATGTGCAGAACTTTCTGTTTTGTACATGAATTAGAAGCGCTTCATAAAGCTGGTTTAATCAAAGGTGGTGACTTAAATAACGCCATTGTAATTGCCGACAGAGATTATACAGAAGCTGAATTAGCCAATATATCCGAAGTATTAGGTAAACCCAAAGTGTCCATTTCGAAAGAAGCTGGCATTATGAACAATACAAGCCTACATTATTCCAATGAAATGGCTCGCCATAAATTATTGGATGTGATGGGCGATTTGGCCTTAGTAGGTAGACCGATCAAAGCACAGATTTTAGCATCTCGACCAGGACATGCGTCGAACGTAGAATTAGCTAAGAAGATCAAAAAATTAATGTTAGAAGCGGAGAAAAACAATGTTCCGGTTTACGACCCGAAACAGCCTCCTATCTTTTCACATGAGCGTATTTACGAATTATTGCCACACCGCTATCCATTTCAAATGATTGATAAAATCATTTACTTAGATGACAATAGCGTTGTAGGTGTTAAAAATGTCACCATGAACGAAAATTATTTCATGGGCCATTTTCCAAACAATCCTGTCATGCCAGGCGTTATGCAAGTAGAAGCCATGGCTCAAACAGGGGGTATTTTGGTTTTAAGTTCTGTACCAGATCCTGAAAACTATTGGCCTTACTTAGTCGGCATCGAAAATTGCCGCTTCCGTAAAAGTGTCATCCCAGGTGATACAGTTGTTTTTAAATGTGAATTAACCGCACCTATTCGTCGGGGAATTGCCAAAATGATCGGCAAGGCATATGTAGCAGGACAAGTTGTCTGTGAAGCTGAAATGACGGCTAGTTTAGTTAGAAAATCTTAGGTATTTGATCATGAGTCAACCACTTTCTGTTATTAACCCCAATGCAAAAATCGGAGAAAATGTCCAGATTGACCCTTTTAGTGTCATTCATGATGATGTTGAAATCGGTGAAGGAACTTGGATTGGATCAAATGTCACCATTTATCCCGGTGCTAGAATCGGTAAAAATGTTCGCATCTTTCCCGGTGCTGTAATTTCTGCTGTTCCTCAAGATTTAAAATTTGGTGGCGAAATTACTACAGCAGAAATTGGTGACAATACAACCGTACGCGAATGTGTAACCATCAATCGCGGTACATCCGACAAACAAAAAACGGTCATTGGTAAAAATTGTTTAATCATGGCTTATGTGCACGTTGCGCACGATTGCATCGTTGGCGACAACTGCATCCTAGCAAATGCCGTACAAATGGCAGGACACGTAACCGTTGGAGACTTTGCCATCATCGGTGGCTCTTCAGCGATTCATCAATTCGCATCGATTGGCCGCCATGTCATGATTTCGGGTGGTTCATTAGTCCGCAAGGACGTCCCTCCTTTCACCAAGGCGGGTCGCGAGCCACTAAGCTATGCGGGCATCAATTCCGTGGGCTTACGTCGTCGCGAATTCAATGATGCACAGGTGGCTGAAATTCAAGATATCTATCGTTATGTGTATTTAAAAGGCCTAAATAATCAAGAAGCCTTGAATCAAATCGAAGCCAATATTCCTAAATCCGCCCACCGCGATGAAATCGTTGATTTTATCCGCAACTCGGAACGCGGAATTATGAAAGGATAATTCCACCATGAAGATCATTGCCACAGGTATTCATAAAAAATTCCGCCAGGAATGGGTCTTCAAAGCATTAAACTATACGTTTGAGTCAGGGAAATCCTATGCCATCGTAGGTCAAAATGGGGCAGGAAAATCAACCCTCCTAAAAACCTTGGCACAATATAGCCTACCAAACAAAGGAACCGTCGAGTTCGAAGGTGTCAGTGAAAACGTCAACAAGCAAATCAGTTTTGCAGCCCCCTATTCTGAATTAATAGAGGAATTCACACTGCCTGAATTATTAAGTTTCCTCATTGATATAGATTTCCTAGCTGCCCGCTGGGATTTCAATACTTTTACGAGCTTCATCGACTTACGTCCATCTGAAACCAAATACATCAAGAACTTCTCTTCTGGCATGCGCCAAAAAGTAAAGTTAGGCGTGGCTTTAGCAGCAGATCGCCCAATACTATGTTTGGATGAACCTACCTCCAATTTGGATGAAGCAGCTAAAAACTGGTTTTACAAAGCGTTGGAAAGCCAACGACATAAGTTGATCCTGATTGCATCCAACGAAAAAGCCGAAATAGATTTGTGTACAGATAGTCTGGCGATTGCCGACTACAAGATTTAGGCAAATTTAAGGTCCAAGCGCAAGCGAATCAAGCCGCTCAAAAGCAATCCCAATCCGAGAAAATACAGGACGCTACTGCCGTCAATAACCCCCTTACTCATTTGTTGGTAATGCGCATAAACCGACCATGTTTCCAACGCCTGAATTTCTTGCATACCTTGCCAACAAATAAAATTAAAAACTAGTCCAATGACAAAGGCTAGCGATTGTTTGGATACAAGCACAGAGGCTAAGGTAGATAGACAAATAAATACGCTACAAAGCAACACTAATCCTACATAAGAACCCATGATTAGCGATGCATCAAAATTACCTGAGGGACTGCCCAATTGTCCGATGGAATAAACAAAAACAGCTGTTGGTATCAAGATGATGATGACCAGTATCAGCGTAGCAAACAACTTACCCAGTACAATCGAATTCAATGAAATGGGTAAGGTGCGTAACAAATCGAAAGTGCGCATTTCAAATTCTTCGGCGAAAGATCGCATGGAAATAGCCGGAATAAAAAACAGGAAGAACCAGGGACTTAAATCGAAAAATACCTGCATTTCAGCAAAGCCATAATCTAATATGTTGCCATCCAACCACCACAAATAAATACCCATCAATACATAAAAAGCCGACATAATTCCTAAACCTAAAAAGGAACTAAAAAACTGACTCAACTCTTTCCGGATAATGGCTAGCATACCTATTCGTCGAACATCGGTTTTTCACGTTTCATGATACCCGAAACGATAAGCCCTAAAAAGAACATAAACAATACTGTAAAAAATACGATTGTAATAAACTGAATACCAGGCCCTAACATCATATTCGTGATTTTCTCGGCATCCTGGATCTGACTTTCAGATAATCCTTGGTCTTCCAATCGTTGGCGAGCCAAATCCATTTGCTTTTGGATAACAGCATCATCAATGAAATTAATGTAGATGTAATTAAAACCACCGGCTACGATACCCCACAAACCACCTAGTAGCGTAGAACTTCCTAAGCCTTCTCCATAGGTTAAAAAGCCACCTTGTTGCGCGCGAACTTCTTTTAAGGCTAAAAACAAGACAGTGACATTGATAACAAAAGTAACCAAGAAGGAAACCCACCCAAGTGTTTCCGAAAAGTCCTCGGCCAAACCCGAATATTGGGTTACAACAGATACAAGGAAGCTCAACAAGCCTCCAATGATACCCCATTTAATTAAAAGTAAACTTTTCGAAGTAGTCGTCGTTTCCATAATTTATTGTTTATAATAAAGTGAAATTAACAAATTTGGTAAGAATGCCAGAAAGAGCTTTTGACTAAATTCATCACGTGCAATACTAAAAGCATTGATTCCTTGAATGCCTTGCATCAATTGAAAGTAATATTCTTTTCCCTCCTGCTTGATGATCACATCCTTATATTGCCCCAATTCATGTACGCTTAACCGGATATAATCCTGCAAAACTTCTAAACCGGTAGCAGATTCATAAAAATAATACAATGAGAATGCGCCAACCAGCGCCGTAATCAAAACAAATATGTATTGATACAAAAACAATTTAAGAAAATGTACAGATGCCCCTCGGTTTGATCCAACCCAATTTTTGGCTAAATACACTTGAGCCAACAAAACAATCACAAACGAAGGCGCCTTCTTACCTGCTAAGGGAATGATGTCATTGATTGTAAGCACATAACCATATACCCCCATCAAAACGACACAAATAAGACTAACCACTATCACTCGGGGAAATTTTCCTACTAATTCTCTCATCTTATCCTTGATACAAAATTTGATCTCCCTTAATCACGTGGGTGATTTGCGTAGTAAATGTCTCGCCTATGAAACATGAGTTCTTTGATTTACCTACGATATCTGTTTGTTGGTAAACGTGATTAACTCCCGACTCAATTACAATTCCTTGCACGTGACTTCCTACTTCGACAACAGGCAATGAAATCCCTGCTAACGAAGCCGGCTTGTGCGTGATAAAATCCAAACTGTTTTTCAATTTGCGCTTTTCGGCTGCATCAACAAAGGCTACCAATAAAGTTTCTAGCCCGATGGTTCCAAAATCCGCATGATCAAATTCCAAGGCTTTTGATTCAAACTCAACGGGATGGTGATCCGAAACAACGGCATCAATTACACCAGTTTCCAAGCCCTTCCACAAGGCTTCTAAATCAGCATGCGCCCTAAATGGAGGAAATACTTTTTTATTTGTATCGAAATCAGCGATCGCATCTTCCGTAAAAATCAACTGGTGCACAGCAACATCAGCAGTCACTGGCAATCCTTCCGCTTTAGCAGCTCGAATAAGTTCCACTCCAGCAGCTGTAGAAATACAAGCAAAATGGAGTCTAAAATCAGCATTTGCCAAGCCAAAAGCATTGGCACGCACATAACGCAACAAATCCAAATCCCGTTGGATACTCATGCTTTCACTTAAGACTGGAATTCCTTTCAATCCTAATAAGGTACTTTGTAAACCTTCGTGAATTTGACCGTAAAGCGATAATGCTTCCGTATCTGGCCGACAAACAATCGTTACAGGCAATGTTTGTAGATATTGAAGACTTTTGGCCATCAAATCAACTGCCTGCAAAGAACCCGAACCATGACCGAACCAAGCTGCACCGGCGCGGTGTAAATCAAACAAATCAGTAAAATTCTCTCCTTTGTTATCCAAGCTTAAGGGAGCCATGGGATGAAACGTAATTTGGCCCGACTTCTGACGAATAAAGCGAATTGAATCTGCCTGTTGAGGAACCGGAGAGCCTGTAGGCAATAAAAGCATATCCAATACGCCACCCTTCAGCGCTGCCCGACTTAAACTTTCCCAATCCTCCCGATGTTCACCACCGGGTAAAGTATTGTGGACGCGTAAGTCAACAAGACTAGGAGACCATTGTAACTGATTTCCTGCGATCACAACATCTGCCTTATCTTGAATGGAAGAGGCTATTTGAATCCATTGACCATTTTCGGCCAATAAATCAACCGTCTTTCCATGAAAGCTAGAACGAGAGTCTGATACTAAAACTGATTTAAGTAAAATCCGCATGTTTTATATAAGCTAAAAAAAAACCCTGAAATCAGGGTTTTAAAATCAATGTCCAACAAATGCTTGATAGGTAGCTACATCCATCAATTGATCAATGTCGCCTAAATCACTTGGTTTCATTTTTACAACCCAACCCTCTCCATATGGATCCGAGTTAACTAATTCTGGACTGTTATTTAAATTCGTATTAAACTCGATAACTTCTCCTGCAACTGGCAAGAATAAATCAGAAACCGTTTTAACTGCTTCAACTGTTCCAAATACCGCATCTTGTGCAATGCTCTTCCCGATCGTTTCCACCTCTACAAAGATAATATCACCTAATTCGCTTTGTGCAAAGTCAGTAATACCTACAATTGCCACATCACCCTCAACCTTAATCCATTCGTGTTCTTTCGTGTACTTTAAATCTGCTGGGAAATTCATATGTTCGTATTTTTTTGCTTGCAAAGGTCACGAAAATCGGGCTTGATTGCAAAAATTTTAAAATAATTATTCTAAACTGTATCGGATTTGAAAACCTCCTGCTACGGTCGAACGATAGAATGAATTGGAAACCAAAGGGTTATTCATCATTTTATCGAAATATGCAGTAACTGATAATTTATCACTCACGGAATAACTAATCTGTGGCCTGAATTGGAAATTCACAAAGCCTTGTGTTACAACCGTCTCCGCATCCAACTTGCGCTGCAAGGTCCGCGTATCCCGAATGGTCAAATTCATATTGAAACGTAGGTCATTAGGCAAACGTACCAAGCGACCATTTATCTTAAATGGAATCAACATATTGGCTTTGGTAAATCCGACCGCAAAGGTTAAATCCTTATTCGCCACCTCAGCCACTTGCGAATTGGCTAAATTCAATCCAACGGAACGATCTTGGTTGTATTCAAAACGCAAGGAAACCCTACTCTTTGTAATTGCATTAACCCCCACTAAAGGCGAAAAGCGTTCTGTAAATGATATTGTACTCATCACATAAACCGGAATCAATGTGCGTGTTTCAGGGTCAAAGCGAGAAGATAATGGATACAAAAGACTGTTCAAGGTGAGATTTTGGAAGTCATTCGCTAATTGGCCATATTCCAAGGATGACACAAAATTACCAACACTATACGTACTTGAATACATATGTGTAATCGTAAACGAACTAAATTTCTTCGTAATACCCGGGAACAAATTCAGACCATTATAGTCCACTTTCCAGTTGGGCAATGGTAAATTATAAAAAGGAGAAAACTTGACATCATTCGCAGAAACACCTGAATAAGCGGCAAAGAAAGATGGAATCAACACATCTTGCGAATTCTTGTTATATATGCCCTCTGCGACCTTCGTACGATTCAAACGTGTCATGAGCACTTCTCGATTCGAACGAAATGTTTCGAACACATTCGTCGGATCTTTAAATGCTGTCATAAAGGACAAAAAGGACATCGAATAATTTCCTGAACGCAAAGGACTCTGACTCTTAAATGGCCCACCTAATTCCGCAGGACGGAAAAACTCCTGATAATTATCTCCCTTGTTATAATTCCCCTCAACCTGAATACGTAAATCTTTGTTCGGCTCTAATTGCGTTGAATAACTGAATTTCTGTTGACGCAATTGGGTAAACGGCACATTCTGAACGATACTCTTCGACAACCAACCATTCTCCGCAGCGGTGAAACGAATTTGATCGCTTTGTCCCCCACTAACAAAATCCAATCCAGGTGCACCCCAATTCCCATTCATGCCCAATTTACCTGGTGATGGATTAAATCCAGGCAAGGTTGTGGACTCGTTTATGGAATAGTTAACCTGAATTCCGCGAAGGGTTAAAAGCAATCGGGCTACCGACTTCAATGCATTCTTAGGAGGAATGATGATATCCTCATCATCTCCTGGATTTCGAGCTACGTCCTTCGTGCTAGGATTACTTGAATTCACCCAACGTAAAGCACGAATTCTATTGTACAAGGATACAAAGTCTACTTTACCATTAATGGAACGCTCCCGGGTATTCTTAATAATATTACCAAAAGGAATATCCAAAGAGTCCTTGATATTAAATGAATTGGCAAAGTAATTATACCCAATGCGATGCGTATAATCCGCATTCATCCAATCCGTCAAAGGCAATTTCTGCAGCGGCAAGCGCCATATCAATCCGGCTTGTTGGTCGAACTCCTTTGCTCTACCCAAGGCACGTATATTGAAAATGACCGAATCACGCTTTGCTTGGGTATCTAAATCCCCAAATGGCTCATCGATAATGGAATTAACATTGGCTGAATAGTTGACAATCATACTCTTAGTCAAATTCCAATTCAAGGCATACTGCCGATTCAAGAACCAATATTTCTCAAATTGCGGAGCAACTCCTTCAGTCGTTAATTGTTGGTTTCGCAATTGCGTCTTCACAAAACTCCGATCCATCTCGGCACGCATCGTAATCGAAGAAGGAATAATATTCACATTTAAATCACGCAAAAGAGCCAACCACTGCGAATTAGATTTCATCTTCGTAAATGGCTCCCAGTAGTTTGCTGACGAGGTATAGCTATACAAAACACTTCCTCGTTGACTTAATTGTCGGTAAGTTTCCGTCAATGTATTCGTACGAATCATCTCGGAATAGGCATAGCTAAACGTAAAATTCGACAAGTCCCAGACATAAGCATGCTTCGCTAACGAAGATCGAATCTTGCGGACATTGGTAAAATTAAACCCTTGTCGTTCCGTATTATCTTCCACTAATTTCAAATAATCAGCACGCTTGGCCTGCGTATTAAATTTACTTACCGCATCCGCTAAGAAGATGTCTGGATCCAGTGGGTCAAATTGAGGAGCGACGTTTCGTCGGTCATAGGACACATAAAAAGGAATCTTAAAGCCCCATTTCTGCGGTAAAAACTTATCCAAATTCAAATTGGCCGTAATCCCATATTCCTTCGTATTATCGCGTGATCGATCCGAAATCTTTGATTGAACTCCACCAAAGCCATAGTTTTTGAAACTACCATTCATGGTAATTTGGCCTAAATCAGCCAATTTAATTCCCATCTTACCTAAGGCAGCTGCTCCCGAAGTTTGATCAAAACCTGAAGCTCTCAACTCATTTACCCATACGCAGAAGGACTTATTTTGACCGTCTTTTGCCGTATTTCGAACACCTATCATCAAGATCATCGATGCACTCTGATCCGGTCGGCCCATCACAGTCACGCGATAGGTTTTCCCCGTAGAAGAAACCATATTCAAGGTAAAACGATCATTCAAGGATTTGCCTTGTCGGTCCCGTTCAATTTTCGCTTGCTTCAATAAGTCAAATTCAATATCAAATTCATTGTCTTGAGGCCAAATTTCAATATCTAAACTTTGGCCTTTTTGCGTTTGACGTAATCCCGTTTGCTCAACTTCGTAATAGTTGTCCGTCAAGTCAGTTCCTATACGCATAAAAGCAGAGACCTGCCCATCCACCTGATCAGGACTTTGCATCGAAACAAACATGCGTAGACGCTTGTAATTAATGAAATCAAATGCCGAATTTTTAAACACACCACGCGCATCGCCCGGACGTAAATTATCCACGCATAAACTCATCGATTGTTCATTCAATCGTGCGTTATTAATCGTTGTCACGTCTTGATCCCGAACAAATCCCGGAGGCACAACATAGGGAATCGTATTCGCACCTTTGGTTGCAGGGCCATTTTCCTCAATGTTTACGGAAGATATCCGGAACTTCGCATCATAGGTCTCCGGAATTTCCTGTCCATTGCGTTGATCCAAATCCCCGATAAACTTGCGGTAAGAATAACCGGATAATTGCAACTGGGCAAAACGTAAAACCACCGGATCTTGGAATTGACTCAATAACATTCGGAAGAAACGAATCGATTTGAAACTCGAAATTTCACCTGCCGGAGTCGTATAATTACGTTTGTCTTTGATCGGGATTCGGAATAAATACCAATCCACTCCCCCATCATTGACTTTATCAACAACAAATCCTTGGCCAACCGCTAATCCGCCTGGCTTCAAGTCGACCTCATATTGAAAATACGCCTCAACCTCATTAACGGTATTATCATTATTTAAATCCTCGCGGTCTGGCATCATGGAATTCGCCTCCGTCACATTCGAATTACTCGGATTATCCGTCGTAGGCGAATTGTTCTCAATCCCCATGTAATTCTTGTAACGCTCAATCATACTGCCGGTCGTATTATAATTACTACTCAAATAATGCACGAAGTCATCACCCGCAGGGTCAGCTTGTATCGCGGCAATCGCCTTTGAATCGCTTACACGCGTTTTGGTTTGCGCTAGATATTCGGCAAAATAAGTAGCTTCCGAAATAGCACTATTCTCATTGACCTGATTAGGTAAACCGTCCAATCCGATATCTTGTTGGCCTCGTCCCCCTTGATTATCAAAGGCATTAATCACAAATTGACGTTTCGGCGCTAAGCCCCAATTCGTTTTCTCGACATTCTGCGAACCTCCCGAAACAATCTTTTCACCTGCCGGAATGCCATTCTCAAAGTTGGAGAAACCATCCGGAATAAAATCTTCCGACACATCTCCCAAATGGAAAATCAATTTACCCCCTGTCGTGTTATTCTTATTAAATACACCATCACGAATTTTCCCAGACTCTCCGGAAACAAATGGATCCATCAACCAAAACTCAATCTGCTCAACATTCGCATTGTCGAAATCGGTATCTGATGTTATCGCACGCGTTATCGCTCCAAAATTATTCTTTGGATTAGCTAATAAGCCTTGTGCTGTCAAATTCGGATTGAAGTTATAAATACCGCGTTCTGATGGGAAATAAGCAACATCCAAAACTCCCAGAGGTAAATTGGTGATGTTATTCGCGAAATCTTTATTGGGGAATAAGCCCTTTGGCGTTACGACCCGCTCATAGGCATAGGTATTCACCGTAGCTGGATCTAGTCCAGGAACATCGATTGAGAAACCTCCTTGTCCATAGAGACTGGCATCCACGTTATAGGCTGAAATTTTCGCCCGACGGAAATTTGAACTCAAGTCCCGAGGATTCGTTACCACAAAATCCTTTGGCGTTGACCCAGGACGCCATAAGGTCGGTTGCGAACTTAAGTTGAATACGACGCGTGCCGACTCAAAATCATCGATAAACGCATTCCCCTGCACGCGATCATTAACATTTGGAATTAACTTGGCAAATTCTCCTTGAAAATCGATGACAGAAGTTTCCTTCGTGGAGATAATGGGCAATGCATCGATCATCCGCGTTAGGGCATTTGATTTCTTCAGAATACTTGCATCAAACCCAATCAAAGTATTATTAACGGGTTCATTCCCAATCGAAACACGACGTAAAAAAGCCGGTGGTGTTTCACTCATGCTCTGCACCGTTGCCCCTAAATGTACATCTTGACCTAAATTATAATCCAAACGTGTCCCCAATAAGGTTCTCACCTGATTGGTAAATAAATCAGGCTTTTCGTAACATACTTTTAACTCTCTCCCCGATTGGAATACACCTTCATTTAGAATCTTCACTTTCCCAGATTGACCTTCCACGATATAATCGGAACCCGCAACCAAAGATTGACCACCCGCTGATACAGTCACCGACTTAGCTTCGACGCCAAATGGCAAGGAAATATCTCCACCGACACCCGCCTGAAAATTACCTTTGATAAAAAACTTATTCTTCGACGCTTGTTGGAGCGCATCCGTCTGCGTCAATCGATACAACTTATCAAAGACATATTTCTCGACCAAATTAGACTCTGATGCAGTGAATTGCTTTTTCAAGCTAGAACCAAAAGGCTCTAGGACAGGGAAAATGATCTTTCCATTTTTGGAATCGATCGTAATATCCTCGATGTAATCAAAATTACCATCGGGCTGAGGATCACCTGCAAAATTCAATTTATCTAAGCCCAATACCTTCACTAAAGGAATGTCTTTAACTTTCTCTCCTTCAATCAAGTTCGAATTGTCGATCCCCGTTGCATCATCCTTGTAAATCAAGCGTAGCTGAAAATTTTGCTTACTTAATCCATTCGAATTCAACGAGTAAATATTCTTCATCATCAAATCCCACATGGGATGTTGCAGGTGGTTCCGAATCGTAGAAGACTTCAACATCTTCAAGATCAATACCTCGTTATCTTGTCGGGCCTGGTAATCTTCCGTCAACTCCCCTACTTTATATTTCCGACCATTAAACGTGTATTCATACGCTACAGCTAACACTTCGTCATTCCGAAGGGGAGCAACTAAGGATATATAACCGAGTTGTGGGTTGAACTTAAATTCACGTTCATTTAGACGTTTAGCACCTTTCAACATATCAAAATCAGTTCCACGCTGTAAGGCATAGGCAGATTCTAACTGATAAGATGCTTGATCCGACTTACGAATTTGTGCATCTGCTGTTAACTTGGCATACAAGCCATTATTTTTGTTATCAACAGTTTGACCAGCGACAATGGGTTGCAAAACAGCTTTGTCCCGACTGTATGGATTTGATTCCCCTAAATCGGCTAAGGCAACCAAATTCCGCAAGGTTTCCGTGCTTTGCGTACGATTTGTTACATAAACTTCAACACGTGTAATCGTGATTCCACTCGTAATAACAGGCAGGTTCTGTAAAGAACGCTCGTAATTATTTCGGAAAAAGGTCGATAAAAAGAAGTGGCGATTTTCATCGTATTGATCCGCACGCAATTCAAATGAACGTCCCTGAGAACCACCTTTCATCGTGATACAATCCTGTTTAGAACGTTGTTGTGCAGCGACAACCGTCACATCCAAATTACCAAAACGCAATAATGTCTTAAGACCAAACAAATTCTGAACACCTGGAATCAATTGCGAATTCAATGTCCATGAGGTATTTCCAGCCTCAATGTTTTGCAAAATATCTTCTTCCTGCGTTTTCCAATTCAACTTTAATTGATTTTGGAAATTGAAACTTGCCTTCGTATCAAAGTTGGCATTCAAATTCAATTTATCACCAATCTTACCTTGGAAGTTGATCTGTGCCTGTTCGTTGAAAAACAAATTCCCTACGTAACGTAATTGAACAGGAATGGCAGGATTATCCACATATTGGCCTTGGTAACCAATGTCCAACAATAAACTACCATTGGGTTTAAAATACACTTCGGAACCACCGAAAATTCGATCTATCGCAGGTGGTAATTCAATCTTAGGGAATAAACCGCGAGATTGAACACTACTAGAACCATCGAGACTCTTGGAATAAGCATTCCAAAAACTGCGATTGACCAAACTATTTTGCTGAAGACTATAATCTGAAAAGCTCTTACTATGAATAGGACTCAAAGAAAAATCACCCAACAGACGTTCCTGAAATACATTTTCACCGACTATCCGTGTAGTCGATTTTGCCTGCGGAATCGCATAAATGGCAAAGGGTGATTTTTGCTTTTGGGTAATCGAAGTCAATTTCTTGACTTGGTACCGTGGCTTTTTTCCACTTTTTTCAAGAACCTTCGTAGAATCTAATTCTTGCGCCACCATATTCACAGAGCCACCAAACACCAATAAGCTCGCAAAAGCTAATGGAAAGGTTCGATGAAAAAGTCGGGGCAAAAACATTCAGAAAGGGTTAAAAATAACTTAACGTAAAGCCAGTTTAATTAATTGTTCTACATTAGAATCTGGATTTGCCTTCAGCAATTGATCCAAATTCTTCTCTGCAGCAACCCGTGGAATACCAAGCGTCACTAAAGCGGCCAAGGCTTCTTGCTTAACGCCAAATGAAG
Organism: Cytophagaceae bacterium; assembly: GCA_017984215.1. Classification (GTDB taxonomy): domain Bacteria; phylum Bacteroidota; class Bacteroidia; order Cytophagales; family Spirosomataceae; genus Aquirufa; species Aquirufa regiilacus. The sequence continues at coordinate 313,645 of JAGOAA010000001.1, forward strand.
CATCGTGCGAAGCAGCACCCGCCTCAACAAACAAGGTATCCTTCTTGCATTTATCCTTCAATTCCAAGATAACCCGTTGGGCCGTCTTCGATCCAATACCCTTAATGGATTGAATTAAACCGATGTTTTCATTCATAATCGCGGAACGAATCTCACTCGAAGAAAACGAAGAAAGCATCACCAATGCCGTACTTAAGCCAACACCCGAAACGGATACTAAATCCAAAAACAAGTATTTTTCATCCATGGAATGAAATCCCACCAAGGTATGAGAATCTTCTTTGATCTGAAGATGCGTAAATAACTGAACGTTTTCGTTGCCATCTTTCAAAGCATCGTACGTTTGCAACGAGATTTTCACCTCATAACCTACGCCTTGCACATCAATGATGACATGTGTGCGATCCTTATGTGCTAATTTACCTTTTAAATATGCGATCATGTTATGAAATTCGTAAACGCATACCAGGACGTAAAGTCGTCGAAGCACGCATTCGATTTAGTTTTTTCAATTTTGTTATGGTCAAACCCTGATAACGTTCGGCGATGTCGGAAAGTGTATCACCTGAACGAACTTTATGATACCGAATCTTAGCTTTCCTTACTTTTACTTGAACGACAGGTGCTACCTCTTCGACCGTTGAATCACCAGGCGTTTGCATGACCTTCTCGCGAATCCGTGCGAAATAAAGCAATTGCTTACCACGTTTTATCCGATTCGTTCTGAGTTGATTTAAATGTTTTAACTCCAAGACACTCACGTGTAAAATACGAGCGACATCATAAAGCGATTGACCTCGCTTAACCTTGTAACGGCGCTTAACCAGTTTGTCAACAAATAATGAGGCTAGGCTATCGGTTTGTTTTTGATTAACAAAAGAAGCCGAATCTAAAATGGCTTTTCGGTTGGACTTAAAATATTCAAAACGGGAACTTGGAATATAAACAACGACAGTTTTGTTGTCATTGGGAATCGTAGCACCAATTAAATGGGGATTGATAAACTGAAATGTGTCCACATGAATCGAAGCAAATTGCTTTAATCGGTTCAAGTTCAAATACCCTTTCACCTGGATCGTATCGAATGGAATCTTTTTCACCCATTTTTCCGCATGAATGGCATGATCACTATGATAGTTCATCATGTAATCCATCGCGATGAATTGGGGAACATAAGCACGTGTCTGCTTGGGTAGACAATTATAAATACCCCAAAAATCACTGCGACCACATTTACGAATCGCACGTTTAACATTTCCTGGGCCCGTATTATAGGCCGCTAATGCTAAATGCCAATCTCCAAAAATGCGGTATAACTGCTTCAAATACTTACAAGCTGCCTCCGTAGCTTTTTCCGGATCGAATCGTTCATCCACAACGCCATCAACACGTAAACCGAAATCTCCTCTAGCTGTATAAGGCATAAATTGCCACAATCCACCAGCACCTTTATTACTTAAGGCCCGCGGCTCTAATCCAGATTCAATTAATGATAAATACTTTAATTCTTCAGGAAGATTATATTGCTTTAGATATTTCTCGTATAAGGGAAAATAGAGGTCCCGCTTCTCCAACATCCGTTGGGTAAACTCCGCTTTCCGAAAAGCAAAATATTCGACGAACTGATGCGTTTGAAAATTATAGTTTAATGGGATTTGATTTTGTAGTCCCTTCAGTCGGCTTGACACGATCGAAGGATCAATCATAAATGCCGTAGGTAAACCTTGTTCCACTAAGGCCAAAGAATCAATGGCAGCTAAATCATCCGCAGGAAAATAGTTCTTCCCAACGGCATTCTCTTGTGCTGGCGGCATAGCAGCAGTAATCTGCCCCCAAACCGGGAGAGCAAATAACAACAAAGCCACAAAACACAAAAATCTAGTTAACATCTATTCAAATTGCTTAGCAAATTCAATCAATCCTTGTTCATCATATGCCTTTCCAGTAATCTGAAAGCCCATAGGCAAAGCTTCCGCATCAACTCCCATCGGAACAGAAATGGCGGGTAAACCCGTTATGTTCGCTTGCACCGTGAACAAGTCACCCAAATACATTTGAAGTGGGTCTAAAGTCTTTTCCCCAATCTTATAGGCCGTAGATGAAGTCGTAGGCGAAATAATGAAATCACTTTCCGCTAAAATCGCCAAAGTTCTTTCTTGAATCAAACGACGAACTTGTTGCGCCTTCGTATAATAAGCATCGTAATAGTCGGCACTTAATACAAAAGTCCCCAACATTATCCGACGCTTCACCTCTTCACCAAAAGCTTCATCACGTGTTTTCTTGTACAAGTCCATTAAATCCTTGGCATCCGCTGTCCGATGCCCAAATTTAACACCATCAAAACGAGCCAAATTTGAACTCGCTTCTGCGGTAGTTAACACATAATAGGTGGGTAATAATTGCTCGATAAAAGCAAAATCCACGGAAACTACTTCATATCCAGCTGCTTTCAATTTAGCTACTTGGGCAAAAAATGCCTCCCGAATCTCAGGCTGCAAACTTGGATGTTCTACAATCTCTTTGATATAGGCAACCTGCTTCTTGCTTGAAAAATCCGTTGAAAAATCATCTACAACCGTACTATCATAGCCATCTTTTCCTTCGATTGTTTTCAGAACAATCGCTAAATCCGATAAATGATGTGCCATCGGCCCAATCGTATCAAATGATGATGCGTAGGCGATAAGCCCCCAACGAGAAACGCGACCATAAGTTGGTTTCAAGCCCATAATCCCACAAAATGCAGCCGGCATCCGAATGGAACCACCTGTATCTGTACCCAAAGAGACTTGGCACATACCTGCTTGAACTGCCACTGCCGAACCGCCAGAACTCCCACCCGCAACATGCGCAGGATTGGCAAAATTTAATACCGGACCAAAAGAAGAATTCTCATTCGTTGATCCCATCCCAAACTCATCACAATTTTGTCGGCCAACGATAATCGCATCGGCGTCCAACAATCGCTGAACAGCGGTCGCGGAAAAAGTCGATTGGAAACCATGTAAGATTTGGCTACCCGCCTGGCTAGGATGATCTGCATAGCAAAGTAAATCTTTGATACCCACGACCAAACCCGCTAAGGGTCCTGCATTGCCTTGTTTAATTTTGGCATCAATCTCCACCGCTCGTGCTAATGCCACTTCGTCATAAACAGTTAAAAATGCATTTAATTGGGCATTATATGCTGCTATGCGATCTAAATGACCTTGCACAATCTCCACACAGGTACGCTTGCCAGCCAATAAATCTCGACGTATTTCCGAGTAGGCAACAGGGGATGAATTCATCAAAAAATGGGATTCTTTTTAAACACAAAAGCATAGTTGGCTTTCGCCAACTATGCATTGAAAACAAAAACGGGAAGACTATTTCTTCGTTTCGTCTAATTCTTTGTTGATCTGATCTTTCACTTCATTCTTCGCGTCTTGGAACTCACGAATTCCTTTTCCAAGTCCACGCATTAATTCAGGTAACTTCTTGCCACCGAAAAACAACAAGATCGCTAAGCCAATTAATAATAATTCACCGCCACCTAAACCATTCAAAAACAATAATATACTTGAGATGTTCATTGTAGTCTAATTTTTAATTTTGTAAATATATTCAATAGTCAGTAATAATCCTTATTCAGGCGTTAAACATTCGCATGTTTTTCAAATTCATCTAATTCATTTTTTATCGATTTTCCAACCCATAAAACAACCGCTAAATCATCCGTAAACCCCACAAAAGGCAAGACATCTGGAATGAAATCAAAGGGTGAAATAAAATAAACTAAAACAGCCACCATTTTCACTAACGTAATAGCAGGCAATTTCTTGTATGTCCCAGCGATATAGGCTTTAATTAGTTCACTAAACAAAACAATGTAATGGTTTAATAATTTAACCACCGAAATATTGCTCGTTGCGGCTAGCTCCTGAACCTTCACAAGCGCCTTCTGAAGTAGGCCTAGCATACCTAATTTATCATGCATGAAAACAGCTTCCGCTTTTTCCATGGCTTTCTGAAAATAATGTGACGAAATAATCCGATCGATAAAGCTTTTCTCTGTTCCCATTTTCACTAATTAATCCTTAAATATACTAAAATGCTTCTAAAATCAAGTCGGGTCTATCCTTTATAATATTGATTTTAAAAAGAACGTCGATAATTGCCGATTATGTCTTATTTTTGCAGCGATTTTAGTATAATCTTTCCTAAAAATAAAAACAATGAAAATCACCGTAGTAGGAGCAGGTGCCGTAGGTGCAACTTGTGCTGACAACATCGCTAGAAAAGAATTAGCTGATGAATTAGTATTATTAGATATCAAAGAAGGTATTGCTGAAGGCAAAACCCTTGATATGTTTCAAACGGCCTCTTTGTTAGGTTTTGATACGAAATTAGTAGGTTCAACAAACGATTATTCAAAAACAGCAAATTCAGATGTTGTCGTAATTACTTCTGGTCTTCCTCGCAAGCCTGGTATGACACGTGAAGAATTAATCGGCGTGAATGCAGGTATCGTGAAGAGTGTTGTTGAAAACATTCTTAAATTCTCTAAAAACCCAATCATTGTTATCATTTCTAACCCAATGGATACAATGACTTACTTAGCAAAATCAGTTGCTGGTTTAGACAAGCACCGTATTATCGGTATGGGTGGTACTTTGGATTCAGCACGTTTCAAGTGCTACTTAGCTAAAGCAATGGATGTATCAATCAATGATATCCACGGAACGGTTATCGGTGGTCACGGAGATACTACGATGATTCCATTAAAGCGTTTAGCAACTTACAATGGTGTTCCAGTAAGCCAATTCTTGGATGCAGATACTTTAGACAAAGTAGCAGCTGACACAATGGTCGGTGGTGCAACCTTAACAGGTTTATTGGGTACTTCAGCTTGGTACGCTCCAGGTGCTGCAGGTGCTGCATTAGTTGAGGCAATTGTACGTGATGAGAAAAAAATCATGTCTTGCTGCGTATCTCTTGATGGAGAATATGGTCAATCTGATATTTGCCTAGGCGTACCCGTGGTATTAGGTAAAAACGGATGGGAGAAAATCGTTGATTATAAATTAACAGAAGACGAACAAGCAGCATTTAACAAATCTGCGGATGCTGTTCGCAATATGAACTCGGTATTAGAAACCTTGTCTCTATAAGAGTTAATTACTAAAAAGCCTCTCCTATTTGTTTAGGAGAGGCTTTTTTATGTCCAACAAATCGTTTATTTCGAACGAATGGCCGTTACTGGATCCATCTTCGCGGCCACCCAAGCAGGAATAATTCCGGATAACACACCGATGAAACTTGATATAAATAAGCCCTTAATGACATTTCCGGCCGTCAAACTCAATGGGAGTGCTTCTTGAGGAATCAAGGTTATTAAAACGACTAATCCAATTCCAACGACCCCACCAATCAAGCTTAAAAATATAGCCTCAAATAAGAACTGCCACAAAATCACATAATTCTTCGCGCCTAAGGATTTCTGAATACCAATGATATTCGTCCGTTCCTTCACAGAGACAAACATGATGTTTGCGATACCAAAACCACCTACCAACAACGAAAATCCGGCAATCAGAGCTCCAGCAATATTCAAAGCCGCAAAAATTCCATCGAAAAACGCTTGAAGACCATCTAAACGATTCACAGAGAAATTATCTTCTTGCTTCGGTTTAATTGATCGTAAACTACGCATCATGCCCGTAATCTCCCCTTCTAAGGCAGCTTGTCCATCATCCGACTTAAATGCTTTAATTGCAATATCCGGGGCAGGTTTATCTTTTTGAAAGACCGCCGCAAAAGTTGTATAAGGAATAATCACTTTTTCATCGGGAGTACCTCCAAAATTCAACATATCCTCCCCTTTCTTTTCAATAACGCCAATAACCAAAAATTTAATGCCATTGACTTTGATGATCTCTCCTACAGCAGACCGACCATCCACCAAGGTTTCTGCAACTTTGGCACCTATAATACAGACAAACAATCCGTTATCGGATTCAATGGGAAGAAAGTAGCGTCCATCTTGAATAGGAGTACTCGTAATTTGATTGTATTCATACGACGCCCCCGTCATATTGGCATCGATACTATTACTGCCTCTGGACACATTCGCGGTCCGACCACCATCCATGATCGCAATGGCTTCTGCGTTTTCTAAATGCTCCTTCAAGTATTTAAATTCCGTGTACTTCATCTCCGGCCGATTCAAATATTTCCACCAAGGGTAATTATTCTGCATCAACCAAGGCCATTTGCCTACATATAATACACCAGAACCTGCAAAAGAATCAATCTCCTTACGAATCTTGTTATTCAATGAATCCACAGCTGTAAAAACAGCTACGATGGCAAAAATACCCACACTTACACCTAACAAGGATAAGGTAGTACGCATCACATTAGATCGCAGTGCCTGATAGGCAAACAAAAAACTCTCGTAGACTTGGCGTAAAAAGAACATAGATTTCAGTTTGAATTCAAATTTACAATTAATAACGAAAGGAATTCGTTCATTCGGATGAAATGCACATCAGAAACTTTGAGTGGTTATATGTTGGTAAGATTGGATTTCGTAATTTTAAAATTCAATTCGTAGATACATGCACTGGAGTAAGCGGGACATCGAGCAATTAAAAATTCATTTCGAAGGAGAACTCTTTTTCAATGACTCGCAAACCAGTCGGCTGACCAAAAGATTGTACGCCACCGATGCATCCGTCTATGAGGTGGAACCCACAGCCGTGGCGATTCCGATGCATGCAAAAGATATCAAACGTCTTATTCAATTTGCGGCTACACACAAGACCAACATCATTCCCAGAGGTGCAGGTACTTCCCTAGCAGGCCAAGTTGTGGGTAATGGTATCGTCATGGAGATTTCTGCTCAAATGGCCAAAATCATCCAATTAAACAAAAAAGAACAATCCGTTTGGGTAGAACCCGGCATTATACGGGATGATTTAAATAAGCATTTAGCGGCTGCCGACTTGTTTTTGGGTCCTGAAACTTCAACAGCTAACCGCGCGTTGATTGGTGGTATGATCGGAAACAATTCCTGCGGACTGCATTCGATCGTTTGGGGAACGACACGTGACCATTTATTAGAAACGAGAGCTTGGTTATCCGATGGAACCGAAATTCATACAGAACCCTTGAGTCTAGATGCTTTTTATAAGAAAACAGCGCTCAACAACCTGGAAGGGAGAATTTACCGAGAATTACATCGAATCCTCAATAACCCTGAGATTCAATTATTGATTAAAAACGCTTTTCCAAAAGCTGAAATCAAACGTCGGAACACCGGTTATGCACTCGATGCACTTATCGAAATGCAACCTTTTAACCCGGACGGAAAACCATTTAATCTTTCCGCTTTATTCGCAGGGTCCGAAGGCACCTTAGCCGTCGTTCATGCAGCCAAACTAAACCTTCTAAACAAACCCGAATCATTTGTGGGTTTACTTTGTTTGCACTGCAACAGCCTACAGGATTCGCTAAAGGCTAATATCATTGCCTTAGATTCCCACCCAACCGCATCCGAATTAGTGGATGATTTTATTCTTTCGTTTACGGAGAATCATCCCAACTTCAAAGATGACCGAAGCTTTATCGAAGGGAAACCTGCCGCCATATTGATGGTCGAATTCCGATCAGATAGCCAGGCTACATTAGATGGAAAAATCAATCAATGCATCGCATCGATTCAAGAAGCTAAACTAGCGTATGCATTCCCAGTCTTGTACGGCGATGAAATAAGTAAAGGTTGGGACATTCGAAAAGCTGGTTTGGGTCTTATCCGTAACCAAACCGGGCTTAAACAACCCGTTAACCTGATCGAAGACTGTGCCGTTGCTCCGTTAGATTTACCTGCATATGTAGCCGACATTCAAGCATTACTTGCTAAAAATAATGTTCAAGCGGCCTATTACGCGCATGCGGGAGCAGGCGAATTACACATTGAACCCTTTTTGGACATCCACAGTACCGAAGGCAAAACATTATTCCGTTCCTTATTAACGGAAACGGTCGAAATACTCAAAAAATACAGAGGCTCATTGAGTGGAGAACATGGAGATGGCCGACTAAGAGGTGAATTCATACCGCAAATTATGGGGGATGCTATTTACCAATTGTTTGTGGAAATCAAACAATTATTTGACCCTAATAACATCCTCAATCCAGGTAAAATAGTTCACTCACCTCCCATGGATGAGGCATTTCGAAAGAAAGAAACAAAGATTCCACAAGCATATTATTTTCATTACCCAGAAACAGGAAGTCCATTAGGACTCGCTGAAAAATGCTCAGGATCTGGTGATTGCAAAAAAACGGCTTTAACGGGTGGAACGATGTGCCCCAGTTTCATGGCGAGCCAAAAAGAAAAAGATAGTACACGAGGTAGAGCTAATATTTTACGCCAACTTATCACGGAAAGTGGTTCAGAGGCCTATTCGAATCCGGAATTACTGGAAGTATTAGACCTATGTCTTTCTTGCAAAGGTTGCCAAACGGAATGTCCATCTGGAGTAGATATGGCCAAGTTAAAGGCTGAAACACTCCAGCAGCATTATGACAAACAAGGAACTCCTTGGCGGACTCAGATGGTCGGACACTTCCCTAGCCTTCAAAAATTTGCAAGCTATGTGGCACCTTTCTATAATTTACTCATCAACTTTCCGGGAAGCTCTATTCTACTGAAAAGTGCCATGGGCTTCTCATGGAATCGAAGCATTCCAGAAGTTCATTTTACTAGCCTAGAATCGTGGCATAAAGCGCACAGCAAGCGCATAAACCAAGAAACATTTCCCAAAGGATTTGTGTATGTATTTGCGGACGAATTCACCAACTACAATGAGGTGGAATTAGGGAAAAAGACAATTTTACTGCTAAATGAACTAGGATACGGTGTCAAAATACCCAATCAAATTATCAGTGGTAGAACCTACATATCCAAAGGCATGCTTGCCTTTGCGAAGAAATTAGCGAACACCAATGTAGAAATTCTGAAAGGCCTGATTTCAAAGGAACATCCATTTATCGGAATTGAACCTAGTGCTATTTTAAGTTTCCGCGATGAAATTCCTCATTTAGTGGAGGAATCATTACGTCAGGATGCTATGCAGCTAAAGGAAAATTGCCTTCTCATCGATGAATTTCTATTACAAGAAATAAAAGCTAAACATATTACAGCAGATCAATTCACGGATAAACCGGAAAAAATCGTGTTGCACGGACACTGCCATCAAAAATCCATTGCAGGTATCAGTAGCACACGACAAGTATTGAACTTTCCAATAAATTTTGAGGTTGAACTCTTACCAACAGGCTGTTGTGGTATGGCGGGATCATTTGGTTATGATAAAAACCATTACAATTTATCACAGCAAATCGCCAAATTAGTCCTATACCCTCGCCTATTGGCCACAAAAAGTAAAACCATCATCGCCATGAACGGAACATCTTGTCGGCACCAAATCAAAGACGGAATCGATAAAGAAGGATTTCATACCGCCGAAATTATGTACCAAGCACTCGCACAAAAGCAATTCAAATTATGATCCAATACAACATATCCATCTTTGTCGAAAACAAAATCGAAGAGCAAGCCATCAAGGCACTTACAAAACATATCGTTCCAGAATTAAATGCATGGGATTTTGTTGAGCAGGCACATGTATTTGAAATTAGCTCCCACCAAGAACCCGACTCGAAAGGCTTTTCCGTGCAATGCTTAATTCCACAATCTGAAGAAATAAGAAAAGAAGCGATTGAAAACCTAATTTCGAATTTCTTCTTAGCCGAATTTCCGAATCAGTTCGTTTATTTCCCTAGCCAGTTGAGAAGACTTTAGGCCCAGCGAATGGGCTCCATTCCCTTGGAGATCAAGAAGTCATTGGTTTGCGAAAAAGGTTTGGTACCAAACCAACCACCCCGATTCGCTGCTAAAGGAGAAGGGTGCGCCGATTTAATCACCGCATGTTTTGTTTCATCAATCATCGAAGCGAAATGCTGGGCATGATTACCCCACAATAAAAAAACCAAAGGCTTTATCTGGGAATTCAAGGCCTCAAGAACAGCTTTTGTAAAAATAGGCCATTGATAAGAAGCATGCGAGCCGGCCTCTCCAGCGCGAACAGTTAATGACGTATTTAGAAGTAAAACACCCTGACGAGCCCAATCCGATAAATCACCTGAGGAACGCATCAGCCCGAGGTCATTGAATAACTCTTTGTAAATATTCTTCAGTGAAGGCGGCAAGGGAATCGAATTCGGGACAGAAAAGCTTAAGCCATGTGCCTGCCCTATCCCATGATAAGGATCCTGGCCGAGTAAAACGACCCGGGTCTGCTCAAAAGAACAGCCATTAAAAGCATCGAACAAATGATTCAAAGGAGGATAAACTTCTTCAACCTGATAAGCATGAAGGACTTTTTCAGAAAGAAGATCAAATTTTTCCGATTCAAGCGTAGATTTCAAGATCGTTTTCCAATCATTCTGCAGTAAATCCTGTAATTTTAGTACTTCATTTGCCATAGCAATCAACCCATGTCGCTTTATAATACACCTGAAATATCGATTGAAGTCATTGCCCACCATATACCTGATATGGAAATTCAAAAACCGTATCAATACTTCTTCAGTTACCAAATTACAATCTTAAATCGGTCCATACAACCCGTCCAACTTGTAAGTCGCTATTGGCATATACTCGATGGAGGCTTGCATGAAGAAACGGTGAAAGGATTAGGGGTTGTGGGCCAACAACCCATCTTAGAACCCAATACATCATTTACATATTCCTCTGGCTGCCCTATGATGTCGGAATTCGGCAAAATGAGTGGCTATTATACCTTCTTGAATTTAGCTACGCAAGAAACTTTTCAGGTAGAAATCCCTGCCTTTTCCCTCACGACGACTTTTGCTCAGAACTAATGTTTAAACGATTCGCATTTAACTGGAAGGCACAAACAGCACATGGCTTGCACTCGCCTTTCGTATTTGACTTATATACGCAAGTAATTGACCCGATTTACCAGCAGAATCCCGATAATATCCAGGAATCCATCATTCATGGCCTAGGCAAACATTTGAAATTAGCCGCCGGAAAAATTCATGTTGTTGATTTCGCTAAACTCAATGAGTCGGATTTACATGCAATAAGCACTTTATTGGTTGATCCGGACAATCTACTCATTTGTCTTAACATTCGCCATTCAGAAGAATCCTTACAAAATTGGGCCTTCATTGCTGCAAAAACACAAGCCATTCATAGCATCGAATTATTCGAAATGGGAATCATTTCATTAAAACGCATTGCACCCAAACAGCACTTCTTTTTAAAGAAGTCATAAAAAAAGGGAGATGACCATTGGCCATCCCCCTCAAAAAAAAAAAAAATACGATTAAACCGGCTTAGCGATTTCTACAAGTACTCGCTTCCCTTTGATTTGCGCGCCAACCATCTTATCGATTACTTGGTTTGCATATTCTTTCGGTACATCTACGTACGTGTGTTTATTCTCAATTTGAATTTGGCCTAACACATTTCCTGGAATTCCTGTCTCACCTGCAAAGGCTCCAACGATATTCGAAGGGGAAATTTTTTCATTAAATCCAATATTCACAAACATACGAACCATGTTTTCGTCTGTTTTGTAAGGTTTTCCTTCACGATCCACACGCGGACCACGTGGGCCACGGTCACGATCACGATCTCCACCACGTTCGAAACGACCACCACGATCTCCTCCACCGCGTGAATCACGGTCAAAACGACCACCACCACGGCGCTCTCCACCACCACGCGAATCACGATCACGGTATCCACCGCCACGCTCCTCACGACCATACTTACGAGATTGACGCTCTAATTCTCCTTCAAGATTCTCGTCACCAAACTCATTCTTCTGGATACCCATGTTCATTTTCACCAAAGCAGCAACAATTTGCTCCGTAGAAAATCCTGCATGCTGTAGGTTTTCCAATGAATCAGAGAATACCTCTAAATCACCTTCGTTGATCGTAGCAGCCACACGTTCAATGAACATGCCTTTCTTGATACCAACAACATCTGTAAACGATGGAATTACACCTTTGTCAATTTTAACTTTGGTGTAGTTCATGATTTCACGCAAGCGATTGCGCTCAGATCCTACAACCAAGGTAAATGCCTTACCGAATTTACCAGCACGACCTGTACGACCGATACGGTGTACATAATATTCTTCATCCAATGGGATATCGTAATTGATTACCGCATCCACATTGTCAACGTCCAATCCACGAGCCGCCACATCCGTAGCAACCAAAATATTTACATTTCCATTACGGAAACGATTCATTACTTGCGTACGTTGGCTTTGGCGCAAATCACCATGCAAACCTTCTGCTGCATAACCACGAGAAACCAATTCTTCTACAACTTCATCCACACGTTTCTTCTGATTACAGAAGATCAACATCAATTTCAATGCGTAAAAATCGATCAAACGCGTAGTAACCTCCATCTTCGCACGTCCTTTTACATCAAAATACAATTGTTCGATGTTCACGTTCGTGATTTCGTTTTTAACGACCTTAACTAATTTCGGCTCAGTCAAATAACGACTTGTCAAAGCCATGATTGGCTTAGACATCGTTGCTGAGAATAAAACAGTCTGACGCTCGTTTGGCATTTCTTGCAAGATACTTTCGATATCCTCACGGAATCCCATATCCAACATCTCATCTGCCTCATCCAATACGATCATGGATGCTTGTTGTAACTTTAATGCACGACGCTCAATTAAGTCAATCACACGACCCGGAGTACCCACAACGATGTTGGCACCTGCCTTCAATGACTTAATTTGACGATCGATTGAATCACCACCATAAACGGTTGTAACCCAAACACCCTTCGTGAACTTAGAAAGCTTCTTCATTTCTTCCGAAACTTGAACCGCTAACTCACGCGTAGGACATAAAATAATAGCTTGTACGAATTTCTCGAACGGTACGATATGTTCGATCATTGGAATACCAAAAGCAGCAGTTTTACCTGTACCTGTTTGGGCTTGTCCGATGACATCGCGACCTTCTAAAACGTAGGGAATAGCTTCTGATTGAATGGGGGAAGCAAACTCAAAACCCATTTCTTTTACTGCTTCTTGGATACCTTCCGACAAAGGAAGACTATCAAAGCGAATTTTTTCACTCATGATTGTTATGTTTAATTATGATGCCCTCACACATCCGTAATCAAACCTAATAGCCCTTTGTAGTTAATCAATAGGGATTTACAATCACTTGTAATCGATTTATGCGGATGCATTTGTACTAATATGCCACAAAAATAGGCATACTAACAATAGAAAGCAAACGAATTGGATTATTTTAATAAAGGCTTCTTAGAAAGAGCAAAAATAACACCGTTTTCATCCGACGTTTTGACCTCAATACGAGCAGGCGAAAGCCCCTCACCTACCAGGCGATTCTTAATTACAAAACCCCGCTTCAAGGATGTTCGTTCATCTTTTCCCGAATTAACCAAAATTTTAAGCGACGTTTCTTTGTAACGATTCAAGCCTTCAGCCATACGCTTAAAAACATAGTCGACTGGCTTGTCCAACAAATCTGTTTGCGCATCAAAAATCAACTCATTCGCGGCCAACTCGATTGGTTCCGTCTGAGTAGAGTCCGATAAATATTGATGCAATCCCACAATAACAGATGTTTTAGGTACATCAAAAGAAGTCCCTTTCGGCCAAATTAAACTTGTCAATGAATCCGCACGCAATTTTGTCGAATCCAATACCGCACGCGTCAAACTGTCATTTAATTTACTTAAGCTATCAATGGGAATAATTTCCTCCGTCTCAGCAATTGTTTCCTCGGCTTCTGTGGATCGAAACGCTGTGTACCAAATAACACCACCTCCTAATACCAAAATGATCAGCATGTAAACAAACGTATTGACCGTCAAATTCTGCAACAAACCACCTTCACTCAAGGGTTCTTGTTCATCCGAATAGGTCAACAACGCTCCCGTATCAACCCTTAAAATATCAGATAATAATAAAATCTCCGAAACACCTAACTGAATTCTTGCAGGACAAAGCACATAAAACTGCTGCTTTAAGCCTAAATAATAATCGCCATAGGCTTTCCAATCTTTCAATGCCGCATATTCTTCCTGCTTTAGACGAAAGCCATATAAACCAAAAAACAAGGTCAAGCCTTTTAAAATAGCTGAACTCTTAGCCCCCATCTCGCGTGACAAGAGCATCGCAATGGCACTCTTTTTATCAGGGATCAAAATACCCATCATGCCCTCTCCATACCGCAAGATGGCATCTTCATCGTATTTTTGAGCAGTTTCTGCTAAGAATGTCTCGATATCAGCGATAGGCGCCGACTTCTGTAAAATAAAATTATACAGCGCATTGAAACGAATTCGATTTCGAACAAGTTTCAATAAACCTCCCAAAATAATCGCCTCCCAAACTGGATACAACTCCTCCACTTTTTCGACAGGCTCATTGAGATAGTTCGAAAGCCGATTTAAAATAACCGACTTTTCTTCTCCACTAATTACGTAAAACGATTGATTCATAGGATGCAAAATTACAAGGACTGAACGGATTTCATACAATAACTATCCGCTTATTTTTTAATTATTAACGTGGCATTCATTACCTTTGTTTTATGAAAAAAGTATTGTTTATTGACCGGGATGGAACGATTATTCACGAACCCATCACAGACCAACAAGTTGACAGCTACGAGAAATTAGCATTTCTTCCGAATGCCATTTCTAATTTGAAGAAAATCACCCAGGAATTAGATTTCGAATTGGTGATGGTAACGAATCAAGATGGCCTAGGAACAAGCGCATTTCCAGAAGAGACTTTTTGGCCTGCACACAATAAAATGCTTGAAATCTTAGCAAGCGAAGGCATCGAATTCACGGGTATTCACATCGACCGCAGTTTTCCTGCTGATAATTTACCTACGCGAAAGCCTGGTATCGGAATGCTAGGAGAATACCTAACGGGTAATTATGATTTAGCTAATTCATTCGTACTAGGTGATCGCGAAACTGATGTACAGCTAGCTAAAAACCTTGGCGCAAAGGGTATTTACATCAGCGAACAAACAATTTCACCTGCGCTAAACGACAGCCTTGCTTTAACTTGCACAGGCTGGGATGCTATTTATCAATTCTTGAAGCTGCCCGCGCGCAAAGTAAGCCACCAACGCAATACGCACGAGACTAAAATTCAAATAGAGCTAAATCTAGATGGAAGCGGAAAGGCTGCCAATCAAACGGGTTTAGGCTTTTTTGACCACATGTTGGATCAAATCGCCAAACACGCAAATGTAGATTTAGCCGTGACCGTTCAAGGGGATCTACACATTGACGAACACCATACCATCGAAGATACCGGAATTGCTTTAGGGGAAGCATTTACACTGGCACTTGGTGACAAACGCGGAATCAATCGCTATGGCTTCTTATTACCAATGGATGAATGTTTAGCTCAAGTAGCATTAGACTTTTCCGGACGCAATTGGTTGGTTTGGGAAGCAAGTTTTAAGCGAGAGATGATTGGCGAAATGCCCACAGAAATGTTCTCTCACTTCTTCAAGTCCTTTTCAGATGCTGCGAAATGCAATTTGAATATTCAGGCAAGTGGCGAAAACGAACACCACAAAATTGAAGCTATATTCAAGGCTTTTGCCAAAACCATTCGCATGGCCGTAGAAAGAGATATAAAAAATTTAAATTCTTTACCGAGTACCAAAGGATTACTCTAAACAAATTGTTAATTTTGCACAAATAATTAAATACTATGGGATATTCAGGAGCAGCATTCTTTATCATTTTGTTCGCGATTTCAATCGTTGTAGGAGCAAAACTTCAAAAGATTTACAAAGAAAGAGGAAAATAATCCCTCTTTCTTTTTTTTACATCCAACCCTCATCTGCAAAACTTACATAAGTACTCGCACTAATAATGAGGTGATCCGCAACGAGCATGTCTACGCTCTTTGCAGCCGCAAGCATTCGATTTGTCAATTGTTTATCAGCTTCACTAGGCTGCAAATGTCCCGAAGGGTGATTATGAGCTAAGATTAGGCTACTGGCTTGTAAATGAATCGCCGACTTAAGTATCAACTTGATATCGACGACTGTGCCAGCAATCCCTCCCCGACTAATACATTCCTTTTTGATCATACGAGCGGCGCGATTCAAGTATATTACCCAAAACTCTTCGTGGACTAAATCAGCTAAATGTGATTTTAGCAAATCATAGGCATCAGCCGATTGTCTTATTCGGTCTACTGTCGCACTAGCCTGGTAATCCATTCTTCTTCGGCCCAATTCCATAGCTGCGACTAATACAGCTGCCTTCGCTACACCGATGCCTTTGATTTTTCGGTATTCAGGCAAACCCCATCGACCCAACGTAGCTAGATCACCATCAACTTGTCGAATCATTTCACGTGCCAAATCCAATGCAGAATAATCACGAATTCCTGTACCGATCAGAATAGCTAAAATCTCCTCTAATCGGAGAATTTCGCGCCCCTTTGTAAATAGTATCTCCCGAGGGCGATCCTCTGCCAATAAATCTTGTATTTTCTGATAGGTCATGTACGAATGTAATGCCTATAAACAAGAAAACCCCGCACGAAGCGAGGTTTATCAAGTACCTGATAATAAGGGATTAAGCTGCGATTTTGTTCGCTAACTTTGCTAATTTCGATTTCTGATTAGCTGCCTTATTTTTATGAATGATGTTTTTCTTTGCTAATTTATCCAACGCAGAAGATACTTGTTTGAACAAGTCAGATACAATTGCCTTGTCAGTAGTCAATCTCAATTTCTTGATTAACGTACGAGTAGATTTGTGTTGGTAACGATTGCGCAAACGCTTTGATTCATTTGCCCGAATACGCTTTAGTGCTGATTTATGATTTGCCATCTTTAAAAAAATTCTCTTTTCTGTAAAATTGAATTGCAAAAGTAAGCAAAAGGTTTAGAATTTACAATACACCACTAAAAAAATACCTGATGAAATATTTCCTCTGCTGCTTATTTGTTTGCCAACAAGCTTATGCTCATTTACCTTGGGGATTCTACGCCCACAAAAAAATCAATAAACAGGCAATTTTCACCCTTCCTCCTCCCCTCATAAATCTTTATAAGAGACACATAAACGCGATAGAACGTTTTGCCGTATTACCCGATCAGCGACGTCATAGTCTAGATCAAGAAGCGGCCCGTCATTACATTGACCTGGATCGCTACCCAAAAGAACAGATTAAATACATGACTTGGGAAAATGCATTGAGCTATTATTCAGAAGATTCGCTTCAAAAACACGGCATTGTACCTTGGAACATACTTACCTATTACAAGCAGCTTAAATATGCATTTACGGTTAGAGACACAATCCGAATCATCAAATTATCGGCAGAACTTGGTCATTATGTGGCAGATGCGCATGTTCCGCTGCATACAACTTCCAATTATGATGGCCAACAAACCAACCAAGTAGGGATTCACAGTTTCTGGGAATCAAAAATACCGGAACAAATCCAAGAGCAATTAGATGATTGGACAGGTCCAGCGGAATACATTCCAAATGTACTACGAGATGCTTGGGATTGGATATTTGAATCGCATAGTTTATTGGCCCACGTATTTCAAGGTGAGCGATTAATCAACGAAAGAATGTCTGATTCGAAAAAATACAAACATGGACAGAAAGGTGTGAACTTAGAAAAATTGTACTCCGAACAATACATCAGTGCCTACCACAAACAACTTGATAATCAGGTAGAAAAGCGTTACCGAGAATCCGTCAAACACATCGGAAACCTTTGGTATTCCGCATGGCTTGAAGCAGGTGAGCCCGATTTCAAATAATTTTATGCAATTTTGTGACATGAATGCATCGAAATTTGTCCAATTAAAGCACGGGAAGGACGCCCCGGTCAAACGATTTCACCCTTGGGTCTTCTCTGGAGCAATCGTAAAACAAAGCCCAAACCTGCAAGATGGTGATTGGGTAAATGTTTATAGTAGTCGGGAAGAATTCCTAGGTACCGGACATTTCCATCATGGAAGCATAGCTGTCAAGATCATTTCATTTCAAGAAATCACATCAAAAGCTACGTTTTGGGAAAACCGCATTCAAAATGCTTGGGATTTACGTAGCCTACTTCCCTTAAAAGACACGAACGCCTTCCGATTAATCCATGGAGAAGGTGATGGATGTCCAGGTCTCATCATGGACTTGTACAAGGACGTACTCGTATTTCAAGCCCATACGATCGGAATGCACCGTGACCGTGACGAGATTGTCGAAGCGGTTAAAAATGTATTAGGCAAAAAAATCAAAGCGATTTACGATAAAAGCAGGGAAACCCTACCGACCGAATATGCCCAATCTTGTACCAATGCATTCGTGTTTGGCGAAGTAAAAGTTCCCTATACCGTTAAGGAAAATGGCATTTCCTTTTCGATTAACTGGATTACAGGACAAAAAACAGGCTTCTTTATCGACCAAAGAGAAAACCGAGCCTTATTAGCTCAATATGCGAAAGGCAAGTCGGTATTAAATACCTTTTGTTATTCGGGAGGATTCTCCCTCTATGCGTTGAAAGCTGGAGCCTCTTCGGTCATTTCTTTAGATGCATCTGCCAAGGCGATAGATTTAGTTAATGCGAACATCGATTTAAATAAGATGCAAGCGCTCAATCATCAAGCCATTGTAGGAGAAACACTCCCATATTTAAAAGCAAATGAGGATGAATTTGATATCATTGTATTAGATCCTCCGGCATTTGCAAAATCGATGAATGCTAAACACAAAGCACTTCAAGGATATCAAAAAATCAATGAATTAGCCTTGCGTAAAATCAAGAAAAATGGGCTGTTATTTACCTATTCTTGTTCACAAGTTATCACGCGAGATTTGTTCTATAACATGCTCGTGGCAGCAGGAATCGCAGTAGGTCGGGAAATTCAAGTTATTCACCAAATGACTCAATCGCCAGATCATCCTATCAACTTATTCCATCCGGAAAGTAATTACCTGAAAGGATTCGTATTGAAAGTATTATAACAAAAAAGGCAGCTCGAAAGCTGCCTTTTTTGTTTATTAATCAACGAATCGGAAGATTCGATTCCAACGGATTTTATCGAGCGAGAACAAGGGTTTGTTCGGATCAATCGACATCCAAACAAATACTGCTTTCCCTACGATATGGTCAGCAGGTACAAATCCCCAAAAACGAGAATCCGCTGAGTTATGACGATTATCTCCCATCATAAAATAATAATCTTGTTTAAAGGTATAGGAAGTCATGGCTTGACCGTTCTTCACTAATTTATCCCCAGCTAAAACGATATCTGAATTCCCTTCATATTTGATAATAGCCTCCTGGTACAATTTGACATTCTTACGATCTAATTGAACTGTTAAACCTTTGGCAGGAACTTTCAATGGACCATAAAAATCGCGATTCCATTTAAAATCAACCGTATCGTGCGGAAACATATCAATATACGTCAAACCTTTCGGATCCTTAAATGCATCCAAATCAAACGATTTAGCCCAAGGCAAGGATTTAATTTCATCGATATGCTTTTTCGATGTATTTAATTTGTAACCAGCTAATTGATTCGTAGAATCAGCTAAAGGCAACCAATCAGCTGAATCATAACTAGCATCAGGTGAATTACGAATTCCGTATTCAGCAAAAAAAGCATCATCTAAGTTTTCTTTCGTCTTCATAAAGACAGGATGTTGCATCTTTTCAGGATTCTCCATCGCCTTGTTATTGACAAATACTTGTTGGTCTCTTACCTCCAAAACATCCCCCGGCGTAGCCACACAACGCTTCACATAAAACGTACGTAAATCCAAAGGTGAATCTCCATCTTCTTCGAAATTAGGCACATTGAACACGACAGCATCTCCTTGCTTCACCTTTGAAAATCCAGGTAAACGGTAGGTAGGCAATTGTACCCATGATAAATAAGATGGTAAATTCGTAAACCAAATCTTTTGATGTGTCAATGGTAGTTGCAAAGGAGTTTTAGGCGTACGAACCCCGTAATGCATCTTGCTTACAAATAAAAAGTCTCCTACCATCAATGAACTTTCCATCGAGGGAGTAGGAATGGTATAGGCCTCAAATAAGAAAAAACGGATTAATGTCGCTGCGACTACGGCAAATACGACTGAATCCAACCATTCTCTGAATGGTGATTTTTGCTTAGGCTTGTTATTTTCAGTTGGTTTCATGAATTCTTGTGTAAATATTTATCGATTAATTCTTGTGAGGGTTTGTATATATAAGGATGAGGAAACCCATTTTCTATGAATGTAGGGTCCTCCATATTGGTGTAACGAAAATGACACGACCATCGAATATCATCATTCGTAATGACTCCCGACTCGTGAACTAGTAAAGTTGAAAAAATGGCTACATCACCCAATTTCATAGATTTTTGAATACGTGGAAAAGATGAACGATCAAAATCAACTTCAGCAAATCCGTTTTCAATACGATCTGTTAAGGGGCCAAGTTTATGGGATCCAGGATAAAAAACCACAGGTCCGTGCGCAATGTCAAGATCCATTAATGGTAACCAAACTACAACAGAGTCATCAGATGCCAACATCGACGTCCAATCTTGATGTAAGGGTGTCTTATAAAAATGCTCAGATTTAGCTAAGGAAGGATGATTGAAAAACAAAACAGGGCGCGTACACATCAAGGGATGAGAAAGTCCTAAATCCTTCAATAAGGCCATCAAATCAGGATTAACAGCTAATTGATAGAGCTCTACCAAACCACTTTGAATCATTTTTCCACAAGAAATGAATTCTTCTAAATGATGTTCAAAAAGACTTTGCATTTGCGTCAAATAATCTCCTTGAATCCCAAATCGCTTAAATTGAATATCAAAAATTGCCTTGGCAGCTTGTTGAATTTGACCAATTAATTGAGGATCAAAAAAGCCTGGCAAAATGATTAAGCCTTGTTCTTGTAATTCCTTTTTTAAAGCTAAACGATCCATGTTACTTAATTTAATAAATCATCCATGCCCAACACACCTTTCTTGTCTTTTACCCACTCCGCCGCAATAACAGCACCTAAAGCAAAGCCTTCCCGACTGAATGCTTCATGCGTTATCTCAATTTGATCAACTTTCGAAATGTATTTAACGGTATGAGTTCCCGGAATAATGGATTCTCTTTGTGACCAGATAGCGACTTCATTCGCTGCCGGAATCTCATTATTAACCCATTTTGTTTTAGCAGGATAGGCATCGATAATTCCTTCAGCAATCGTAATTGCCGTTCCTGAGGGAGAATCCTTTTTCTCTAAATGATGAATTTCATTCGTATAAATGTCATATTCCGGATGACCAGCCATCAACGTGGCTAGGGTTTTATTCAATTTAAAGAATAAATTAACCCCAATGGAATAGTTTGACGCATAAAAGAAAGTTGATTGATGCTTAGCCGTGGCTTCCTCTACTTGCGCTTTTTGCTCCAGCCAACCTGTCGTACCGCAAACTACTGGTATTTGCTTTTCAATACATGTCATGATATTCGCAAAAGCTGATGCTGGATTTGAAAACTCAATCGCAACATCGACATCCTGTTTGCTTAACTGGCTTAAAGCGGCTTGATTATCTACATCAATGCGCGCAACGATTTGATGGCCTCGACCAATCGCTAAGCGCTCGATCTCTTTACCCATTTTTCCGTAACCAATTAATACAATTCTCATAAACTTCATTTTTTAAAATTAAACGATAAGCTCAAACCTGACACCATACCTTGTGATAAAGGGTCAATTTCCATGATTGGCTTAACGCGAAGACTTAAATCATCAGAGACATCAAAGGTCTTTAAATGTGCACTAACATTCGCATCGACAACATTCAAAGCCCATGCTAAGACCATTCCGATATACGTATAATCGCGATTACGTCGAAAGCCATCATTGATTCGCTTCAATTGATTGACATCCAAATCTCGTGTAACTCCATCCTCATAGGGCACTGCAACCGTTGCAGGTGGCACATAGGTAGGATCATCAGCATGCAATGAAACGACGTAATAATAGCCTCTGTATTTCGTGTATCGAACCTGATTATAATTTGCAATCATTCCCAAGGTTACAAAGGCACCTGCAACCAAAGGTAATTTCCAATACTGACGATTATACAATTGCCCCCAACCAGGAATCATTAAAGATTTCAAAGTTGCTTGTCGGGGAACAATTTTAAAAGGCATATTAACAACCTTGACCGAATCATTCTTTTGTAGCCGCAAGGAATCCAACGGTGCAGAAAACCCTACACTTGAAACCATTATCAAACAAAAAAAGCACATCAATCGAATACGCATAGCTTACGAACGAATAGCCTCTAGCACTTTTAATAATTCCTCTTTCGACTTGAACGTAATCTTCATCTCTCCCTTACCTGCTTCATTCATTTTTAACGAAACGGGTGCTTGAAAGAAATCGGTCAATGATCGCTGCCATTGCGTAAGTTCACTCGTATCTACTTTCCCTTCTCCACCCGTTGGTGTATCAACTGCATGTGTCGCTGATTGACGAACCGCGTCTTCTAGTCGGCGCACAGACCATTCTTCCGAAATTGTCTTGAGAAATAATTGCTGTTGGACTTCAATATTCTCAACCGAAATCAAACAACGTGCATGTCCCATGGATATTTTATTATCCCGAATCGCGACCTGAATGTGCGGCGGCAATTTCAACAACCGCATGTAGTTCGTAACCGTTGACCGGTTTTTACCTACGCGAGCTCCCAAATCTTCTTGACGCAAATCACATTCCTCCATCAAACGTTTGTAGGAAAGGGCAATCTCAATCGCATTTAAATTTTCACGCTGAATGTTCTCTATCAACGCCATTTCGATCATTTGTTGATCATCAGCTGTACGAACATAAGCTGGTATACGGGTTAAACCCGCGATCTTCGAAGCTTGTAAGCGTCGCTCGCCTGAAATCAACTGAAATTTCCGGGGGGCCACTTTACGAACAGTAATCGGTTGAATAATCCCTTGCACACGAATAGATTCAGCTAAATCTTGTAATGCAGATTGCTCAAAATGCTCACGCGGCTGATAGGGATTTGTTTCAATAAATTCCAAAGGAATCTCCTCCATTAAATTCACGCCATCTAAGCCACCTAGGCTATCCACACCTTGACGCGCAGAGCTTTGGAGATTCTCCGAATCCTCCAATAAAGCACCCAAACCTCTACCTAATCCGATACGCTTCTTATTTGCTTCTTGCTTACTGCTCATGTAATGTTAAATCAAATGGTTTGTAAAAGGCCATTTTTTAGGATAATCTCCTTGGCTAAATTCAGATAACTAATTGCTCCCTTACTATCTGCATCATGCAGAATAGCAGGAATACCATAACTCGGCGATTCCGATAATCGAATATTTCGTGGAATAATGGTTTCAAAAACCATATTTTTAAAATGCGAATTCACTTCGTTAACGACCTGATTTGATAAACGTAAACGTAAATCATACATCGTCAATAATATTCCTTCAATGACTAATCCTGGATTCAATCGAGATTGAATAATCTTAATCGTATTCAACAATTTACCCAAGCCTTCCAACGCATAATACTCGCATTGTACTGGGATAATGACCGAATCTGCTGCAGTTAAGCTATTAATCGTAATCAAGCCAAGCGATGGAGAACAGTCCATAATAATGAAATCGTACTGATCCTTAATCCCCGCTAAAGCCTCTTTCATCTTTCCTTCACGATTCGTTAAATTAATCATCTCAATCTCAGCACCTACCAAATCGATGTGCGAGGGAATAATATCCAAAAAAGGCACCTCTGTGGCTAGGATACTTTCTGAAACGGTAGCAATACCTACCATACATTCATATATACTCCGGCTCACTTCTTTGGGATTAAATCCAAGTCCTGAAGTTGAATTTGCCTGAGGATCCGCATCAATCAAAAGCGTCTTAAATTCCAATGCAGCCAAACTTGCAGCTAGATTTATAGCCGTCGTTGTTTTTCCAACACCACCCTTTTGATTTGCAATTGCGATAATCTTACCCATGAATGATTTGAATTAATTTTTCGTTAACGAATTGAACCAACAATATTACGAAAAAGGTTTCACATCTTTTTTCAAATTTGACCCAACTAGCGCTGAAATTTTATCATTCAAGTATTGCTTGATTTAAACAAAGATATTTTATCTTGCCCACCGATTATCAACAACCTATACATGACACAAAATTCGACCGCTCACCCCAAAGGACTTTATGTACTTTACTCCACAGAAATGTGGGAAAGATTTAATTTCTATGGCATGCGTGCCATTCTTTCCCTTTTCCTAGTCAATGCGTTGGCATTTAAACAAAACGAGGCGTCCATTTTATATGGAGGGTTTCTAGGATTAAGTTACCTCATGCCAATGTTGGGCGGATATGTTTCAGACCGCTACTTAGGCAATCGAAATTGCATTATTTTAGGTGGCCTCGTGATGTCAATTGGACAGCTATTTTTATTTGGTTCAGCAAGTACATTCTTAGACAACTTTCCTTTAGCTAATTCACTTATGTGGATCGGATTGTTGTTTCTAATCATTGGAAATGGCTTTTTCAAGCCAAATATATCCTCCATGGTAGGTTCATTATACCCTAAAGGAGATAATCGTTTGGATTCTGCATTTACAATTTTCTACATGGGAATCAATACGGGTGCATTCCTTGGTATGTTAATTTGTCCACTCGTTGGTGATATTAAAGTTGACGGTGTACGGAATGTTGAAGCATTCAAATGGGGCTTTTTGGCTGCAGGTTCAGCCATGTTATTCGGAACTATTTTGTTTTACTTCCTCAAAAATAAATACATTATCTCTCCAACAGGTGAGGCCGTTGGATTGAAACCCGTATTCAATCAAACTCAGGCTGTTTCGGACGAATCTGAAAAAGCTGAATTTTCAACGAATTCAATCTTAACAACGCTTGCATTATTTGTCGTACTTGTTTTTGGAATCCATTTCTATATTGTTACCGCTGAAGCAAATCCGATAAAAGACTGGATTTACCCCATTATTTATGCATCAGGCATCAGTTTGGCCTTTTTGATCATGACAGATAAGACATTGACCAAAATAGAACGCGATCGTATTTGGGTTATGTACATCATTGCATTTTTTGTTATGTTTTTCTGGGCTGCATTCGAACAAGCAGGATCATCTTTAACTTTTATCGCAGACCAACAAACTGATTTGCATTTTTTAGGCATTGAATTACCTCCTAGTTCGGTACAAAATGCGAACTCCATTTTCATCATTTTATTGGCCTTACCCTTTAGTTGGCTCTGGGTTAAACTTCAAAACGTAGGTTTTGAACCAAATTCACCAACAAAACAATCATTTGGCTTATTATTACTTGCCATTGGATATTTCATTATTGCATCACAAGTGAAAGATTTAGGAAGCAATAAATTGGGCGTTGGCTGGTTCTTTGTTATGTATTTATTTCATACCATGGGCGAGCTTTGCTTATCTCCCATCGGTTTATCCCTTGTTTCAAAACTTGCCCCTAAGCGCTTCTCATCCCTATTAATGGGTGTTTGGTTTATTGCAAACGCAGCTGGTTATGCCTTAGCTGGAACGCTAGGAGCTTTATTGCCACCAACGGAACTTGTTGCCGGTGCAGCATTACCGAGTTTTTTAGGCTTTGAAATACACAACCTATATGAATTCTTTATGGTATTTGTGAGTTTAGCGGGCTTAGCTGCCATTCTATTATACATCTTAGCTTCTGGACCTTTAAAACGAATGATGCACGGCATCAAATAAAATTATGCACGGACCTGACCACCATTTACACGAGCAACATTTAAAAAGTTCTGATTTTATCACCGACATGGTAATCGGGATGTCTGATGGACTGACAGTCCCATTTGCGCTTGCCGCTGGTTTATCTGGTGCCGTCGACTCTGCAGCCATCGTAACTGCCGCTGGAATCGCTGAAATTGTCGCAGGTTCAATTGCAATGGGCCTTGGAGGTTACTTAGCGGGTCAAACCGAACAGGAACATTATGAAGCTGAATTAAAGCGAGAATACGAAGAAGTTGAGCGTGTACCTGAAAGAGAAAAAGAGGAAATCCGAGAAGTCTTTGAAGATTACGGTTTAAGTCCTGAAGCTCAGGAAATTGTCGTAGAAGCCATTTCAAAAGACAAGGACAAATGGGTAGATTTTATGATGCGCTTTGAATTAGGACTTGAAAGACCTAATCCGAATCGTGCACGCAATTCCGCGTTGACCATTGGTATTTCTTACATTATCGGTGGATTCATTCCGCTTCTCCCCTATTTTTATGTAGAACAACCCGTTGATGGATTAAAATATTCTGCAGCTGTTACTGTTTTAGCATTATTGATTTTTGGTTATTTCAAAAGTAAAATAACGGGACAAAATCCAATTATAGGATCCTTAAAAGTAACTTCAATTGGTGCAGCAGCGGCAACCGCTGCCTATTTAGTCGCTAAATTATTTCAATAACCCAAAGCGGTATCATCGCCCCTTGAATCAGCTCCTCCTTGATATTTTCCATCAGGGAGGACTAATATTCCTTCCACAAGTCCAATATTACCAGACGGTGTTAACACGTATCCTTTAGATTGTAATCGGGCGATTTGTGCTTCATCAAATCGTTTTTCCTCATATCGGGTTAAATCAGGTAACCATTGATGGTGGAACCTTGGATATTCTACAGCTGCTTGCATATTCATCCCAAAAACTAAACTGTTCAACATCACTTGAAATACACTAGTAATGATTGTAGATCCACCCGGGGTTCCAACAACCATTTTCAATTTATTACCTTCTGTAACAATGGTAGGTGTCATACTTGACAACATCCGCTTACGTGGTTGAATTTCATTCGCTTTCGTACCCACGAGTCCATACAAATTAGGAACACCGGCTTTGGCACTAAAGTCATCCATTTCGTCATTTAACAAGAAACCAGCACCGCCTACGAACACCTTGCTACCATAGGAGTTATTCAATGTTGTAGTAATTGAAACAGCATTACCAGCATGATCAACGATGGAATAGTGCGTTGTTTCAGGACTTTCATAGCCTGGGAATTCACCTGCAGAAACATCAGAACTCTTCGTCGCTTGATTAAAGCTCAACGTACTCATACGCTTTGCGAGATATGACGCGTCCAACAATTGTGCGAGCGGCACGTTAACAAAATCAGGATCACCTAACCACTTGGCCCGATCAGCATAAACGCGGCGTTCCGCTTCAATCATCAGTTGAATGGTTGAATCCGATTTCGCTCCCCAGGTTGCTATGGGGAAATTTTTGAGCATACTAAACAATTGACCAATTGCTAAACCTCCGCTTGAGGGAGGTGGCATCCCGATGATTGAATACTGTTTATATTGACTAACTAAAGGTTTACGCCAAATCGCACGGTAAGATTTCAAATCTTGATGTGTAATTAATCCGCCTTGTCGCTCCATTTCTTTGACCAAAAGATTGGCTGTTTCACCCTCGTAAAATCCTTTTGCCTTTTTTTCTCGAATTCTTTCTAAGGTAGTAGCTAAATCCATTTGAACAAAAAATTCACCCGCTGCCCATTGGGAACTATCTGCTTTCACCATATAGGCTCTTCCTGGGTTATAACGCATAAAATCTGTCCGATTCCGATTAAGTCCTCGCGCTTCTTTCTCCGTCAAAATCACCCCATAACGCGCTAAATCAATGGAGGGCTGAACTAATTCTGCCCAGGAAAGCTTGCCAAAACGTTTGTGCATCGCTTGCATTCCCGCGACCGCCCCAGGAACTCCTACGGAATGGATTCCCACAAAACTCTTCCCAGGTATTACTTGACCCGTAGAGTCTAAGTACATATCGCGTGATCCCGACATCGGTGATACTTCCCGATAATCCAAAGTATACGACTTTCCTTTAGCAGATCGATAAACCAAAAAACCTCCTCCACCAATATTTCCTGCTGCGGGATGACAAACGGCTAAGGCAAAATTCACTGCCACCGCTGCATCTATTGCATTTCCTCCTTTTTTCAATATCTCTAGTCCAATATTACTTGCAGCCGGATGAGTCGTTACAACCATGCCATGTGAAGCCTCAACAATCGGTTTAATTGTAGCTTGACTAAACGATGAAGATGAAATAAGAAGGAAAAAGAAAAGGAATATTCGTTTCATTAGAAATTGCATTATGGATGAAATAGCATTTTAAAAAAGCTTTAGCTAATTAAAGTAATTATTTCAATAAAACCTCAATTCATTAACATTGTGATAATAAAAATTTAAATTTACCTTTGTCTTACGTATTAAGTATTTACAAACCTTAAAGCAATTAAAGTGGATATTTTCGAGAAAGTTGTCAAAAATATGGGACCCATTGGAGCCCATGCCCATTATTCCCACCATTATTTCTCATTTCCTAAGTTGACCGGTGAATTAGGTCCTCGCATGACCTTCATGGGCAAAGAAATGTTAAACTGGTCGTTGAACAACTATTTAGGATTAGCCAATCATCCAGAGGTTCGTAAAGCAGATGCAGATGCTGCAGCAAAATACGGTTTAGCCTACCCAATGGGGGCTCGTATGATGTCAGGCAATACAGATGAGCACGAAGAATTTGAAAGACAATTAGCAGAATTTGTAGGCAAAGAAGATTCATTTCTTTTGAATTATGGCTACCAAGGTGTCATGTCAATCATTGAATGTATGGTTGATCACCGAGATATCATCGTATATGATGCCGAGTCACATGCATGCTTAATTGATGGCATTCGTTTACATAAAGCAAAAATGGGGGACTACTACAAGTTTAACCACAATGACATGGATTCATTGCGTAAGAACTTGGAGCGTGCCACAAAGCGAACACAAGAAACAGGTGGTGGCATTTTGGTTATCACAGAAGGTGTTTTTGGTATGTCAGGAAAGGTAGGTTCACTTGATAAGATTGTCGAGATGAAAAAAGACTTCAATTTCCGACTATTGGTTGATGATGCACATGGATTTGGTACGATGGGTGCCAATGGTCGTGGGGTTGGTGAGCATTTAAATTGCACAGAAGGGATTGATTTATATTTCTCGACTTTTGCAAAATCAATGGCAGCGATTGGTGCGTTTGTAGCAGCACCGAAAGATATTATCATGTATTTAAAATACAATATGCGTTCTCAAACCTATGCAAAAGCATTACCGATGCCATTTGTGATCGGGGGAATGAAACGCTTAGAATTAATAAAGAAGCATCCAGAATTACGTGAGCAACTTTGGGCGAATGTAAGAGCGCTTCAAAAAGGATTAATTGAAAAAGGATTTGATATTGGCGAAACAACTTCTCCTGTAACTCCCGTTTTCTTACATGGTGAATATGATATTAATGCCGTAACAAAGCTCGTACGTGATTTACGTGAGAACATGGGTATTTTCTGCAGTATTGTTGTTTATCCCGTTGTACCTAAGGGTCAAATCATGTTACGTATCATTCCTACGTCTTCCCACACACTCGAAGATATCGAATATACATGCACGTGTTTTGCTGAAGTTCAAAATCGTTTAAAATCGGGCTATTACAGAGATTAGAATTGATTAAAAGGTATAATTTATCTTTTTTTTCACTTTTTAAACTTTTTTTTGTCTTTTTTATGCAGAATAATTTGCGGGCTATGCAAATTTTACTAAATTTCGTCTTATAAGCGCTTCAAACAGCGAATAAAGACAATCTAACTTTTTTTACAACCTAAAAATTCAAATTATTATGAGCAGATTTGCACAAGTAAAAGACCTAATTTTATCATTAGAAGGTGATTTCGAAAAATTCTACGACAAAGGAAACCAGGCAGCTGGAACTCGCGTTAGAGGTGGTCTTCAACAATTGAAAACTTTATCTCAAGAAATCCGTACTGAAGTTCAAGAGAAAAAGAACGCAGCGAAATAATTGCAGATTTCTAAGCAATAAAAAAAAGCCCGACAGCGGGCTTTTTTTTATGTTCAATATTTTCTAAAAAAGATCGGCATGCATCACAGATGCGATACCATCTACCATGATTTTACCTCGTTCCATTTCAAAAACCTGCGTTTTGATCTCTGCTGTATGTTTAACATCATTAACAGTTGCAACCTCAAACTTGGCTTGATAGGTTTGCCCTACGTACAATGGGCGCTTAAACTCCGAAATCTGCTTTAAGTAAACACTTCCAGATCCGGGAAATTCCATCCCCATCACGCGCGAGAACACACTCGCAATGAGGGCTCCATGGATAATTGGTTTCTTAAAAGGGGTCGTGGCAGCAAATGCCTCATCCCAATGCAATGGATTAAAATCTCCTGATATTTTACAGAAATCATTTACCTGATCCTGCGTGAATGAAAATTCAATTTCGTAGCAATCTCCTACTTTGATCATATTCTTATCTATTATTTAAAAAATGGCGGTAAATTGCACAAAAATCACTGCATGGTTTATTTTATATACAATCCAAACGCTGGAAACAAAAGTAATAGATATCGACAAAAGTTGATAAATACACTTAAAAAGATTCCGAATTCACAGCTATTACTTACGGAATACCCCAATCATGCAGAGGAAATAATCAAGTCCATCATTCCATCAAATCCCTTCAAAATCATTGCTATCGGTGGAGATGGCACAATCAACGAAATAGGTAATGCGCTGAAGGGAACAGACATTCCCATGGGCATCATCCCCTTAGGGTCTGGCAATGGATTAGCCAGGCACCTCAATATACCCATGAATACCGAAAAAGCTCTTGAAATCGCACTTCATGGGCATGCCGACTTTATTGATGTATTAGGCTGGAACAAGCGAGCATTTTTCTGCACAGCAGGAATTGGATTTGATGCTACAGTTGCTGCAATATTTCACGCAGGCAATGGCAGAGGTCTATTGAATTACATCAAAGCTAGCTTACAAGCTTTTCTTACCTATATACCCATCGAAATTAAAGTAGGCTCCCAACCTAAACAAAACTACTTTTCTGTAACGATTGCCAATGCAAATCAGTTTGGAAATAACGCATACATTTCCCCCATTTCAAATTTGCAAGATGCTCTTTTTGAAATAGTTAAAATAAAAAATGGCAATTTATGGCAAAAAGCCCAACTTGGAATTAGCCTATTTTCAAAACAGATTCACCAACATTCATTGGTCGAAGTATTGCAAGTAAAATCGATCCAACTCCAATGCGCTCAAGGCATAAATTATCATGTCGATGGAGAAAGCTTACAAACACAAACAGACCGAATTGAAATAGAACTACTCCCCGAAAAGCTTTTAGTCGTCCATCCTTAAATATTAAGGCAATATCCGTACAACAAACTGAATATAAGGTACTTAACGTATAATTGATATTTAAAAATTTAAATAGAATAATTTCAAATACGATTTTTATTCAAAATAATTTAGATTTTTTTTATTTGACTTTTTCAAGTAGAAAGCCCTTAGAATGGCTGTATTGTTGAACAATTTTTAGGTCCAAATTTTACTGCGACTATTTTAGAAGAAATAAATAATTTCGAATTTGCAACACCCCCGAATTTTACTATTTTTGTCTCCCCGCTCAATAAAAACTTTTTAGTTTTTAGTAGTACCCAACCATTAGGAATAAAATTATAAAAGGTCTAGCCATTCTAATATGGAATAGCTATACGAAAGAGATTATTGACCCCAAAAAATAATAACGCGTACAAATTAGATGCATAACGAGGTAAAAGAATTGTGGAACAAATGTTTGGAAATCATCCGGGGGGATATTTCTGAGCAACAATTTTCTACCTGGTTTAGCCCAATTGTACCGCTTCGATTTGCCAATAATACGTTAACTATTCAAGTGCCATCTCAATTTTTCTATGAGTGGTTAGAAGAAAACTTCGTTGGCACATTACGAAAAGCCATTGACCAGACCGTTGGGAAACGTGGCATGTTGGAATATTCGATTGTTGTCGACAAAGGTGATCGCAAAAATCCGCCATTGACCTTCAACTTGCCTCCTATTAATCAACAGGGCCAGCATACAAACCCGTATCGCAACGAAGTAGCTCCACAGGTTCAAGTTCAAAGCAATCCATTTCAGTTTAAAGATTTAGATTCCTTAGAATTAGACTCCTATTTGATTCCAAAATATACGTTTGAAAAGTTTATCGAAGGTGATTGCAACCGATTAGGTCGCGCTGCGGGTATGGCCGTTGCCAACAAGCCTGGATTAACCTCTTTCAACCCGCTAATGATTTATGGAGGCGTTGGATTAGGTAAAACACACTTAATTCAAGCGATTGGAAATGAAATCAAAAATCAATTTCCCGACAAGTTTGTCTTGTACGTATCTACTGAGAAGTTTACGAATCAGTTTGTAAATGCTATTCGAAATAACTCGATTGAAACATTCACCAACTTCTATTTGCAGGTTGATGTTTTAATCATTGATGATGTACAATTCCTTTCAGGTAAAGAAAAAACGCAGGAAACGTTCTTTAATATCTTCAATCATTTACATCAATCAGGAAAGCAAATCATTTTATCTTCGGATCGTGCACCTCGAGATTTAGCGGGCATGGAAGATCGTCTACTCAGTCGATTCAAATGGGGCTTAACGGCTGATTTACAGCAACCTGATTTTGAAACGAGAATTGCCATTATTCAAAAGAAATTACAAGATGATGGTATTCAAATCAATTTTGATGTATTAGAATATTTAGCTCACTCCATTCAAACAAACGTTCGTGAATTAGAAGGAGTCATCATTTCCTTAATGGCACAAGCATCTCTTACACGTAAGGAAATTGATTTAGAACTAGCTAAATCAACGCTTAAAAGCATCGTAAATGATCAAGAGAAAGAACTGAGCGTTGATAACATCTTAGAAGCTATTACAACACATTTCGATGTGGACATGGAATTATTAACAGGTAAATGCCGTAAAAAAGAAACGGTTTTTCCTCGACAAGTAGCCATGTATATGCTTAAGGAGCTAACTAACCTTCCATTGAAGTCGATTGGTTACCATTTCGGAGGTCGCGATCATAGCACCGTTATTCATGCGGTTCAATCCATCTCAGAAGCCATGGAAACTGATAAATCCGTCGAAAAAACGGTACGTAAATTATTTAATCGATTCAATATCGCTTTAAACTAAAAAAAGAGGCCTAAGCCTCTTTTTTTATGCATTTACGAATAAAAGATTACTCTGCAGCTACTGCATCCTTATCCAACAAAGCAGATTCATCTCCTTTTACCTTTTCCTTAATCTTCGCCTCAATCTCCTCCATCAATTCTGGATTGTCCTTGATTAAATCTTTCACCGCATCACGGCCTTGTCCCAAACGATTTCCATTGTATGAGAACCATGAGCCAGACTTATCAATAACACCCAAATCAACACCTAAATCCAAGATTTCTCCTGCCTTCGAAATACCTTCTCCGTACATGATATCAAATTCAACCACTTTAAATGGAGGCGCTAATTTATTTTTAACAACCTTCACACGTGTGCGATTACCTGTGATCGAATCAGCAGATTCTTTAATTTGACCCGCCCGACGAATATCCAAACGAACCGAAGCATAAAACTTCAACGCGTTACCACCCGTTGTCGTTTCAGGACTTCCGAACATCACACCAATCTTATCACGTAATTGGTTAATAAAAATACAGCAACATCCCGTTTTGTTAATGGTACCTGTCAATTTACGTAAAGCCTGCGACATCAAACGAGCTTGTAAACCCATTTTCGAATCTCCCATTTCACCTTCAATCTCAGCCTTCGGTACTAATGCCGCCACCGAGTCAATTACGATAATATCAATCGCACCTGAACTAATTAGGTGCTCCGCAATTTCCAACGCCTGCTCACCGTTATCCGGTTGGGAAATCAATAAGTTCTCACAATCAATTCCCAATTTCTCAGCATATGAACGATCAAATGCATGCTCCGCATCGACAAAAGCAGCTATACCGCCTGCTTTCTGTGCTTCTGCAATACAATGCAACGTCAATGTCGTTTTTCCAGAAGACTCTGGTCCGTAAATCTCAACAACACGACCACGTGGCACCCCACCGATTCCTAAAGCCAAATCCAAGCCCAAAGAACCCGTAGAAATAACCGGCACATCCATTACTTTACTATCTGATAAGCGCATAACAGTACCTTTACCATATGCCTTATCTAATTTTTCCAACGTAGTCTGAAGCGCCTTTAATTTCTCAGCTGCTAAGCCTTGAGCACCATCCGATTGTTTTGCCATGTTATATTTATTGATAATTTTGATTAATCTAATTATGTCTAAATTTACCCTTCGATAAATCCTAACAAAAATAGTTAATTGACATTAAACTTTAATCAAATTAGTTGATAATCTCATGCAAGATTTGACACTAAAATTTAATCCATTTAAATACAAAATCCTTGTCTCCTCTCCCATTGAAAACATATCAAAAACTCCGGCCTAATATTTTATTAGTTTATGGAATAATTTTGTCACTGAACTTTCAAATAAAAGGACAAGAGTTGCCCATATTTCAAGCGAATGAACAACTTCAATACCGCATTCATTTAGGCTTTATTGAGGCTGCAACAGCAACAATTAAAACAAGTAACACAATCACGAATATAAATAACCACGCTTGTCGGAAAGTAGAAATTCTAGGTAAAACTGTCACTTGGCTTAAATATTTCTCTCCTGTGGAGGATTATTGGTCAGCCTACCTTGACGTAAATACACTGATGCCAATTAAATCAGAAATGCGAAAAAGAGAGGGCCGTTACAAAAAACAAGAACAAGTATATTTTGCACAAGAGACGGGGCAAGCAAAAATTCACTCACCCCAAAATACACCCGTAGATAAACTTATCAATATTAGCCCGTCAACACTCGACTTGATTGGAGGTTATTTCTATTTACGAAACAAGGAATTAGCTTCGATGAATATCGGTGAAAAACTCAGTGCAAAAGTCCTTGTTGATGGTAGTATTTATGAAATTTGGTTCATATTCAAAGGATTTGAAACTGTCAATGGTGATTTGGGGCCCGTCAAATGCATTCGAACATCACTCGTTCTTCCCAAAAACAACCTCTTTAAAGATGATGATGCCATCCGACTATGGATCAGCCGCGATAAATATCAAATACCATTTAAAATGGAAGTGAAC
>JAGOAA010000025.1:0-17238 GCA_017984215.1 Cytophagaceae bacterium
CCGTACAATCCGCAAAGATGGAATTTGGCAAATTTAAACGCTTAATTTGTTCAACAAAGTCGGCTAAAGAAGCTGATTCTCCATCCGAATCCAATAACTCAATCGCTTGATCAATCGAAATACCAGCTGGATTAATTAATTGTTTACGCGAATTCGCAATACCAACTAATTGGATGCGCAGTCCTTTGTATTTTTCCAAATAGCGCTCTTGGCCAACCAATTGGTTTAATAAAGTTTTACCGATTAAGCCGGCACCTACTAAATACAAGTTCAGGGTCTTAATTTGAGAAAAGAAGAAAGTCTCATGAATGACATTCAGCGCCTTTGAAAGGTCTTTTTTCTCAATTACGACCGATATATTTAATTCGGAACTACCTTGCGCTGTCGCAACAATGTTAATTCCATTTTTACCTAATACAGAGAATAATCGCCCACTCACACCCGTATGCTTGCGCATCCCCTCTCCTACAACCGCGATAACAGATAAATCTTGTTGGATATCAATGCCCTCAATATCACCGGAAGCAATTTCTTGAGCGAATTCTTTGGCTAAAATTTTATCAACTTTCGAGGCAACTTGCGGGTCAATCGCAAAACAAATAGAATGTTCCGATGAGGCCTGCGAAATTAATACCACGGAAATCTTCTCTTTCGCCAATACAGTAAAGAGTTTCGCGGATACCCCCGCCACACCGATCATTCCGGATCCTTGAACATTTACGAGCGCCAACTCATCAATGGAGCTTATGCCTGTAATAATATATGGGCTCGGTGAAGAAACCTTGGAAACAACAGTACCTTCAAATGTCTGATTAAATGTATTCAAAACCCGAATCGGGATATTTTTCGCAAAAGCGGGTTGCAAAGATGGAGGATAAATCACTTTTGCGCCAAAATGGGTTAACTCCATGGCTTCCGCGTAAGAAATCGAAGGAATCGTAAATGCTGCAGCCACTTTACGTGGATCAGCCGTCATCATTCCGTCTACATCTGTCCAAATCTCAATTTCTTTTACATCGAGGGCAGCACCAAAAATAGACGCGGTATAATCAGAACCTCCCCGACCCAAGGTCGTTGTGTCCCCTGCATCATTGGAACCAATAAAACCAGTAATCAATGCTATTTCATTTGCATGTGCGTTGAAATCAGCCTGAATCAAGGCATTTGACTCAGCGAAACGCACTTCTGCCTTTCCAAACTGCTGATTTGTCTTCACGACATCACGCGCATCTAAAAATCGTACAGGCAAACCGCGTTGCGTCAAAATTGCCGTAATTAAGGCAGTTGATAGTCGCTCACCAAAACTTACCAATAAGTCGGATGTTTTTGGAGAAATCTCCTGAATCAGATTGATGCCTTTCAATACATCACGTAATTCATTGACCAAAGTACGAATCTGGGCAATAACTTGTGATTGGGCCGTAACCGGAATAAAATGACGAATCACTTCAAAATGACGTCCTTCTAAGGCTTCGATGATTGTAGGCTCAAGTGTCTTTTTACTCGCAGCCGTTGCCCCTGCTTCTAATAAAGCATTTGTTACGCCACTCATGGCAGAAAATACAACAGCGAAAGAAGATTTTACTTGATAATTGGCTTCGATAATTGCCAAAACTGATTCGATACTCGCAATGCTCCCACAACTGGTACCACCGAATTTTAATATTTTTTCCATTAGAAAAGAACATGAAATGATCCTTAGCTCTACAAACAGCTAAGTAAAGTCTACAAATATACTAGTTTAGACGGTATTTCCCCCAAGAACTCGGTGACCTTTCTGCTTTCTTTTCGAAATTTTTTGATAATTATCAGACAAGATGGAAATAGTACCATCTACCTCTAAAACAGCCAAATTCACTTCTGCAATCGAAGCGACACCATGTTCACGAATAGCTGCATCCAATTGCTCCCTATTTAAAGAGGCATTTGCCAAGGCGGCTTCATTTATATTACCTTGATAAACGAGGACAATGGGCTCCCCTTCAACCACTTTACGAATCGAAGGAAATATAAACTCGAGTTTCTTTATGACGTAATTTGCAGAAAACAAGGCAAAAGCTGCCACCAATCCACCCGAGAGTGATGAATCAGAACCGACCATCGCGTTTTGAACAGAATTCGAAATCAATAAGATAAATACAAGGTCAACGACAGACAATTGTGCAAATTCCTTCTTCCCAAAAAGACGAATAGCCGCCACGATGAATACGTAGACGGCTATTGACTTGAGGGCGATGATAACAAAGCCTTCCATATTATTTTTTCTTTTCGGCTGCCATAACCATCGAAAGGTTATTCTTGGCAGCTAAATCATAAACATCAGTTAAATCCTGAACCGTTCTCGATTTATCAATAGAGATAATCAAGGAATTGGCTTTTTTCGTTTTTAAGATTTCTTTCAATTGACCGTCCACTTGATCTAGTGCAAAAGGTTGTGCATTTCCATCAATAAAGAAGTTATTGCTCGCATCGACAGATACCCGAATAGACTCCACAACAGGTGGCGTTACTTTCGTTGAATCAGCTTTGGGTAACAATAAACGAATCGCATCAGGAGATGCTAAGGTCGAAATCATTAAGAAAAACATCAATAGAAAAAATAGAATATCCGCTAGGGCGCCTGTTTCTACTTCCGATGCTTCTCGTTCGCGCTTTCTAAAATTCATAGGATAATTTATTTTTTATTGGCTGGCTTGTGTAACAAGTCAATGAAATCCATAGCTACAATTTCCATTTTGTTAATCGAACGATCAATCATCGTCGTCAACAAAGTATACATTACATAAGCAATAATACCCACGATCAATCCCGATGCAGATGTTACCATCTTCTCGTAAATACCTGAAGCAATCGTTGAAATTTCAATTTTATTCGATGTCGAAATGTTGTGGAATGTACGAATCATACCCGTTACCGTTCCCAAGAATCCAAACATAGGAGCAATACGCGCAATAGAACTTAAAATACCTAAGTTCTTCTCCATGTTGTAGATTTCCAACTTCGCTTTGTTCTCAATCGCATCTTCAATATCACGAATGGGAGAACCTAAACGACCTAATCCACGCTCTAATAAATTAGCAATCGGGAATTTAGAATTCTTGCAATATGTAACAGCACCTTGAATATTACCAGCTAATAGCAATTCATTAATGTTGTGAAGAAAATTCTCATCAATACGAGATGTCTTACGAATGTATAAGTAACGCTCAATGAATAAAAACAAGGCTGCTGTAAACAAGAATAAAATCGGATACATGACGTATCCACCTTTTTCCAATAAACTTAATACAGTGAATTCCTCGACTTGAGCAGCATCTAACAGAATAAAATTAAGATGTGAAGACATATAGATTTGTTGAAAATTTTAATGATTTAATATAAACTTAAAGTTGGCCAAAATTATTGTCTTTTTCAAAAAAATAGCCCGCATTTATTCAAATTATTATTGTGCATTGTACCAATAGCCTTCTTTGAGACTATTCATGGACATCCACAAATCCTTTATCGATGTTTGGACAAGTACCTGCTTAATCAGGTGATTTGCATATGGCAGCATACTTGCACGAAAAGCCTTCATCCCTGGAATCGATTGCCTTTCTGTGATACTCATTGTTGCCATTTGGTCCATTAAATCATAAAAAGCAGGCAAATCCAATGGATTTGCTTTGTCCATTTGCGTTAAATGCCCCTGTGCCAGTTGAATATCCGCCAAGGTTTCAAACGCACCTGCAGCACCGATCAAATAAACGGGATGATGTTCTTTGCAAGCCGCATACAAGAAAGATAAACCCGACTGAATGTAAGCATCTAACTCATCAGCTATGCTAGCATGATACTCCCCTTCTAGGTTAAACAGCGATTGCAACTTCAACCCTCCTAATTCCAGGCTCGTTTTAAATAAAATCGTTTGGCCTTGAAAAAGAATAAATTCCACACTACCTCCGCCGATATCCATCACCAAAGAAACTTCGTTCCAAGGCTCGGGCAATGAATGTCGAATGCCTTGAAAAATATAATCGGCCTCTTGAATTCCTGAAATAACTTCCATGGGGATTTCCAGTTGCGCTTCAACTAATTCAATAAAAGCACCTGCATTTTTCGCATTACGCAGAATACTAGTCCCAATTCCTTGTATGGAAATACAGCCTTTATCTTGGGCATGCCAATGAAATCGTTCCAAAGCTTCGAGGGCTCTTGCCATCGCGTCCAATTGCAGAAAACCCGTTTCCATGGCCCCTTTACCTAAACCAACCGGTCGGTGGTCCTCGTATAACACGTTCATCTTTCCATTCGATGCATCTTTTTCAGCGATTAAAAGCTGAAAAGTATTAGTTCCTAAATCAATAATCGCGCGTGGCTGTGGCATCCTGTAGGGGTTTGGAACAAAAGTACATCGAAAGGCTGTTTATTAAAAAACAATTCGTAATTTAGAAGCTATTCCAACCCAAATTTCCTAGATGCTGGATCCTGAATTTGATGACCATAAGGAGGATATTCAATCTTCGTTAAATCGCTTCGAAAAAATGCTCAATGAGGATGAGAATTCATTCTTTGATTTGGACACGTTGGAGCAAATCGCGGAGCATTATTTCATCCAGGGAAAATTTGATGAAGGTTTAAAAGCCTGCAACATTGGCTTGGAACATTTCCCTTATACCTTAGAATTAATTACACTTAAAGCCCAAATTTTGGGCGAAATGCAGCAAGCTGAAGCTGGATATGAGTTGATCGAAAACGCCATGCTGCTCTTCCCGACCGATCTCGACCTATTAATGGTGAAAGGTTCACTTTTGAGCCAATTAAAGCAACACGAGAAGGCTGTGGAGATTTTCCTGCACATTTTGGAATATGCAGAAGAAAAAGATGACGTCTATTTCCGCTTAGGCCTATGCTATTTAACATGGCCGAAACCACGGGAGGCGGTGGATATGTTCAAGAAATCGCTCGAACATAATCCTGAAAATGAGAATGCGCTAGTTGAATTAGCAAATGCATTAGACGAAATCGGGAAAATTGAGGAGAGTATCCCCTATTACGAAAAGTTCATCGATCAAGATCCCTTTTCATACACGGCATGGTACAATTTGGGCATTGCCTATTCTAAACAGAAAAAATATGAAAAGGCAATCGATGCCTACGAATATTCGTTAGCTATCGAACCCACTTTTGCCTCTTCCCTATTCAATTTAGGCAATACCTACATGAATTTGGAGGAATATGTAAAGGCAGAGGAATCCTACCGACTTTGCTTACAACATGACGAACCGAATCCGGAGTTATATTGCTGCCTAGGTGCCAGTTTAGAGCGCCAAAAACAATTTAATGAGGCGCTAACTTATTATAAAGACGCGGTCAAAATTGATCCTCTTTGGGACGAAGGTTATTATGGATTAGCCGTTTGCTTAACTGAATTAGACAAATGGTTCGAATCCCTGCATTTTCTAAAAAAGGCAATCAAGCTCAATGAGACGAATCCCCTTTATTGGACGGGATTAGCCGATGTGGAAGCTTATTTAGGTAATTCCATCTCTGCAGATGAAGCCTTTCAAAAATCTCTCGAATTGGATTCTTTCTTTGCCCCTACATGGGTCAAATGGGCACAAATGCACTTTGAGTTAGGGGATTATGAAAAATCAGCCGACATCATGCTTTCCGCCATCGATGAATTACCGGAAGAGGCCGAATTGTATTATCGTTCAGCCATCTTTTTAATCAAAGCCGCACAATTTAAAGAGGCATTTCATTTCTTAGAAACAGGCTTAATGCTGGACTACGATAAACATGTACTTATTTTCGATTATTTCCCAAATCTGGAAACCCAGAAGGCCATATTCAAGTTAATCCAGCAATACAAGAAATAAATATTTTCCAATTGCCCCGATTTTCTGCCACTTATCCAAAAGCTTGCGCGTGACAAATCAACTTCATTAAATTCGTAAAATTTATAAATTTTTCTCATGAAAAAACTACTCTACACTGGTTTGGCAATCTTCTGCCTCGGCATGAATGTTTTTGCCCAACAAAAGCCCCAATCCCTACCTATTCCAGAAAAAGTCACTGTGGCTGAAGGAATTACGGAATACAAATTAGCTAATGGATTGAAAGTCTTGCTTTTCCCAGATCCATCCAAACAAACGATCACCGTAAACATCACCTATTTAGTTGGCTCTCGCCACGAAGGTTACGGCGAAACGGGAATGTCCCATTTATTGGAACACATGGTTTTCAAAGGAACAAAGGAAAAGCATAAAGAAGTAGCCAAAGAAATCTCCGACCACGGGGCGCAATTCAATGGAACAACGTGGTTAGATCGCACAAACTATTTTGAAACTTTTGCTGCCACAGATGAGAATTTAGATTGGGCGCTGGACATGGAAGCTGATCGTATGATCAATTCACGTATTTCCAAAAGTGAACTCGAAACGGAAATGACGGTAGTTCGAAATGAATTTGAAATGGGTGAGAACGATCCAGGTTCAATTTTAATGGAGCGTGTCGTATCGACTGCATTTTTATGGCATAACTATGGTAACTCAACGATTGGTGCACGTTCTGATATCGAAAAAGTGCCTATTGAGAATTTACAAGCTTATTATCGTAAATATTACCAACCCGATAATGCCGTATTACTCGTTGCTGGTAAGTTTGATGCTAAAAAGACCTTGAAATTAATCAATGAAAAATTTGGCATCATTCCTCGTCCTGAGCGTGTTTTAACACCTACATTCACGGCTGAACCTACACAAGATGGGGAACGTGAGGTAACGTTACGTAGAGTTGGCGATGTCCAACAAGTGGGCATGGCTTACCACATCCCATCAGGATTGCATCCGGATTTCATCGCTTGCGATGTATTGGTTGACTTATTAACGGATGCACCATCGGGTCGTCTTTACAAAGCCTTAATTGATACGAAAAAAGCTTCAAGCCAATTCGGTTATACCATGCAATTAAAAGAGCCAGGATTGGTTTATTTCGGTGCTGAGGTACTGAAAAACAAATCGGTGGATTCTGTGAAAAATATCATGATTGAAACGATTGAGCAATTTGCAAAGAAAGCCCCTACTCAAGAAGAAGTTGATCGAATCAAAACGAAGGGCATCAAAAACATCGAGTTATTATTGAACAATGCTCAACGTGTTGGTGTAGGATTGTCTGAATATATCGCTCAAGGTGACTGGCGCTTGTTGTTCCATACGCGTAACCAATTAGAAAAAGTTACCGCGGCAGATGTTCAACGCGTGGCAGAAAAATATTTCAAGTCGGCGAATCGTACATCCGGTGTATTCTATCCAACAGATAAACCAGAGCGTGCAGAAATTCCGGAAGCAAAAGACGTTGCGGAAGTATTAAAAGATTTCAAAGGAAAGGCAGCTGTAGCAGAAGGAGAAGCATTTGACCCATCTCCAAGCAACATTGATGCGCGTACAAAAACGGAGAAAATTGCTGGTGTAACCTTAGCATTATTACCGAAGAAAACACGTGGAAATTCGGTATATGCCCGTTTAACCTTACGTTTTGGTGATGAAAAAACCTTATTAGGAACAGCAACTGCAGCCGATTTGGCGGCAGATATGTTGACAAAAGGAACAGCGAAGCATACACGACAACAATTCCAAGATGAATTGGATAAGCTAAAAGCGCGTGTTTCGATTTCAGGTGAGGCGCGTCAAGCGAATGTATCAATCGAAACAACTCGTGAGAATTTATTGCCAGCCTTGCAATTGGTTGCGGAAGCATTGAAGCAACCGGTATTCCCAGCAGATGAGTTTGAGAAATTAAAGCAAGAGAATTTGACGCAAATTGAAGGTCAAAAATCAGAGCCGCAAGCGAAAGCAATGGATGTTTTGGGACAATGGCGTACCGGACATTATGCGAAGAATGACGTGCGTTACCAACCTACGATGGCGGAACAAACCGAACGTTATACTGCGGCTAAATTAGAAGAGTCGATTGCCTTCTACAAAGGTTTTTATGGCGCTTCGAATGCAACCTTCTCTGTCGTTGGAGACTTTGATGAGGCTTCAATTAAAACTTTTGTAAAAGCAGAATTAGCTGATTGGAAATCACCAAAGTCATTTACACGGGTTCCAGATAAATTCCACGAAAATGGTGGTCAGGTAAAATCAATTGAAACTCCTGATAAGGCGAATGCATTCTTCTTAGCTTACCAACCATTGAAAATCTCAGATTCGGATCCTAATTATGCGGCCCTTGAATTGAGCAATTATATGTTGGGCGGTGGCAGTGGCTTAAGTTCACGTTTAATGAATCGTATCCGCCAGAAAGAAGGTTTATCCTATGGTGTAGGTTCACAA
Organism: Cytophagaceae bacterium; assembly: GCA_017984215.1. Taxonomy (GTDB): domain Bacteria; phylum Bacteroidota; class Bacteroidia; order Cytophagales; family Spirosomataceae; genus Aquirufa; species Aquirufa regiilacus. The sequence continues at coordinate 8,319 of JAGOAA010000025.1, forward strand.
TTTGCGGCAAGTCCTTTGGATCAAAATGGAGCCTTTTTAGGTTATGCGATTTATGCACCTGAGAACATTGCCAAATTAGAGGCAGCCTTCAAAGAAGAAATTGAGAAGGTATTGAAGGAGGGCTTTACGCAGAAAGAAATCGATGAGGCAAAGAAATCATGGATTCAAGCAAGACAAGTGACGCGCTCACAAGACAATGCATTAGTGGGTACCTTAAATAGTAACCTATATTTAGGACGTAATTTAAAATGGTCTGAGGATTTAGAGAATAAGGTAAAAAACCTATCATCGGAACAAATTCTAGAAGCTACGCGTAAAACAATCGACTTGACGAAGATGTCTTTCATCAAAGCGGGTGATTACGAAGGTGCTGCCAAGAAAATGGCTGAGAAGGCCAAAAACACACCGTCAGAGTCTGGCGCAGTGGGTGGTGCACCGAAGCAGTAAAACAAGAAGAGCCGTTCGATGAACGGCTCTTTAATTCAATAATAAAAAAGGAGCCTCACAGCTCCTTTTTTATTAACAATACTCTTCAAAAACGCCTTCTAAATGCTGAGCGATTAATGCAGCAGACCGACCTTCAATGTGGTGACGCTCTACAAAATGCACTAACTCGCCATCTCTAAATAGTGCGATGGATGGAGATGATGGAGGATAAGGCAATGTATACTCACGCGCCTTTTGCGTCGACTCTTGATCTACTCCCGCAAATACCGTTGCTAAATTCGTTGGCTTTTTCGCTGAAGCAGCAACCGCAGCTTTCACACCTGGACGCGCTGTAGATGCCGAGCAACCACAAACGGAGTTGATAAACAACAAGGTTGTACCTGGTTTCGCCATGGTATCTTCTACTTCTGCAGCCGACTTCAATTCTTGAAATCCACCTTCTACGATATCCATCCGCATGGGATGTACTAAATGTTCTGGATACATATTATTTATATTTTAATTTGCTAAACACACTTACATAAAGCCAAGTTCCAATTTGGCAACCTCTGACATCATATCTTGCGAATATGGAGGATCAAACGTTAACTCGACAGATACTTCCGCAATTCCTTCCACTTCCCGAACCGCCTTCTCGATATCCACCGGGATACTTTCTGCTGATGGACAAGAAGGAGAAGTCAAAGTCATCAAAATATAGACATTGTTGACCGGAAAAATCTTAATCTCATAGATTAAGCCCAACTCATATACGTCCACCGGAATTTCGGGGTCATATACCGTCTTAATTGCTTTTACTACCTCTTCTTTTAATTCTGCTTCCGTCATGCTGTAATTAACTTAAGCGATTGCATGAAATGCAACAGCGTAATTTTTCATTTGTTTTACCATGGCAACTAAGCCATTTGAACGTGTCTGTGCCAAATGCTGAGACATTCCAATCTGATCAATAAAATACAAATCAGCCTGCATAATCTCCGCTGCCGTATGATTCGATAACACGCGAATCAACATGCTAATCATTCCTTTAACAATGATCGCCTCTGAATCAGCAAAGAAAACAACTTGATCACCTTGCTTTTCCGCATGTAACCAAACCTTGCTTTGGCAACCTTTGATCACATTCTCCTCCGTTTTAAATGCTTCGTTCATCGGAGATAATTTCTTCCCTAAATCGATCAAATACTCGTATTTGTCAGCCCAGTCTTCAAAAAGACCAAACTCCTCAATTAATTCGTCTTGGGTTTCCTTTATTGTTGCCATATTAACTCAACATCATTAACGTACGTTTCAACGCCTTAACAAACAAATCGATTTCCGATTTCGTATTATAAAACGCGAAGGACGCCCGACAAGTTCCTACTAATTCATAACGAGCCATCAAGGGTTGCGCACAATGGTGACCCGTACGAATCGCGACACCAAATTTGTCCAACAAAACACCAATGTCTTGTGGATGCACACCATCAATTACAAAACTAACAACTGCAATTTTTTCGGGTGCTTGGCCGACAATCCTTAAACCATCAATTTGGGATAATTGTTCTGTTGCATAATCCAACAATGCTTTTTCTTGCTCCCAAACAGCATTCTTGGGCAAGGATTTTAAATAATCCAAGGCAAAACCAAAAGCATATACATCTGCGATATTGGGAGTACCTGCTTCAAATTTATAGGGTAATTCGTTGTAAGTAGTACCGCTAAAACTAACTTCCTTAATCATCTCCCCTCCCCCTTGGTACGGCGGCATCGCTTCGAGCAACTCACGTTTCCCGTACAATACACCTACACCTGTTGGACCAAATAATTTATGTGCCGAAAAGGCTAAAAAGTCGATATCCAATGCTTGAACATCTATTTCAAAATGAGCCACAGATTGTGCGCCATCAATTAACACTTTAGCCCCTACCGCATGCGCTAAATCAATCATTTGTTTAATGGGATTGATTGTACCAATCGCATTGGAGACATGATTAACCGCAACAAACTTGACACGATTTGTCAACAAGCCTTTATAAGCTGTGATATCTAATACGCCTGCGTCATCTACAGGGATTACGACAACCTCCGCTCCCGTTTCCTGCGCAATCATTTGCCAAGGAACAATGTTCGAATGATGCTCTAAATTCGAAACGAGAATAACATCTCCTGCATTGAAATTTGCCCGACCGTAGGTCTGAGCCACTAAATTAATCCCAGCAGTCGTTCCAGAGGTGAAAATTATTTGGTCAGTGGAAGGAGCGTTAAGAAAGTCCTTCAACTTCGTTCTCGTCAATTCATAACCCGTTGTTGCACGCTCAGCGAGCGTATGCAATCCACGGTGGATATTTGCATTATCTAACGTATAATATTTGTTCAACGCATCAATGACCACTTGAGGTTTTTGTGTCGTTGCTGCATTGTCAAAATATACCAAAGGAGCCCCATTGACCTGTTGGTCTAAAATGGGAAAATCCTTACGAATCTGCTCAATATCAAAATTGTTTGCCATGATTATGCGCTTAAAGCTTGTTCCATTTTCGCTACTACTCGATTGGAAATCGACTCTTTCAAGTCAGGAATTTCAACTTTATCAATTACTTGTTGGACAAATGCCAACATCAACAAGGTCTTTGCTGCATCTTGTGAAATACCGCGTGAACGCATGTAAAACAAGGCCTCATCACTTAGTTGGCCCGTAGTCGTACCATGTGAACATTTCACGTCATCAGCCCAAATCTCTAATTGAGGCTTCGTATTCATGGTCGCTTTATCAGAGGCCAATACATTCTTACAGGATTGAAACGCGTTTGTTTTTTGAGCATCAGGACGAACAAAAATCTTTCCGTTAAACACTCCTGTAGAATTACCTAGCAATACTCCCTTATACAATTCATTCGATTCAGAATTCGGTTTGCGGTGATCTACAACCGTGTGCGAATCGATGAATTCATTATTCCCTGGAACATACAATCCGTTCAAGTTCGAAAGGACATTTTCACCATCCACATAGAAATGTAAGTTGTTACGAACAAATCCTCCATTGATGGAAAAAGTAAACATATCCACTTGGCTATTGCCTTGTTGGTATATAAATGTATGATCAATATGTGTCGTTTTCAGCGCAAAATCTTGCGTTTTAATGAACGTCAAATGTGCTGATTCTTCAACCCAAATTTCTTGAACGTAATTCGACAAGATGGCTTCTGAGGAAGCATTAGTACGCAAATCATCGACCCAGGTAATGTTGGCATCTTTTTCAATGTAGATTAACAACTTACTTTGTATGGCCGAGGCGATGCTAACATCAGCCAAAAGCTGATGCACAATCGGTTTATCCAAGCTAACACCTGCTTTCACCCAGATGACCTGATGCGATGAGGTTAATGCATCGTTCAAATCATACATGGAGTTTTGATCCAAGATCTGATTACGCTTTTCCCATCGAGCAATAAATGTAGGATTTTGCTTAGCAAAGACTGAAAACTCGAGAATTTCAACGCCAGTGGGTAAAGGGCCCGAAGCGGTAAATTTCCCGTTCAAGGATTGCAAATGTAAAGATGCATCGATCGAAGTTGCCGTTGAATTAGCAGGTATTTCCGACGAATTCCAATTCCAATCAATGTCATTTAAAGACTTTAATGATGCATATTTCCATTCCTCCCATTTGTTGGTAGGAAATCCTTTGGCCAAGAAACGATCCATGGCCGCTTGTTTTTCTTTCCCGAGGGAAATACTTACTAGTGTATCTGTTGCCATGTGTTAATCAACTAATGCCGAAATGATCCAATCGTACCCTTTTTCTTCTAATTCAAGTGCCAATTCCTTTGTACCCGATTTAACGATACGGCCTTTATAAAGCACGTGTACAAAATCAGGGACGATATAATCCAATAAACGTTGGTAGTGGGTAACTACGATCGTAGCATTTGTAGGACTCTTCAATTTATTTACGCCTTCAGCGACAATACGCAAGGCATCGATATCTAAACCTGAATCGGTTTCATCTAAAATAGCCAATTTGGGATCCAAAACAGCCATTTGGAAAATTTCATTTCGTTTCTTTTCACCACCTGAAAAACCTTCATTTAATGAACGGCTCAATAAAGATTGGTCAATGTTGACATAGGCCATTTTCTCTTTGAACATTTTCAAAAACTGAACAGCGTCCAAAGGTTCCTCGCCACGGTATTTACGAATTTCATTGACAGCGGACTTCATGAAGTTGGTCGTAGAAACACCTGGAATCTCCACAGGATATTGAAAAGCTAAGAAAACACCTTCAGCGGCACGTTCTTCAGGAGCAAGCTCCAATAAGTCTTTACCTAAAAAATCAACAGATCCATCCGTTACCTCGTAATCTTCGCGACCCGCTAATACGGACGCTAACGTTGATTTACCAGAACCATTGGGTCCCATGATGGCATGAACTTCGCCGGCTTTGATTTCCAGATTAATCCCACGAAGAATTTCTTTTTCTCCGATGCGCGCATGTAAATTTTTAATTGATAACATATCGTTCTTGTTGAATAAGGCTAATGAAACACAAAATTAAAACCTTAACACATACAAAACCATAGTTTATTTAGATTCACTCTAAATAAGATTAAAATTTATCTATTTTTTGTTTACCTTTGTGCTACAAAAACGAAAAATACCATGATCACGATCTCAGAAATTGCAGCGAATCGCATTAAAGAAATTCGTCAGAAAGAAGGATTAACGGAAGCATTCAACGTTCGCGTTGCTGTGGAAGGTGGTGGTTGTTCGGGATTGATGTACCAATTGGACTTCACATCGGAACCCCAAGCAAGCGACATGATCTTCGAAGACAAGGGCGTTAAGGTGATGGTCGACAAAAAATCGATTTTATACCTAGCAGGAACTGAATTGGATTTCTCAGACGGATTAAATGGGAAAGGCTTCCAATTTAAAAATCCAAATGCTACGCGTACCTGTGGTTGTGGCGAGAGCTTCTCAATCTAGATACCTAAGGGCATTTGTTTGGATTCCAGAATGAATGGCTTCATTAATTCATACACGCGGTAGATAGGTAAACCCATCACCGTGTAAAATGAACCATTCAATTGCTCAATTCCGGCCATACCGATAAAATCTTGTACCCCGTAGGCACCCGCTTTATCCAAAGATGACCCGCCGCGTACGTACCATTCCATTTCCCAGTTGGCCAATTCCCTAAATGTTACAAACGCAGAATCAGCCGCAGTAACAATGCCTTGCGGACTCGCCAAAGCAATCCCGGTCACCACTTCATGCGTTTTACCAGACAACTTCTGAAGCATCTGTAAGGCATCCTGCTTGTCGAGCGGCTTATTCAGAATTTCATTCTCCAAAATCACAACCGTATCAGCAGCTAAGATCAAGGAGCTTGCGCACGATTCAAGCAATGCTTTTGCTTTACGCTCAGCGAGCATAACAGGAACCTCCTGCGCTTTCATATCCACAGGAAAAGACTCATCCACATCCGAAGGCAATACGGAGAACTGAAATCCGGCTTGGGTTAAAATCTCTTTCCGACGAGGCGAATTAGAAGCGAGAATAAAGGGGAATTGAAGGCTGAAAGTATCTTGCATCACCAAAAATAAGATTTATCAGGACCTTTTGAAAAATAAATTTTAAAAACATTTGTAATTAATGTAATTACATTTAATTTCGCTACATCAAATTTCAAGTATGGGAATTTCAGAGGATTTAAAGCAGACCAAATTTAATTCGCCAACGAGCAAAACTGTTGTCAATATCATTTTTACAGGCAACTGGATGATGCAGCAAACGCACGAATTATTGAAACCCTATGGCCTGACACCTCAACAATACAATGTTTTGCGAATTTTGCGCGGACAACAAAACAATCCGATTACCGTTTTAGGAATCACTGAACGGATGATGGATAAAATGTCTAATGCCTCTCGACTCGTGGATAAACTTTTAGAGAAAAAATTAGTTCTTAGACGTGAGTGTCCGCAAGATCGCCGAGCGGTTGACGTAATGATCCTACCGGCGGGATTGAGTTTATTAGAGGAAATTGATCACGTGCAGTTGGCTTGGGAAAAGAACTTCGCTGGCATTAGCACCGACAAGATGGATCAACTGAATGAAATCTTGGACGAAATTAGAAATGTATTTACTAACAATTAAACAATAAATAAAATGAAAAAAGTAAGCCTAATCTTGACAGCGCTCGTAATGAGCATCGCATCTTTCGCAGCACCAAAAGCAGTGAAAGTAAATACAGCAGCTAGCTCTATCGCTTGGTATGCAGAAAAAGTAACTGGTAAGCACAATGGTACAGTAGGTATCTCTGCAGGTGCTTTGAATGTAAATGGAAATAAATTAGTGGGCGGAAATTTTACAATTGACTTGAAAACAATCAAGGCATTGGACATCACAGATCCAGGTTACAACCAAAAATTCATCGGCCATATCACTTCTGGAGACTTTTTTGAAGTTGAAAAATTCCCTAGTGCATCTTTCGTAATCACAAAGATTGCAGGAAGCCAAGTAACGGGTAATTTGACAATCAAAGGAATCACAAAATCAATTTCTTTCCCAGCTGAAATTTCAGTAAAAGGAGGAAAAGTTGCTGCGAAAGCTACTATCACAATTGACCGTACAGATTACAACATCCAATATGGTTCAAAGAAATTCTTTGATTCAATTGGCGACAAAGCAATCATGGATGACTTCAAATTGGTTGTTTCTTTAATTAGCGAATAATTCAATCTGCTTAAGGGCCGAGGTGTAAATCTGCACCTCGGCTTTATTTTTTACAATAATAAAAATCAACAACATGTCTTTAATTAATGATTTATCTTGGCGTTATGCGACGAAGCGCATGAACGGAAACAAGGTCTCTGCGGATAAAATTGAAAGCCTTTTAGATGCAATTCGTCTTTCTGCTTCGGGTTTTGGCTTACAACCTTACCAAGTATTTGTAATCGAGAATCCGGAATTGCGCGCACAAATCCAGCCGATTGCTTATGGCCAACCGCAAGTAGTAGAAGCATCACACGTTTTAGTATTTGCTGCTTGGAATCAAGTGACGGAAGAAAAAATTGATGCATTTATGCAATTGGTTTCTGAAACACGCAATGTGCCTGTAGAAGCTTTAGGGGATTACCGTGGCGCCATTGCTGGCTCTATGTTAAATCGTCCACAAGAGGCACAGGCTAATTGGGCAGCACGTCAAGTTTATTTAGCGATGGGCACAGCTTTAGCTGCTGCAGCTGAATTACAGATTGACTCAACTCCCATGGAAGGATTTATCCCAGCCAAATTGGATGAATTATTAGATTTGTCTTCCAAAGGATTACACTCCGTATTAATGTTAGCCGTTGGCGAACGTGATGAATCATCTGACTACATGGCAAACGCTGCCAAAGTGCGTTATTCAAAAGACGAATTATTTGTTCGTTTATAATTGAATCCTATTTCTTTTTTAAAAAGGTCGCCCAAACAGGCGGCCTTTTTTTTATCAGTTTTTTAGGCAGAATTAGAATTTCTTACTCGAATAAAGAATAATCAAAGTGTTTGCAAGCGCGTAATTTTATCATGCTGCTCGAGCAATAAACAAATACCTAACCCTTTAAACATGTAAAATCATGAAAAAAGAATTTTTCCCTGTGTCCGCATGGGGCATGCAAGAATTGAATATGATGGAACTCATCCAGATCGATGGCGGAGGTTTCTGGGAAACGTTTGGCATTATCACGGGAGTCGCCGTCGTGATTGCAGCTGTGATATACACAGGCGGTATAATTGCATTTTTACTCTAAGCGTATCATGGAAAAGATAAAAACAACATGGGAAAACCTTTCGGTACATGAACTTCAAAATATTCATGGGGGTGGTTGGTTTGATGATTTCAAAAAAGGCTTTAAAGAAGGCTTTGATTGGGCCGTTGGCGTACTTCATGACCTAGCAAATTTGATCAAATAAACAGGCGGGGCTTTGCCCCGCCATAAAAACCATACAGATGCAAACACAAACAATCGAAGGAATAAAATCCCAACTGGAAAATTTCCGCAGCAACTTAATTGAAGAGTTTCAAGATGCCAATCAGCGTGTTAAACTTAAGATAAATGGCCATTTCAAAATCATAGAACTGAAAGTACCTGATGACCTCCGTACGGAAGAAATCGAACGCATCGTTCCAGAATTATTTACGAAAGCTATTGAATCCATCGGAAACAGGATCCGACAAAAACTTGAAGAAATGCAAACAGTCCCAAATTAGGGACTGTTTACTTTTTAAGCAATTCTTCAACTGGCACGTTAAAATAAATAGCCAGCTGGTACAATCGGTCAATACTTAATCTAGATTGCCCTGATTCCAATTTCGCATAGCTACTTTGGGAGATTTTCAAATTGAACGCTACATTTTCCTGCGATAATTCGCGATCAATGCGCATTTTCCGAATGTTTCGAATGACGTGATTCATGTGGTTAGGTTTAACCACTAAATGTATAAAAG
>JAGOAA010000025.1:17338-25472 GCA_017984215.1 Cytophagaceae bacterium
AGCCGCTTAAAAATCGAAGGGGTTTGCCTAGCACCCATTTCCTCGTGGCCATGAAATGTCCAGCCTTTCCCTTTCACAAAACGTTTGGTTTGTGGCTTGGCAATATCGTGTAAAATCGCAGCCCAACGCCACCAAAGGTCATCCGTATGCTGCGATATATTATCTAATACCTGTAACGTGTGATAAAAATTATCCTTATGCCCCTTCCCTTCTTCCGTATCTACGCCTTTCAATTTGACAAACTCGGGGAAAATTCGAGCCAATAAACCACAAGCATCCAATAGGAGAAATCCGTATGAAGGCTTTTGACATAAGATAATCTTATTCAATTCCTCCGAAATCCGCTCCATCGAAATGATTTCCAAGCGCTCATTTTCCTTTTGCAAGGCTTCAAAGGTCTCCGGAAAGATGTCAAATCCCAATTGGCTCGCGAATCGAACCGCACGCATCATGCGCAAAGGATCATCCGAAAATGTAATACCAGGCTCTAGGGGTGTACGGATAATCTTTGATTTTAAATCAGCAATTCCATTGAATGGATCCAATAATTTACCCCAATTCGCTTGATTCAATTGAACGGCCATGGCGTTGATCGTAAAATCTCGCCGATTTTGGTCATCTTCCAAAGTTCCTTCCATGACCAATGGCTTCCGAGAATCCCGTTGGTAAGACTCCTTTCGCGCCCCAACAAACTCTAGATCCCAATCATCGACTTTCAACATGGCGGTGCCAAAATTCTTGAAAATCGAAACACTATGATCTGGTAAATCAAATTCACGGGCAACTTCTTCGGCAAGCGCAATTCCAGAACCGATACATACGATATCGATATCTTTACATGGACGTCCAAGAATTGAATCACGAACAAATCCTCCTACTACATAGGATTCCATTTGAATGCGATCGGCGGCTAGTCCAATACGACGAAAAATAGCTTCTGAAATAATCTCCTGCCCTGTCTTCATTTATCCTCTAATCAACGAATAATCACCACCCAATCCCAATTTGACAATTTTAGATGGTTTTTTATTTCCCTTCACAGGGTTCGGGTTTTTCAAGATATAATCCACCTGTTCTTTGATCGAACCCGAAATGCTTTCAAAATCGATGGGCGATGGTTCACCCGAAATATTGGCAGATGTGGAAACTAGACCACGTTGGTAGCGATAAATCAAACCTTTGCAGAATTCATCTTTGACCAAACGTATGGCAATACTTCCATCAGGGCCTAATAAATGGGCACTAACATTTTTTCCTTTCGGGTATATCACAGTTAAGGGATCCTCTGCGAAATCAACTAAATCCCAAGCAATTTCAGGTACCTCTTCCACATATTCGCTCAATTGTTCGATTTTAGAAATCAAGACAATTAAGCCCTTTTCAGCAGGCCTGTGTTTGATTTGCAACAACTTTTCAATGCTTGAATCATTGCGTACATCGCAACCTAATCCCCAAATGGTGTCACTGGGATATAAAATGACTCCTCCTGATTTCAAAGAGGTAATCGCATCATGATATAGATTTGGCGTCATGGGCACAAAGGTAAGATTAAATTCGTCAAAAATGCCCCTCATAAGTCAATGTTTGCCCTTAATTGGCTACCTTTGCAGCCATTAATTTTCATTAAACCCGTTGATTTCAACATGCTAGGTATCCAACAATCGATTCAAAAAAGTTTACAAGAAGGACTGCAAAGTCTTTTTTCAATCGATGCGCAAGAAATCGTTTTACAAGAAACCAAAAAGGAATTCGAAGGCACATTTACTTTCGTTGTTTTTCCATATACCAAGCAGGCCGCCAAAGCTCCAGCACAAATTGCCCAGCTTTTAGGTGAATACATGGTGGCCAACAACAAGCACATCAACGCGTTCCAAGTTGTTCAAGGCTTTTTGAATCTTAGTTTAGCAAGTGACGTTTGGCTTGAAATTTTAAATGGAATCAATCAGGATGAGAAGCCATTCACTTTGGCAGACAAAAAAGAAAAGGTACTAATCGAATATTCCTCACCGAATACCAACAAACCTTTACACTTAGGCCATTTACGCAATAACTTTTTAGGCTTTTCGGTTTCTCAAATCTTGGATGCCGCTGGTTATGAGGTCATTAAAACAAATTTAGTTAATGATCGCGGAATTCATATTTGCAAATCGATGTTGGCCTACCAACTCTTTGGAAATGGCGAAACTCCAGAGTCAAGTGGATTAAAAGGGGATCATTTAGTTGGCAAATATTATGTCGCATTTGACAAGGCATATAAAGTGGAAATCGAAACTTTGGTCCAACAAGGGATTGAACCGGAAGCGGCTAAAAAACAGGCCCCTATCTTACTGAAAGCTCAAGAAATGCTTTTAGCATGGGAGCAAAATGAACCTAGCGTTATTGCGCTATGGGAGCAGATGAATACCTGGGTTTTCGATGGATTTGCGAAGAGTTATGCGCAAATGGGCGTTAGTTTTGATAAAATCTACCGCGAATCAAATACCTATTTATTGGGTAAAAAGTTAGTAGACGAAGGCTTAGCGCAAGGCGTATTTTTCAGAAAAGACGATGGTTCTGTTTGGATTGATTTGACAGAAGAAGGATTGGATGAAAAGTTAGTTTTACGTCGGGATGGCACATCCGTTTACATCACGCAAGACATGGGAACGGCACAATTGAAATATGAAGATTTTGGTGCTAAACGTTCGGTTTATGTCGTAGGAAATGAACAGGATTACCATTTTGAGGTATTATTCCATATATTAAAGAAATTAAACAAGCCTTTCTCGGAAGGCAATTATCACCTTTCTTACGGAATGGTCGATTTACCAAGTGGCAAAATGAAGTCGCGTGAAGGTACCGTGGTAGACGCAGATGATCTTATGGCCGAAATGGTCAATACAGCTCAAAGTCGTACAATGGAATTGGGCAAAACGGATGGCTTTACGACCGAGGAATCAAATGCCTTGTTTAACCAATTGGGCTTAGGTGCTCTGAAATACTTCTTATTGAAAGTTGACCCGAAAAAACGCATGTTATTCAATCCGGAAGAATCCATCGATTTCCAAGGAAATACAGGGCCGTTTATTCAATATACACATGCAAGAATTTGCTCGATGACACGCAAAGCAACCAGTATGGGAATTGATATGCGAATCTCAAAAGACAAATCGTATCAATTAGCGGAATCAGAACAAGAACTAATCTATTTATTAGGTTCCTATAAATCAAAAATCCAAGAGGCGGCAGCGCAATTTGCACCTTCAGTCATAGCACAATACACCTATGATTTGGCGAAGCAATTCAATAAATTTTACAATGAATTGAGTATTTTAAATGAAGAAAATGAGGATAGCCGAAACATTCGGTTAAATTTAGCTTCCTTAACAGGTGAAACAATTAAGGCATCCCTAGCGTTATTAGGGATAGTTGCACCAGAACGTATGTAACGTGAAAAAAAAATACAAATTAATAATCCTCTTAATCCTTATCACCATGATCGTCAGCCTTATGAAAATCGGATCACTTTTAACCGCATTGGCATTGCCATTCACACAAAAAGTAGCAGTAGAACGCCCTACTGAGGTAGCTCAGTCGGCAGAAAAGAACTTCTTCTCATTCAAAATGAAAGGGATTGATGGAAAAGAAATTGATTTTAGCCAATTCAAAGGCAAGAAAATTGTTGTATTAAATACAGCATCAAAATGTGGATATACACCACAATATGCAGATTGGGAAGCATTTCACAAGGCGAATCCTGAAGTGGTTATTTTAGGTTTCCCAGCGAATGAATTTGGAGGTCAAGAGCCTGGTTCAAATTCAGAAATTGCATCTTTTTGCTTGAAAAACTACGGTGTATCTTTCCAAATGATGGAAAAAGTAATTGTTAAAGGAGCTGGAAAATGTGACCTATACCAATGGTTAAGTGATAAATCACAAAATGGTTGGAATGAAAAAGAACCAACCTGGAACTTTTGCAAGTATGTCATTAATGAGAAAGGTGAATTGACAAACTTCTTTGCTTCGGGAATCAAACCATCAAGTGCAGAATTTCAAGCAGCATTGACAAAGTAATACATGAATAGATGGGTTGAAGCGGCTAGGCCAAGAACATTGCCACTTGCTGTTGCAAGCATCATGTTGGGGAATTTATTAGCCTACGCGAATGGTAAATTTGATTGGATGATAGCGGCGTTGGCCATCTTAACAACGGTTGGATTACAAGTACTTTCGAATTTTGCGAATGACTATGGTGATTCGGCAAATGGTATTGATAATCAAGACCGTAAAGTTGCCTTACGAGCGGTTCAAACCGGCAAAATCAATCGTCAAGAAATGAAGCAAGTCGTTATACTAACGGCTTGCCTTTCTTTTTTAATGGGTATTGGTCTATTAGCCTATAGTTTGCAAGATGCCTCTTGGGAAATTTGGTTAAACTTTTTAGGATTAGGCGTTGCGTGTATTATTGCGGCGATTGCTTATACCGTAGGTAAAAAACCTTATGGCTACATGGGACTCGGTGATTTATCCGTTTTCATCTTTTTTGGCCTAGTAGGAACTATGGGGACCTATTTCCTGCAAACCAAATCCATTCCGTTTCACATTGCCTACCCCGCGGCAGGGTGTGGCTTGTTGTCGGTGGCTGTATTAAACCTCAACAACTTGCGTGATCTTGAGAACGATCAGAAATCAGGTAAAAATTCCATCCCAGTGCGTATCGGAAAGGCAAAAGGATTCATCTATCAAAAGGCCTTACTTATTCTGGGCATATTACCCTTCGCATTTTACCATTTGATCGTCTACCGATTAGGTTCAACGCCTACGGCAAATTTACTTGTCTTACTTGGCTACTACCCCATTATCATCATGTTGCGTGAATTAAAGCCAACGATGACACCCGCTGAAATAGATCCTTATCTAAAGAAGACGGCATTAAGAACTTTATTATTAATTTTGTTATTCGGTATTAGCGAAATCATCCAATAACCTCGAAAAAACTATGAAGCATCTATACGCAATCCTTTTTGTGACAATAGTAAGCGCAAGCTCAACAGCCACATTTGCTCAAGACACTAGCAATTATTTAGAATTGGGCTTAACGCAGAACAAAACAGGAAATTATGCGGATGCATTACGTAATTTCAGTTTGGAGATTGAGAAGAACGTGGCTAATCCTAATCCCATTTCATTTTACAATCGGGGATTTGCTAAGTATAATTTAAAAGATTTCCGTGGAGCCATTCTAGACTTCGATAAGGCAATCGAATTAAAACCTACCTATTACGAAGCCTTTATAGCGCGTGGTCAAAGCTACAGCAAACAAGAAAACCACAAAGTTGCTATCCAAGATTATAACGAGGCGATTCGCCTAAATCCCTTAGAAGCTACGGCTTATTTCAGTCGGGGAATTTCCAAATCAAAACTAGCCAACTACCGTGGAGCACTCTCTGACTTCAACAAATCTTTGGAATTGAATGCAGAATATGCCCCAGGATTAGCGGCGCGCGGAGAAGCAAAAGCACAATTGGCAGATTACAAAGGCAGTATTGAGGATTTTGATAAGGCGATTGAAATTAGCCCAAAGCGTTCAAATTACTTATCCAATCGTGCTTTTTCAAAAATGAAATTAGCCGAATATCAAGCAGCCTTGAAAGATTTCGATGAGGCAATAAAATTAAGCCCTGATAATGCCGATGATTGGTATCATGCTGGATTTTGTAAAACACAGTTGGAAAACTTCCGTGGCGAAAATGGAGAAAAAGGCGCATTGGAAGATTTTGGCAAGGCCATTGAAATGGATCCATCCAAGGTAGAAGCCTATTACGGCAGAGGCTTTGTAAAATCAAAATTAGGCGATCCGCGTGGTGCTATCGAAGATTATACAAAAGCAGCAGAGATTGGCAACAATGAGGCCTCTAAAATCATATACGATACCAAAATGACAAAAGCTCTTTTGGATGAATTGCGTAATGGTGTACAAGACAAATTGAAAATTGCCGAATTCTCAACAGAACGTGCAGAGGTATATTTTAACCGGGGTTCTGCCAAAGCAAAATCAGGTGATTCAAAACAGGCGATGGAAGATTATAACCGCGCAATTGCATTGAATCCAATTTATGCAGAAGCATATTTCTTCCGCGGGGTGGCGAAGTCCAACCTAGGAGACCAACGAAATGCCATTCAGGATTGTAGCAATGCCATCAAATTAAATCCTAAATATGCGGAAGCGTATTATGTACGTGGTATCATCAAACTCGCATTGGGAGATAATACGGGTTGCATGGATTTAAGTAAATCGGGCGAATTAGGTTACAATCAGGCCTACCAAGTTATCCGAGAACACTGCAACTAATTATTCGAAACGCAAATGCTTCACGGACTCTCCAGATTCAGCTAATTCAATCAGCGAATCAATACCGATTTGCAAATGGGAGTTGACGTAACTTGTCGTTACTTTTTTATCAGATGCCTCCGTTTTCACGCCATCTGGTGTCATGGGATTATCTGAAACAAGCAATAATGCACCATGGGGTATTTTATTGACAAAGCCCACCGTAAAAATTGTGGCCGTTTCCATGTCGATGCCCATGGCACGAATATCAGATAGATACGTTTTGAATGCCTCATCGTGTTCCCAGACGCGGCGGTTCGTCGTGTAAACCAAGCCAGTCCAATAATCCAATTCATGTTTCTTAATCATGGATGACACGGCGCGCTGTAAACGGAAAGATGGCAAGGCAGGGATTTCTTTCGGTAAATATTCATCCGAAGTTCCTTCTCCCCTAACCGCAGCGATTGGTAAAATCAAATCCCCTAACTGTAAATTCTTTTTTAATCCGCCGCATTTACCTAAGAACAAAACCGCTTTAGGCGAGATGGCTGAAAGAATATCCATCACCGTTGCAGCCATGGGAGAACCCATACCGAAATTAATAATCGTGATGTTATTGGCCGTCGCTGTTTGCATCGGACGATCATGACCTAAAATCTCCACATTGAACTTTTCGGCGAACATATCCACGTAATTTTTGAAATTCGTCAATAAGATATATTGCCCGAATGATTCTAAGGGTGTGCCCGTGTAACGAGGCAACCAATTTAGTACGATCTCTTCCTTTGTTTTCATGAATATGTTCTGTTAGTTAATGAAATTAATCAACAAATAGATTAATTTAGGGTTTAGCTTTAAGCTCAACTTATGCTTGCTACTTCTGAATTAGTCGCTGTCTTTCCTGCATTTGATTACAAAATAACGCAAAAGGAAGGAAAACTTTACATTTTTGATGGGATCAGTAAGAAATATCGCTTATTAACCCCGGAAGAATGGGTTCGTCAGCATTGCCTAAATTACCTGACCAAGCATTTAAATTACCCGACAAGTACGATTCAGATTGAGCGAAGCCATAAGATCGATCAATTAAATCGGCGGACGGATATTCAAGTATTTGATTCAACAGGACAAGTATTTATGTTGATTGAATGTAAAGCCCCCCATGTGGAAATCACATCCATTACATTCCAGCAGGCTAGTCAATATCAGAAGAAGAATCAAGCAAAATACGTGGTCCTAACGAATGGCCAAGAAAACCATATTTATCAAATCGATTCCAACAAACAAGAAACGACACAATTAGCACACTTCCCCTCCTATTATGAGAATAACTAGCATACTATTAGGACTACTTTTATTGGGTAGCAATAACCTATTGGCACAAAATAAACCTGCACGACCAAAACTCGTTGTAGGTATAGTCGTAGATCAAATGCGCTACGATTATTTATATCGTTTTGCGAATCGTTACGGCGAAAATGGCTTAAAACGGATGATGCGCGAAGGCCTGAATTGCCAAGACAATCATTATAACTATGCCCCTACCGTAACTGCGGCAGGACATGCCAGCGTTTACACGGGAACAGTACCTGCGGTTCATGGGATTGTGGGCAATGAATGGATGGATCGTGCAACGGGCAAAAAAGTTTACTGCACGGATGATTCGACCGTTACGACTGTAGGTACTACAGGAAAAACAGGTTTTATGTCACCCAAAAATCTGTGGACGAGCACAATCACGGATCAATTAAAAATTGCTCAAAACTACCAGAGCAAAACAATTGCCATCGCATTAAAAGACCGCGGAGCAATTTTACCGGGTGG
>JAGOAA010000050.1:0-3110 GCA_017984215.1 Cytophagaceae bacterium
ATGTGAAAGCCTCTCAAATTGATGTGGTGGTACATCCTCAATCCATTGTGCATTCCTTGGTTCAGTTTGAAGATGGGTCTATTAAAGCCCAGCTTGGTTTACCTGATATGAAATTACCTATTCAATTTGCTTTAGGTTATCCCAATCGCATGCAGGCCGATTTTCCTCGATTTGATTTTAGGAATTTCGCCTCACTGACTTTTGAGCAACCGGATGTGGAAACATTCCGAAATTTAGATTTGGCTTTTCAAGCCTTAGATCAAGGGGGTAATATGCCTTGTATCTTAAATGCTGCGAATGAAGTAGCGGTAGCGGCCTTTTTAAAAGATGAAATTGGCTTTTTAGAAATGTCTGATTTACTTGCCGATTGCATGGATAAAGGAACTTTTTTGCTCAATCCAAGCTTAGAGGACTATATTACAACAGATAAATTAACGAGAGAAATGGCCCAATTATGGGTTAAACAACAAAATAAATAAGGTATGGAAGGTTTGATTATGGCAGGACAGCTAATTTTGGGGCTGTCGATTTTAGTTACATTACACGAGTTTGGGCACTTCATCACAGCCAAATGGTTTAAGATGCGCGTGGAAAAATTTTATCTGTTTTTCGACTTTTTATTCCCAATTCCAACGGTTTTAAACTTCGCAATCTTTAAGAAAAAAGTAGGCGATACGGAATATGGTTTGGGTTGGTTTCCGCTTGGTGGTTATGTGTCGATTGCTGGGATGATTGATGAAACGCAAGATGCTGCAACATTAGCAAAAGAACCTGAGCCTTGGGAGTTTCGTGCGAAACCTGCCTACCAACGATTAATCGTGATGTTAGGTGGAGTTATCGTCAATATCATAACAGGCGTTGTTATTTTTGTTGCCTTGACTTTCTCCAATGGAAACAACTTTATTTCGAAGGATGAGTTGAATAAGAACGGCATTGTCGCTTTGGAATTAGGTAAACAAATTGGTTTAAAAACAGGAGATAAGGTTGTCAAAGTCAATGGGGCTGATTATACATCATTGGCTGATTTACGCACGTCAGATGTCTTGTTAGGCGAAAATTCGTCTTACACCGTTTTACGTGATGGTCAAGAAATTGAAGTAAAGATTCCATCTAATTTTATCGAGAAATTAAGTGACAAAAAGGCGGCTTTCATCGAACCGATGGCTGCGTTTAAAGTGGCTGAAGTTGCAGCGCCGGAAGAACCCGGAAGTCAAGATGGCGAGTTATTGCCAGCGTTTTCAGCAGGATTGAAAGCGGGAGATTACATTACAGCGGTGAATGGACAAACCATTCAATTCTACCATGAGATCAAGGAGGTTTTAGGGAAAGAAGCTGGTAAGCCCATTAAATTAGCTATTAATCGCCAAGGAAAATCGGATACCTTATCCATGGTGGTTTCAAAAAGTGGACAAATTGGATTTCTTCCTGAATTGTTGATCAAAACAACCCATGAGGACTATACGTTTGCTCAGTCATTAAGCATTGGTACAGGCCGCGCATTCTCAGTCATTTCGGATAATGTTCGTGGATTCAAAAAGATCGCAACGGGCGATGTGTCGGCATCAAAAGCCTTGAGTGGACCTATCGGAATTGCTCAGATGTTTGGGGGTGTATGGGATTGGAATCGTTTTTGGATGTTGACTGGTTTATTGTCCATGGCATTAGCTTTCATGAATATTCTGCCTATTCCTGCTTTGGATGGTGGACACGCGATTTTCTTACTTTACGAAATGATAACAGGGAAGCCGGCATCGGAAAAAGTATTGGAGCGGGCCCAACAAGTAGGCATGATTATTTTGCTTGCTTTAATGGCTTACACATTTGGGAACGATCTAGTTAAAGCATTTTTCTAGCATTGAAAAAAGGGCTTATCTTATTGTTTTTCATGACTTTTCCGCTCTTGGGAAATGTACATCCTTTCCATTCAAGTGTAGGGGAATGTATTTACAACGCCAAAGACAAAGTCTGGGAAATCAGTATTCGTTTATTTCAAGATGACTTGGAGATAGGTCTTTCAGCCTTTACGGGTAAGCGTTTCGTGTTTCAAGAAGACCCGCAAACTGATAAAGTACTTGAGTCGTATTTGCGAAAGCATTTGGGGGTTCAAGTAAACCAACAGCTCACCACGCCCTATCGATATTTGGGCTGGGAGTCCGTTAAAGATGTTATTTGGGTGTATGTGGAGGTTCCAACAGAACAACAATTAAAAGGGATGTATTGGGAAAATAGCTTATTAGCCGAAACATTTCCTGATCAGACCAATCTTTTTCATGTAGCTCGAGGAGAACAAAAGCATTCCTATTTGTTCCAAGAGAATAAGTGGATTCAATTATTTGACTAAGGCGGTCTGCCAAAAGGTCATGTGGCATGATTTTTGATTATATGCCCATACTTTTAAAAAAATTAACGAGGGGAATATTATAAATTGTGTGTATGAATAATTCAAACGACCTTTTTAAGCATTTGAGATTGTCAGATATGTCTGACTTTGAGAATATTGAATTGATTCCCATTGGAGGGGAGGGAGCAGGAAGCGATGACAAAATGGGCGTTTTGTCAGAAGAGTTGCCGATTTTGCCTATTCGTAATATTGTCTTATTCCCGGGCATGGTGATTCCCATTACGGTGAGTCGTCAAAAATCTGTCCGTTTAGTAAAGAAAGCATATAAAGGAGATCGCACCATTGGGGTTTTGGCACAAGCGAATCATTCCAAAGAGGAGCCATTGCCAGAGGATTTATATAAAATTGGTACTGTTGGTCACATCGTCAAAATGTTTGTTTTGCCCGGTGGAAACACGACCATTATCGTCCAAGGGCGTAAGCGTTTTGAGGTAAAAGAATACATCAAAACAGAACCAAACCTAATTGCCAAAGTCAATTATTTAGAAGATACATTTCCAAAGAAATTGAATCGGGAAAACAAGGCATTGATTTCGACCTTGAAAGAAAATGCTTCTAAAATTCTCAATTTGAATCCAGAGATTCCTCGGGAAGTTCAAATCGCTTTGGATAACATTGAATCGCCATCTTATTTGGTGCACTTTTTGTCTTCCAATGTGAATGCTGAATTGCCTGAAAAGCAGGCTTTGCTTGAGCAATTGAATGGCTT
>JAGOAA010000050.1:3210-6801 GCA_017984215.1 Cytophagaceae bacterium
GGTCGTTCGATTGCGAAGGCATTAGGACGTAAATACGTTCGTATGGCATTGGGTGGTTTGCGAGATGAGGCGGAAATTCGCGGGCATCGAAAAACCTATATTGGAGCCATGCCCGGAAAAGTAATTCAAAACATTAAGAAGGCGGGTTCTTCGAATCCTGTATTCATTTTAGATGAGATTGATAAGGTAGGGGCTGATCACCGAGGTGACCCTTCATCAGCTTTGTTGGAAGTCCTTGACCCTGAACAAAACAATAGTTTTTTAGATAATTACATGGAGGTCGAATATGACTTATCCCGTGTAATGTTTGTTGCTACGGCCAATAATTTAGATACGATTCATCCCGCGTTACGCGATCGGATGGAGATTATTGAAGTGAGCGGCTACACGATGGAGGAGAAAGTACAGATCGCGAAAAAGCATTTGTTGCCAAAACAAAAGTTGGAACATGGACTCGAAAAAATTGCCTTCACAATGACGGATTCGGCCATTCAAAAGGTCGTTGAGGGATACACGCGTGAGTCAGGTGTTCGGAAATTGGAACAGGAGATTGGACGTGTAGTTCGTAAGATGACGAAATCGATTGCCATTGGCGAGGAGTATCCGAGTAAAATCCAACCTGCGGATGTTGTAAAAATGCTAGGTCAGGAAGTATTTGACAAGGATTCATATGAAAGCAATGAATATGCTGGGGTTGTTACAGGTTTAGCATGGACGCCAGTAGGTGGTGATATTTTGTTCATTGAAACGTTGTTGAACCGTGGTAAGGGACAATTGACTTTATCTGGCCAACTAGGTGATGTGATGAAGGAGTCGGCTGTTGCGGCTTTGAGTTTCTTGAAGGCACATGCGGATGATTACCAAATCGATTACCGTATTTTCGATCAATATAATTTGCATATCCACGTACCTGCGGGTGCGGTTCCTAAGGATGGTCCATCTGCCGGGATTACGATGTTGACAGCTATCGCTTCTGCATTGACCCAACGAAAAGTGAAGGCCAATTTAGCCATGACGGGTGAAATTACTTTACGTGGAAAGGTACTTCCTGTGGGAGGTATTAAGGAAAAGATATTAGCTGCCAAACGTGCGGGTATCAAAGAGATCGTCATGTGCAATAAGAATCAGAAGGATGTGGAGGAGATTGAGGCACATTATATTTCCGATTTGAAATTCCATTATGTGGAACATGCCACGGAGGTGTTGGCGATTGCTTTGTTAGGCCAACAAGTTAAAAATCCAGTAAAATTTGTTTTTCAGGACGAGGCTAAGGCCAAAACGTCTGTTGACTGATACGTTATATCGCCCATTTCGAGGCAATATTGAATCATTTTAGCTGCCTCTGCCTGTGTTAATGGGCGGAGGCATTCTATTAAATCTTGGAGGTTCATTGCTCCATTCTTGAGGTAATTCAAAATTAATTGACGCTCTTTTTCCATACCCTCGGGGTATGCCTTGCCACTGGATTCTTTTTTGCGCTGGATGCAATTGTCGCAAATGCCACAATTCGCTTGGTCTGATTCGCCGAAATAGGCCGTTATTAATCTGTTCCTACAGGTTTTATCAGCTCGAACGTAGGTTTCAATGGATTGAATTTTATGTTGGCTTCTGTCCTTTTTCTTCAAATACTCACTCCAAATGATGGGTAAATTTTCCGAATTGGCACGCGGAGTTAGCAGTGTTAATTTGGGTAAGCCCGACTGCTTTTCGTATTCGAGAATTTCAAATTTGGTCAATAATTGTAAAATCCGTTCAACATCTGCCAAGGGCATTTTGATGAGTTGGCTGATATTGACCTCCGAAATCGAAATGAATTGCGTGTACAGGTTACCTCCAAAATGGCGGAGTAGAAATTTGATGAACGTCTCAAATTTCTCATTTCGAATCATGAAATCATATACCTCTGCCGCCGTTGCTTGGATGCGTATTTTGGAAGGATTTTGGAAAGAGTCATTTAAGATTAACAATCCTTCACTTTCCAAGGTCTTGATGGCAAAATAGGTTTCCGAAGCTGCTAATTGGAAGCGTCGGGCCATTTCGGTCCAATCGAAATCATAGGTCGTTAATTCGCCGCTACCTTCTGCTATTTGAAGGTAGTTACTCATGACCTGATAGGTCTTGCTTAATAGGGCAGGGGCTGGATATGTCTTTTCCCAGTTCGCTTGAAGGTCTTTGATGTCTTGTTCTTCTACAAGGATTACTGCATAGGCTTTTTTCTCGTCCCGACCGGCGCGACCTGCTTCTTGGTAATAGGCCTCAAGGGTATCGGGAAGATCCATGTGAACAACGAGTCTTACATCGGGTTTGTCAATTCCCATTCCAAACGCATTCGTCGCCACGATACAATGTGTTTTATTTTGTATCCAATCTTGTTGTTTTTTTGTTCGTACATCTGTCGCCAAACCCGCATGATAGTAGTCGGCATTTATTCCATTTTGTTGCAACAGTTGGGTAATTTCTTGTGTCTTACGTCGATTGCGAGCATACACGATGGAACACCCACCCACCTTCTGGATCATTTGAACAAGTTGGAGGTCTTTATTATCTTCCCATTTACACGAATAGGATAGATTCGCTCGGGTAAAGCTTTTTTGGAATATTTTCGGGTTCTTAAATCCGAGTTTTTCGATGATATCTTGTTTTACCTCTTGGTTAGCTGAGGCAGTTAAAGCGATACAGGGAACTTTTGGGATAAGCTCTCTAAAATTATTGATTTCGAGGTAAGGAGGTCGGAAGTCATAGCCCCATTGGGAAATGCAATGTGCTTCGTCGACGACCAATAGGGAAATATTCATTTGTTTGGCCCGTTCGATAAAAAGATCTGTTTTAAGTCTTTCGGGGGAAATGTAAATGATTTTTACTTGGCCGTAGATGCAATTGTCGAGGGCGATATCAATTTGTTTTTTTGACATGCCGGAATAAATGGCAATTGCGGGAATACCTCTTTTGGTCAATTGATCCACTTGGTCTTGCATCAAGGCAATGAGTGGAGTAATGACAATGCAAATTCCTTCTTTTGCGAGTGCGGGTACTTGAAAGCAGATGGATTTTCCCCCACCCGTGGGTAAGAGGGCAAGGGTATCTTGGTTTTTTAGGACCGACTCAATGATATCCTGTTGCAAGGGGCGAAACTGTGTGTGACCCCAGTGTTGTTGCAATATGTCTTGGATATCCTGCATGTTGATTCAAATCTACCAAAAATTGCTTGAAGGATAAAGTTGTGGGTTTGGTAAGTAGCATTATTTTGAAAATTATCTGTTTGATTATGAGGGAAAATTCACAGCAAACCGTATTTTTATTTTTTTAAACACGCGCTATGTTATCAACATCCGATCTTTTGCAATTGTCTGCCCGGGGCATTCGTCCTGAGGAAATAAATCAACAAGTTGATTATTTTAAACAAGGTTTTCCTTGGATGAATTTAGAGAAGTCGGCAACGATTGGGGATGGCATAGTCCGATTTTCAGAGGCGGATTTGGCTTCTCATATTGAACGCTTTGAATCGAGGCGTTCTAGTTTGAATTTGTTGAAAATGGTTCCCGCATCGGGCGCCGCCACTCGGATGTTTAAATCCTTGTTTGAATACATTTC
>JAGOAA010000026.1 GCA_017984215.1 Cytophagaceae bacterium
TCCATCATTTACTTGGCGATTCCGTTGTCGGCGATTGGTGGAATTTGGGCCTTGTGGTTGCGTGGAATGCCGTTCTCGGTTTCCGCCGGGATTGGTTTTATTGCCTTGTTTGGTGTCGCGGTATTGAATGGAATTGTACTGCTGTCGTTCTTTAAGCAATTAGCCAATGAAGGCTTGTCTGTAGAAGAACGATTACAAAAAGGCTTAGCTTTGCGTTTTAGACCCGTTATCATGACAGCGGCTGTTGCCTCTTTAGGTTTCTTACCCATGGCATTAAGCACTTCGCCGGGGGCTGAAGTACAAAGACCTTTGGCAACGGTTGTCATCGGAGGATTGATAACAGCTACCTTCTTGACCTTGGTTGTGATTCCTGTTGTTTATTCGATTTTGATGAGTAGAAAAGAAAGAAAGGCGGGCAAAAATGCCTTACTAATTTTGCTTATTTTGGGTCTAGGTTTGACAAGTGTTCAAGCCCAAACGCCTAAATTGAGTTTAAATCAATGTGTTGCTGAGGCGCTTCAAAAGAATAGTTTAATCCGTTCGGGCGGCTTGGAAATACAAACGGCAGACGCATTGATTGCAACGGGACGTGAGTTGCCGAAAGGGACGCTCGATTTTCAATATGGGAAAACCCAAACCTACTTTAGTCAGGATTATACCATCATGGCGAATCAAAGTATTCCTTGGCCGACCTTGTTGAAAGCCCAAGTGAAAGCATTGAGTTCCCAGAAAATGCTCGCTGAAAAACGCTTAGCCATGACCAAAAGTCTTGTGGCAGCAAGTGTTAAGTGGTACTATTATCAATTGTTGGTCCAACAAAAACAGGCCACTTTTTTAAAGCAGCAAGATAGTTTATACGTCCAAATGCGGCGCGCAGCTAGCCTGAAATACAAGGAAGGGGAGACCGGGAAACTTGAATTTGTTGCTGCGGAGGCGCGTTTGCGAGAATTTCAGCAAAAGCAAGCGGCATTGAATTTGGATATAAAGGCCACGTATGCGCAGCTTTCGTATTGGACGAATCATCCCACGCCTTTTGAAATTCAAGGCGATGAGGCAATCACGATGAATCTTCAAAAGGGCAAGGATATCGCCTCGATGCCTGCCATTCAATTGTTTGATGAACAAATCCAACATGGTAAATTATTGACCGATGTGGAACGCCATAAGCTATTGCCCGACATTCGAGTAGGTGCCGTGACGCAGAGTATTGAAAACAATACAGGCCAAAATTTTATCCAAGCAGGGATTTCCATTCCGATCTTTGCCAAAGCACAAAAGGCGCGGATTAAAGCTGCCGAAAGTAATGAATTGTTCTTAGCGAGTCAAAAAGAACAAGGTATTGCACAGCTCAGCGCCGAATTGTCAAGTCAATTTGCGCTATTAGAAAAGCATTTGAATGGGATTAATTATTACCAACAAACCGGATTGGCACAGGCTGCTTGGTTGGAATTAACAGCCTTGAAGAGTTATCAGCAAGGAGAAATTGAATATGTGGAGATGTTGCAGAACACGCAACAAGCTTGGCAAATTCGCGAACAATATTTACAAGAGGTATTGGCTTATAATCAGTCAATCGTACAAATTGAAACCATCTTAGGAAATGAATAAGTTAATCATATTATCGATAGCCATTTTATTGGCTAGCTGTGGAAAAGAAACCACGACAGAAACGGCTGTTGTTCAATCAGAAATCATACTGACGGCAGAGCAAAAGAAAAACGCAGGAATTGAATTCGGGAATTTGGAGGAGAAATCGATGGCAGAAAGTGTTTTCTGTACGGGATTAGTTGATGTTCCGCCTATTTCCATGGCTTCTGTTTCGATGCCCATCGCTGGATACATCAAATCGACGATGGAAGTATTGCCTGGTAAACAGGTTTCAAAAGGGCAGGTGTTAGCAACGATTACAAGCATGGAATTTATTCAAATGCAGCAAGAATATTTGCAAGCCCAAAGTCAAATGAGTTTGTTGACGAATGAGCGTTCACGCCAACAAGTATTACAACAAGAGGAAGTGGGTTCGAAGAAGAAGTTCCAACAAGCGGAGGCGGAGTTAGGTAATCTACAAGCGGTTTCGCGCGCTTTAGCCATGAAATTGGAAATTTTAGGTTGTAACATGAAGTCCTTAGCCGAGGGAAAAATGAGTGCTACCTTGTCGTTGAAATCACCGATTGATGGTTTTATTCAGGATCAATCTTTGGCGATTGGGAAATACATCACCCCAACGGACGTGCTTGTTAAAGTAGTAGGTGTCGCGCACAAGCATGTTGAATTGAAGGTTTTCGAACGTGATTTATCCAAATTAAAAGTAGGTCAAACGATACATTTTGAGGGAGATGGCAACAAGTCTCAAGGAAAGGTGTTTTTAGTGGGGCAACAGGTCGATATGGAAACGCGTTTGACCCCCATACATGGCCATTTCAGCATTGAAGCGGATGAGAAAAAATTTACCGTAGGGCAATTCATTAATGCGAGTATCCAAGTAGGCGAACAGAAGATTCTATCTATTCCACAAGCAGGTTTAGCGCGCGTAGGGAAGGGTGGTTATATCTACGTGGAGAAGGCGGATGGTTCCATGGCGCAAATTCCGGTGGAGGTTCGCAGTGCCGACATGGAGTGGGTGGGGATTCGACCGACGAAAGAGATGCCCGCTGGAAAAGTCGTAATCCGAGGCGCTTCGGCTTTGGAGGCTATTTTTGCAAAGGACTAAGGCAACAGGCCCGACCAGGTTTGAAAAGCTTTCCAGCTTTCAGGTAATTTGACTTCTTGGTCAAATAGCCCAAAAATCGTCGAGCCGGAACCACTCATGGCTGCATATTGTGCACCTATAGCATAAAGTTCATTTTTAATTTCCGCTAATTGTGGGTAAGCAGGGAAGAGGCTATTTTCAAAATCATTGGAAATGGTCTCTTTCCATGTTTCTAGGGGTTTTGTAAATTGCTTTTCCCAGTTTTTACGCGCTTTTTTGGGCTTGACTCCTGCATAGGCTTCTTGTGTTGATATACCAAAATTAGGATATACCATAACCAAGAATTTGCCTGTTAACGAAAGGTCCAATGGAGTTAACACGTCACCTTTTTCTGTTCCTATTTGTGCTTGGTTGAAAAGAAAAAATGCACAATCGCTACCTAGCTTTTGGGCGAAAGGAATCAAATCTTCATTTGTCAAGGGTAATTTGAACATGTCGCGCAATCCCATGAGCGTGTATGCCGCATCAGATGACCCACCTCCTAAGCCTGCTCCCATAGGGATGACTTTATGAAGATGGATATGAACCGGGGCTATATTGAAAGCCTCCTTTAACAACATAAATGCGCGGTAACATAAATTAGTTTCCAAGGCGCCTGAAATCGCGAGTCCTGATGTGCTAAATTCGAAAGTATCATGCGGGGTAATTTCTAAGATATCCGACCAGGGAACGGGATAGAAACACGTGGATAGATTATGAAATCCATCCGATCTTTTTTCGGTAATGTATAGACCCAAATTAATTTTGGCGTTTGGAAATAAGATCATGTTTAGTCTTCTAAGGTGTTACTGATTCCAAGGATTTTTAGCAGTAGGTTGATGAAGAAAAGGAAAAAAGCCAATTGGAAAAATACGGGTGCCGCTGATTTATGTTCCACTTCCCGAATGAATAATTTTCGGGATTTCTCCATGACATCAATTTCTTTAAAGATCGCTTGTAGGGTTTGTTTGTCAGTGGCTCGGTAAAAACGGCCATTTGCATGCTGGGCAATCATGCGTAAGGTGCTTTCGTCAACGGGGTCAAGGCTGGCCTTTGGACTGCCTACGGCAATGGTATACACGTTTATTTTGAAAGTCTTTGCTAATTCGGCGGAGGTTAGCGGGTCTAAATTTCCAGCGGTATTATTCCCATCACTGATGAGGATGATGATTTTTTTTGGATTCGCTTCTTCGCGAACTTGGTTGATGCACATGCCTAATGCATCACCTAAAGCGGTGCCCTCTTCCGTGACTTGTTGCTGAGATAAAGAGCGTATGGAAAATGACAAAAAGCTACTGTCCGAGGTAATTGGGCTGGCCAGATAGGGTGCTCCGGCAAAGGCCACAAGGGCTATTTGATCAAATTTTCGGCCAGCGATAAATGCTTGTGCTGTTTGTTTTGCGATGGCTAAACGGGATGGCAGAACATCTTTGCTCAACATAGATGATGACACATCAAGCCCCAAGGCAATATCGACACCTTCTTGCTGTACGCGGGTGTGGAATACCGATTTATAGGGATCTGCCAATGCGACGATGAGTGAAATCATGCAAAGACTTAGAACGGTGTCTGGCAAAAATGTTAATATACGCGTTAACTTATGTTGTTTAAATGGAGTTTTGAAGGATAATACAACACGTGATTGATTCTTTCTTTTCACAAGAAGACGAATCAGAATAATGATGATGGGTAAGGGAATAAGGTATAGAAACAGCGAATTTTCCCAGGAATAAGAAAAAATGGATTTTACTTGATGCCAAGAATAGAAGATGTTGAATTTCATGATCGCTTGACTTCTTGATTAATTTTCGCTCGTTCTTGTAAATAAACAGTTTCGGCAATTTCGAGTAATACTTTAATAGCTTCAAGCGTCCGTGTGGAAAAGTTTCCCCCATAGATGGCGGAATCCACCTCTTGTAATGTTTTTTCTAGGCGTTTATCAGGCAAATTGTCCACCATTTCTGTGGTGGTGAACGTGGCAAACGGGATGTTGGTAAGGCGTTCTAGATAGTTTTTCCATAAAGCTGCCGCGTTCTCTAGGTTTTGTAAGCCCTTAGATGAATTTGAAATATTACGCATGAGCCTTTGGTAAGCGCGTTTGAATTCTAAATTTTTACGCCAAAGCAGGTAAAGCCTTAGCCCTTGGCGAATCCGATTACCTAACAACCAATACACCAGCCCAAGTACGATAAGCACGCTGACAGCCCCTAAAGTCAAATTTCTTAAATCAGGTTTTGGCTTCAGTGGACTGACGGGAATGGATTGAATCAGTGAATCGATTTTTACATCCTTTGCATGGGGCATCAATCGTTTCAGGTAAACGGTGTCTTGGGTAGGAGAAACGACAGTGCAATCTAATTCGGTTTGAATCGCAACGGGGATT
Source organism: Cytophagaceae bacterium (assembly GCA_017984215.1). Classification (GTDB taxonomy): domain Bacteria; phylum Bacteroidota; class Bacteroidia; order Cytophagales; family Spirosomataceae; genus Aquirufa; species Aquirufa regiilacus. Next base: position 5,112 of record JAGOAA010000026.1, read on the forward strand.
CGTAACGTTTGAAAATCCTGAATCGAAAACTGCCTGAATGTGTAGACTGCCGAATCTATGCTTACATTATTCCCATCTGTTTTCGTAGGGAAATAATCTTTTTTGATTGGTTTAAATACGCCGTATGCTTGATTGATGCTAGGGAAAAAGATTTCCTGTTGGGGGGCATGTGATACGCGCAACACATAATGAATGTCCTGTCCAATTTTGGCTGAATCCTCCAAAAAACGTCCGAATACACGAATTTCTTGTTCCTGTTGCATCATTTTCGAACATTAAAAAGTTTCACCAGGGCCGGAACAAAGTCTTCCCCTGCTGGGATGCTTACATAGTCGGCCTGCCATTGCTTGCACTGGTTTTTTAATGCTGCGTATTCCTTAGCATTATCAAGTAACTGCTCGCGAAATGAGCTAGCAGAGGTATTCACCCAAGTTGTTTGTCGGCGCTCCGGATCGTAAACAGGGATAATTCCCATTTTAGGCAATGCAGATTCCATATTGTCTTGCAGATGAACCACAACTAGATCGTGTTTCTGCGCTAATGCCCGCAATAAATCTTGGTAATGATCATCGATAAAGTCCGAAAGGACAAATACGAGACTTTTGCGTTTTAAGGCTTGTAGCGTAAATTTTAGTCCTGCTTTTAAATCGGTCCCTGAACCCGCAGGGTCTAATCTAAAAATTTCGGAAATCGTTTTGTATCCATGTTTTTTGCCTGCCCCGGGTGCAATGAATTTTTCGTTTTGATCTGAATATGCACAAAATCCGATGTGTCCTGCTTCTTGCATGGCGGAGAATGCGAGTACTCCAGCAACTTCTTTTAAGGTTGTCAGCTTGCTTTTATTTCGTTTGCCGACCAGCTGGGAAGCGCTTACGTCCAACAAAAAGAATACGGTTTGTTCCTTTTCTTCTTTAAAAAGCTTGACGAAGGTTCCGTGTCCTTTCGCGGTCGTGTTCCAGTCGATGTGGCGAACGTCATCTCCATAATGGTATTGCCTAAGGTCACTAAATTCCAAGCCTGACCCCTTGAAGATAGAGGAAAAGTTGCCGTGCATTTGGGTGTTTATCGCCTTACGAATGCGAATTTCCAATTGCACAATATGAGAAAGGAATGATCGAATATCCACTTCTTTTTGCTGAAATTTAGCCTTAGAATCTTGCTAAATTACCGATTTTTTGAGCACTTTGGATGAAAAGCGAGAAAAGCTTTCTAATTTGTATCAAATTTGGTTTATGCGATTTTATATCATTATTCTCTTATTGGCCTGTTGGGGATGCTCGGATTCGAAGCCTTCGAATCGACTTCCTGAGGACCAAATGGCCGAAATTCTAGCGGATATTCATTTGGATGAGGGGAAAATTAGCGCTTTGAATATTGTCAGCGCAGACACCTCTGTTATTCTCTATAACCAGTTGGAGCGTGCCACCCTGAAGCGGCACGGTGTTGATTCTACAAGCTTTGCTAAAAGCTTCGCTTCTTATGTTCAAGAACCTCAGGATTTTATTGATTTATATAAACGCGTTAATGCGGCTTTAGCAAAAAAACAGCTGTTAAAGAAATAAGATGAAAAGCTTACTCTGTTTATTTTTACTTAGTACATCCATTATGGCCCAAACACCCTTTATTCAAGGTCACCGCGGTTGTCGGGGCTTATATCCCGAGAATTCATTACCTGCTTTCGAACATGCCTTGGAATTGGGTGTTCGCGTATTGGAAATGGATGTCGTATTATCGGCGGATGGTCAAGTGGTGGTGAGCCATGAACCTTACATGAATGCGCGTTATGCCAGTCATCCTGCGGGGGAGGCTGTCATTAGATCCGAAGAGTCGTCGCTGAACCTATACCAAATGTCTTATGCGGAAATCAAACGCTTTGACGTGGGGAAGCGCGGGAATAGCTTATTTCTGGAACAGAAAGCGGTACCTACTTATAAGCCTTTGCTATCCGAAGTTCTTGCGCTTGGCGAAGCTTTTCGTAAGCGAACGGGTGAAGCGGTATATTATAACATTGAGATTAAGTCGGAGCCATCGGAATATGGCAAGTCGCAGCCTGCTGATGTCGCCGAGTTTTCGAAGGCGGTTTATGCGGTGATCGATAAGCAGGTGGAATGGCCTTTTGTTATATTGCAGAGTTTTGATTTTGCGGTTTTGAAGTATTGGCATCAGGTCTGGGGATGTGTCATTTTGTCGGCCTTAGTCGAAAAAGAATCACCCGCTTACGTGCTGGAAACATTAGGATTTACGCCGGCTATTTTTAGTTCGAGTTATCAATATTTGACAGCTGAAATGGTTCAATTTTGTCATACGAATGGGATGCGGGTGATTCCATGGACGATTAATACCACAGCCCAAATGAAGCAATTTATCGCTTTGGGAGTTGATGGCATCATCACAGATTATCCAAATCGCGCGCCCAAGATTCATTAATTATGTCCTTATTCAATGAGACTTTATTGTGGTTTATGAAGCGGCGCATGCCGCGGATAGAGGCCATTTATGAGCGACCATTGGATTTGCAATACGATGGATTGACTCGATTAATTACGGATGGTCGGGACACAGAGTGGGGTAAAAAATATGGCTATGCGGATTTTAGCTCCTATGCTACTTTTCGTGAACGTGTTCCTATTTCGACCTATGAAGAGTTGTTTCCTTATATCGAACGGATGATGCAAGGGGAACAACAGGTGCTATGGCCTTCGCCGATTAATTGGTTTTCCAAATCATCGGGCACAACAAATGCTCGTAGCAAGTTTATTCCAGTTTCGAAAGAGTCCTTGGAAGAATGCCACATGATGGGAGGCAAGGACATGATTACGTTGTTGATTCAAAATAAACCTGAAACGAAGGTATTTGAGGGGAAAGGCTTGTCGATTGGCGGAAGTTTAACATCCCATTCGATGAATTCGAGTATGTTGATGGGTGATGTTTCTGCGGTAGTCATGAAGAATTTGCCTATTTGGGCGCAAATGATTCGGACGCCATCCTTGGATGTGGCGTTGATGGGAGATTGGGATCAGAAGATAGAGAAGATGGCATTGGAGACTTCTCAGGAGAATGTGACAAGTATTTTGGGTGTTCCTACGTGGACCTTGGTGTTGATTGAAAAAATATTGGAATTGACGGGTAAGCAATCCATTCTAGAGGTTTGGCCGAATTTTGAATTTTTGGTACATGGAGCGGTGGCCTTTGGCCCCTATCGGGAATTGTTTCAAACGCATATATTTCCGTCTTCGGAGGTTCGTTTTTTAGAAATATATAATGCTTCAGAGGGATTTTTCGGGATACAAGATGATTTGAATCGCCCGGACGAGATGCTGTTGATGTTGGATTACGGTATTTTTTATGAGTTCATCCCGATGGGTGAAAAGGGGGAGGAGCATGATTCGATTGTGCCGTTGGAGCAGGTGGAGTTAGGCGTGAATTATGCGGTGGTTATTACAACCAATTCAGGCCTTTGGAGGTATAAGATCGGAGACACGGTTCGGTTTACTTCCTTGAGTCCTTATCGCGTGAAAATTTCGGGCAGAACAAAACATTTTATTAATGCATTTGGCGAGGAGTTGATTATCGAAAATGCGGAACAAGCTGTCGCGGCGGCTTGTCGGGCGACGGATGCGGAAATCAAGGATTATACGGCGGCACCGGCCTATATGGATGGAGGTAAACGAGGAAGTCACGAATGGGTGATTGAATTTTCGCGTGCGCCAAAAGATTTACGTACCTTTGCAACTGTGTTGGACGAAACCCTTCGTTCGAATAATTCGGATTATGATGCGAAGCGTTCGTATGATTTGGTTTTGGGTCCCCCAAAGATACATGAAGCGCCAGCGGATACATTTTATGGCTGGATGCGGAGTCGAGGGAAATTAGGGGGACAGCATAAAGTACCGCGATTGAGTAATCATCGCGAATTTTTGGAAGGAGTTTTGGCTCATATAAATCAATAACATGGCTTTAAAAGAAACAATTGAGGCAGGCATCAAAGATGCTATGCGTGCAAAAGATGCAGATCGTTTACGTGCTTTACGTGCGATCAAATCGATGATATTATTGGAAGAGACTTCGGGCTCAAATGCAGATGGACTTTCGGCAGATGCGGAAATGAAGATATTGATGAAGGCTGCCAAGCAACGAAAAGATTCGTTGGATGTGTATGTGACGCAAAACCGTCCGGATTTAGCAGAAAAGGAGCTGGCGGAGTTGTCAATTATCGAGGAGTTTTTACCAAAACAATTATCTGAGGAGGAATTAACGACACGTATTGCTGAAATCATTGCGGCTGTGGGTGCCACGAGTCCTGCCGATATGGGTAAGGTGATGGGTGCTGCTTCGAAGCAATTAGCGGGTTTGGCAGATGGAAAGGCGATTTCGGTTAAGGTAGGTGAATTATTGAAAAAATAGATGGAATTGACGAAACGGGCGATACGGAATTTGAGTTTGGAAGCGTTGAAGCAGGAAATGGTTCAACATGGGGAGCCTGCGTTTCGTGCCAAACAGGTTTATGAGTGGATTTGGAAGAAGTCGGTGCGGTCATTTGAAGCCATGGCGAACATTCCAAAAACCACGCGTGAATGGTTGGAAACGGAGTTTGATTTACAATGTGTGACCACTGCGGAGATGCAGGTAAGTACGGATCGGACGATTAAGTCCAGCTTCGCCTTGCATGATGCGCATTTGATTGAGGGAGTTTTAATCCCGACGCGTGAGCGCATGACGGCTTGCGTTTCATCGCAGGTAGGATGTTCGTTGACCTGCAGTTTTTGTGCGACAGGTTACATGGATCGCAAACGGAATTTGGAGGCCTTTGAGATTTACGATCAGGTCGTGTTGATTCGAGATCAGGCACAGGAGAAATATGGGATACCTTTGACCAATATCGTTTATATGGGGATGGGGGAACCATTATTGAATTATGCCAATGTTTTGCAGTCGATTGAAATGATTACTTCTCCGGAAGGATTGGGAATGGCATCGCGTCGGATCACGGTTTCAACGGCCGGCATTGCCAAGATGATTAAGAAGTTGGGCGATGATCAGGTGAAATTTAATTTGGCTTTGTCCTTGCATGCGGCAAATGATGAGAAGCGTAATCGCATCATGCCGATTAATGAGTCGAATACCTTGGAGGCGCTTTCGGAAGCGTTGCGGTATTTTTACGAGAAGACGGAGAATGATATTACGTTAGAGTATATCATGTTTAATAAGTTCAATGATTCGGTGGAGGATGCGAAGGAATTATATGAATTCGCGCGTCAATTGCCTTGTAAGATTAATATCATTGAATACAATCCGATCAAGCAGGCCGATTTTGTGAATGCGGAGGCGGATGCTTTGGCGAAGTTTACGGCGTTTTTGGAGAGTAAGAAGATGATTGTGAATGTTCGTCGTTCAAGAGGCAAGGATATCGATGCGGCCTGCGGACAATTGGCCGGCAAAAAATAAGCCATGAATGAGCTTTTTCCCATATTTTTAAAGTTGGACCGCTTGAACACGCTTGTCGTGGGGGGCGGGAACGTAGCCTTGGAAAAGGCGTCGGCATTGTTGCGCAATTCACCTGGAGCAAGCGTTACTTTGGTGGCGCCGATGTTTCGTGAGGATACGCTCGTTTATTTAAAGGATTTTCCGCAGGTTATTTTGTGTGAGCGGGGCTTTGAATTTTCGGATTTAGAAGGAAGGGATTTAGTAATCTGCGCAACGGATAATCGGGAATTGCATGTGGGCATTAAGGAGGCGTGTGCGGAACGTCATTTATTGTGTAACGTGGCGGATACGCCGGACTTATGTGATTTTTATCTGGGGTCGATTGTGCAAAAGGGGGATTTGAAGATTGCGATATCGACGAATGGGAAGTCGCCTACCTTGGCGAAGCGAATTCGGGCATTTTTAGAGGATGTGATTCCGGAGGAGATACAAGAGGGTCTGGAGGGGATGGAAGCCGTTCGCAAAACTTTGAAAGGAGACTTTCAGGCGAAGATCAAGGCGCTGAATGAGCTGACGAAGGATTTAGTTTTTCGAAAGTAGCTTTTTCGCTCTCTTAACCTTTGGCAATCCTCCTCAGGTTTGCCAAAGGTAGTGGGTGGATTCGACAATTCGATTGATCTCGAGTAGATTATCAATTCTCTGATAATCTGCATTTATTATTTTATTTAATTGTGAACTGTGTCTAGATTAGCGAAAATCTAATCACTATACATATGTCACATCTAGCTCATTATTTGACTCGATTTCAGTCGGGGAACTACTATCACATTTACAATCGGGGTGTTGATCGAAAACTGATTTATAAGACTCGGTCAAATCATTTATATTTTATGCGCCTTTGGCAGCGATATATGGAGGGCTATTTGGATGTTATATCTTATAGCCTAAATGCCAATCATTTTCATTTTCTGGTTCGTGTACGGCATTTTGAAGCGTCTCAATTGGGTGATAAGACCGAACATGAACTCGTTGCGAATCGTTTAAAGATGTTGTTTCGGACGTATGCGCTTGCCTTCAATCGAAATCATGGGCGAACTGGATCTTTATTTGATGGCCCTTATAAACGGGTTTTGGTAGAGGACAGTCGGAATTTGTCTTATTTAGTTCAATACATCCATGTCAATCCGGAGAAGAATAATCTAGTATTGGATTTTAGGACTTGGGATTGGAGTTCCTATAAGTTTATATTATCACCCAGGAAATCTATTGTTGATCGCAAGTTTGTCTTGGAGTGGTTTGGTGGGATAAAGGAATTTGTTTTGTTTCATTCAATAGATAATCAAGAAGTTGATATTTCTCCTATGTTGTCGGATGACGAATAACAATTTTATTTTTGCCCAACTACCTTTGGCAAACCTGAGGAGGATTGCCAAAGGTTAAGGAGGGTGGGGGAACAAAAAAAAGGCTGCAAAAGCAGCCTTTTCAAAATAGAGTCATTGAAGACTATAAGTATTGATTCGCGTTTGTTGCGTTCAAATCCTCGAAAGCTGTTTTTAAACGAGCTACCAATGTTTCTTCGCCTTTACGTAACCAAACACGTGGGTCATAATATTTCTTGTTTGGAGAATCGTCGCCTGTAGGGTTTCCGATTTGACCTTGCAAGTAAGCCTCGTTTGCTTTGTAGAATCCTAAGATACCTTCCCAGAATGCCCATTGTGTATCTGTATCGATGTTCATTTTGATGGCACCGTAAGATAAAGCTTCGCGAATTTCCTCACGAGAAGAACCTGAACCGCCGTGGAATACGAAGTTGATAGGTTTTTCTGCCGTAAGGCTATATTTTTCCTTGATGAATTCTTGTGAGTTCTTCAAGATGACAGGTTGTAATTTTACGTTACCTGGTTTATAAACACCATGTACGTTTCCGAAGGCAGCAGCGATCGTGAAACGGTGTGAGATTTTGCTCAATACTTCATAAGCATAAGCAACTTCTTCAGGTTGTGTGTACAATTTAGAGGAGTCAACGTCAGAGTTGTCAACACCGTCTTCTTCTCCACCTGTAACACCTAATTCGATTTCAAGTGTCATGCCCATTTTAGACATGCGCTCTAGGTATTTAGCACAGATTTCTAAGTTTTCTTCCAAAGGCTCTTCCGACAAATCAATCATGTGAGAAGAGAATAATGGTTGGCCAGTTTCCGCGAAGAATTTTTCACCTGCGTCTAATAGACCGTCGATCCAAGGTAAAAGTTTTTTAGCACAGTGGTCCGTGTGTAATACAACTTGAACGCCATAGGCTTTTGCCATTTGGTGAACGTGGTAAGCACCTGAGATTGAACCCGCGATTGCTGCAGCTTGATTTTCATTTGAAAGGGTTTTTCCTGCGTAGAAAATACCGCCACCATTTGAAAATTGAATAATTACTGGAGAGTTAACAGCTTTAGCAGCTTCTAAAACAGCATTTACTGTATCTGTACCGGTAACGTTTACTGCTGGAAGAGCAAATTGATTTGCTTTAGCGATTTCAAATAGCTCTTGAACCGCGTCTCCATGCAATACACCTTTTTGAGTGGATAAACTTGACATAATGATTTTTTTTCTTGGGAAATAAATATAAAGTACCTGATTTTCAGCAAGTAACAGCCAAAAATACTAAAATAAGTTCAATTTCAAGGCATAAAAATGAGAAAAATACAATTTTAGTCGCTAGGCGTACGTTGTCAGTTGCCAGTGATCAGTAGTTAGTCTGGAGTCCGAAGGGGATAGTCCGAAGTCAGTTGTCAGTCTGGAGTCCGGAGGAAGATAGTCTGAAGGCAGTTGTCAGTTGTCAGTTGTCAGTTGTCAGTTGTCAGTTGTCAGCTGTCAGTCCGGAGTCCGGAGGAAGATAGTCCGTCGTCAATTGCCAGTGATCAGTAGTTAGTCCGGAGTCCGAAGGGAGATAGTCCGGAGTCAGTTGTCAGTAGTCAGTGATCAGTCCGAAGGGAGATTGTAAGGTGTATTTTGTTAAGGCAAACTACTATTATGAAATGCGTAATATTTTTATTGGCTTATATAGTTATCTTATCCCTCTTGACTTCGGACTATTTCCCTTCGGACTTTTTACTCCCTTTGGACTTCGGACTATTTCCCTTCGGACTGCCGACTAGTGACTAGCGACTTTCACCTAATTCCCTGATTTTCAAAATATTTTTACTCAACCTCTTGCACGTATTATTTTTTTCTGTACCTTTGCACTCCCGTTCGACAAACGCAGTTTTCAATTCCGAAAGAGGTTGGCAGAACTTCTCGAATTTATTTTAAACACAAAAATGCGGGTCGAAACAGGGTTTAAATTGAGGTAAGCTCGATTTTTGTGTCAGAACTGGTATTGGTTAGTACAAGTTGAATGCCCAACGTATTAATTGAATATTAAGCTACACAGAGTGATTTTCACTGTTATCCACAGTGACTCCACTTTGTCGCCTTGTACCAATTCTGCTTTTTATTTAATGTGGTTCCTATATCGTTGCGAAACGATTTTGAATAAAAGTCTTACAACAAGCCTCGATCGCCTTGTAAGCATATTTTTTAATAAATATAAAATACTATGTCTGGAATTATTGGTAAAAAAATCGGAATGACCAGCCTATACATGGAAGACGGAAGATCTGTCGCATGTACGCTGATTGAAGCCGGACCTTGCGTGGTAACGCAGGTAAAAACCGTTGAGAAAGAAGGCTATAATGCCGTTCAAATCGGTTATGGTGAGAAGAAGGATAAGCACACAACAAAATCTTTGTTGGGTCACTTCAAAAAAGCTAACACCACTCCTAAGAAAAAACTTGTTGAGTTTCGCACGTTTGAGCAGCCTTTATCATTAGGGGATGTTTTAACGGTTGAGATGTTAGAGGTAGAAACGTTTGTTGACGTTGTAGGTACTTCTAAAGGTAAGGGTTTCCAAGGTGTTGTAAAGCGTCACGGATTTGCCGGAGTAGGTGGACAAACACACGGTCAACATAACCGTGGTCGTCACCCAGGTTCGATCGGTGCGTGTTCATTCCCATCTCGTGTATTCAAAGGTTTGCGTATGGCAGGTCGTACAGGTGGTAATCGTGTAAAGGTTCAAAACTTACAGGTTTTGAAAGTTTATCCAGAGAAAAACCTTTTGGTTGTATCGGGATCGGTACCAGGAGCAAAGAACTCATACGTAATCATTGAAAATTAAAATTCGGGCATAGCCTATAGACATTCTGAAGTATGGAATTATCAGTATATAACATCGCAGGAAAAGATACCGGAAAGAAAGTAACCCTTTCTGACGAGGTCTTTGGAATTGTTCCAAACGAGCATGTGGTTTACTTAGATGTGAAGCAATATTTAGCTAACCAACGTCAAGGAACTCACAAAGCGAAGGAACGTGCAGAAGTTTCGCGTTCGACGCGTAAGATTAAGAAACAAAAGGGTACAGGTGGCGCACGTGCGGGTTCTATGAAATCGCCGTTGATGAAAGGTGGTGGTCGTATTTTCGGTCCACGTCCACGTGATTACCATTTCAAATTGAATAAGAAAGTTAAATCTTTGGCTCGCCAGTCGGCATTAGCAGCTAAAGCACAATCTGGCGATATCGCTGTTTTGGATACTGTATCATTTGATGCACCAAAAACAAAGGCATATTTAGCTATGTTGAAAGCTCTTTCTTTGGATACGACAAAATCGTTGTTGATCACGAATGAAGTAGACAAGAACGTTGTATTGTCAGGCCGTAACGTACCGAGAACAAAGGTATCGAATGCGTCAGATGTAAATACATATGATTTGGTTAATGCATCGAAATTGTTAATTACAGTGGATGCGATCCAAAAAATTGAGTCAACATTTAGTAAATAATTTACGGGACTTCGGTTCTGTGTAAACGAAATAAACAATGGGCATTATTAAACGTCCGGCCTTGACTGAAAAGTCGCAAGCCATGCAAGAAAAAGGCAAATACGTGTTTGTAGTTGAATTGACAGCAAACAAGATTGAAATTGCCAAGGAGGTTAAAAAAATGTACGGAGTTGATGTACAAGATGTACAAACAATGCGTCAAATTGGAAAAGTTAAGTCCAAGAGCACACGTACAAAGGTTACTTCAGGACGCACGTCAACTTACAAGAAGGCGATCGTTACAGTAGCAGCGGGAGAGGTGATTGACTTCTACCAAGGAATTTAATAAAAATAATTAAGGGGGTTCATCCCGATAAATTGAACTAATTAAATGGCAGCAATTAAAAAAATTAAACCAACAACTCCAGGACAGCGTCATCGCATTGCGCCGACGTTCGAGGAGATTACTACGGACAAACCGTATAAGCCCCTTTTGGAGCCTATCAAGCGTACCGGTGGTCGTAATGCTGATGGTCGTCGCTCGATGCGTTACATCGGTGGTGGTCACAAGCGTCGTTACCGTGTGATTGATTTCGCTCGTCAAAAGTTTGATGTACCTGCAACTGTATTAACAGTTGAGTACGATCCAAACCGTACGTCACGTATCGCTTTGATCGAATATACAGATGGTGTAAAGACATATATCTTAGCTCCAGCTGGTATTCAAGTAGGTCAAACGGTTATTTCAGGTGAGTCAGTAGCTCCGGAAGTAGGTAATACATTGCCTTTGGCAAACATCCCTTTGGGTACATTAGTTCACGCGATTGAGTTGCAACCAGGTAGAGGAGCTGAAATGGTTCGTTCTGCAGGTACATATGCTCAGTTATTAGCGCGTGATGGAAAATATGCTACGTTGAAGTTACCTTCAGGTGAGATGCGTATGGTATTGGCTCGTTGTCTTGCGACAATCGGAACGGTATCAAACTCGGATCACATGAACGTGAACTTAGGAAAAGCAGGTCGTCATCGTTGGTTGGGTCGTCGTCCACGTGTTCGTGGTGTTGTTATGAACCCAGTTGATCACCCAATGGGTGGTGGTGAGGGTCGTTCTTCAGGAGGTCACCCACGTTCACGTACTGGTTTATTGGCTAAGGGTAAGAAAACTCGTAATCCAAAGAAAAACACTAATCGTCTTATCATCAGTAGAAGAAAAAAATAGTAGATGGCACGTTCACTAAAAAAAGGTCCTTACATTGATTACCGCCTTGATAACAAGGTTCAAGTTATGAATGATTCTGGCAAGAAGTCAGTAATCAAAACTTGGTCAAGACGTTCAATGATTTCTCCAGATTTCGTTGGTCACACATTCGCGGTTCACAATGGGAATAAGTTTATTCCGGTTTATGTAACTGAGAACATGGTAGGTCACAAGTTGGGTGAATTTTCACCAACGCGTAACTTCCGTGGTCACATTGCGAAGAAAGACAAAGGTAAAAAGTAAAAAGGGTGACCTTCGGGTCCTGTAATCAGATATTGTAAAATGGAAGCAATTGCTAAATTAAGAAATGTTCCTACGTCACCTCAGAAGATGCGTATTGTCGCAGATATGGTACGTGGACAGAAAGTATCCAAAGCATTGGGTATCTTGAAATTTGAGCCCAAAGTTGGTGCGAAGGCTATTGAGAAATTGTTGCTCTCAGCCGTTTCTAACTGGCAAAACAAGCATGTGGATGCTAAAATTGAGGAGGCTGACTTGTTCATCAAGACGATCTTCGTCGATGGAGGTGCTTCAATCAAGCGTTTACGTCCAGCTCCGCAAGGACGTGGTCACCGCATCTTGAAGCGTTCAAATCACATTACCCTCGTAGTAGCTTCTTCGGCAGCTCCTATCTTGGAAGAAACAACAGCAGAATAATTAACTATTAGATAAAACAAGAAATGGGACAAAAAATTAACCCCGTTGGATTAAGATTAGGTATCGTAAGAGGTTGGGATTCTAACTGGTACGGCGGCAAGACATTTGCTGATAAACTAGTTGAAGACGAGAAAATCAGAAAATATGTAGCTGCTCGTATTCCAAAAGGATCTATCTCTAAAGTTATTATTGAGCGTACCTTAAAGCGCATCACGTTAACAATCAATACGGCTCGTGCTGGTGTTGTTATTGGAAAGCAAGGTGCTGAGGTAGACAAGGTAAAAGAAGAGTTGAAAGCTATTACTGGTAAAGATGTTCAAATCAACATCTTTGAAATTAAGCGTCCTGAGATTGATGCTAAATTAATCGGTGAAGCGATTGCTCAACAATTACAAGCTCGTATTTCATTCCGTCGTGCGATGAAACAAGCTATTGCTTCGGCAATGCGTGTGGGTGCACAAGGAATCAAATTAAAATTATCAGGTCGTTTAGGTGGTGCTGAGATGGCACGTTCTGAAGGATACAAAGAGGGTCGTATTCCTCTTCATACGCTTCGTGCGGATGTAGATTATGCAATCTCTGAAGCGTTAACTGTTTACGGAAAGATCGGTATTAAGGTATGGGTATTCCGTGGTGAGGTTTTCGGTAAGCCAGATTTGTCGCCAAATGCGAACATGGGCTTGCAGTCTACAGCAGCAGATTCTCGCCCAGGTGACCGTGGTGGTCGTCCAGGTGACCGTGGTGGTCGCGGACGTCGTCCAGATGGTGATCAAGGTGGAGATCGTAACAAGGCAGGTGGTCCAGGTGCCGGTGGTCGTGGACGTGGTGGAAAACGCTAATTGCCTAAAATAAATCAAGAAATAGATATTAGACTTTTAAGAAGATGTTACAACCAAAAAGAACCAAATTTCGTAAGTCCCAAAAAGGCCGCGTAAGAGGTGTTGCCACACGTGGGCACGAAATTGATTTTGGATCATTCGCTATTAAATCGTTAGAGCCAGGTCGTGTTACAGCACGTCAGATTGAGGCTGCTCGTATTTCGGTTACTCGTGCTATGAAGCGTGAAGGCCAAGTTTGGATCCGTATTTTCCCTGACAAAGTAATTACGAAAAAACCTGCAGAGGTTCGTATGGGTAAGGGAAAGGGAGCTCCAGAGTACTGGGTAGCTAACGTTCGTCCAGGAACTATTTTGTTTGAATCGGCGGGTGTACCTTTAGCAATTGCTCAAGAAGCATTGCGTTTGGCAGCTCAAAAATTGCCGATGCGCACGAAGTTTGTCGTACGTAGAGATTATTCAGAATAGGTTTTAGGCCTGATGGTTTAAACATCCAAATAGCATTGTTATGAAAAACGCAGAAATAAATAAATTAGGAGTAGACGAATTGAAGAAAGCCATTGCGGCTGAGCAAGAGAACTTGACTCGTTTGAAATTAGCGCACGCTATTTCACCGATCGAGAATCCAATGCGTATTCGCGAAACTCGTCGTGTGATTGCTAAGTTAGAGACAGCTCTTACAAAAGCATCAAACGCATAAGTAAAAATTAATTTTAATAGATTGTGTCCACATACGGCTCACGATCAATTGTTTAACAAGTTAACAAACCAACGATGGAACAGAGAAATCTAAGAAAGGTAAGGATTGGGAAAGTAGTTAGTGATAAGATGGATAAATCAATCACATTAACTGTTGACCGTAAGGTAAAACACCCCTTGTACGGAAAGTTCGTACAGAAGACTACAAAATTGATGGCACATGATGAGAATAATGATTGTGGTATCGGTGATACAGTGAAAGTGATGGAAACACGTCCTCTTTCAAAAAATAAGCGTTGGAGATTAGTCGAAATTATCGCTAAAGCGAAATAAGGCTCTCTTGTTATTCAATTTTAAAATTTAAAGATCAAAGATAATGTTACAGCAGGAATCAAGATTGGGTGTAGCGGATAATTCTGGAGCAAAAGAAGTTTTGGTAATTCGCGTGTTAGGCGGTACTGGTAAGAGATACGCTTCTATTGGCGATAAGATTGTCGTTTCAGTTAAATCAGCTCTTTCTTCATCTAATATGAAAAAAGGTACGGTTTCTCGTGCGGTGGTTGTTCGCACGAAAAAAGAAATTCGTCGTAAGGATGGTACATATATTCGTTTTGAAGATAACGCAGCTGTGTTATTGAACGCGAATGATGAGCCAAGAGGAACTCGTATTTTCGGGCCAGTAGCTCGTGAATTGCGTGAGGCAGGTTTTATGAAAATCGTTTCCTTAGCCCCTGAAGTTTTATAAGATCGATGACATATTGGGTTAACCAATAGAAAGAATCATACAATGGAAAAGAAAATTATCAAGCAAACAAAATTGCACATCAAAAAAGGTGATACAGTGATGGTTATCGCTGGTAACGCAAAAGGTAAAACGGGTGTTATCCAAGAAGTAATCACAGAAAAATCACGTGCAATCGTGGAAGGTGCTAACCTTCAAACAAAACACGTTAAGCCTTCAGCGAGCAATCCTCAAGGTGGTATCGAGAAGCGTGAAGGTTCAATCCATATCTCTAACCTAATGGTTGTTGAAAATGGAAAGGCAGTTCGCACAGGACGTAAGCTAAACGAGAAAGGTAAATTACAACGTTACTCAAAAGCAACGGGCAAGTTTATCGCATAATTAGAATGTAAAACGTGGGTCGGAAATCCACAAAATATAAGAACATGGCAGTACCTAGATTAAAAGAGCGTTATCTGAAAGAGGTTGTACCTGGCTTGAAAACTAAGTTTGAGTACAAATCAGTAATGCAAGTTCCTAAGATTACTAAAATCGTAATCAACAAGGGTGTTGGAGCGGCAGTATCCGACAAAAAATTAGTAGACGTTGCAGTGGAAGAAATTACACAAATCGCTGGTCAAAAAGCGGTTGCGACAATCTCTAAGAAAGCGATCTCCAACTTTAAATTGCGTGAGAACATGCCTATCGGTGTGAAAGTAACGTTACGTGGTGATCGTATGTATGAGTTCTTGGATCGTTTAACTACGGTTTCTTTGGCTCGTGTACGTGACTTCAAAGGTGTTTCAGAGAAAGGTTTCGATGGCCGTGGTAATTATACCTTAGGCGTTAAGGAACAAATCATCTTCCCTGAGATTTCAATTGATAAAGTTTCTAAAATCTCGGGTATGGATATCACGTTTGTGACGACTGCACCAACGGACGAAGAGGCTTACGCTTTACTAGCGGCAATTGGAATGCCTTTTTCAAATATTAAAAAATAATTGCCGCAAGGCTTCATAACCCCTTTAAAATTTTTACAAAATGGCTAAAGAGTCAGTAAAAGCAAGAGAAAGAAAACGCGAAGCAGCTGTTGCGAAATATGCAGCTAAGCGTGCCGCTTTGAAAGCAGCTGGAGATTACTTAGGTTTAGATAAATTGCCTAAAAATGCTTCTCCAGTGCGTTTACACAACCGTTGTAAACTAACAGGTCGTCCTCGTGGATACATGCGTAAGTTCGGAATTAGCCGTGTTACGTTCCGTGAAATGGCTTCAAACGGATTGATTCCAGGTGTGACTAAGTCAAGCTGGTAAGATAAAATTTGATTAATTAAATTCATTTCTGTAATTTTGCATCCCGGTTTTTCGGAGTGCGGCAAATTTAAAAACAATGACAGATCCAATAGCAGACTATTTAACCCGATTGAGAAACGCGCTTAAGGCACGCCATAGGGTAGTTGAAATTCCTGCTTCCAACATTAAAAAGGAAATCACGAAAGTGCTTTTTGATAAAGGATACATTTCAAACTATAAGTTCGATGATTCTTCCGTACAAGGAACAATCAAGATTGCTTTGAAATACAACTCAGTAACGAAGCAACCCGCGATCGTTAACTTGACTCGTATCTCTAAACCAGGTCTTCGTAAATACAATGGTGCTGAAGAGTTGCCACGCGTATTGAACGGCTTAGGTATCGCTATCTTATCTACTTCAAAAGGAGTAATTACAGATAAGGAAGCTCGTACACTTCACGTAGGTGGAGAAGTACTTTGCTACGTATATTAATTGTTTCACGCTGAAAGGGGGCAACTCGTAATTTAAGCTAATATTTATTTTATGTCTAGAATTGGAAAGAAGATTATCACATTACCTGCTGGAGTTTCAGTAGAAGTTAGTGCTGGTAATTTGGTAACAGTGAAAGGTCCTAAAGGAACTTTGTCACAACAAATTGATCAAGATATCATCGTTAATATTGAGGATGGTGTTTTGACAGTAGCTCGTCCAACTGAGCAAAAGCGTCACAAAGCAATGCACGGTTTATATCGTTCATTAATCAACAACATGGTTGTAGGTGTAAGTGAAGGCTATAAGAAAGATTTAGAGATTATCGGGGTTGGTTACAAAGCCGCTAATCAAGGAAATATTTTGGAATTAAGCTTGGGATATTCTCACGCTATTTTCATGTCGATCCCTGCTGAAATTAAGGTGGTTACGGCGATGGAAAAAGGTAAAAACCCAATGGTTGTTTTAGAAGGTATCGACAAGCAATTGATCGGTCAAGTAGCTGCTAAAATCAAATCATTACGTCCAGTTGAGCCATACAAAGGTAAAGGTGTTCGTTTCTTGGGTGAGCAAGTACGTCGTAAAGCTGGTAAAGCAGGCGGTAAGAAATAAATTATAAGCGTGGGCCGGAAATCCACACAAACAAGTTAAACAATGGCAACAACAAAAGAATTACGCAGAACCCGCATTAAGCGTGCGATTCGTGCTAAGATAGCTGGATCAGCTGAGCGTCCTCGCTTAACAGTTTATCGTTCTAACACAGCAGTTTATGCGCAGTTAGTAGACGATTTGGCTGGTAAAACATTGTTCTCTGCGACTTCTTACAAGAAGGACAAAGTAAACAATAACATCGAAGCTGCGAAAACAGTAGGTTTGGCAATCGCGAAAGCGGCAGCTGCTGCTGGAATTACGAAAGTAGTTTTCGATCGTAACGGTTATTTATATCACGGAAGAATTAAATCATTAGCTGAAGGCGCTCGCGAGGGTGGCTTACAATTTTAATAAGATATGTCGCATTTACAAGCAAAACCAATTAAGGTTAACGAGGGTGAGTTGAAGGAGAAGGTAGTAGCCATCAACCGTGTTGCCAAAGTGGTAAAAGGGGGTCGTCGTTTTAGTTTTTCTGCTATCGTTGTAGTAGGAGATGGTAACGGGGTCGTTGGATACGGTTTAGGAAAAGCAAACGAGGTTACTGATGCAATCACAAAAGGTATCGAAGATGCAAAGAAGAATTTGTTCCAAATTCCTTTGTTGAAGAAAACGGTTCCTCACGAGCAATTAGGTAAATTCTCTGGTGGTTTCGTTTTAGTTAAGCCAGCTGCTCCAGGTACAGGATTGATCGCCGGTGGTGCGATGCGTGCTGTATTGGAATCTGCAGGTATCCACGATGTCCTAGCAAAATCAAAAGGTTCTTCTAACCCACACAACGTGGTTAAAGCAACGATTGATGCATTAGTTAAGATGCGTGCACCACATACTGTTGCATTCCAACGTGGAATTTCAGTAGCGAAAGTATTTAATGGATAATCCGAGCGCTTCAAGCCTCACTAATAGAACAGAAGATGTCTAAAGTTAAAATTACGCAAGTTAAGAGTGCAATTAAACGCCCAGAAGTACAAAAACGTACGATCCAAGCGTTAGGATTAGGAAAGATCCGTAAATCCGTAGAACATGAATTAAATCCAGCTATTGCAGGTATGATTCGTGCGGTAGGTCACTTGATCGTTGTAGAAAATATTTAATAAACACGCGAGTTGCCAGCAATGGCAGCGTTAAGCCCCAATTACAATGAAATTATCATCATTAAAGCCTGCTGAAGGCTCAGTAAAAGTAAGAAAAAGAGTAGGTCGTGGTCAAGGTTCTGGTTTAGGTGGAACTTCTGCTCGTGGTCACAAAGGAGCTCAGTCTCGTTCAGGTTACTCACGTAAGCGTGGATTTGAAGGTGGTCAAATGCCTATCCAACGTCGTGTTCCTAAGTTCGGTTTCAAGAACATCAATCGTGTAGAATACAAAGCAATCAACTTGGATACGTTACAAGCATTAGCTGACGCAACAGGTTCGAAAGTAATCACATTTGAAACTCTTTATAGCAATGGTTTAGTATCTAAGTCTGACTTAGTGAAAATCCTTAGCCGTGGAGCTGTTACTACTGCGTTAGAAGTAACTGTTAAAGGTTTCTCAGGTGCTGCTAAAGCTGCTATCGAAGCTGCTGGCGGTAAAGCAATTGTTGGTTAATCCTCTATTCTAATCGAATGAACAAGTTAATAACAACTTTCAAGCATATTTTCGCAATTGAAGAATTGAGAGGACGTATCATTAATACGCTTCTCTTCATTGCTTTCTTCCGTTTGGGATCTTTTATCGTTTTACCTGGTGTAGATGCGACTAAATTGTCTCAAGGTGGAGATGGTGGTTTATTCGGCTTGTTGAATATGTTCTC
>JAGOAA010000027.1 GCA_017984215.1 Cytophagaceae bacterium
TATTTTTCATTTTGGTCAACTTGATGGATAAATTCAATTACTCCTTTCATATAGACTTTTTGGTCATCCCACATCGCCAAATGGCTTCCGTTCGGGCAATACAAATAAGAACCCTTTTGGACCATTTTACTTTGTTCCTCCATGGCTTTAGGATCCATCGTATCGTATTTCGCACCGATCATCAAGGTAGGTACCGCGATTTCTTTCAAGCGATTTTTGATGTCCCATTTCGCCAACAAACCTGAAATCCCAAACTCGGATGGTCCTTGCATTTGGGTATAAATAAGTCCATTCGCATGTTTCAACGAACGATTCAGCGCATCAGGCCACTCCTGCAAGCGGCAAATGTGTTCGTGGTAAAAATTTGGAATCAGTAATTCCATGTAGCGCGGATTGGCGAAGTCTTTTTTGGCCTCAATCGCACGAAGCTCCTTTAGCACGGTAGGATTCATTTGTTTGGCCAACACCTCATCCGCGTATTTCCCGTATTCCGGTGCGCTGGCAACCATGTTGGAGACCAACAAACCCTTCAAATTTTTCTGATATTTCAGCGCATATTCCATCGCCAAAATTCCGCCCCAGGAATTCCCAAGGACATAAAAATTAGATTCATCTGCTCCGATCGCCTTACGAACTTGCTCCACTTCTTCCACAAAACGTTCCGTATTCCAAAGCGTCGTATCCGTTGGCTGATCGCTGTAATAGGACCCCAGCTGGTCATATTCATAAAACTCGAAACCCTCTCGCTGGAAGAAAGTCTCGAAACATTCCATGTATTCGTGCGTCATGGCAGGACCGCCATGGAGCAATAAGATTTTGATTTTGGGATTATTGCCAAAGCGTTTCGTCCAGACCTTAAATGTTCCTTTTGGGGTTTGTATAGGAATCATGCGGACCCCGGCTGCTTCGAGGGTATCGGAATAATTGAAATAGGAGGAAAGACTTATTTCTCTCGTAGTACATGATTGCAAAGTCCAAAGAATGGCAAATAGCAGGAATATTTTTTTCATAGCGATGGGTTTAATTTCAGAAATATACAAAAAAACCTTCTCCCCCACTTAACCTTTGGCAATCCTTGAAGGTTTGCCAAAGGTAGTTTTTTCCAAGGAGAATTCTGGGGTCAACAAAATCAGCTTGTTGATAATCTTTATCAGTTGGTGGATGCGAAAACAATCGGCTACGAGCTACCTTTGGCAAACCTTGGAGGATTGCCAAAGGTTAAGGGGGTTTTTGTTTTAAAAGCTTTTGGAGTACTTTTGACGTCGATGAGCACAAAGAATCCCAAGGTATTTTTCATTACCCCACCTTTTACCCAATTAAATACGCCCTACCCTGCGACGGCCTATTTAAAGGGGTTTTTGAATACCCATGGGTTGGAATCACATCAGGCCGATTTAGGGTTGGAAGTCATCCTCCAATTGTTTTCGAAAGCAGGGCTCAAGCAATTATTTGCGAACATTGAAGCATCGGGCAATAAACTGAATGAAAATGGGCGGCGAATGTTAAGACTCCAACAGTCCTATCTCCGTACCATCGACCCGGTTATATCCTTTTTACACGATAAAAACCCAACACTCGCACACGTTATAGCCGAACAAAATTACTTGCCGGAAGCGTCGCGTTTCCAACAAGTCACGGATTTAGAATGGGCATTTGGCAGCATGGGGGTGCGCGATAAAGCGAGGCATTTGGCCACCTTGTACTTAGAAGACATTTCCGATTTAATCATTGATGCCGTGGATCCGCATTTTGGATTTAGTCGGTATGCGGAGCGGCTCGGTAGATCCGCCTCGAGTTTTCATGAATTAAATCAGGCCTTGCAAGCGCCTTTGACCTACATCGATGAGTTGTTGGTGAGCATCTTATCACAAAAAATTCAAGCTGAAAAACCTGATTTGGTAGCCATTACGGCTCCCTTCCCGGGTAATTTATATAGTGCGTTGCGCTGTGGGCAGTGGATCAAAAAACACCATCCCCAGATCAAAGTCGCCTTTGGTGGCGGATATGCGAATACCGAATTGCGTTCGTTACAGGAACCTCGCGTGTTTGAATTTGTCGACTTCATCACACTCGATGATGGCGAAACACCCTTGATGAATCTGTTAGAACATTTGCGAGGCGAACGGGAATTAAACGATTTGAAACGCACGTTTTGTTGCATCGATGGGAAGGTCACGTATTTGAACGGCTCCAAAGATTCAGACGTCAAACAGAAAGACGTAGGCGTTCCGGATTACTCGGATTTGCCTTTGGACAAGTATTTATCGGTCATCGAAATCGCGAATCCGATGCATCGTTTGTGGAGTGATGGTCGGTGGAACAAACTAACGCTGGCCCATGGTTGCTACTGGGGCAAATGCACCTTCTGTGACATCTCTTTATCGTATATTAAAGACTACGAGGCTGCGACCGCACCGATGTTGGTCGACCGCATCGAGGCCATGATTGCCCAAACCGGCAACAATGGTTTTCATTTTGTGGATGAGGCCGCGCCGCCGGCTTTGATGCGCGATGTGGCGTTGGAAATTATCCGGAGGGATTTGACGGTGGTTTGGTGGACGAATATCCGTTTTGAGAAGAGTTTTACGAAGGATTTATGCCAATTACTCGTTCGATCAGGCTGTATTGCCGTTTCGGGCGGATTGGAAGTTGCTTCGGATCGGTTGCTAACCTTAATTGACAAGGGTGTCACCGTTTCCCAAGTCGCCCAGGTTGCGGATCATTTTACGCAGGCAGGGATTTTGGTCCATGCCTATTTGATGTACGGATTTCCGACGCAGACCGCGCAAGAGACGGTAGATTCGTTGGAAGTGGTGCGCCAACTCGTCGAAAATCAGGTGATACACTCGGGTTTTTGGCATCAATTTGCTTTGACGGCACACAGTCCGGTGGGTTTGAATCCGGATGCCTATCACATAAAAATATTGAATCCGGAACCGGGAAGCTTTGCGAATAACGATTTGGAACATGCGGATCCCCAGGGAACGGATCATGCGCAGTTTAGTGAGGGGCTAAAAAAATCCTTGTTTAATTACATGCATGGCATCGGGTTGGACATGCCGCTGCAGGAATGGTTTGAGTTCAAAATTCCACGGACGCAGATTCCGAAAAATTACATCGCGCGCATATTGACGCAGCAAGACGAAAAAATGCCAAAGGCAAATGCCAAAATTTGTTGGCTTGGGCTCGTCCCAACGTTGGGCAAGGTTTCTCGTGGTAAAACGGCTTTGTGCCTGAGCATGGGTCGGGAGGAAGTGGAATTATTGGTACCTGAGGCGTTGGGTACTTGGCTCGTTGACATATTAGCCCGCATATCGCTGGGACCTCATAAAACCTGGACGTTTGATGAGTTCCAAAAGGCATATAGCCAGTCAGGCCTTGGTAATTTCGAGCAATTCTGGCAGGGGGACATCGTCGAAGAATTGCGGGAAATAGGCTTGTTGGTGGTGTAAATAGATTATCAGCAAACTGATTTAATTAATCAATTTTAACTTGATA
The DNA here is from genome assembly GCA_017984215.1 of Cytophagaceae bacterium. GTDB lineage: Bacteria > Bacteroidota > Bacteroidia > Cytophagales > Spirosomataceae > Aquirufa > Aquirufa regiilacus. The sequence continues at coordinate 3,499 of JAGOAA010000027.1, forward strand.
AAAGTGGCCGCATCGAACTACCTTTGGCAAACCTGAGGAGGATTGCCAAAGGTTAAGGGGGAGGTGGCAAAAAAAAGACCACATCCGTGGCCTTTTCGATATCAAGAGTAGACAATTAATTAAAGAACCAAAGTAAGCTTTACTTTTTTGCTGCTCGCTTTCACGTAAGTACCCGTGGTTTCAAGCGATAAACTCGTTGCTGAGGGTGCAGATAGGACGGTAAATTCCAGAACTCCATTCGTTCCAGAAGGTGCACCTTCCGTACTTGTCAAACCGGATAAAGTCAATTTCTTGGCATCACTCGATAAGCTATACGTCCCAGTAAATTTCTTTCCATCAAATTCCGTCAAACTCACCGCCGTACTGCTCGATAAATCCAAGCGAAATTGGGAATAACCCGCCACGATATTGGCAGAAGAAGATTTGTCAAATTGCGTCGTGCCGTCCCATTGAACAACACTGGCCGACCACACTTTTTTCACTAATTCAGCGGCTGTGGGTGCAGGCGCTACGGGTGTGGGTGCCGGATCTGCAGCTTTACTGCAAGCCAAAAGGATTACAGCACAAAAAACGAAAATAATATGCTTCATATCTTAACATTTAAAAATCAATATTACATGTAAAAGTTGTGCATAAAAAGTAAAATTTATTTAACGGTATGAATGAAATCTGACCGTTAAATAAATTATAACTTATGCTTCTGCCTGCTCTCCAAACTAATGTTTAGATTTAGCTTCAGATACAACAATACATGAAAAAATCCTTTTTAGTCCTTTTATTATTAGCCCCATTATTGGTTTTAGGCCAACAAAAAGTCCAAATTAAAGAATCCTTTTTAAAATTCCCTCCCAATATGGCAGATTGGATAAGGCGGCATGTGGGGAATTACAACCCTTACAATGAGGCATTTGGCACCAAAATTGGCTCCAATCAATCCAAGCAATTTTACGATTTTAACAAAGACGGCAAGAAAGACATATGTATCGAATTGGGTTTGGAATATTTTCGCCCTCAGGCAAAATACGATTCTGCTTATGCCTATTACAAAGGTATTTTCATCAATAAAGGAAATGACGTTTTTGAACTGGACACAAATTTCATAATAAATGGCCGTGGACGACCATGGTATGGAAAATTTGGTGATTTTAACGGGGATGGCTTGGTAGACTATGCCCACGTGAATGAGAATTACCATGGGGATCAAGCCAAAAAACCTTTAGATTTATTCACGTCAAAAGATTCACCAGACGGTAGTCCAAGTCATGTTTTTTTCAATAATGGCAAAAGTTTTGACCGAGTGAATTTAGATACGGAATATATGATCACTGAACATTGTCAAGTCGATGATATCAATGAGGATGGTCGAGACGAAATCATATCAACTCCATCCGGAAAATTCATTGTTTATCGCTACAATTTAAAATCGAAACAATTTGATAGGTCTCTTGATAATATTAATCAAATTATCAAACAGAAATATGGCAATTCGATCAAATTCTTCAATTTTGAGAAAATCGAAAATCATAAAATTAAAGTCACCATTTCACATGATTTTACATCAGGAAATTTAAATGACTGGAAAATTGATATTGCCGAAATAGGATTGAATGATAGCACATTTAACGTGATTAATTCGTTTAAACACCCGATGTATTTATCAAAAAATGGAACTTTAGCTAATGCAGATATTCAGGCGAATGATTCATATAAATATGAAGATTTGAATGATGATGGAAAAATGGAATTAATCATGATTTCTCCGTTTACGTCGATTCCTGAATTTCAGGGATTTAATATTATTGAAAATAACCAAATAGTGACTTCGAAATACTGGACGCAGGATTTGAATGAGCCCGGTTTCCGAATTCAAGGATACATCAAAGATTTTACAGGAGATAACAAATCGGATATTATAGCGAGCGAGTGGAATTTGGATAAATCCCAAAAATACTTCAACTATTATTACCATTTCACGAATGGAAAATATGTCAATACGAAGATGAGTCTAACTGCCAATTCAGTAAAACCGCTCAATATTCCATATTGGACTTGGGTGGAAGATTTCAATGAAGACGGAAGTAATGACGTGTTTATTTTCAACAATAATAATGTTTTAGAAAGCTACTATTATAAAACCATCAATTGTAAATCGGCCGTTAAACCTGTCATTAATACGAGCAAACTGACCTACTGTGCCAATGAAACACTGAAATTGAGCATTAGCAATAACGCAAGCGGTGATGTATATAAGTGGTATTTCGGGAAGCAAGTAGATTCTTCTAATGTGAGTACTAAAATTTATTCAGATTCTGGCAAATTAGTCATTAGCAAAACTGACGCAAATGGTTGCACAAGTCAAAGTGATACCTTAACAATTAGTAAATTTACGGCAATCCCGACTCCCAACATAACGAGAGATGGCGGCAATTTGGTGTCTTCCAGCACGAGCGGAAATCAATGGTATTTGGATGGGGTGAAATTGGCCAATGAAACCAATAGTAGCATTAAGGCAAGCAGCAATGGCGTATATACTGTACAAGTAACGGGCTCAAACGGTTGTAGTTCGGATGCATCCAAAGGTGAATACGGCTTAATTACTGCTACTGAGGCATTGGAGCCACAAAGTATTGGTGTATTTCCTAATCCATTTATGAATCAAATTCGGCTGGAATTCCCTTCAAGTTTTGGAATAAAAGCACGTATATCATTGACAGATATTGCAGGCAAATTCATTATCCAAAAATCAGAGGTATCTCAAGGACAAGAACTCAATTTGAGTTTTTTATCGGCTGGAAATTACTTTTTACGAATGGAGAGTATGGATCAGACTCAGAACAAAACGATTAAAATTACCAAAGCAGAGTAGATTTATTCGTAATTTCATTCGGGCCAAATATTTCCGTGCATGAAAACTTGTTTAATACTACTGTTCTCATTGTTTTCGTTTCTTTGCCAAGCACAAGATTCCACTTTCGTGCGCGTCGAGCTAAAACAAGGTTCGCCTGTGGAGGGTGTCTTAAAAAACCAAAACGACAAGAGCATCAGTCTTGAAATACCCGGGACCGGGCTTTTGACCATTCCCTGGGAAAGTGTGCAGGCCGTGGTCCGTTTAGCTAAAGATGAAATTCCCGGCCAGGGAGGTCGCTGGGCGAATCCGCATCCCAACCGCTATTTCTTTGGTCCGTCGGCGATTCCATTAAAAAAGAGGGACAAATATTACCAAAACGTATACTTCCTCCTGAATTCCATTCAAATAGGCCTGAATGATCATCTTTCCGTGGGAGGCGGTGTGCTTCTGCCATTTGCTTTATTTTTAACGCCAAAAATTGGCTACAAAGTTGCCCCAAAACTTCACCTCGGTGGTGGGGTACTATTCGCAACCTCCTTGATTCGCGATTCTATTTTTGGTGTGGGCGCCCTGTATGGCTCTGCGACCTATGGCACGAATGAACATAATGTAACCCTGAATCTCGGATTGGGGGCCATCAAGGAAAATACAGGCATGGGAACTTCGGACTATCGTTGGAATTTTTCTAATAAACCGATGATGACGCTTTCGGGCATGACGCGTATATCGAACCGCGTGATGTTGATGACAGAGAATTGGATTTTCAATGTAACGACTGTCAACTACGATGATGGCACGCAGGGATTTGTGAGTCGGGTATCGAATTACGAGGGAATCTTTTCGGCAGGGGTTCGGATATTAGGCAGAAAATCGGCGTTTGATGCGGGTTTTTTGACACCGACCGGGGCGCAGGCAGCTATACCTTATTTGGCCTATAACCTGCGTTTCTAATCTCCCCCCCTTTAAGCTTTGGCAATCCTTCAAGGTTTGCCAAAGCTAGTGGACTTTTAGGAATTTTAAGTTAAATCAAAATCAGGAAGTTGATTTTATTAATCAGTTTATAAGTCCATCAACGAATTGATAAGCACTACCTTTGGCAAACCTTGAAGGATTGCCAAAGGTTAAGTGGGGGGAAATTCAAAAATTTTCCCGTTCTTGTGGTCCTAAACCCCAACAACATGGCAAAAGGCATGAATTCCAAGAAGGCGGAGAAGAAGGAACCCGCGAAGACTCCCAAGGAGAAAAAGTTAGAAAAGAAAGACAAGAAACCAGGTTATCAATAGATTCCTGGTTTTTTAGGTAATAAACAATACATGAAAAACACACTGATTACCATATTCCTGTGCGGCTTACTTTCCGCATGCACCATGCCCGCGTACATTGTGCGTGAATACAGCTATTTACCTGCTGGGCTGAATAAGAAAGCCTTCCGCAAGGTTGTCGCAGAGAAGAACGCCGAAATTCGTGCCGAAGATGGCTATATGAAGCTATACGATTTGGTTCATTTGGACCAGGTCGTTCGTAGAAAACTCTATTTAGAAGACCGATTTTTTGCGAATCTTTATGTGAAAGCGCAAGATTCGAGCCTACTTAAGTCCAATTTAATCCGTCTGAGCTCGATCAAGGATCGTATGTGGGTATTTCCATCGGTGTACGTGGAAATGAATCCCAAACGAATCAATCCGAATTATTGGACAGCTTTTATGGACGAGGGAAAGCAGCAGGCCATTCGGGACACGATCGACATGGCAACGAAGCCTATTCTAAAAGTCAGTAAATACAAGTTGGACCCCACCTATTTCTACCTATATCTGACTTCCATGGACATCAATAAGGCGAATTTGAAGAAGGCCAAAAGGCTTAATCGCAAAAAAAAGAATTGATAAGCGCATCAAATACGGGATTACAAGCGGGTACCGAAGCAAACAGCTCCATGCAGGATTCCAATTTGAGGGCATCTATTTGCCCTAAAATCTGTTCGATGGGCTTATCCGCATGGGTCAATAAAACCTTCGAGATTTCAATCAGTCGGGACCCTAATACAGGATGGGCCAAATAGGCCTCCGCCTCATCCTGCCCGCTAATTCCATAAAAGGTTGAATTAAACGAAGTCCCCAAACCCTTCATCTGCGGAAAAATAAACCACATCCAATGGCTCTTTTTCTTGCCAGCTTGAATCTCCAGTAGCGCCTGTTCATAGGTATCTTCTTGCGCGAGGAGAAAGCGGTTTAGGTTGAAGGAATCCATGGCTATTTTATCAATTAACTGTTCAAAATTTTAGTCTAAACGCAGTACCTTTGGCAAACCTCAAAGGATTGCCAAAGGTAACAAAATCAGACATGTTCAACCTCCACCAACTACATACCGCTTCAGGCATGATCGTCTTATTGGCTTTCATCTTGAAAGTTGGGATACAGATCTACCTAGACAATTCACTCGAAAAAGCCAAAACCTGGCAATCCATCCTATTTTTCCCTTTGCCATTTATGACACCCTACCGGGGAAAAGTCAGCGCAGAAAACCAAGGCATGAAAAACCTTTGCAATCTCATGTTCTATACCTGCATTATCGCCCTCTGTATTAATTTGGTCGTGGGCATTTTGGAATACCAAACAAAATAGCGCTAATCCAAGATTATTTTGGCATTTTGTTATATTTGAAAAACAAATGAAGACAAATGACCAAGGTTTGCGTAATCGGTGCCGGCCCATCCGGCATTACAGCTGTTAAAAATTTAGTGGATCAGGGGCTCGAGGTCACCTGCTACGATTTCAACAACCAAGTAGGCGGAAACTGGGTCTACAATGAAAAATCAGGCCATTCGAGTGTGTTTGAAACGACGCACATCATCAGTTCCAAAACGCTGTCGCAATACGAGGATTTCACCTTCGACGATTTCGAAAAGGGCATTCCGGACTATCCTTCGCATGACCAATTAAGACGCTATTTTCAAGGATATGCTGCGCATTTCCAACTGGAAAAATACATACAGTTTAATACCTTGGTGAAATCTTGCCAACTAGATTCCGATGGAAATTGGACCGTTGTGACGGAACACGAAGGCCAAAGCAAAACGGAAACCTTCACGCATTTGGTGGTTTGCAACGGGCACCATTGGTTGCCGCGCATGCCTTCGTATCCAGGTGAGTTCACGGGCAAATACATGCATTCCCATGATTTCAAGAAAGCGGAACCTTTCCGTGGCCAGCGCGTCTTGGTGATTGGCGGAGGAAATTCCGCTTGTGATGTGGCGGTGGAAACGAGTCGAGTTAGTAAAAAGACCAGTCTCAGTTGGCGCCGCGGCTACCGCATCGTCCCTAAATTCCTCTTTGGCAAACCCAGTGATATTGTTGCCTCCACGATGGCTTTTTTGCCTACCAAATTGAAGTTTTTCCTATCCGAATTGACCGTCAAAATCTTCTTGGGACCCAATAAGAACTATGGACTTCCGGAACCCGAGCATGCGATTACGGGGACGCACCCGACGATCAACGATGAATTGTTGTACAAATTGCGCCATGGGAAGGTATTCCCGAAGGCCGACATCGATCATTTTGATGGGGAAAATGTGTATTTCAAGGACGGAACGGTAGATGCCTTTGATGTGGTGATTGCGTGTACGGGCTATATTTTGGAGCATCCGTTTTTTGCCAAAGACTTCTTGAATTACAGCGAGGGCGATGTGCCCTTGTACCTAAAGATGCTGCATGAAAAACATGAAAATCTGTTTTTTGTGGGGATGTTTCAGCCTTTGGGCTGCATCTGGCCCGGAGCGGAATTGCAGAGTAAAATTGTAGCAAGGGCGATCAAGGGGCTTTGGGAGCGACCGAAGAACATCGCGGAATTATGCCAAAGAGAAGTTACCCATCCGCATTTGAATCAAATTAAAACGCCGCGGCATACGATAACCGTCGACTTTCATTTATTCGTCAAGCAATTGAAAAAGCATTTGCCCAATAACTACGTTAGCAAAATGCCCGTATGATGAAAGAAACCCTCGTTTTCGTGCATGGCATGTGTCACGGCGCTTGGTGCTGGGAGCAGTATTTTATCCCTTATTTTGAGGAATTAGGCTATACCTGTTTGGCGATTAATCTGCCGGGGCATGCAGAAGCGGGGAGTTCGAAATCCATAACGTATAGCCTGAATCGTTATGTGAAAGCCTTGGAAGAACTCGTCGACAGCCTCGATGAAGCGCCCATCTTAATAGGCCATTCCATGGGTGGGATGGTCGTGCAGCGCTACCTGAAAACGGGACGCTGCAAAAAAGCGGTATTGCTTGCCTCGGTTCCGCCGCAAGGCGTTCTGTTCCCAAGTTTGCGCGTCTTATCGCGTTATCCCGGAACAATCCCTTATTTATTTCAGGCCAATTTACTGGGCGCCTTTAAGCAATATCCCCAACTCTTTTTCAACGACAAGGCCCTCGCCGAACAATACCTACCTGAACTCTGCGCGGAATCTTTTGTGGCGTATTTGGGCTTATTTCTTCCGGTATCGCATCAAATCAAATGCCCTATATTGGTCATCGGTGGATCTGAAGATGGTCTAATCAGCGTGGAGGAGTTCCAACAAACCGCGAAGCATTACCGAGCGGATTTGGAGATCATCGCAGGCGGATCGCATGGATTGATGCTGGATGAGACACGCGGGGACGTGATGGAGCGAATGAAGGGATGGCTGACACTCAAGTAGTTTCACCAAAACGGATATTGCCTTTGGCTAATTTTTTGATGCGGTGATTAAGGGATTCAAATGGGTCAAATTCATCAATCGTCCATTTCCCTTTTTTAAAGCGAAAGCTGTAGACGACCCGTTCCTTATAGGATTTCAAATTATTAATAACAATTTCCATGCGATCCCCAGCCTTGGGCTTGATCGGGATATCGAACGCGTCGGATTCATTTAAACGGTTGGCCAATTTAATTTCGTTTGCCTTAAAATCAGGGACGAAATATTCAAATGGGGTACTTGGCATGCCCATGCAAAGCACCTCCTTCATCTCCCCCACGCGGTAATACAACCAATAATGTGGAAGTTTGGAGTAATGCCCTTTGACGCAGGTGCAAAACTTGATTTGGTCGGTGATTTCACACATTTAAATACGGGTCAATAAATATTGATAGGCTTTATGATACTTAGACAATCGATCAAAATCTTTGGTAGTCAACGTTGGGATACGTTTAACATCCATATTATCTGTCAAATCGTATAGCTTCACCCGAATGGCCAAAGGATTTTGCGCCACACGTTCAATAAACGACTCATAATCTTCATCCTCTGAAAGCTTGGTCACACAGGCCAAAGCATCGATGATGCGTGATGAAAATCCCTCCTTTCGCAAGTCATCGAACGTCCATTCGGTATCCTCCACAACATCGTGAAGTAAACCAACAATTTTCTCTTCTTCCGTTTGACCGGCCAACATCACCCGGTGGACGTGGTGCATGTAGGGCGCCCCAAATTTATCAAAGGTATTCGCGTGAGCCGCCGCCGCGATTGATTCTGCTTTTTGTAATGAACTCATATCTTAGTAAGTAAATGTATCAAAGGGGATTCCCTCCTTCGTTAAGTATTTCTTAAACAGGGTATAGCCTGAATTATTCGAAAACATAGGGGCCAAAGCCTGTAGCAATGCCTCCTTATCGCCGGGCGCTATGCCATGCAGAGTATAGAGTGCTGCCAAATCTTTGGCAAGCACGGTTGCCGTATATTCATATTCGGAACTACCCCAGTTTTCATCCACCGTGGTTCCCAAATCATGCCCGTCAAATTTTAGATCTTCGCCCTCAAAACCGAGGTTCATATAGACACGGATGTCCGTCCGCTTGATGGTGTACAATTCGATGCTCGGATTCATATCGTTTGAATTTTACCGTATACATCAATTTACAAAATTTTGGGAAATTCAGAAATCCGCCGACTCTATTTGTCTGGATTTCAGTGACAAAAATTATTAGACTATTAAGCCTGCAAATTACCTATCATCAGACAATTGATACATTCTTATGAAATTGCAATATGCATTTTATGCATATTACTTTTCTTGAAATAATTTGTAAACAATTTTGTTTACATTTAAGCCATGAATACTTACCTAGCAAAATTTAAGGGCATCCATCCTGGGATAATTTTAGCACGGGAATTGAAAAAGAGAGGAATCGCTCAGCGTCCTTTCGCGCTTTCCCTAGGGGAGCATCCGCAAACAATCAATGCGATTACGAAAGCCAAACGAAATTTACCTACCTCGATCGCACTGAAAATCGAGGAAAAACTCGGTATGGAAGAAGGCACTTTGGCATTACTGCAAACCTATTTTGATATTCAAACAGAGAAATCAAAGATCAAGCCGATTACTCCTAATCTATCCATAATCAGAAAATCAGTTTTTTGGGATACGGATATCAGTCAAATCGATTGGGATAAACAAAAATATGCGGTTATTCGACGCATCATGGAACGAGGCAATGCGCTTGAGATAAAAGAGATCAAACAATTCTATGGTGCAGCATTAATCACAGAAGTCTTAAAACAAAAATCGGCAGAAGCTTACAAGCTAAACCCGTAAAAATCGTTATATCAAGTAGTCCTACTCTACTAAAACAGGGCAAATTTATGTACATTAATAATTGTACGACTCAATTTCAAAAAGTTCAAAATATAGAAGCGAATGCAGCAAGACCATCAAGATCAAAATTGTTATTGGCATTAACATTAAACCAGCTCGCTCTTGGACAATCTTTCTGACCATGTAAATGCAATCATCTTTTTTACTTGCTCATTCGCGTTAGTAAATGTTGTTTTTGATTTAAGCTCTGCAAGATCCCATCGTAATAACAACTTCCCGAAACACTCATCTGCGAAAGAATGTGAAATAGTCTTTACATCTGAAAAATCAAAAACGACATTTTCTCCCTCATGAATAGAGTTTTCAAAAGTGAGACGCAAAGCCTTGCCCAAAAATCTTGTTCCTAAGGAATCTCCCGAATGACTAAATTGAATGATCATCTTAAAGAATATCTATATACAATCTAAAAAGCCTACCAAAGATCGATTAAATTTTCAAATAATTCATCTTTCAGCTCACGATAAAAATCAGTATGCTCGTTGCCAAAAATTGCATATGGGTCCACTAATGTATCCGTATTAATTTCCAATAAAACATACGTTCCATACCAGCGAAATGCATCAGAAACCTTAGCCACTTGATTTACTTGAAGTTGTTTTCCTCCAGAATGAATTGACAAGTAACCTTTATTTAATTCAACAAATTTGGCTATAGCCCAAAGTCCAAATCCTGCACCTGTACCATTCGTTACTCCTTTTTTAACACAATTCGATAAGGCTTCAGCTTCCGTATAGTATAAATAAACAGAGTCTGGGTATTTTGTCAATGCCCTATAAATACCACATCCGTGATCAGCAATCAAAAATCGAATTATTTTTTTCTCAGAGTAAAATTGAACAGAAACAATTCCCTTTCCCAAACCTAAGGAATCACCTTCAACCGAATGGTTTAATGTATTATCAATTAACTCCCAAAGACAGAACTCCAATATTGATAATACTTCATCCTTAACCCCAGCCCCCATTAGCTTTTTCATGATTTCCTTATGCAAATTAAGGGCACCCTTGGGCTCCGAAAATTGCTTGATTTCAAATAGGCAATCCATTGATATTTGAGCCTTGATCGATTCCAAGTAGTTTAATCCATTCACGCTTGATAAGTCAATCTTATTTGTGTTAGAAAACCTTAATGAATGAATATCAAAATGCTTCGTTTTACCATGAACTGTTACTCCATGCTCAATCAAGTTGACAATTACACTGTAAACAAGGGAAAAGTAATCGGGGTTTATTTCAGGGGTGCCATTAAAGTCAATTTCAACCTCCACTTCATCCAATTTATTTAAGTTTAATATGCTAGATAATTGACCTACAAGGTCATTATGCGAATTAATCTTGGTATAATCAATGTGAATAGCGTAGGTTTTCATAGACCGAAAATTACCAAGTATACCCACATCTGCTTATTCGAAAACAGGGTAATTTATGGAAAAACCGACCTAATCAATCCGCTCCCCATGCATCCCCGCATAAGCAATAAACGTCGCATAGCTCGTGGGATCCTCCGACAAATGATCATCAAAAGCCACATCCGGCCGTAAGCGAACCGCCTCCTGGTAATCCCGCAAAGCACCCGAAAAATCGCGTAAGTGGATCTTCGCGACCGTCCGACAAAAATAGGCCCAGGCCCGACCGTCCGAAATAGAAATACTGTAATCCAAATCCCGCAAGGCTCCTCGGAAATCACCAGCATTGTCTTTGGCCATCCCGCGTAAATAATAGGACAGCCCGATCATATCCGCATCCGCTTTCTGTCCCTCTACTTGTGTGATAATCCGTGTCCGTACCTTGATCTCAGCCGCAAACTGTTCTTGTTGGGCAAATACATCCGCCACCAACACCCGCGCGACGATATCCGTGGAGTCCCTATCCAAAACTGCCTGATACTCCTTCAGCGCTTGCGGATAACGCTTTTGGCGTGCATACACGCGCCCCGCATATTCATATGCCTCGGAACGCGGGGATTTGGCAAGCTTTAATATGCGTATTTGCTCCAAACAAGCCGCATCCTGCTTCTTTTCAAAATAGACCTGCATCAACGCAAGCGTAAATTCCTCCGGAACATTTTTCTTCCACCGCGCCTGGGCCTGGTGTAAGTAAGACAAGGCCTCATCATACATTTCTTCCCGCTGGTAACAATCCCCTAGGCCAAAATACCCCCGCGCATCGCTACGATCCATCCCGATGGCCCGATTGAAATAGGCTTTGGCCTTTTCATAATCCTCATTTTCCAAATAGCCCTTCCCCACCCCTACACAGGTCTTCACCGCAGGATGCATGGCAAAGGCTTTTTCGTAGTCATGCAAGGCGTCGTTTTCCAAAGACAGGGCCGCATTGCACTCCGCCCGCGCGTAATAAGCATCCCAACGGGTCGTATCACATTGGATCCAAAGACTCAAAGCCTCTTTGGCTTTTTCGTATTTCTTTTCGGCCAACAACTCTTTCCCCCATTCCAACGTCGACGGCCGACAGCCCATGCAGGCCAACAAGCCTATTACCCAAATGATTTTTTGCATATCCCTACCTTAATTCACTGCAAGAAAGTGAATTAGAAAACCTACCAAAAACTGTGCATGAAATTTCAGTGACAAAATTCACTTGCACGATAAGGCTAGGGAAAGTTTAAAGCCATCAAATGAATTGTACCTTTGTAAGGTATAATCAGTGCAAAATCTTATTCCCATTATTCATGTCATCTTTGAACGAATTCTTAAACACACTAATGGACGATGACATCCAAATCATCCATCTCAAAAACAAACTTTTGAAAATCGAAAATCCTCGAATTATCCAATGTAATACCTGGGATGAATGTTGGGAAAATGTTGAAAATTTGGGACTAAAGAATAGGCGCATGTTTAGTGTGACACACCAAAATTTCGAACTATATGATGCCCATGAAATGTATTTGAGTGATACCAATGTCAAAACCATGAAATTACACACAGGGGTTGATCCATCGAAAAAAGAACAATTCAGTGAAATTTTGGAATCAATTAATCACATGGTTTTTTTAATGGATACAAGGGATCTGATGAAAGAAAGGGATGAGCCAGAACAAAACAACAATAATGAATATTCTTCTTCTATTTATAAATTACAAACAAAATCAAATCTTGAAAGTGATTTTAAAGTAAAAGGGATTACGATAATTATTTACTAATAATACCATGAACGAAAGGATTACAGAAAAAAATTAATTTACAAAGATTAACAATAAAGAAATTGGCAGTTTTTTGACGTCAATATTATTTCAACAAATATCTAGATCAAGTTTATATTTCAAAATATTGAAAACGTAAAATTTTAGTTTTCATTAAATAAAATCAGTTTTCGGATACGAGATTTAGAATGAATTTGTCAAAATAAGACGATATTTGAAAAACGTAATAATTTAAAAAATAGGTTAAAGAGTATGGGGAAAGTTGAATTAAGTGCATTTGTAGGGGCAAAGCCATTTTTAAAATGGGCAGGTGGTAAAACTCAACTTTTAGGAGAAATACGAAATTTACTTCCTCTGGGTCTAGAAAAAAAGAATTTCACATATGTTGAACCATTTGTAGGGAGTGGGGCTGTTTTATTTTGGATGCTTAACAATTTTCCAAATATGAAAAAAGCAGTTATAAATGACATTAACTCAGACTTGATAAATACCTACAATACGATTAAATACTCTCCAGAAGAATTAATTATTCAACTCAAGAACTTAGAACTCCAATTTCATTCCATTGAAAAAGATCCCGAAAATAAAAAAGAATTTTTCTACCATAAAAGGACAATTTATAATACCAGAGAATCCGATAAAATAACACAAGCAGCTCTCTTCATTTTTCTAAATAGGACATGTTTTAATGGACTTTATAGAGTTAATAGAAATAATGGTTTTAATGTACCTATGGGCAGTTATAAGAAACCTACAATTTGCGATGCATCCAATATTAGAGCTGTTAGCGAAAAACTGAAAAATGTAGAAATATTATGTGGCGATTATCAGAAAACAATTGATTCAATTGACTCTGAATCTCTGTTCTATTTCGATCCTCCATATAAGCCTTTAAATGAAACATCTAGCTTCAACTCTTATTCAAAAGATGAATTTGATGATCAGGAACAGATACGATTAAGAGATTTTTGCATCAAACTTGATAAGTCAAAACACATTTGGATACTGAGTAATTCTGATGTTGATGGCATTGAAGGAGAAAATAAATTTTTCGATGAACTATATAATGATTTTAATATTCTAAGAGTAAAAGCAAGAAGAAACATTAATGCAAACTCTGAAAAACGTGGAGAACTAAATGAACTTTTAATTACGAACCAATCAAATTTATTGGAATATGTCTGAACAATTTAAAAAATTTTTGTCTCAACTCGCTGAGACAAACGCTACTTTAGATTACTTCACTGATTTTGACAAAATCAGCAGTAATGTAAATAAGATTTCCATTAAACTTAATCAACTAAATTATTTAATAGGAAAGGAAAATCTAAAAAACGCTGTAGTTGAGTTATTTGAGGAAAACAAATCTGTCTTTGAAGTACTAGACATATTAATTGCTGTAAGAAAAAATAAGAAAGCAAAAACATTTAATATTAACGGAGAAATTGTTCTTTTAGAAACATATTTTAAGTCCCCAGAATTAATTTTTGAATATATCACAGAAACTGGCTTAGCCGATGTTTTTACAAACAAAAACATTACAAATTTAGTAGATTATGTTTTTGGAATTGAAGTCGGGCTTGACACAAATGCAAGAAAGAATAGAGGAGGTGAAAACATGTCTAAAGCCGTTTCATTAATTTTCGATAAAGCCAAAATAACTTATCAACCAGAAGTTAACAATACTGTTTTCCCTGAGATTATTAGCCTAGGTGCTGATGTAAAAAGATTTGATTTTGTTATTAAAACAAAGAAAAAAATCTATTTACTTGAAACAAATTTTTACAATAGCGGAGGGTCAAAATTAAATGAAACTGCTAGGGCATATTCTGATGTTGCTCCCAAAATCAACCAATATGATAAATTTGAATTCGTGTGGATAACAGATGGCCAAGGATGGTTAACTGCAAAAAACAAACTTGAAGAAGCTTATAATATTATTCCAAGCATGTACAATCTTTCAACACTAGATAACTTTGTAACTAAAGTGTTAAAAGAAGAAGTTATTCCTTTCAAATAAAACTCTAATACTGTGAATGTAACGCCCTTTTACAAATCCTCTGACAGTAATTTCATTCTTCTTAAGGGAGATACAATGGACGTTTTACCCAAATTTGACTTTAAGTTTGATATGGTTTTCGCAGACCCTCCTTATTTTTTGTCTAATGATGGCCTTTCTATTCAGAATGGAGAAATAGTTAGTGTTAATAAAGGTAATTGGGACAAATCAAATGGATTCGAATTTGTCAATGATTTCAATAGACAATGGCTTAGTTTGATTCGAGAAAAAATGGCAGAAGATGCCACAATTTGGATTAGCGGCACCCTTCATAATATCTTCTCAATCGGCCAAATCCTAACAGAATTAGATTTTAAAATTTTAAATGTCATTACGTGGGAAAAAACGAATCCGCCACCAAATTTTTCATGCAGATTCTTTACCCACTCGACTGAACAAATTATTTGGGCTCGCAAAAGCAAAAAAGTGCCTCACTTTTTTAATTATGAACTAATGAAGCATTTAAATGGCGACAAACAAATGAAAGATGTTTGGAAGTTACCTGCAATTGCTCCTTGGGAAAAATCATGTGGTAAGCACCCAACGCAAAAACCTCTATCCGTATTAACCAGATTAATCTTGGCTTCTACGAAACCAAATGCTTGGATTTTAGATCCATTTACAGGAGGTAGTACCACAGGAATTGCTGCCAATTTATTAAATAGACGATTTGTTGGAATTGATAAAGAGGATGAATTTCTAGAAATAAGTAAGCGAAGAAAAAATGAAATTGAAAATCCTAAAAACGCGGACACTTTTAAAGAAAAAATAAACGGTTTTAATGACATAATGGAGCTAAAATCCATAATTGCAAAAGAACCAAATGTAAAGTACGGAAATGAATTTTTAAAATAAATGTACAATAACGAAACATGTATTCATTATGGTGTATCACCAAAATCTTTACTAGATAATCTACATCATAGTCAAGCTGGAAAAGGACGACACCGATGTCCGACTTGTGCTTATGAACATGGGTATATATTAGGAAGTTCAAATGTTTGGAAAAGTTATGAGGACTATTGTGGTACTTTAGTTGAAAATGAGAAAGAAACATGTAAAGAGGGTTCAACTGTTTCAATTAAAACTTTATTAGATTTAGGCGAAAATCAAGGTGGTTTGGGCAGGCACAAATGCACCAACTGTGCTTTTAAAGCTGGTTTTGACTTTGGTCTTTTAGTTAACAAAAATCCGGAATATATTGTTGAAACCGTTTCACCTCCGGCATTCGAAGATGACTTTATTTATTTTAATAGCAAAGCCATACAAATTGATTTTATAGAACAAGAATCTAAAAATAAGCGTCTTGGATTATTAGGAGAGCAACTTATTCTCAATTCAGAGATTAGTTTTTTAATAAATAATGGAAAAGATGATTTAGCAAAAAAGATAAAACATGTTTCTATAGAAGAAGGGGATGGTTTAGGTTATGATATATTATCATTCGATTTAGCCGGTAATGAGAAAAAAATTGAAGTAAAAACAACTAGAAGTAATATATCTAGGCCATTCTTCTTAACGATTAATGAATTAAATATTTCAATCCAAAATCCTAATAATTATTACTTATACAGGCTTTTTGATTTTGATTCAAATCTAAATAAGGGCAAATTATATATAATTGAAGGTGATTTGTCTTCAGCACTAAACTTACACCCTGTAAATTTTAAAGCTATTCCGAAAAAGTAGTATATAATGTGTTTTTTATTCAAAAAAAACTGGCTTAACAATTTCCTCGTTATTTTTGAATCTAATTTCTTATTTGAAACATAGACCAATTTGTACCAAAAAAACCTCAGATTTCTCTGACGCTTTTCTCTTAGTTGGCGGTCCGGACGATGGGAAAGAAACAAATCTAACTGAACTCGATTTGGACAAAAATATCAAATTATAACAGTATAGATATTATAATAGCTGACCTAACTGAATCGTAATTATATCAAATAGTTTATTTTTTACGGTTTTTACACCTAACTACTCTATTTAAATATGATTTGGAATATCGAAAAAACTTGACCTTAGGTGCCAAAAACCTACATTATTATAAAAATTGCGTTTAATTGACATAAAGAACAAATTAGGGTCTTTTTATATAGCAAAATGGTAGATTTTGGGAGGTTTGCTTCAAAAGTTCTGCACAAATTTGAAAGTCTAAATCTTAGTTTGATTTGGAGGAGGTGAATTACATCAAAATGTAATAAATGTGAAAAGTTCATCCTACTAGGCTGATAAGGACTTGATTCCAGTGATTTCTATTGACATATAATCGTTAAAATTTACCTATAAACAAATATTACTTTTGAATACTAATGTAGCTTAATTGAATTAAATCAGATGGCGAATTATTGCAATTGCAACGACTTTTTTTTTGAATTGGCAGAAGTTTATGATGAAGTAATAAAATTATTGAAACATTTTAATGCAAATTAATTATTGCAGATAACTTGTTTAGAAATTTAATTTATTTTTGTTACGAGATTTTTGAGAAAAATAATTTATTATTAATTCACTTAAATAATCCTCATTAATCTTCCATTTTTCTTTTTTCAACTCATTAATATTATCATATTGTTCGAATAATAAATCGAAGTGTGAAGTTATCATTTCTCTTATGATAACTCTAAAATTTTCTTTAGCTGGTGTAATATTATCCGGCAATTGATTCTTTTTAATTAGTGAGAGAATGGCTTCACTTTCTTCATCAGATTTTTCCAACTTTAACCTTATAATTATTAAATATTCAAATTTTGTTTCCCAAAATTCATAGGTTAATTCACCTTTAAGGCTGGGCATTCCAATCATTGCATAAGGATGATTTAATTTCCCAATAATTATTCCATCAATCAAAGGGGAATTTTCAGGTAAATTTATTTGTCCATTTAAATATAGCTTTAAACCAAGTTCTGTATTAATGGGGTCATTTGATAGTAATTCAGGTGATTGGTTTGAACCAAATGCCATTTTATGTTTTAAAATGTTTTGATATAATGCTAAATAATTTAGAAATTCTTTTGATGCCATGATTTAGTATATTTTGATAAATAACTCATTATTAATATTCATATTTAACTTTAATGCACCTCAAATCTACTGTTTAATTATTAATGAGTGTGCTTTATTTGTTTTTTGCTCTTCAATAAGTTCGTTAAATACAACAACACAATCTTGACTGAGGCTTCCTATTCTTACGAAAGGCTCTATTTCACCAAGAGTAAACTCATAAATTCTTCTAATTATTCCACTTGACATATCTGGTCCAATCATTTCTTGAATTCTAAAATCGACACTATAAACTATATTGTAACGGCCTAAGCTATCACAACCCAATGATATTATTCACCACAGTGTCGAACACTGTAAAATTCCTGCGTTCGATACTCTCAGACGACTCGGGGAGAAATACAATTACGACTTCCCGAACCCTTATAGTGACACTATTGTATTACGAGAAATTAAAGTAATATTTCAAAAGATTCCATCGATTAATATTACATTAGAAAAGAAGTCAACCAAAGGGGGAAAGAAGGTTTGTGAGTACTTAAAGAGGCATCAAATAATTTTAATTCATAGCGCAAGTAGGACATTGGCAACCCTGTTAGTTGATGCTGGTCTACCCTACCATCAAGTGATGAAAATCACTTGTAACAAGAAGTTGACAACCCTTCAAAAATATATCAAAAGTGAAGCAGATATAGATGGAATGTTAGCGGTCTAAATGTATTGTTGAAATGAAAAACAACTTTGAAATCCCATTTGTAGCACCACATTTAGCAAAGGGCATAAAAAAAAGTCTCCGAAAAATCAGAGACTTAAATCTTAGTTGGCGGTCCGGACGGTGGGAATGAAACAAATCTGACTGAACTCAAATCGAACAAAAACGTCAAAATATAATAGTATAGGTATCATATTGGTTAGTCTAATTGTATCGAAATTGTATCAAATCAGGTCGTTCTGCTTCGGTTTTAGCACCACCCTAACCTACTTTTTAGAATCTCCAGATTTATGAATATGAGGTTTCAATGTTGGGTGCTTGGGTTTGCTTTTTGGTTTTATCCCAGGTCTTTCATTCGGGGTACCACCAATTTTATTTAGCTTAGGACCAAGTTTAATTGCAGCAAATGTTTCCATAATTAAATGCCATAAAATAATAAAATGATCACAAAAATTTCACAACCCATTTAAAATAAATGATAGTTCCAGTAGTCTCAAAAGTGCTGGACCAACCCTTTATATAAATAATGATAAAGGAATCGTTTTCACCATTTCAAAACAACCTCCAGTTTCTTTTTCCGTGGCACGAGCTGGGAATATTACTTCCCAAATATTCTTTTTTATTACTTTTCAATCGAAAACTAATAATTCAGATATTTGAGAACAATTAATGAATAATTAAACCAAATGGAATAAATTAAACTTGGTGCCTTATTAATCTTTTAACAAAGAAAGGATTATTTTCCCTCCATTTTTTTGGGGGAAAACCAAATCAGTCAATACGGCTTTACCTTCATTGGCGAATACTTCTACAATTGAATTATCTACAAAAATATCCAGTTTCAGGACGCCATTTTGGGGAACCACCTGCATACTTTCGATACTTGAGAAATTTTTGTTAAAGTCAATTTTTCCAGACTTGGTTCTGTCAAAAAACAATTTTTGAGTCATTGCATTATAAGTTAGCACACATTTCTCTTCCTTATTTTTTAGCAATTCCATTACAAAACCTTTGGAATTTTCTAGGTCAATAACTAAGCTTAGTTTGTAGGAATTATTTTTGATTTTCCTAGTTTTCGGTTTTGTCAATTCACTCGCTTTCAAGTTCAACTCTTCAGCGTGGATAACATTGGAATAGATTGGCTTTTGAACTAAACGAAATTGCCCATTTTCTTTGACCAAGGATAATTTTCGTGGCATCGAAAACATCCCTCTCCTACCTTCTGAAGGAATATCTCCTGCATAGCTCCAGTTGCTACCCCAGCCCATAATGATCGGATTTTTGTCTTTTGCAGGAAGGTTTTGAAAGGGGATTGCCGCATAAAAATCTTTCCCTCGATCCAATCTTAAAACCCCTTCTTGTTTGTCTGGCACAAATGATTTTCCATCAAATTCCCCTACGAAATATTGCATCCCAGTAAATTCTGTGGCCTCCGCTGCGCTCGAAATCAGCATTACCCATTTTGAATTATCTGAATTTTCGACAGGAACCTTAAATAGAGATGGACATTCCCAAATCTTTGCTACATCACCCATTTTGCCAAACTCACTCAATAATGTCCACTCTTTCAGATTT
>JAGOAA010000051.1:0-2336 GCA_017984215.1 Cytophagaceae bacterium
AAGGCGATTTGACCTGGTTTAATGGAACTGTGACGGAAACCTTTGGTTAATGAAAAGACCAAAACTTTTTGACCTTTTAATGGGTTAGCCTCTTGAGCAAAGGCAATGGTGATCGATGTAATGCTAATAATAACAGCAAACATCACTCGGCCTAAGCCGAACAAATTCTTTTTCATAGTTGATAATTTTAACAATAGGTCTTGCAAGATAGCCTAAATGCCAATTTTATTCATAAATTTCCTCAAATATTTCTACCATGAACAAACTAGTCACAACAATTGCACTCATTTTTGTAAGTGTTTATGCTTTTGGTCAATCTTGCTGTTTCGTAACGAAAGACGAAATGCAATTGATGGCTTCGAACAAGGCCTTCCAACGCTCCCACAAATTACCAAAACCTTATCATCATGTGAGTCAAGCTGGCGGCGAGATGATCACGTTTTCGACGCCGGATGGCCAACAAGCGAATGCATTCTTCATTAAAGCTGCTAAGCCAACGAATTACACCTTATTCGTTTTTCAAGAATGGTGGGGATTGAATGATCACATCAAGCGTGAAGCAGAGCATTTCTACACGACCTTAGGAAATGTAAATGTCCTAGCGATCGATATGTATGATGGCAAAGTAGCGACAACCCGCGAGGATGCTGGCAAATACATGGGCGGAGCCAATCCTTTGCGTTTAGAAAATATCATCAAGGGTGCTATCGCCTACGCAGGACCTCAAGCCAAAATCGCCACAGTAGGTTGGTGTTTTGGAGGTGGACTTTCTCTAAAAGCATCCATTTTAGCGGGATCTCAGGCAGCTGCTTGCGTGATG
Source organism: Cytophagaceae bacterium (assembly GCA_017984215.1). Lineage (GTDB taxonomy): Bacteria > Bacteroidota > Bacteroidia > Cytophagales > Spirosomataceae > Aquirufa > Aquirufa regiilacus. The sequence continues at coordinate 821 of JAGOAA010000051.1, forward strand.
TATTACGGAATGCCGGTTAAAGACGTGGACCAGCTGAAAACACTTCAGACGGATGTTTTAGGTTTATTCGCGGGTCGGGAAAAATTCATTTCTCCTGCTATCGTTGCTGAATTCGAAGCCAATATGAAGCTAGCAGGAAAAACAGTAGCCGTTAAATCCTTCGATGCGGAACATGCTTTTGCGAATCCATCGAATCCGGCTTATGACAAAGTTGCTACAGAAGAAGCTTGGAACATGGCAATAAATTACTTCAAAGCCCGTTTAAAATAACATGCGCAAATTTGTCCTCTTATTGATTCTGGGAATGTTTTTCGCGGGACCTATTTACGAGGCATCCGCGCGCGTGAATGTGTTTAGCAACGCCAAACCAAAGGTCTACAAGAAGAAAAAAGGCTTTCTCTGGGGACTATTCAAAAAGAGACCCAAAAAGTGCGATTGCCCTAATTTATAATCGGGTTTAACCAAGAGTCTGCTCGGCTACCTGCTGGCTTACTAGCCAACCAGCGTTTTCGGTCAGCCTCTTGGTTTTCATTTTGTGGTTCACATACCTCGATATCAGCATCCATAAAGATTATCGTCATTACTTCACGCATGGTTTCGGAATGATTCCCTGGCGCGGCATGAAGTGTCCAACCCATGTGAAATGTCGCATCTCCGGCGGCCATCGTTTTTTGAGCCACAATAGGGAAGCCTTGATCATGAACAAAAGAAGCAATCGTCGCCTCTGATTCATCCGAAATAGGCATGGGGGGCAATTTCACACCTTGTGTACCTGAGGCAAATGTCAACATCCCCATTTCTTCTGTTATATCCACGAGTGGCATCCACATCGTAACGGTTTTCGGATTACTTAAGGGCCAATAGTATTGATCTTGGTGCCAGGGCGTATGCCCACCTCCCGCTTCTTTGAACAAGGCTTGGTCATGGTATAAGCGAACCTGCTTAACGCCTAATAAATCCGCGGCAATTTGACCAAAACGCTTTGCGAGGACAAATTCTTTGATCTTTGCATCTTCTTCCCACAAATTCATCATTTGTAAAAACGCTTTCCCATACGTATCGCGTTCTTCCATGGGCTTTTGCTTCTTTCGAAAATCGTCAGCCCATTCCACGATAGTATCCCGATAGGTACTTAATGCTTCCTTAGGCATTAATCTTGACAAATAAATGTGACCGTTGCGCTGAAAATCAGCAATTTGATGGGCTTGAAGCGGATAGTTTGTTTGCAACATAGAAGAAGATTTCCTGCAAAATTCTTGAAAATAGATGGCTTTGAACACATCAATCTTAACAAAAAATAATGCAATTTTACCTAATAATGATTTACCGACTTATTAGTCAGCTAAAATGAAAGCGAGTTTAGAACATTTGGACCCTCAAGAAAACAGCTCTTTCCAACTGAAGGAAGTTATTCAAAATCGATTTGATGCCCCATATCATTATCATCCTGCATTTGAGTTGACATTGATTATTTCCGGAGAAGGCAAACGTTTCGTAGGAAACCACATCACGGATT
>JAGOAA010000051.1:2436-6577 GCA_017984215.1 Cytophagaceae bacterium
TCTTTCCAACTGAAGGAAGTTATTCAAAATCGATTTGATGCCCCATATCATTATCATCCTGCATTTGAGTTGACATTGATTATTTCCGGAGAAGGCAAACGTTTCGTAGGAAACCACATCACGGATTTTCATCCAGGGGATTTAGTACTACTCGGGTCAAACCTACCGCATTGTTGGCAAAATCACCGCCAAGACTGGCTAACGGAAACGGAAGATCCCCAACAAGCACAGGCATTAGTCATACACTTTACGCAAGATTTTTTGGGGGCTGACTTTTTTAATAAACCGGAGTGCCGGGCCATTAAGCAATTATTAGAGAAATCCCGTGGGGGCTTCGCTATCCAAGGACCAACGCAGGATCGCGTCGTGCGGGAAATGTTGGCACTGAAGGAATTGAATCCCTTTGCTCGCTTAATGTCCTTGTTGAATATTTTACATCTCATCAGCACGTCGGGTGCGGATACGCAAGCGATTGATACGAATGAGGTAAACTATCAGCTCTCAAGTACCGACTTGGATCGAATCAACCGTATTTATGCCTATGTGATTGCTAATTACACGCAGGAAGTCCATTTAGATGAGGTCGCACACTTAGCCAATATGACAGAAACGGCCTTCTGTCGGTATTTTAAAAAGGTAACGAAAAAAACATTTGTGTCTTTGGTGACAGAATTTCGCATTAAACATGCGTGTGAATTATTACGTTCCAGTAATAAACCGATGGTCGAGATCTGTTTTGAGAGTGGATTCGGAAATCTATCGCACTTTAATAAACAGTTTAAGCAATACATGAACGAAACGCCCTTGCAGTACCGAAAATTAGTTCGGGAATGGGAGGTGGAGTAAACGCTGCCGGGGTCTTCAGACCCCGGCAGCGTTAGCAAAAATCAGTTTTAAGATGAGAATCACCTAATAAAAAACTGATAATAAACTGATTATTTTTTCGCAGGAAAAAGAAGGCTCAAACCGATGCTCACGCTCAATATTCCAAGAATAACCCCAAGAGAAGCCAGAGTTCCAAAGCCCCATTGTTCCAAATAATGGTGCCCAATCATCTTCAATCCGACAAAACTGAGCAACACCCCCAAACCCATCGGCAGGAAGCGAAACAAACCCATCAAGCTCGACAAAAAGAAGAACAAGGACCGTAAACCCATCACGGCAAATACATTGCTAAAGAATACAATATAAGGATCTTTCGAAATCGAAAATATCGCAGGAATCGAATCAACGGCAAATAATATGTCCGTAAAAGCAATCACAACCACAATGACGAAAATCGGGGTAATGAATATTTTACCTGTATGCTTCATGCGTACAAAGAACCGACCAATCACATTTCGCTTGTATACATTAAAGTATTTAGACAACAGTTTAACAACCGGATGATCACCTGGATCAATCGACTCCTCGTGCTCTTTGGAAAATAGAATTTTCACCCCCGTGTACACTAAAAACGCCCCAAACAAATAAATAATCCAATCGAACTTCTGCAATAAAGCCGCACCCAGGAATATGAAAATCAAGCGTAAAACAATCGCTCCTAAAATACCCCAAACCAATATCTTCTTGTAATAGCGCTTTTGAACGCCAAAAGAGTTGAAAATCAAAATGAAGACGAATACATTATCCGCCGACAATGAGTACTCAACCAAGTAGCCGGTGATAAACTCCAACGATAAATTATCCTGAAAAATGGCCAATTGATCGAAATAAGATCCAGACCCTAAATCAATGTGTGGCGCATAGGCTTGTTGGACCGCTTTCAATCCAGCAATATCCTGAATACCGTGAACCATCGCCCCATTGTAGCCCAAAAACACATAAAAAATAATGGCTAATAATACCCATGCTCCGCTCCAAAAACCCGCTTCCTTAAAACTTACCTCAGCCGCACCTGCCTTTTTGAATACGCCCAAATCCACTAACATGACAGCAATAACAGCCACCGAAAAGACAAGAAAAAATAGCGTTTCACTCATAAATAAGTATTTTTACATTTTGAAGGCACAAAGGTCGTAAAATTTGGCCAATATTATATGTACGAAGGCAAAAAGGTAATCGTCGTAATGCCCGCTTACAAAGCAGCATTGACACTTGAAAAAACTTACAAGGAAATCCCGCACGATTGGGTGGATGAAGTCATTTTAGTTGATGACTACAGCCCCGATAATACGGTAGAAGTGGCCCAACAAATTGGCATCAAACACATCATCCGCCACGATAAAAACAAAGGTTACGGTGGAAACCAGAAATCATGCTACACGAAAGCATTGGAATTAGGTGGTGACATTGTGATTATGCTTCACCCCGATTACCAATATACTCCCATGCTCTTAAAAGCCATGATTTCCATCATCGGAAATGGCCTATACCCTGTCGTTTTTGCATCGAGAATTTTAGGCAAAGGAGCCCTGAAAGGTGGCATGCCTATTTATAAATACATTGCCAATCGCATCTTGACATTATTCCAAAACATTCTGATTGATCAAAAACTATCCGAATACCACACGGGATATCGCGCGTTTTCAAAAGAAGTACTAGAAGCCGTGGATTTCACGAAATGTGATGATGATTTCGTCTTCGATAATCAAATGATTTTACAAATCTTCTGGAAAGGTTTTGAAGTTGGCGAAGTGACTTGCCCAACTAAATATTTCGAAGAAGCTTCATCCATCAACTTTAAACGCAGTTCAATCTACGGGCTTGGCGTAATCTGGTATTCCATCCGTTACCGCCTAGCAAAATGGGGTTGGAAATGGGAACTCATGAACTAAGTAAAAAAAGGCATTGCAATCGCAATGCCTTTTTTATTTATAAACGTACCGAAAGACCCATTAAGAAATTGAAGCCCGCCTGCGGATAATAAAAATTCTCTGTCGTCGTCGCTCCTGCATATTGATAACTATACGTATAGCCATTGGAGACATATTGCTCATTCGTAATGTTGTTCAACAATAAACTATAAGCAAATCGCTTCTTAAATCGATATTGAATGCGAATATCACGTGTTAAATAAGCCGGGATTGATCGAGCATCAGAAGACGTATTATCTAAATATTGCTTCCCTACATATTTACGTAATAAACTTGCCTCAAACGGACCGTTCGTATAAGTCCATGTAATACCTGCAATCATCGAGGGAGAAAAAGCGATATCCGTCGTTCCATGATCAATAACTACCGTTTCATAATTTTCATAATCAATCATTTTCTCCTGAAAATTCCTGATTCGATTTTGACTCAAAGTCGCATTAGCCTCCAACTTAAACCGCTTCGACACCTGATAGTTCAGGATTGCCTCCAATCCCAAGCGGTAACTTGAGGCCACATTTGTCCGAATTGCATCTCCCGTCGAGTTAACAGCACCCGTTAATACCAATTGGTCTGAATAATTCATCCAATACCCATTCAATTGATAGGCTATTTTCTTCCGTGCGCCTTGCAATCCTAACTCCAAATCTTGTAAAAATTCAGCACGCGGTGTTGTCCCTGGGTTATCGACAAAATCCTGTCGGCTGGGCTCCTTACTCCCCACGGCATACGATGCATAAATCTTCGCATTCGGCGAAATCTGATGCGTTATACCAATTTTAGGATTCACAAACTGATAGGACCAAATCTGGCTGATGTCCTGCATCTTATCCGCAATCCCAGCCATCTTATGCCCTACCGAACGGTATTGCAAATCCAAATAGGCATTCCAAGCAGATGCAATTGCCCAATTCGCTTTGGCATAGAGATTCAAATCCGTTTTCTGAGACCTACTACGATACCATTCATGTCCCGCATAGGCAAGCGGCTGAATCAATAAGCCATAATGGCGACCTATATAGCGATTCCAGGCTCCCCCAAAGGTCAATTTAACCCGCTGAGAGCCTTCATATTTTAAGGCAAAGGTCGAACCGTAAAAATCATTATCGAGCCACTTTTGGCGCACAACATCCACAATAGGTTTGTCCGCAATCCCATAAGCACTTAAATCCGCCGATGGCTTAAATTCCTCAAAATAACCGCGCCCATAGGTATAATGGAAGTTCCAATCCAAATCCCAGTTGGGCGATATCCGATGATTCGTCAACAACTGCAAATGATCCTGCGCATAATTATCCGTTTGATTCGCATAGGTATAATAGTTATAG